>JANOWJ010000025.1:0-16323 GCA_031417835.1 Saprospiraceae bacterium | reverse complement strand
AACTAATCGGACAATTGAGCTTGGCATGGAGCAGTCTCGAGTGATTTCGCCCCAATACGCACCTAAACTGACCAATTAAAACCATATATGTATTGTGAAGCAAACCACGCACTTAAACATATTAATTTATTTTATAATATGTTTGTCACGGTTTGGTAACTCATTTAGACTAAAAAATTAACTTAATTCTACTGCAATAGATGAGAAAAACCATAGAAAGCCTTTATTTATTAAATAAATTTGTGACATGCTGAAAAGTGTATTATTACTTTGTTTCCTTCTGGTTCAGTTTTCTTTTATAGGACGATTTCATTTGGCCGGCCATAAAAGGGTAATACCTGAGTCGGAGCAGCGTTGGGTTGATTCTGTTTTTGCTACATTGAGCGATGATGAAAAGGTAGGCCAGCTTTACATGATCAGGGCCCATTCAGACAAAGGACCTGAACATATCGCTGAAGTAGAGGCACAAATAAAAAAATATCATATCGGTGGCTTATGTTTTTTTCAGGGTACCCCATTAAAACAAGCTGAACTGACCAATCAGTATCAACAGATGTCTCGGATCCCTATGATGGTAGCCATTGATGCAGAATTTGGACTTGGTATGCGTCATAAAGAAGCCGCAATAAGTTTTCCCAAAATGCTCACGTTGGGTGCCCTTCAAGACAATAAATCCATCTATGACATGGGTGCTGAAATAGCTGAGCAACTTAAGCGGATCGGATGTCATATCAATTTCGCACCCGTCGTTGATATCAATATCAATCCAGCAAATCCTGTGATCAATGATCGATCATTTGGCGAAAACAGAACTCAAGTCACGGCCAAAGCCTTTCAATACATGAGAGGTATGCAGGATCATGGCATTATGGCTAGTGTAAAACATTTTCCAGGTCATGGAGATACCGATGTGGATAGTCACCTTGATTTACCATTAATCCCTTTTAGCAAAAAAAGATTGGATAGCATAGAATTATTTCCATTCCGATTGTTATTCGAGCAGGGAGCTGAAAGTGTGATGGTCTCACATCTTTCTGTCCCCGCATTAGAATCGGACCCCAAAGTGCCTTCTACTTTATCGACAGCGACCTTGACCGGATTGATCAGAAATGAATTAAAGTTTGAGGGCTTGATCTTTTCGGATGCCATGGAGATGAAAGGCGTCACAAAAAATTATGCTGAAGGCGAGGTGGAGATGCTTTCTTTTAAAGCTGGTATGGATGTACTTTGTTTGCCCAATAATATAGATCTTTCCATACAACAGCTCAAACAGGCTATTCAACAAGAGCCCACACTATATAAACGATTAAATCAATCGGTAAAAAAGATATTACATGCAAAGTACCATATGGGATTACATCTATATAGCCCTACCCCATTGTCTAATCTCGTGGCAGAAGTCAATAATGGTAAGGCTAAAGCTTTAAAATCAAAATTGTATGAGCAAGCTTTGACCTTAGTTACTAATAAAAACAATCTGATTCCCATCACCGATCTAGATCATCATAAATTAGGTTCATTATCGATAGGTGTCCCTGTTAAATCAGCATTCCAGTGGCGATTAGACAGTTATGCAAAAGTATCCCATCTACAAAGTGATTATAATCTGACTGAGGCCAAATCCGTCAATCTTTTGGCCGCATTTAAAGATAAAGACATCGTCATCGTTGCACTGCACGGTTTGAATAAATATATCAAACAAAATTTCGGTTTGAGTCAATCTGCTATTCAATTCATCCGTCAATTGAGCTTGCAAACCAAAGTCATTTTGGTCTCTTTTGGCAGTCCCTACGCACTGAAAAATTTTGAAAAGTTTGATTGGGTTCTTCAAGCCTATGAAGAAGATCCTATAATGCAGGACCTAGCTGCCCAGTCCTTGTTTGGCGCTATAGGGGCCGATGGGAAACTGCCGGTGACTGTCACTACGGATTGGAAATTGGGTACCGGCATCTCACAAGGCAGCCTTATGAGATTTGGGTATTCCATTCCTGAACGTGTCAATATCAATTCTATAAAATTAAGTGCATTGGACGGCATCACCGAGGAGATCGTTCAATCGCATGCAGCGCCCGGTGGTCAGTTGCTGGTAGCCAAAGATGGCAAGATCATTTATCAAAAATCTTTTGGATATCACGATTACGAAAAAAAAATCCCAGTAGGCCATTCAGATATCTACGATATCGCAAGCATCACAAAAGTTGCATCCAGTACGCTGGCTACCATGAAATTGTATGATGAGGGTACCATTTCTCTGGACCAGCCATTAGCTCAATATCTGCCTGCTCTTAAAAACAGTAATAAAGCAAATATTACACTCACGGAGATTATGAGCCATCAAGCAGGGTTTATAGCCTGGATACCATTTTACAAAGAGACCCTCGTCCGATTAAAACGAAATAAATATAAGCCCGATCCAACATTGTATGCCTCCACAGCCAGTTCAAAATACAAAATTCCGGTAGCTGCCGGTATGTACCTCAAGACAGGGTATGATGAATTGATCTGGAATCATATCGTACAATCCGAGTTGCGCAATAATAAAAATTACCTCTACAGCGATCTTGGGTTTTATATGATCGCTGAAATGGTTAAATGCCAGACCGGACTCCGGCTGGATCAATACATGAATAAAAACTTTTATCAACCGCTAGGGTTGACCCACACATTATACAATCCCTATAAGTCGTACCCATTGAATATGATCGCACCGACAGAGAAAGATAACTATTGGCGTAACCGTACTATTAAAGGATATGTGCATGATATGGGAGCTGCCATGTTGGATGGGGTGAGTGGACATGCAGGGCTATTCAGCAATGCAACAGATCTTGCCACAATTATGCAATTGTTACTTTCCGGTGGCCAATATGGTGGGACTTCATTCATCCGACCTTCTACTATCAAGTACTTTGCTTCGCGTCAACTCGGATCTTCCCGGCGAGGCCTTGGTTTTGACATGAAAGAATTAGACCCTAATAAACCTCAACCTGCCAGTTACCTTGCTTCAGCCAACTTGTTTGGTCACACCGGATTTACAGGTACGGCTGCGTGGATAGACCCTGATCATCAATTGGTCTTTGTGTTTTTATGCAATCGCACATATCCTTCCATGAATAACAACAAATTACATAAATCAGAATATAGATCAAGACTGCTCGATGCGGTATATCACGCCATGGAAGATCAGCATATCACCCCTACTTTAGGCGCAGAAATCGGGCAGTGAGGTTTTTTGACGGAGTGCTCTGATAGGTAAACGTAGCATTCAATTTATTGATTATGAACTCATCTTATTGAGTTATTTCAGGTTTTTCTTCTAATCTAAAACTGACCGGGAGATTAAATCTTACTCGAGCTGGCCTGCCTTTATCCATTCCGGCTATCCATTTTTCGGGCATATTATTCATACTATGGACCACCTGCAGTGATGCTTCACCACATCCACCACCGATATCCTTGATTATTTTTGCATTGGATATACTGCCATCCATCTCCACTACAAAAGAAACTACACATCTGCCTTCTATGCCATGATCTTGCGCATAGATAGGGTATATGATTTGCTCGTATAGATATTTCAGTAATTTTTCATCGGAACACTTTTTCTTTTCTTCGGTTGTTGAAAGATTTTCACATCCAGGAAAACGGGGATTTACTTCAGCGACCGTCAGGATGTCCGAAGCCTCATCCGAGGGTTTTTGCTCTGGCTCCTCCATTGATTTTGCAGGAGAGTTAGTCGTTTCACGTTCATTCGTATCGGAAAATTGGTTACGTAATAAAAACGCAGCACCTAAAGCTAGTAGGATGAGGAGGTATTGTTTATATTTTAGTATCAGATCCATATTGAAAACTATGCAATAAAGGATAAAAATAGATCATTGCATCTTTATTGGGCTAAAAAATATTAGGTAGAAGCTGAAGCTCATTATGGCTATCTTATACGAATGGATGATATTAACTCCATTTACAACCCGACACGACTCAACTTAAACGTGAGGGGAAGACTATACTGGAATCTTACAGGCGTACCTCGTTGCATACCTGGTCTCCATCGCTCGGTGAGATTATTCATAGATTCGATGACTCGCAGTGCTTCCTGGCCGCAGCCTGCCCCTATATCTTGTGCTATACTGGCGGAGGTGATGCTACCATCCTTTTCTACTACAAAGGTGAGAATACATTTTCCTTCTATGCCTTTTAGCTTAGCCATATCGGGATATTTTATGTTTTTATATAAATATTGCAACATTTTTTCTGCAGCGCACTTCTTACGATCTTGAGTAAGAGCCAGATGCTCGCAACCTGGAAATCTTGGTGCCTCTTCAACTACACTATAGATGGTACCATTATCACTTCCCTCTGAGGTACCGGTAGCCTCATTCTGTTTTACTGTACCATCACCATTTGCAGGAGAAGGCACTGTAGCAATTGTATGATTAGAAAGTGCCGTATCGACAGTTTCCTTTTTATCTACGACCGGATCCGGTGTCGTTTGAACTTCTTCGACCTCAGCATCTTTTTTGACTTCTGGCTCTATTAATCTGACTTTGTCATTGAGCTGTTGGGTAATTACTTTTGGAGGTGGCGGCAACGTTTTCTTGGGATCTATAGGCGGAATCTCAGCCAATCTGACCTCCTGGATCTGCAATTTCTCTACTTTTTCAGGTAATACCCCTTGCAGATACCTTATGATGATAGGCATAGACACCACCAATAAAAACAAAAATGTACCAAGCCAAAGGCCCCGGGTCATATGTTTATCATATAGCTTCCGTAATTGGTATGCGCCATACGCCTTATTTCGTCGTTCGAAAAGGATATCGTCCATAGAATCTTTTGACCACAGTTTGTATACCTCTTTATTCATAATAGGTGGTCTATCTGATATAAAGAGTGATTGAAATAAAACTCATGGCAGTACTATTTTGTAGTAATTAGTTGGTTAATTAAAACGATTTAAAACGCCTAAAAAGTTTACGATCCGTGGAGTACCTGTCTGCTGCATACTTGGTTTTAGTTATAGTTTCTTTAAAATGAATCGGAAGATTAACCAACCCATAAAGGTACCAGATATATTAGCCAGGATGTCAAAGAATTCAAAATGGCGACCGCCAGTGAGGTACCGCTGACCAAACTCGGTGCTTACGCCGAGCAGCGTTGCTAGACCTACCCCAAGTAGCATAGGTGTATGACTTGACTGATGATATGATTCAATTTCATAAAGCAAAATAAAAGTAAAATAAAATCCGAAATGAACGACTTTGTCTAAATAAGGTATAGTAAATTTATTGGCAGGCAAGGCATGTCCCGGCATGAATGTCAATATAACCAACACCAGTGTCCACAATAATGTCCATTTGAACATCCTGATCCAATCGATGATAGAATGCAGCAAGGTGGTGGGCTGGACAATAAAGTTTAAGAATAAATTAATGCAGCAAAGCCTGATAAGCCTCGCCAGAAAGCATTGAAGCTAATTCCGAATGGTTTTCTATTTTTAATTTAACGATCCAGCCTTTACCGTACGGATCTTCATTGACCAAGCCAGGCTGATCTCCTCCTTTTTCACTGAGGTCAGGGTTAAATTCCAGTACAGTACTAGCGACTGGCATAAACAGGTCTGAGGTTGTTTTTACAGCTTCGACCGTACCAAATATTTCGCCTTTTTTGAGTGATTTGCCAACAGTATTGACTTCAATATACACTAGCTCCCCGAGTTCTCCTTGGGCAAAATCAGTAATGCCTACCAAGGCTTCATTATCTGAGATAAGTTTGAGCCACTCGTGATCTGCTGTGTATTTTAGATTTGGGTCTATTTTGGACATAGTAAAGTGATTTGGTGCTCTAAAGGTTGCTATTATGTTCCACAAATTCAAATATCCATGCTGAAGTCAATGATTTAGGTCGCTCGAGCGGAAAGCCCAAAGCTCTCGACCAACATTGAGCGGCCATCACACCTAAGGTACGAGAAACTCCGAAAAGAACTGTATAATAATTATATTCTGTCACTCCATAATGGACCAACATGGCCCCACTATGTGCATCCACATTAGGCCAAGGATTGCTCACTTTACCCAAACTTTGTAGAATCGGAGGTGTGATGTCAAACAACTGCCACACAATTTGAATGATATCATCGTTCGCTAAGTAGCGCTCAGAAAATCTTTTTTGGGCATAAAATCTTGGATCCGGTTTTCTGAGTACGGCATGACCATAACCCGGCACTACCTTGCCTTTACTCAGAGTATCCTGAATATATTGCACGATTTGTTGTTTACTTGGCTTTCGGGTTTGGAGAACCTCTACCATCTCAAAGATCCATTTGATCACCTCCTGATTTGCGAGGCCATGGAGTGGACCTGCTAGTGCATTCATAGCAGCAGCATAAGAGAGATAGACATCGCTCAATGTCGAACCCACAAGATGGGCGGTGTGTGCGCTTGCATTGCCACCTTCATGGTCCGCATGAATCGTCTGATACAATCGCATCATCTCATGACATTCGTGACCTTGTAAGCCCAACATATGAGCATAATTAGCTGCCCAATCCAGCGATTTATCTGCCGGGATATGTCTATTTTCTTTAAAATTTTTACGATAAATGTAGGCTGCCGCAAAAGGAATTCGGGCAATCAAATTCATAGCATCCTCGTAGGTTGCTTCCCAATATTCGTTTTTGGACATCCCATCTTCATATTGTTTGTGAAAGATGGAATCTGCTTGTAAAGCGTTGATCGCTATACTAAATTGGGTCATCGGATGTACTGCATTGGGCAATGCATCCAGTACCTTATACATGGCGTCCGGGATGATCGCGCGGCGCTCCCATTCATCACTCAGCCATTGCACTTGAGTGGAGGTGGGTATATCGCCCGTCAACATCAACCAAAATATTCCTTCCGGTAGCGGTTCATCCCCATTTGAAGCTTTAGGTAATAAATTTTGAAGCTGAGGTATACTATAGCCTCTAAACTTTATCCCATCCTGGGCATCAAGCAGTGAGGTTTCCCAGATCATACTTTGAATACCTCGCATACCACCAAATGCTTGTTCAAGTTTCACTTCATCCAATTTCAGGTTGCCGTGTTCTTTTAGCATCACCTTAATTTTGTCTTTAAGGTCAAGTGATTTAGTCCTGAAAATCTGTTTTAGTTCATCCATTGTCTACAAAAAAAAAACTCAACTGAAGTGTAAATACTATCCGAAATCAATCGGAGCTCAAAAATATTGGATTCAAGCTGATTTTAGCCATTTATTTTGAAAATACTGGCTTTTTTTTTATGAAATGAGGGTCATCGCTACCTGCAAAGATCATTATAGAGTAAAAATTAGCTATTTTGACTCATAATGTTTGAAGTGCAAGGCAAGCTGATCCATGCGGAGCTGTTAGAGAAAAAATTTGTGTGCGATCTAAAAACCTGTAAAGGGGCGTGTTGTGTTGAGGGTGACTCCGGTGCTCCCCTCGATCCTGACGAAGTTCAGTGGTTAGAAGCACATTACTTAGATCTCTTACCATATCTTGATGCAGAAGGTCGATCGATTGTCCAGCAGTCTCGCGCCCAAGTTCATGCTGTTCATGGCGAAGTGACTCCACTCAAATCTGACCAAGCTTGTATCTATTCCACGCGTAATGAGTTGGGCATATTGCAATGCGGTATAGAGCAAGCGTACCTCAGCGGGCGTACCGATTTTATCAAACCAATCTCTTGTCATCTCTACCCTATTCGGGTGAGTAAAGACCCTGCTGTCAGTTGGGAAGCATTAAATTATGATCGATGGGACATTTGTAATCCTGCTTGCAATCTTGGAGAAAAACTCAAAATACCTGTTTACCAGTTTTTGAAAACTGCCCTTATTCGAAAATATGGGGAATCATTTTACAAAGAATTGGAAGAACTGGCTACGCAGTGGTCAACCCGAGATGAAAACAACTCGTTAACTCATAATTAAAAGGATATGATAAAATTATATAAATGTGAGGATTGCTTGGTATTTCACTATAAAGACCATTTTTACTCTTTAGCTGATCAAAACTGGGATACCCTGATCAATCGGGAAGATGTATACCCATTCCTTGAACAGATAACCACCACAGATACCCCAATCTCCGAAGCCGCCTGGACTGACCTACGCCATACAATTCAAGCGCCGATAGGCACACAGGAAATATGGGCATCAGGAGTCACCTACCTACGCAGTAGAGATGCAAGAATGGAGGAAAGCGAACACGCAAAATCGGCGTATGACTTGGTGTACGAAGCCGATAGACCAGAATTGTTTTTTAAATCATTGGCACACCGGGTAGCCGGCCCTGGCCAGCACGTGAATATCCGCATCGACTCTACCTGGAATGTACCAGAACCCGAACTCACCTTATTTATCAATCGCAAAGGTCACATCGCAGGCTATACCATAGGCAATGACATGAGTTCGAGGTCCATAGAAGGTGAAAACACCTTATACCTGCCACAGGCAAAAACGTACGAGCGGAGCGCTGCTCTGGGTCCCTGTCTGTTGATTTTAGAACATCCGATCGACCTCGCATCACAAATAGATCTCAAAATCTATAGAGCTAATAAATGTGTATTCCACGGGCAAACTCAACTAAACACGATGAAAAGAAAATTTGAGGATCTCAAAGAATATCTCCTCAGAGGATTAAAGTTTGAAGTGGGCTGTTTTTTGATGACTGGGACAGGAATTGTCCCGCCTTCTACCTTTACCCTGGAAGGTGAAGATGAAGTCCACATCGAGATCGAGCATATTGGTACCTTAATCAATCCTGTCAGGTGGTTTTGATTTTTAGCTTTTATTCAGCTACAACTTTATTCTACGCATTATTGGTAATGACACATCGTAGTTTTTGAAGTCCTGACGCTAGCCTTTTTGGCTGATAGCTTCGATATCCTCTGGCCTTTATACCTCAAACTCTACAGCCAAGTGATGGTGTTTTTAAAAAATCAGTCTATCTTTGCACATGGAAAAACTAAACAATCTCTCAGCACCTCATATCGAAGAAATGTTCACCTTCGATGATGTCCTACTGATACCCGCTTATTCAGAAGTTTTACCTCGAGAAGTCTCCATAGAATCGCAACTGACCACCGGCATTAGACTTAATGTACCTATTGTATCTGCGGCCATGGATACTGTCACAGAAAAAAAACTGGCTATAGCTATTGCCCGGGAAGGAGGCATTGGTATCATCCATAAAAACATGAGTATCGAGACCCAAGCCGATCAAGTGCGCAGTGTCAAACGATCGGAGAGTGGCATGATCATCGATCCGATCACCCTCAAGGTCGGAGCTACGGTCAAAGATGCTCGCATGATCATGGATAAATATGGGATCGGTGGTATCCCAGTCATAGATGAGCGGCAACATTTGATAGGGATCCTTACCAATCGGGACTTGCGATTCGAAACTATTTTGAATAAACCCATCACAGAGATAATGACCAAAGAAAACCTGATCACTGCACCTAAAGGAACTACACTAGGTCAAGCTAAAGGAATACTTCAAAATTATAAAGTAGAGAAGTTACCAGTCGTAGACGATCAGGGCAAGCTCATTGGACTGATCACTTACAAGGACATAATGCGACTTGAGGATTACCCGCTTTCTTGCAAGGATACTGTCGGAAGGTTGGTCGTAGGGGCAGCAGTAGGAGTCAACCAAGAGCTTCACGACCGCATAGATGCTCTGATCCAGGTACAAGTGGATGTGATCTGTATTGATACAGCTCATGGCCACTCCAAAGGGGTATTAGATGCTGTCAAAAGTGTCCGACAACGGTATCCCCATCTTGAAATCATCGCTGGCAATGTGGCTACCGCAGCAGGTGCCAAGGCATTGGTGGATGCAGGAGTAAATGGAGTGAAAGTAGGGGTTGGACCGGGTAGTATCTGTACGACTAGAGTCGTAGCGGGTGTAGGTGTACCTCAACTATCAGCTATCATAGCAGCCGCTTATGGTATAAAAGGGACAGGAGTACCTATAATCGGGGATGGAGGCATTCGATTCACTGGAGATATCGTCAAAGCCATAGCAGCCGGAGCAAGCACCATTATGGCCGGAGGATTGTTTGCCGGAGTAGAGGAAGCTCCCGGAGAAACCATATTGTACGAGGGCAGAAAATTCAAAACTTATCGTGGTATGGGATCACTAGGAGCGATGCAGCAAGGATCAAAGGATCGTTATTTTCAAGATGCTGAAGATGATATCAGAAAACTGGTACCTGAGGGTATAGAAGGGCGTGTACCTTATAAAGGACTATTATCTGAAGTCATGACCCAGAATATCGGTGGGCTGCGTGCAGGCATGGGTTACTGTGGTGCAAGCACTATCCATGCACTTCAACAAGCCAAGATGGTACGCATATCCTCTGCCGGTATACATGAAAGTCATCCCCATCATGTCACGATCACTAAAGAATCACCTAATTATAGTTCGATAGCATAGTCCAAGAATTTCAAGTTTAATACTAATTTAATTCGCTTTAATTTTGTGATTTGAACAGTGATTTTGAAATATCCAAACATGCTACAGACCAAGCAAGGGAGAGAGGAATTGCCCTTGAATCCATATTTTTAGTTTTAAATCAACCAGATAAAATTATTGATGATGAGATCGGTCAAGTAATTTATCAGAAAAAAATAAAAAGTACGTACGAAATGGATGTTTTAATCAGAGTCTTTGTTAATAAATTGAAGAATCCATTTTTAGTAAAAACGGTTTATCTCACAACAAAAATTAATAAATACCAATGAAAGTCAAATATGATAATGAAACTGATATTCTTTATATCCGTTTAAGTGATTTGAAAATTTTCGAATCTGATCAAGACAAAAAAGGTGTTATTCTGGATTATGCCAGCGATGGGTCATTGGTAAGTATAGAAATTCTAAACGCATCGAAGACAACTATCCAACCTTCAAAGGTGGAGTACGAAGTTGCTTGAAATTATTCTTCGCAAACTAATTTAAACTTGAGATTAGTACAATGATGCTGCGAAAAAGTATTGGCAAAACGGTCAATCTCATAATGCATGATTAAAAGGAAATCATTTAAATTATGCAAAAATTGGTTACTGAACGAAGAAGTTATTAGTATTTTGCCAGATTTGAAACAAAATACTATTGCTAGAGGTGGTTTTGGTCCATCGTTTTTTCATTCAAATGATCTTTTTTGAGCTAAAATGAGTCCTATTTGCCTTGGTAAAATGCATGTTGGATCATATTAGAAATTTCAAAATATATGGCTAAAGTAAATATAGGTTTGGTTCAAATGACTTGTACTTCAGATAAAGAAGTTAATCTGAATAAAGCTATGGTCAAAACTCGTGAAGCTGCTTCCAAAGGAGCTCAAATCGTATGTCTTCAAGAATTATTTACATCCTTATACTTTTGTGATGTTGAAGACTATGAAAACTTTAAACTGGCAGAGCCCATTCCTGGCCCTTCTACAGAAAAATTGCAAGATTTGGCCAAAGAATTGGGTGTTGTGATCATCGCTTCATTATTTGAAAAAAGAGCTCAAGGTATCTACCACAATACCACCGCTGTCATCGATGCAGACGGCACCTACCTTGGCAAGTACCGCAAAATGCATATTCCCGATGATCCGGCATTTTTCGAAAAATTTTATTTCACTCCGGGAGACCTTGGGTATAAGGTATTTAAAACAAAGTTTGCCACGATCGGGGTGTTGATTTGCTGGGATCAATGGTATCCTGAAGCGGCACGATTGACCGCATTGACGGGAGCCGAAATCTTATTTTATCCCACCGCGATCGGCTGGGCTACAGCTCAAGATGAAGCTACCAATAGTGAACAATATAATGGGTGGCAGACGATACAACGCAGTCACGCTATAGCCAATGGTATACCCGTGGTCAGTGTCAATCGGGTAGGCTTCGAACAAGATGGTGCGATGAAGTTTTGGGGCGGGTCATTCGTAGCCAATCCTTTTGGAAGAATACTGTATCAAGCCTCTCACGATCAGGAAGAAGTCCATGTGGAGAGTCTGGATCTGGAGCGAACGGATTTTTATAGAACCCATTGGCCATTTTTAAGAGATCGACGCATAGATTCGTACCAAAACATTACAAAACGATACATCGATGGAGAATAATCAGATCAATAGCCATCAGCTTGACGGATCGTCAGCTAGTATCACGGATCATCCTTTGATTTGGACCCCAGATAAATTGGGTTTTAAAACACCTCAAGCTCAGGGTTATTATTTTCCCGCAGAATTTGCACTGCACTATGCCACCTGGCTATCCTGGCCCCATAAAGAACAAAGCTGGCCAGGCAAGATCCACCTGATCTATCCATCATATGTGGCTTTCATCAAAGAACTGACGCTCGGTGAAGTAGTGTGTATCAATGTAGTTGACGAGGCTATGCAAAATTTTGCAACCTCTTTGTTATCTAAAGCAGAGGTGGAATTATCTAAAGTCAAATTTTTTATCCATCCTACGAATGACGCTTGGTGTAGAGATCATGGTCCAGCATTTTTAATTAATCCAAATCATGATGTCAAAAAAATCATTATCGATTGGGGTTATAATGCTTGGGGCAATAAATACCCTCCCTTTGACTTGGACGATGTGATACCAACCCTCGTAGCTACCGCTATGAATGTACCCGTATATCATCCCAATATCGTAATGGAGGGGGGCAGCGTAGAGTTTAATGGTAAAGGCACACTGATTACCTCATCAGCTTGTCTATTGAATAAAAATCGCAACCCACATTTAAATCAAGGTCAAATAGAACAATACCTATTTGATTATTATGGTATGGAGCAAGTACTATGGATAGACGAAGGCATCGTCGGTGACGATACCGATGGTCACATTGATGATACCGTCCGTTTTGTCAATGAGGATACGGTCATTGCCGTAATCGAACCAAACAAAAAAGATGAAAATCATAGTTTGTTGGATCACAATCTTCGTCAATTAAAATCTATGAGGCTATTGAATGGTAAAGCCCTCAATATCGTCGAGCTACCGATGCCCGATGCTATATACTACGAAGGCCAGCGATTGCCAGCCTCCTATGCTAATTTTTATATTTCCAATGAATCAGTGATAGTACCCACCTTCCGCAATGCCAAAGATGACCAAGCATTGCAGATTATTCAGGATTGTTTTCCCACTCGCTGCGCTGTTGGTATCGATTCTACAGATATCATCTGGGGACTGGGGAGTTTTCACTGCCTCAGCCAACAGGAACCTTTCGTCTAATGGTTTATTATCTCATTGCACTCAAAATACCTGCCATAACACATAAGGTTATAAGCCAGTAGCCTATATTGACCAAAAACCATTTCATGGATCTCTTTTCAAAGATCCCCATAGTGCCTAAGACGGGTATGACAAACATAAGGGTCATACCTACACCATGAGCCAACCCATGTTGAAAAGTGACATAACTGTGACCATCAGCGGCTACAGTCTGGCCTTCGCCTGTCACATTAGTCATCACAAAAAAAGCAAGCAAAAAAGAAAGGACTATCGAAGCAACATATAATATGGGCTGTGGTCCTTTACCGAGACTTTCAAGTGTAAACCCATTTGCATCCATCCAGGCCTGACCTGCTACTTTGGGATGATAATAAACAAAGCCTACGATAGTTGGCACTAGTGTTGCTAATACGATCGCTAGCCAATTGATTTGATTTTCCATAACATTTAAGGTTTTTAGACCTTAAATCTAGGAAAAAGGATCGAATGCCAAAAAAAGAATCTGATCAACGACCACTAGAAAAAACACTTGATTTGATTAAATCGGGACCTTAAACTGGTTATTACATTTCGAATAAAAATAATTGTAGTCCCACTTGACCTTTGTCGAGACATGAGGATGTGTGTTTAAAAACCAAGATCTAATCTCTGTAATATCTGAGCCAAGAAACAACACCATACCTTAAATATCTATAAATCAATAGTTTATAAACTGAATATGAATTTTATGAGGCGGCTTTGATTTATGAATATTACGATTATCTTTGCACCCGCGCTTTAAAAATAATTTTAAAATGCAGAGGTGCCTTAGCTCAGTTGGTAGAGCACAGGACTGAAAATCCTGGTGTCCCTGGTTCAATTCCTGGAGGCACCACTTCAAAAAATGGCTTGGGGATTACTTCAAGCCATTTTTTTATTCCTATTCATGAATGGATTTACTGTTTGTTCACTTTGATTCATTTTAATGAACTAATTTTTACTTCCTTACGATTACATTCTATTACTTTTACAGCGATTTGAATTTTACCAAATTACATTCGATGTATAAACCACAACTGTTATAATATTATGAAACGACTATTGATTTTTCTTGGAGTATTATGTATAATACTTCGACCTGTAAGTGCTCATACGCACAACCACACCAACAAAGGTGTTCTTGATTTTACATTTGAAAATAATACAGGTAAAACCCTGTATGCATTTTTTGTCACAGAGACTAAAGATGAAGATTGGGGGGATGACTTGCTTCCTGAAGATCTGGTAGAACATGAAGATGAAGTCGATGTCACATTTGATGATGATGACGATGGCGATTGCCATTGGGATGTAAAGGTCTCCCTGGATGAAAACGATACTAAGTTTTGGTATGTCCGGGGTATCGACTTATGTGAAGTCGCCAAATTAACCTTCTTCATGGAGGGTGGCGTATGCAAGTTTGTCACAGAATAAAGACTTCAGTTCTTGAAAAACACAGATTTATATAAACCTGTGTTTTTCAAGAACTTTTTTTTCTATTCGCAAAACTTAGCGAGGTAAACTCCAGCCTGTTGATGACCAAGGCTTTTAGCCATTTTTAAATCCAGACAAGCTTCCGTCGTCAGGTTTTGATTGATTCGAGCAACTGCTCTATTAAAGTAGGCTTTTTCGTGTTTGCTGTTGAGCTTGAGGACTGTGGAAAAATCCGCTTCAGCCTTGGCATAGTTTTTTTGATTAAACCAAGAAAGACCTCTGTCGTAAAAAGCATGGTACTTACCCGGTGCCATGGTTATTGCAGCAGTAAAGTCTTCGATGGCTCTATCATAGTTTCTAGCCTTATCCTTGACTTCACCTCTACCGACCATGGCCGAATAGTCTGATGGATTCAACCGGAGTGCAGCATTAAAATCACGAAGAGCAGCTGGTAGGTCTCTACCTTTCAAGTAAGCATACCCTCTGCCGGTATACGCAATCGCAAAATCCGGATCGCCGGTGATCGCCAGTGAAAAATCGCTAATCGCCGCCATCAACTCACCGGATTCAAATTTTAATTTGCCTCGATAATAAAGAGCTTTGAGATCTTCGCTGCTATTGATGGGCTCAGTGGTGTTTTCAAAGCTTTCTGAAGATGGATCCGCAACGCCAGTCAAACTCGCTAAACTTGGCACCATTAAGATAAGCTTTTGCCTTTTATCAAGCACATCCGCATCTCCGAGCAAATTGAGCTCCTCGACCAGTTTTTTATACATGTTATAATCAAGTATCGCCCCTCTAAAATCTCCGAGTTCAGTCTTTGATTCGGCACGACTTGCATAGATATAATATAGGTTTGGATCCAAACTCAATGCTCTGTCAAAAGCTAATATGGCACCCCGATGATCTTTATTTAATGCAAGGTCAGACCCGTTATTAAAATAAACTAAGGCATCCTCCTGCGCATGCAGTGCAAGGCAGCACCACATGACTAAATTTAAAATCAAATATTTCAATGATACACGTTTAAGCATACAAAGGTAATGACCTTCAAGGTCTTCTGCCATAATCTCCGGCAAGAATCCGCAAAAAACCCTAATTTGCACCTATGTCTTTAAATCTGGTTATGCCTTTAACTCGTTCGTTTAGTTAGTTACGGCAAGCCGCGTAACTCAAATTTATTACTTAGAACTAAAAAAGTAGAATTTATACCGATGAAATCAACCCTTCCACGAATTTTTAGTCTATTGCTTGCTTGCTGCTTTTTTCATGTGTCAGCACAGCCAGATGGCACTGCTATCGGTATCAGTATAGTTCCAATGGCCAAAAGTTCTAATCCGGTTTTTTTAACTATTTCCAATGCCTTCAATACGACATACTCCATACTCGCTCAAAGAAAAAATGTACTGGTCGCTTATGATCTCAATGGTAATCTACTATTTGAAATAAAAAACCAGTTTGATGATGCTGTACAGTTGGCAGCTAATGTTAAAACTATTTTTGTACTGGACGGGAAAGAAAACTTGGCATTAGGTTTTGATCAGGGCAACGGCAAATTAACACATAAAATAGGGACTAATGCTCCAGACAAAATCCGTAAACCGATAGGCATCAG
>JANOWJ010000024.1:0-8535 GCA_031417835.1 Saprospiraceae bacterium | reverse complement strand
TAGGGCTTTTTTGTTCTAACACATTCATGGTTCAGAGAAAAACGTACGACACGAGAGTAAAATATCTCGTGATGAAAGGATTATTGCCGGATGTTTACCGGAAACAAATTCACAAGAGCTTGGTGAGTAAATGGAAACGGGAGTCGCCAGAGAAATACACCGGCTATGAACTCAACGACAACATTGAGGAACTCTATGAGTTGATGAAGAAGATTTCGGAAGACCAGAGGTTGTTGAGAACCATTCGAGCATTTTACAGAATCAATAAAACGCTAAAAGACATTATAGGAAAAGGAAATGATTATTTGAAGAGAATCCGCGAGTTCAAACATCAAATTGTTGAAACAATCCAGCGCGGGAAGAAAACCATCGGAATCAAACGAGGAATTAAACTTTTCGGAATCAGCCCAAGCACTTACCGGATTTGGGCAATGGAATCATATTTCCGGTGTGGACAATCATTAAGCAAACTTTGTAGTTCAGCTTACCCGCAACAACTTACGGCAAAGGAAGTTCATAAGATGCACAGAATATTATCAAGTCAGGAGTTTCAGCATTGGCCAATTATTTCAGTGGCTTACTACGGAATGCGGGAATCTATTTTAAAAGCTCATCCAAACACGTGGTACAAGTATGCGAGACTGATGCGATTAAAGCGGAGAAGGTTTAAGAAAGCAAAAAAGGACTATGGTGATGGACTAAGGGCAAGTGCACCAAATGAGAAATGGCACGCGGACATAACTGAACTTAAAACGGCAGACGGAAGGACTTCATACATCTATCTGGTCATGGACAACTTTTCGCGTTACATTACCTCGTGGCGAATTGCGGACAAAGTTTGCGCTAAGGTTAGAATAGAGACTTTTGAAGAAACAATAATTAACGCAGGACTAAAACCAAAACAAAAGGAGAAAACGGAATTGATTGTTGATGGAGGAACAGAGAACAATAATAAAAGTGTTGAAACACTGCTTGAAAAATATCCCGTGGACAAATTGATAGCCCTGAAAGATATTTTGAAATCAAACTCAATGGTAGAGTCCTTAAACAAAATAATCAAATACGACTATCTCTACCCGAGAAATATTCACGACCAAGAAGAACTTGAAAAAATTATGAGAAAGATTGTAGTTCCGGACTACAACGACAAAAGACCAAACGGACAACTATTCGGACTCACACCAGCAGAGGCTTACGGGAGAAAGACTGTTAACTTTAAAAAGATTCGGGAGAAAATGGTTGAAGCTCATCACAAACGAATTGCTTACAACCAGACTCATGCCTGTTTAGGGTGTCCATTTGGTTGCAATCAAAACTGACAGACGACCAAGCGACCAAAAATTTACGGAGCCGACTTTCAAACAAAGGACAAAATACCTATCATTGACTATTGACACAGAAGTTTCTTATAAGAAACCAAAAGTGTTGTAAGACCTTGTGAAATGACAGCTTAGAATCGCACACACATTGCCTGGCCGCGCTTGCAGCCCACATCCAAAGCCAGGCAATGAGTGTGCTCAGTGTAGTGTAAGTGGAGAAAGTAGTCAATGAAAAATGCCCCACCACACCTCTACTAATAAAGATTGGTGTAAATAAACGGGGTGACAGGAAAGCAGGCTACGAATGAAGTGAGGAGAATGACCCTACGTCTGGCAACAAAATGTTTCTGCAATGGTGCGGTGAAGTGTAAGCTATAAGTTTTTATCTTCGTTCCACATTTGGTTTCGGGGACAGGACGCGGCTTCGGAAGCGCACCACTGCAGAAACACAAACGTTATGCACAATTTTACAATGAGAGAAAGTTTCATAAAACTATTGTACACAGACTACCGGACCGACAAGGACTATAAGCCGGATTACATCATTAATTTCTTTAGTGTAAATGAGGACCGACTCGGTGGCATTAAATCGATTGACGACCAAGACGACTTAAAATTGTACATACAGTTGATTTGGCAATATTGCCATGGTCTCTATTCAAAAGACAGATTTAACGACACCATTGACACGGTTGACAAGTATCAACCACTAATTGACAAAGAACTAATTCGACTAAACGCGGCAGACCTCAAAGACGACTGGTACTATGGACTCTGGTTATTTAAAGGGATGGCAGCTTACAGACTTAAGGACTACAAAACAGCGACAACTATTTTTAACGTATTGACTAAACATGACGACAAAAATGAGAACTATAAACGTTGGTTGAGTTACTCGACATACGGACAGAGGATTTGGTTGGTAAATACAATCAATATCATCTTCGGTGGTTTGGTATTCATGAACATATTTTTCAGGGACTTCATTTCAAATCAGACATTAAGGACAACTCTATCAATTGTTGGCTTTGTTGGACTAATGTCAAATTTGGGTTACGAGTATTACATTAAACGCAGTTACAGAAAGACTAACGAAAAAACTAGCGGACAGTAAAACTGTGCATAACAAAATGTTTCTGCAATGGTGCGGTGAGGTGTAAGCTATAAGTTTTTATCTTCGTTCCACGTTTGGTTTCGTGGGACAGGACGCAGCTTCGAAGCGCACCACTGCAGAAACACAAACGTTGTACGTCATTTTTTAGGGACAAATTGAGTTTCATGAAAGCTAAATTTATTTTACTTTTTCTAGTTTATCTATCAATATCTGCACTCGGACAGCGAAATAATAAATTGCCATCACCGACAGTTGACAAAAGAGTTGAATTATTAAGTATCGCTTTTAGGTTAGCTGACAGTGAGGAGTATAGCTCAACAAGCAATGTAAAGTACGTTCAAGCTATACACGACCATTTTGACAGATATAAAGACCATCCTTTAATAAGTTACATCAAACAAATTAGAGATAGCCATAGTATTGGTTACGATGCAGTAATGTCAATGGCAATTCATTTAAAGCAAGTTCCAAACCTCAATCCAATTGTCCCCTTCGGCTCAAGTGTGTTAGACAAAAAATGGGACGTAGAAGTGGCAACAAAATTTGTTTCACTATTAAAACAGTTTTATAAAGATTCCGATTGTAACACTTTTTTTAAATCAAATTCCAGTAGGTACTCAATTGCTGAAAAGCAATTTTATGCATTATTTAAAGAACTTGACGTTGATTGGTATTATCAATATTATGGCAAGGCTCCACGCGAAAGTTTTAATATTATTATCGGGTTGGCAAATGGCGGATATAATTTTGGGCCGTCAATCAATTTGCCCGATGGTTCAAGGAAAGTTTATGCAATTCCTGGTGCTGACTCTTTTGACGAGACCGGAACACCGATATTTCCAATTAATTCATATCTACCAAATTTGATTCATGAATTTAATCATTCTTTCATTAACTATTTGACTGAGATGCACAAATCTTCTCTTATTCATTCCGGTGAAATCATATATGAAAATCAAACCGATAAAATGAAGAGACTGAAATACGGTGAATGGAAAACAATGATTAGTGAATCTATTGTAAGGGCTTCGGTTATTCGGTACTTAATTCGACATACTCCAGACACCTTGACAGTAGATAAAGAATTAAAACAGCAACTAGCAAACGGCTTTGTTTGGATGAAAGAACTTGTAGGTATTTTGGAACAATTTGAACTACAACGGAAAACGTACCCCACGTTAGAGAGCTTTATGCCGAAGATTGTTAATTTCTATGATACTATCGCTCCGAAGATAAAAGAGTACGATTATGCTTACCTTATACAATGCGCCAAAGTTATATCTACACAACCATTTGAAAATGGTGACATGACAGTTAACCCAAACACTGCTGAGCTTGTTTTCAACTTTGATAAAAAACTTGATGGAGTGAGATATTTTTTTGGACCTAAACAAAATACGACTTTTGATTACCCAAAAGTAATAAGTGTCACTTTCTCCAATGACAATAAGACTGTACTAATGAAAATACAAATGAAACCAAACACACAATATCAGATTAATGTAATAGGCAGGATGATGAGGACATTTGACGGGTATAGTGTTCAAGATTACTCTTTAACCTTTAAGACTGGGGACAACTAAAAAACGAACGCACAACAATATGTTTCTGCAATGGTGCCGTGACGAGTTGGTTTTAAGTTTTATCTTCGTTCAACGTTTTCGTTTCTTGGGACAGGACGCGGCTTCGATAAGGCACCACTGCAGAAACACAAACGTTGTGTGCCATTTCAATCGACAGACTAGTGAGAAACATTTTAACGATAATATTTTTAACACTTGGGACAGCGGACTGCTTGGGACAGTACGAAGGTGTTTCAGATTTCTATGAGAAAATGTTTGAAATCGAACAGTTCAGAGAGTTCATTTCTAAACATGGCGTTCCTATGAAGGACTATAGAACCCGACACGACACAACTCGAGTTAATAATACGTACATCTTGAATTTTGACAAGCATCCCTACTTGGACAAATCCTCAGGAGGAGGAAGGCTAGAAAGGTTTACTTCCATATACGCTGACAGCACTTCGGTCTATGAGGTCTCTGACCGACTTTATATAAGTTTTAAAAAAATCTCCGAAGGCGAGATATTTCTGGACAGTTTACTATCGCAACTTAAAAAAGTAAGTTGGAAAATTGTGAAAAGAAAAACTGAGACATTTCACGAACACATTGTATATGGAAAAGAAATGCTTGACTCAAATGGTAATCCTAAGACTTCTATGAGCACGAAATATCCAACTATTATCAAACTTCGACTAATTCCAAATAAAGGGACAGGTGAGTGTGAATTGTCCATCAGACTATGAAACGGCACACAACAAAATGTTTCTGCAATGGTGCCGTGACGAGTTGGTTTTAAGTTTTATCTTCGTTCAACGTTTGGTTTCGTGGGACAGGACGCGGCTTCGATAAGGCACCACTGCAGAAACACAAACGTTGCCGGCAATGGGGCGTCCTCGTGGACAGTGACGTATAAAACGAAAAGGTTTTGGGTTGACAGAGAATATAGAGTGAAGAAATTTTTAAGCGTAGAGTTTCTTTACGGCTGACATGAGTTTAAGAAGCGCAATCCAAAGTCATATAAGTGGGAAACTAAACGAAACAATAATATGAAACTGACAGCAAAATCATTAAAGACTTTAAGTGTGATATTTTTGGGTTTAGCACTTTTTGGTATTGGGTATACAGTTGTCTACGAATGGAGAAGTGATAATACACATCTCTATTCTGGTTTATCAATAACCTTGGCATTAGTTTCAAGTGCCTTAGGTAGTTTCTTAGGTATTGCAGCAAAAAAGAAGAAAGACCAAGAGTCAAAAGATGTTTGAAACTTGTCAATCAACAACGGACAATTTTGACAATCATAACCTTTTATGCAGACAATTTGGACAATTGAAATAAAGAAAATAAACTTAAGACCAGTCCGCAGAAAGTATTGTGTATGTTGAGAGATTAGTTCCGCGGATAGTTTGAGGGTTGAGAAATGCTAAAGAAACTCGGACTTTGACATTGTTACGCGGAGAGTTTCGTAACGACTGAGAGTTTGGTCTCCGCGGCAGCAGAATTAGTAATTGCCAACAAAGAACTTGAATCATTTAATTACATTTCCAGCCACGATTTACAAGAACCATTACGAAAAATTCAAGTCTTCGCTTCGCGTCTTATTGCTGAGGCTTCGTTTACAGTTGACAACACGTGGACTTCAAACTAAACGACAGAAAAAATAAAGATTAGGTATGACGATAATGGACGAAACCCAACTGTTGCCAACAAAATGTTTGCGCAATGGTGGGGTGCCCTACGTTTCATACACTGGCGTTAGCAGCAAGCTTGTTTTGGACAAGAAGATGACCGATATTTAGGTGACCAGAAGAATTAAAGACATGTCAGCAACAGAGCTTAAATTACAGATAATCAACAAAATAACGACCATTGAGGACGAATTGATCCTTGAGGAGATTTATAAATTAGTGGACCTAGAATCTGGAATGGACTCTGTTTACAGGCTGACTGTTGATGAGCGTAAGGCAATTGATATTGGACTTAAGGACATCAAAGAGACTAGGGTCTATTCATCAGAGGCCGCTGACAATATGATTAAGGAATGGCTAAGAAAATAGAATGGACTCAGACTTCAATTGAGGACAGATTTAGAATATATAATTTTTGGATTGACAATAATAGATCGGACTCTTATAGTGAGAAATTAGAAATTCTCTTTAATGAAGCGGCCAAATTGATTTCTGAATTTCAAGAGATTGGCACAGAAACAGATTATCCAGATTTAAGAGTGAAGGTCGTTAGGAGTTATAAGATTTTCTATATAAACGAAGTTGACAAAATCCAAATCATTAGAGTTTGGGACAGTCGACAAAATCCCTCCGACTTAGAGCTCCCATAAACAAGCCAGCTGCTAACAACGGCTATGATCCATTGCTTTTTTAATTATTTTTAGAGGCCAAAGCAACGGCTCATAGCCAGGCGTTAGCGCCAATGCCCTTCGTCACGGGACAAATTCTCCACGACAATAAAAAGTAACGACTGACAAGCCCTATTAAGTTTCTCCACGCGGACAAGTGAACGTTCTTTATGTAACTCGGGACTGAAACAAAAACTTGCGACACGTCTACGAATTAAGATTCGTAGGCAAATCAATAGGGAGTTGCTGACAATGGACGGCTCCGTCCGCATGGACTCAATGACCGACTTCGACTCGGTGACAAAGTCAATTTTCAACTAACGACTAAGACTCAATTTTATATAACGGTCGGACAGAACCGCCCAGCACCTAACAATGTGTATGAAAACATAGCGCTGGTTCAGTGTTGCTTTGTAGTTTTCGTTTCTTAATTTCGTTTGGCCACGTGGGACAAAACGCAGCAGGTCGCTAAAGCCATTCCTTCGTCATTTGGCTTTAGCTCCTAAACCGCGCTACGTTTCATACACCAGCGTTGGCGGTCATGCCGTGGGACGACTAAAATTGACAATAAATTTTCTTAAAATACTTCCCAATACGGGAACTTTCAATTATCTTTGACAAAAGATTAGCACTTGAGAGTTCTTTCAAAAGCAATACTTCGAGAGTTTTGGACAAAACATTCAGACTGCGAACAACAACTTAAATCTTGGTATCGAGAAGCTGAAAAGAGTGAATGGAAAAATACCAATGAAATCAAAAGGGAGTATCCGACAGCAAGTATTCTTGGCGACAATAGAGTTGTTTTCAACATAAAGGGGAACAACTATCGACTAATCGTTAAGATAAATTTCCAATATCAAATGATGTGGATAAGATTTGTTGGGACTCATAAAGATTACGACAGGATTGACGCGAATAAAATTTGACGACTATGAACTTAAAACCGATAAAGACTAAAAAGGACTACCAACAAGCGTTGGACAGACTTGAATTAATTTTTGACTCCAAAAAAGGGACTAAGGAAGGAGACGAACTAGAGATATTGGGCATACTCATTGACCAATATGAAAACGAGCATTTCCCAATCGACCTACCTGACCCAATTGAAGCAATAAAATTCAGAATGGAACAACTTGGTTATACTCAGACAGATTTAGCGAAAGTCGTTGGACTTAAGAGTAGAGCAAGTGAAATATTAAGCGGAAAGCGAAAACTATCGTTGGACATGATAAGACAACTTCATGACAAGCTAAATATTCCGACTGACGTTTTAATTCAGGCTTACTAATCGGCACGAACCGCCAATCGAGTAGCCCGCCTATCGTCAACCTTGAGAGAATAAAAGGATATAATTCAGTAAATTTGAGACTGGGTTACCCGACAATTGAGATACGGACACCACAAGAATTAGTGAGTTATGGAGACTAAAGAGAAAATAAAAACATTTGACGCGGTGAAAATGATGAGAGAGATTCGCGACAAAATCAGCGATGAAACTCAAGCTATGACTTTGGAACAATTGAAAAAGTACATTGCGGACAAATTAAAACAATCCCACCTAAAAACTATCGGACGATAGCGCCCAGCCTACGGAAAGTCACAGTGCTATCGGTGATACTTAAGATGCGATGGTTAGAGATAGCAACCTTGTGTGTATAAGCGGCCCAGGTATTCAATCACTTGCTTAGGCCCACCGAAGGGACGTTTGGCAAAGATCACCCAAGGCGTTTTGAACAAGTCATTGTAAAAAGATTTATCCAATCCACTTATGGTGTTGCGCCGGATTTTTCACCAATGAGGTCCGCCTCTCACACCACTGTACGTACGGGTCTCGTATACAGCGGTTCATTAAATTGTGGAGATACTGTTTCAGAGTAAGAGAGCAATTGCTTTCAGCATGATAATTTGTTGAATATCACCTTGAAAATTCAATGTCATCGCCCTTTTTAGATGATGTTAGAAAAATTTTTGTACGGCATCTCGAAAAATTCCGTCTGTCCTTCGCTTTTTGGAGAAGGGGATAGGACGGCACATACAGAACGCAAATTAAAAGTGTAGTTATAGTTTCACAATTTCTACTCTACGGTTTTTAGCTTTCCCATCTTCCGTTCTGTTATCAGCAACAGGTTTCTCTTGTCCCCAGCCTACACTTGAAAGCCTCGATGCGCTGACTCCTTTAGC
>JANOWJ010000023.1:0-1616 GCA_031417835.1 Saprospiraceae bacterium | reverse complement strand
GGTAATGGAAATGAAAAAGCTAATTCATAAGTTTGATATCACTCCTGACGACCTCGGATTACAATTGAATATCAACAACTTGTGAAACGTTAGTCAGAAGGCGGTAAAAAAGTTTACGGCTTCGGGACAGAGAGACAATGGACAGATACTGAAAATTATTCATATGATAAAAAGACTACTAATCGCGCTGATATTATTTGCATTAACATTTGACTCAACTGGACAAATTAAACCTCAGAGCAAATCGCGTGACAAGAGTAAAACGCAAGTGCAGAATTTAGTCGGGACATGGAGACTAATCGAATTCACAAATATTGACACACTGACAAGTATTGAGACATATCCATATGGGAAATATCCGAAGGGTTATTTCACCTATACCAAGAACAATATTGTTAACATAAATATTTCATGTGAGACACCATTAAAAATAACCGCGGACTCAGCGAAAAATTTCAGCATCAATTATCTAAAATTGACAAATAATCATTCGGTGGGGTATTTCGGGACATATTCGGTTGACTGGGACAAGTCAATAGTAACTCATCACGTAAAGGGTGGTTCATTACCTTGGAACATCGACACGGAACAAAAAAGACCTTTTATTTTAAAAGGTGACACCCTAATAATTGGAAATAACAAAACTTGGAGAAGGACTCTTGTAAGAGCAGACTAAGACTTAACAATAACAACGGAGACATCGACTATCATTGAGCGGCTTCAGTCTGACCTTAAAGCTGAAAGATAAGTTGACTCGTTGGTCGACAAAGATTTGACTGGCGACAGAAACTCGTTGTTTTTAACGGTCGACAGAAACCGCCCAGTGCACAACAAAATGTTTGCGCAATGGTGGGGTGACGTGTAAGTTCAAAGTGTTATCTTCGTTCATCGTTTGGTTTCGGGGACAGGACGCGGCTTCGAAAGCCCACCACTGCGCAAACACAAACGTTATGCACAATGCCGCGGGGCAGATTCGGTGCTTCGAACATTGGCACTTTTACTTGCCGCACATTCCCACGCGACACCAAAGCAAGTAAAAGAGCCAATCAAGAGCGAAAATGAAAGAAAAATAAGATTAAGGTTTTAAAGAAATTACCTTTATTCTTTATCCAATCAATAGCTCTTTGAAGAGTATTGGGGTCATCATAAAACTTTCCAATACTTGTGTTACAACTACTACATACCCAACCTCTAACACCTCCATCAATATGACTGTGGTCTAAGACGACATCATTCTGAAAATTTCTAATCTTTTTCCTGTGACAAATCGGACAAGTGAACTCTTCTCCAATCTTTGGACGAGGATGCCTTTCAATATAGGCCTTCATTTCCTCTTTGTTAATTTTGACCTTTTTAGAATAGCAATCCTTACAGACAGGTCTTCTTAAAATCCTATTATTCTTACCAAACTGATTTTTTGAAAACGCTTCTATCGGTTTTTCAATACCACAGCTTGTACAAACTTTAGACTTAGGTTCTTCAGAGGGAAGTAATTTTGCTTCCTCGCGTTTTGACATAAAACTGACTTGTTGAATTAACTACGCTTTCAATTCTTTTAGAAGCAATTTTGCAATATGATTTGTTGATTTCACTTCCAATAAACAACCGCTCGGCGG
>JANOWJ010000022.1:0-4142 GCA_031417835.1 Saprospiraceae bacterium | reverse complement strand
ATCAATCGATGTTCATAGATCAATTTTGCGGCATCCATTTTGGATTTAAATTCACCTTCATACACTTCTGCAAAAATATCTTTAAAACGCCCATCATATTTTTTGAGTATTGTATTTTTAGTAGATAGGTAGAGCGGCCATTTTTTTTGAAGCGCCATAATAAAACAAGATCTGGCAAAGCCCCGGATGCTCTCATCTGTATTGTACATGGCAAGCGCTACCCCATCTCCTTTAAAATTGAACACTTCATGTGTGACCGCTGCACTCCCATCTTCTGGAGTATAGGTGATGGTCAATCGGCCTTTGCCTTTGGTCAGAAAGTCGGTCGCACGATATTGATCTCCATAAGCATGTCTGCCCACCATGATCGGAGCAGTCCAATTGGACACGATCCTGGGTATGTTTTTGATAACAATAGGCTCACGAAATACAGTGCCATCGAGGATATTTCTTATAGTACCATTAGGGCTTTTCCACATTTGTTGAAGTTTGAATTCTTCGACCCGTGCTTCATCCGGGGTAATGGTCGCACACTTGATACCCACCCCGCATGCTTTGATAGCGTTTGCAGCATCGATAGTCACTTGGTCTTTCGTCTGATCCCTGTATTCTACTCCCAAATCAAAATATTGAATAGGCACATCTAGATAAGGTAGTATGAGTTTTTCTTTGATAAAGGTCCAGATGATCCTAGTCATCTCATCTCCATCCATCTCGACTACCGGATTGTCAACTTTTATTTTTTGCATTGGCTTATGTATTAAAATAGTACTTAATATAATTTGAGGTAAAAATACCACTCTTTCGGCTTTATTATTGAATCAAAAAACTTGAAATCGAAATTATCCGCTTATTAATTTTCGATTTCTGACTACCTGGAAGAGCTGAATAAATATGGCAAAAAAGCATTGGTTATTAGTGCCTTTAACTAATTTTACAGATATGATGCTAATTATCTCACCCGCCAAAAAGCTTGATTTTAAGCCTTGTAAGATCGAAGAAGCGACATCTATACGATTTAAAGAGGAGGCAGCACATTTGGCTAAAGTCATGAAGAAAAAAACGAGCCAGGATCTCATGGCCTTGATGGACATCAGTAAAGCCTTGGCAGACCTGAATGTTTCTAGATATCAAGCATTTGATCCCGTGATGCCTATCGCTAAATGTAAACAATCTCTATTCGCTTTTAATGGTGATGTATATGCTGGGCTGAAAGCAGCTGATTTTTCCCCTGCAGATGTAAAATTTGCTCAAAACCACTTACGGATTTTGTCCGGATTATATGGGTTACTTAGGCCATTGGATTTGATCCAGGAATATCGCTTAGAGATGGGCTGCGGTCTAAAAGTGGGCAAGAATAAAAATTTGTACCAATATTGGGATTCTAAAATCACGGACTTGATAGTAAACGATATGGTGGCTAGTAAAGACAAAGTACTGGTTAATTTAGCCTCTGAAGAATATTTCGCTTCAGTCAAAATCGAAAAATTAAAATGCAAATTAATTCAAGTTCGATTTGAAGAAAATAGAGCCAATGGATATCAAGTTATTTCATTTTCAGCCAAAAAAGCACGTGGCTTTATGGCTCGTTATATTATCCAGAACAAACTGTCAAAACCCGACGATCTCAAAAGTTTTGATGTAGATCGGTATTCTTTTAATGCGGAAAGGTCTACAAATGACCTATTTACTTTTGTGCGTTAGGCTATACATGATCTATTATTATGAAGATAATTAAATTTACAGTTGCTTTAATTGCTTTGCTGGCATGGATCTACTTTTTAGATCGGCCTTTCGTTACTAAAAAATCGACTATTCCTGCTCTGGCCCCATTTCTGAGCCCTTTTTCAGGTTTCTGGCACAATGCTCTCTTAAAAGATGTAATTCCAGGCAATGTTAGCAGTGCCGTCATAGGCGAATGTACCGTTGATTGGGACAACAGATTGGTGCCACACATTTTTGCAGCTAATGACCGGGATCTGATTTATGTATCAGGATATACCGTCGCATCCCAAAGATTGTGGCAGATGGATATGCTAGCCCGCTCTGCTGTAGGACGGCTGGCAGAAGTCATAGGTGGCGACCAATTGATAGCGAGGGATAAAGACCAACGAAGAAAAGGCATGTTGTTTGCTGCAGAAAATGCGGTTTTAGGGTGGAAGAAAGACTCCCTTAAATTTCAATTAATTGAGGCCTATTCGGAAGGTGTAAATGACTGGATCAAGCATTTAAAACCAAAAGACTATCCGATAGAATATAAAATAATGGGTTTTGCGCCTGAATACTGGAGTCCTCTGAAAACTGCTGCGATCGTAAAATACATGGCACAGTCATTATGCAGTAGAGAGTTCGATCTGGAAGCTAGCAATACATTGGAGCTTTTAGGAGATTCATTGTTCAATTTTATGTTTCCAGCCTCTTTTGAACTTCAAAGTCCTATCATTCCCACTGGTACCAAATGGGGTTTTGATTCAAAATCAAATAAAAATGTAGAACAAATTAAACTCACTGATTTAAATAATATTTATAGACGCGCATCAGAGTTGCCTGACCCCGGATTAGGCAGTAATAATTGGGCTGTGAGCGGTTCCAAAACCAAATCTGGCAGGCCGATACTCTGCAATGACCCACATCTCAGACTGACTTTGCCCTCTATCTGGTTTGAAAATCAT
This sequence comes from Saprospiraceae bacterium, assembly GCA_031417835.1. GTDB lineage: Bacteria > Bacteroidota > Bacteroidia > Chitinophagales > Saprospiraceae > JADJLQ01. The sequence goes on along the minus strand of JANOWJ010000022.1, from coordinate 1,470 downwards.
TTAAATACTCCTGAATTTAATGCCTATGGTGTGAGTGTACCTGGTATTCCCGGCATCTTGATTGGATTCAATGATGATATAGCATGGGGGGAGACCAATGTGGGCCATGATGTTGCCGACTGGTATAGAATTTCGTGGACTGACTCTACGAGGTCGGCTTACATCTTAGACGGCAATACCATAAAAGTTTATAAAAGGATTGAAGAAATCAAAATTAAAAACAAAGCAACACAGTTTGATACTGTGACTTACACGGCCTGGGGTCCAGTAGTCAAAGATGTATTGGATGACCCTCACACCGGCATGGCTTACCATTGGCTTGCACATGAGATTCCTCAAGATTTTGAAATGTCCGTGTTCTTAAATCTAATGCGTGCTAAAAATTATGAAGACTATTACCATGCTCTTCGAAATTATTCTAACCCAGCTCAAAATTTTATTTTCGCTTCAAAAAACGGGGATATCGCTATCACTGTGACTGGAAAACTTCCTGTAAAAGAGTCCAATCAAGGACTATTTGTACAAGATGGCGCTTTATCATGTAATGCTTGGAATGGCTACATACCCTATGAACATCTGCCTAGAGTAAAGAATCCCTTGCGCGGCTTTGTTTCTAGTGCCAATCAACACAGTACTGCTGTGGATTATCCCTATTACTATAATGGCGATTTTGATCATTTTAGAGGCCGTACTATCAATAACGAGCTTCAAAATATGTCAGGGATCACCAATCTACAGATGATGGAGCTTCAAAACAATACTAGAAGTTTGAAGGCTGCAGAAAACCTCCCATTGATGTTGGCATATTTAGATTCAACTTTATTAAATGATTCTGAAAAACAATTTAAGACTAATCTTGCAGGTTGGAATTATAACTATGACTTTTCATCCAAAGAAGCATTGGTTTTTAACACCTGGTATCGATGGATGTTCCGTTCATTATTGGATGAATTGTTTAGCTCTAAGGATTCAAGTTATTTGATGTACCCCAAGAGTGCTATTATCTTGGACCTATTGGCCAAGTATCCGACGCATTCATTGTGGGATATTGTGACCACGCCTACCAAGGAGACAGCCAAAGATATTGTATTCTCATCTTTCAAAAAAGCTGTTTCAGAAGTATTGGCATTGGCTCCTTCAAATAATCATTGGGGTGCTTTTTCTAAAACCAAAATTCAACATATAGCCAACTTGCCTGGTTTTTCAATTGATAATGTTCAAATAGGTGGGATGTCAGATGTTTTAAATGCGGTTTACAATGGCTCAGGACCTTCGTGGAGAATGGTTGTAGAACTTAAGGATACGACTAAAGCCCATGTCATCTACCCGGGAGGCCAAAGTGGCAATCCTGGTTCCAAGTATTATGATAATATGATCAGTGATTGGGCGGCAGGACGATACCAAATGGCTGTATTCGGCCATGCAAGAGAAAATTTCGCATCCATATATAGTCAAACCTTTAAAAAATAA
>JANOWJ010000021.1:0-35512 GCA_031417835.1 Saprospiraceae bacterium | reverse complement strand
ATCAAATATCACCATTATCCTACCAACTACTTCACTCCTTCGATTCTGTTCCAGGCAAAATAAGTGGATGCATACGAATGCTCAGAAAATGCTTTTAATTCATCAATAGCATGTTGATATTCTGACTGGGTCAAAAATCCTTTTTCTATTAATTTTTGTTCTGCACTCCGGATATTGCCTATGATGTTTTGGATCCAGGAGGTAAAATAAGGGGAGTCAGCAGTATGTACTTCCGGCGCTAGAGTGATTTTTAGCTCTGTAAAACCTGCTTTTTTTAAACGATCAAATAATTTAATGCCTATCATGGCATCGCCGCCCATCATACTCTGCAACTGAGCAAATTTTTTCCAGGCATTGGTAAAATGTGGACAAGATGGGTAAAACTCCATAGTCAAAATACTATTTTCCTGAAAACAAATGCGCCCACCCCTGGTCAAGACCCTGTAAGCTTGTTTTAATGCTTCAGATGGGTTGGATATATGCTCCAAGATATATCGACCATACACTAGGTCAAAAGACTGATCTTCAAACGGCAGCTCGTGCACATCTCCGAGTACAAATTCAAGATTAGAGGGCTGCTGTGGTACCTTACTGAGTTGATCTTTGGAGAGTTCGATCCCGGTGGCTGTGCCTCGATGCAATTTGTGAGCAACTTGAGCACAGAGTATGCCCAGTCCTGAGCCTAACTCCAAGACTCGCTCAGTACCTCTCAATTTGAGAAAATCAATAAAAGATTGATTGGTCAGTTCATTGAGTAGTTTGAGTCTTTGTTGCTCTTCGTGGCTCACGCCATGGATATATACTGCTTTTTCTGCCACACGCCCTATGTTTTAAATATTTCTTAAATATCTATTAAAAAAACGATATCACCAATGCAATCTTTTTGATTTTTCCATTATTTCGCAGGTAGATCTGAGCTGCTTTTTAAAACAGCTGCTCCAATATAAATTCAAATCTAGGCTTGCGGCTGTTTCGGATCAAGTCTTTATCCAATAGGTGGGCGTACCGGATGCCTGCGCTCAGTGGCAATACATTAAATAGATTACCATCCAATAGAATTTCTACGCCGGTACTTCGATAGGCTAATTTGAAATCTTTGGGGGATCGATCAAGGATGTACCGCATATACTCTCCGTAAAATCGGGTACGTACCCTCTTTAAAAAATAAATTCCATTGATGCCGGCATCCGGGTACAAAAGCGGTAGATGATAGGCTGCTCTCAACCACATTGATCGATCGGCAGTCACTGGTTCATACCCCGAGATGTAGGATGTTCGGTTGATGAACCGATATGGATCGCTCAGGTTTTGATAGTGTAGGTCCATTTGTAACTCCATGACATGGGTGTGGCTCAACCCCGGAAGATTAAAAGCACTATTCATATCTATCGAAGAAGCTCCATGATTCAAAGCTTGATTCCAGGACAAATTGATAAGCTGTGAAAATCTTGAACTTACGTGTTGCCTGGCTTTGATCTGACTATGTGAAAAATTAATACCGCTCCGGATACTGGATGTCGTCAAATAGTTTTTTCGTTCGCTAAGCTTATAATCCGGTTGATAAAGTCCGTATTGGATGAAAGGTTGAAGATTTAAAATCTTATTGCTGCGATAGTATTGTAATGGCAATGCAAAGCCTAATCGCAAGCCGGTCTCATTCCAACGGATGCTGTCTTGAGTGGGATCTGAGCGCTTCGGGCTATGTCTGCCATATGTTTTACTGATCACCAAGGAAGTTAAAGGCAGGATACTGCCTAGATTTAGGGCACCCGATATGGTGTGAGCTTTTTCATTTTGATCCAATGCGTAAGCCAATGATCCTTGCAGTGTGTTCAAGACATTGCGCCCCAATATCCTGAATACATTTCCACCTTCATCTGGTCTGACCGTCCAACTATAAACTTTAAATGGATTGTCCAAGAGATTGGCATTCTTGATCTCTGGTGCTGTAGTATTGGATCTTGTTTCTATGCCGACCGGAGACCATGTTGAATTGGAAGGATTAAAAAAATGGACTTCTTGATATAAACATTGGGCTAGGTTTTTTTTTCTAATCTGAATGCCGCTCGGGGTTTGATAGTTGTAGACAACTTCCTGATCTTTTATTGAAAATTGTTGAATACCTACGCTATTGTCTGTCAGCAGAAATACCTTGGTTGATATAGGGTCTAGGACATAAAGATTATCGCGTCCATTAATGTCACTGCTGAAATAAATGGAGTCATTGTATGTAAAAAGATTGGCCATAATCCCTTGTATCGGGACTAGAAGATCCAGAGAGGGCGCACCTGAAAGATAATGCCGTGTCAAGGTAGTTTTGCCACTACCTCGCATCAATGCGAGTATCGTAGTATCACCCGATTCAAAGGTAAGAAAGGATGGTACCATTTGCTCCGGAGTGGGCATTGTATGCAATCGTCTGCCCTGTCGGTCCAGGACTACCATGGCACACTTGCCGGATGGCAGATATTCTACACAGACTATTTTATTGCCGGCTTTTGATGGATTAGGGTCAAACAATTTTTGCCGATGCGTGAGTTTAAATTTTTGCTTTGTGTTTATATTATATTGGATGATATCTGAATAGTCTCGATCATCCCATCGGGGGTCCTTTGTGATTTCACTCCAGGTGATCAATGGTTCTGTAAATCCATAATCGACAGCAGTAGTAATACCTTGATTTGTAAGCCGTGTGATGACCCCACTCAACGATAGGGTGTAAAATCCGGTCATGCGATCACCTGATCGCTCGAGATAGAGCAGATCGCCGTTATTTAATCGCATGGGAGTGAGATAGTCACGGATCGTGTTGCGCTTGGGATTACTGACTAAAACTTTATCCGCAAGCTCCACATCTGTCGAATCTGAAATCAATGAAGCGATGGCTACCTGATACAACGCAGCTGGGCTCAATCCGGTGTGCCGTTTTAGAGATTTTTTAAACGGAGTGACCAAGCCCTTATATTTAATGGCGTCTTCGATGATGCTGCCCCATTGATAGGGTCCAAAATGATCATCTATGTATTTTACCATGGCATAGCCTGACACGTAGTGATTGGGGACTAGATCCTTGAATGAGCCATTTCTAATTTTACTATAGCTCCATTGGACATCGCCTTGATGAAGTGCCCTGAATGGTTGATTAAAAAAAGGCATTCGACCTCGACCTCCGTTGGAATATTTAGTTTCCGAGAGCACTGCATCACCTTCGAGAAACCAATCCGGTACCACGAATCCGTAGGATGCACCCCAGGCCTCCTCACCCAACACGTGATATAAGACATTATTGAGGCCTTTGCGACTGCTCATCGCTTGTAAGGCATGTCGATACTCATGGATGGTAAGCGCATAAGTCCAATCTATAGAACCCAATACATAAGGATTATGCGGAGGTGTCAAATAAAACTCTGACATAAATGGACCTATCCCTACATAGCCATTTGATATGGTCGTCTGATTTTGTAATACCAAATTGAGCTTAAATCTGTTCGAACTCAACGTAGAGTCGTGAGTATATAGGTACTTGATTTGTTCATATACTTTTTGTGCTTTTTGCTCCAGGCCTCCAGGAAATAAAATAGTGACTTCCTTAGTTTTTATTTTTTTCCAATCCAAACCTGGAGGATGACCTGAAAAAGTCTGCGCGCGCAAGATGATATGGAGCCACACAAAAAGTAATGTAAGTCTACATTTCATATTCATTTAATCGCTAGAAGATGTCCTTAAAGCAGTTGTGCTTAATTTAATAGTTCATAGATGCCGGCTATACCTTGACCACCACCGACACAAGCCGTCACCATCCCATATTGCAGCTTCCGTCTGCGCATTTCTCCAAACAATTGTGTGGATAATTTAGCGCCGGTGCAACCCAATGGATGTCCTAGCGCAATAGCGCCACCGTTGACATTGACGATATCAGGATTGAGACCCGCCTCCTGTATGACGGCGAGTGCTTGAGCAGCAAAAGCCTCATTGAGCTCGATCAATTGAATATCATTTAAGGTAAGACCGCCTTGTTTGAGAGCTTTAGGTATAGCAGCACATGGCCCTATACCCATGAGAATGGGCTCTACACCGGCTACATCACAGGACACCAGTCTTGCTATAGGTTTTAAGTTTAATGCATTCATCCGATCTTCACTCATGACGATGACGAAGGCAGCGCCATCAGAAGTCTGAGATGAATTGCCGGCTGTTACGGACCCATGAGCTGCAAATACTGCTGGTAATTTTCCTAAGCCTTCTACTGTGGTATCTTTACGCACTCCTTCGTCTGTGTTCATGATGGAAGTCTTTTCGACTCGTTTATTGCCTTGCACACTGATATCCTTAATCTCGACCGGAATAATTTCGTCCTTAAATAAACCACCTTCAATGGCGGCACCGGCTTTCTGATGTGAGCGAAAAGAAAACTCATCCTGTTGAAGTCTATTGATCTTAAACTTTTTGGCCACAGCCTCCGCTGTCAGCCCCATGCCGACTACATAATCCGGAGTATCTATGGCTACTTTATAGCTAGGAGCCAGTTTATACCCCGTCATAGGGATCATGCTCATACTCTCTGTGCCTCCCGCTACGATGATATCAGCCATACCAGACCGGATCTTAGCTACAGCTATGGCTATAGATTCCAATCCACTGGCACAGTACCGATTGATCACCATACCCGGGACATCTTTGCCTAAGGCTCGCACAGAGATCTGTCGACCTATTTGAAGGCCTTGTTCACCTTCAGGATTGGCACAACCTACGATGACATCATCGATCTCTTTGGGATCTATACCTGGTACGGATTTGATCAGTGTCTGTATGATTTCAACTGCAAGGTCATCTGATCTAAAAAACCGTAAACTTCCTTTGCCCGCTTTGCCGACAGCACTTCTTTTGGCTGCGACGATATATGCTTCTTTCATGGATTGATATTAATTTGGACTTAGAAAAATGTAATACTTTAATTCCTCAATGGTTTATTGTTTTCTAACATGTATTGTATTCTGGCTAGAGTCTTTTGTTCGCCACATAAGCTGATAAAGGCTTCCCGCTCCACATCCAATAGGTATTGTTCACTTACTTTTTGCGGACCACTGAGGTCACCACCACATAAGACATAAGCTGCTTTTTTTGCTATTTTAATGTCATGTTCGCTGGCATAGTTAGCTAAGAGCAAACTGTGTGCAGCTATATAAAGGGCCCCTAAACCCTGCTGCCCCAACACGTAAATATCTTCCCGAGGTATAGGCATGACATAATCCTTAGCTAGTTCCAATACTTTCTCTTTAGCACGGGTGATGTTGCGATCTTGGCTGAGGATGACTTCATCTTTTTTGCGCAGTAGATAGCCCAGTCCAAAAGCTTCTTCTGCTGAGGTAGCTACAGAAGCCATTGCTATTGTTTTAAATTTTTCTATGATTGTTGGTATCATGACATCCCCTTCAAAGTAGCTGTCAGAGGCTCTGAGTGCAAATTCTTTAGTGCCACCACCTCCCGGGATCAGACCTACACCAGCCTCCACCAAGCCAATGTAGGATTCGGCCGCGCAGATCGCTGCATCACAGTGCATCAATGTTTCGCAGCCACCTCCAAATACATAGCCCTGAGTGGCGATCACTACCGGTATTTTGGAGTATCGACACCGCATGGTGGTATCTTGAAATGCTTTTACAGACATGTTGAGTTCGTCCCATTCCTGCTGATAAGCCATCATAGCGATCATCATCAGATTGGCACCGACGCTAAAGTTTTTACCATGATTACCAATCACCAGCCCATTCCATTTGCCTTCCTCAGCGATTTTGATTCCTTCTTGAATGGCTTTGACTACGCCTTCTCCGATCGTGTTTGCTTTACTCTTAAATTCAAGACAAAGTACATCATCGCCGATATCATGGATGATTGCATCTGGATTTTGGTATACCGGCTTGGTAGTACTCAATGCAAAAAGGTTGACCAGTTTTTCGCGACCAGGTATCGACTCATAGGTTTTTAGGCCAGGATGGTAGGCTTTGATTGTTTTATCCCGAGTGTAAAAAGTATCATTACCCCCTATGACCATATCATGTACCCAAGATGCCACATGATGTCCGTACTTTTCTGCCAAAGCTATACCATTGTCCACGCCGATCAAGTCCCAATACTCGAATGGCCCAAGCTCCCACGCAAAACCAGCTCTAAGTGCGTCATCTATACTATATACGGTATCCGTGATCTCCGGGATCCGATTAGAGGCATACGCAAAAAGTCCAGCCAAGGATTGGGTGATCAATTGTGCACCTGCGTCCTCCATCTGGATGATGGCTTTCAGTCTAGGGCCAAGTTCATCTGTTTGTTTGGAAACTCCTAAACTGGAGAGATTGACCTTTTGGGGAGCTTCGTATGCCAGGGTTTTAAGATTGAGCCCTAAGATTATATTTTTTCCAGCTGCATCTTTTTCATCGGATTTGTAATAAAATCCTTTATTGGTTTTATTGCCCAGCCATTTGTTTTCTAATAAATGGGTTAAATATTTTGGTATTTGCAATTGATGGATTTGTTCATCATCAGGACAGTTTTTTTGGATGCCTTCTATGACTTTGCCCGCAGTATCTAATCCTACTAGATCAGATAGTCTGAAGGTACCTGTACCGGGCCTGCCCATGGCCGGACCTGTGAGTTTGTCGACCGTATTGATATCAAGACCTAAAGACTCTGTCAATTGAAAAATTTTGGACATTGCGTAGACTCCGATCCGATTGGCGATAAAAGCTGGAGTGTCTTTGCACAGGACCGTAGTTTTACCCAAATGGATGTCACCAAAGGACATAAAAAAATCTATTACTCCTTGATCAGTATGTGCTGTAGGAATGATCTCCAAGAGTCTTAGGTAACGTGGAGGGTTAAAAAAATGAGTGCCTAAAAAATGTTTTTTGAAGTCATCGCTGCGACCAGTGGTCATGAGATGGATAGGTATGCCTGAAGTGTTGCTACTGATCAGGGTACCTGGTTTACGATGTAATTCTACTTTTTCGAATAAAGCGTTTTTAATATCCAGGCGTTCGACTACCACTTCTATGATCCAATCACACAGACTAATGATGGCGAGATCGTCGTCAAAATTCCCGGTTTTTATCTTGGATATTAGATCCTTCTGATAGAGTGGTGCAGGCTTGGTTTTGACGACATTCTGCAAGGCACTGTCTACCAATCTATTTCGGGCTTTTTTATTTGATTTGTCGGCCTCTGCAAGGTCCGGAGGTACTATATCTAACATCCACACCTGGAATCCACAATTGGCTAGATGACAGGCTATACCACTTCCCATCACCCCTGACCCTAAGACAGCTACTTTACTGATTCTATACATATATTATATGTTTTTGACCCAAAGTTAAGTCGGATTTATCAGTCCATTATAAATTGGTATTAAGGTTTTTGTAAAACAGTCATTATTCATGGTCACTTCAAATTATAATTTATTATAATATATGTGAATGATACACTAATTTTGCTTTTCATTATACTACTTAACAGAATCTATCCGTTGTGGTATCACTTTTAACTTAAAAATCGATTTCATGTTGTCTTATTTGTTTTTTCAGGCTACCGCCAATCTGCCACAAGTCCAGACCACCATTGCCCCAACCACCGGGTCGCAAAATCTACTTGATATTTTGTTGCAAACCGGATTTTTGGGTATTGCCAATGTAGCCATCAACCTAGTATTATCTTTTATAGCAGTTTATATTTTTGTTGATCGATATCGGTCTCTAAAAAGGGCGGCCAACGTGGATCAAAATTTTATGAATAACATCCGTAATAGTGTAATGACTGGTAATATAGATGCAGCTAAAACCTTATGCGCCCATACGGATTCACCTCAAGCCAGAATGATCGAAAAAGGGCTGCAACGAATCGGCAAGCCATTACGAGATATAGATGCAGCTATAGAAAATACAGGCAACCTTGAGTTATTTAAAATGGAAAAAAACCTGTCTATCATGGCAAGTATCGCCGGGGCTGCTCCCATGATTGGATTTTTTGGCACAGTGACCGGTATGATTCAGGCTTTTTATAGCATGGCGAGTCAACAAAATGTAACTCCCGGAGTTTTGGCCGGAGGTATTTATCAAGCGTTGATCACTACAGCGGTTGGTTTAGCAGTGGGTATATTTGCCTATATCGCATACAATCTTTTAGTGTCCAATGTTGAAAATGTGGTTTACAATATGGAACGCACAACTGTGGAATTTATGGATCTGCTTCAAGAACCAGCAAAATAGGTGGCATCATCCAAATCTGTCATTCATAAAATGTAATCGATTATGGCTTTAAAGAAACGAAATAAAATCAGTGCGGATTTCAGCATGGCCTCTATGACAGACATGATATTTTTACTTTTATTGTTTTTTATGTTGTCTTCGAGTTTGGTCAGCCCCAATGCACTTAATTTGAAGTTGCCTTCATCTGTATCTAAGACAGTCGCCCCGCCCTCTTTATCTGTTTCCATCTCCCCAGATGGTAAATACTATTTGAATGGGACAGAAATGCCCTATAATGTATTAGAAAAAATGGTTCAGCTGGAAGTCAACAAAACTGGAGACCCCAAAAATACGACCATGACGATTGTTGCTGATAAAACTGCCACCGTAGAGATGTTGGCCAATATTATGGAATTAGCTCATGTATTGAAAATCAATGCCATACTTGCGACGGAGTCAAAATGATACTTTTTAATAGCTAATTACGTTTAAATAGTAAGATATGGAACTCGTATTAAACCCTGTTGAACGAAAAGATAAGCAAATAGCTCAATGGACAAGTATATTCATACATATACTTGTGATTATGATATTGTTCTTACCTCTACTTAATTTTCCAATTCCTCCTCCTGGACAAGAAGGTATATTAGTAAGTTTTGGAATGCCTGATCAGGGTCAAGGAGATGATAAACCCATGACTCAGAATGTGGAAAAAGTAGTAGATCCATCGCCTCCTGCAAAGTCAGAGCCCGAAAAGGTAGAAAAAGTTGAAGTCAAAGAAGTGGTAGCCAAACCAAAAGAAGCCATCCCGGTCAAGACACCGGATAAAAAAGTACTCACTACGGAGGATCCTGAAACAGCGGCATTAAAGAAAAAGCAAAAAGAAGAAGCCAATAAAGCTATTGAAGATGCAAAATTGAAAAATGCGGCAGAGGCTGAAGCACGCAAACAAGCAGCTGCAGAAGAGTCCCGCAAAAAAGCCGAAGCAGATGCTGCCGCCAAAGAGAAATCTGATCTCGAAAATGCTAAGAAACAATACGGAGATGTATTTGGAAGTGGAAAAGGCAATACGGGAAAACCGGGCAACCAAGGTGACCCTAATGGAGATCCGAATGCTGACAATCTTAAAGGGATCAGCACAGGAAGTGGCAAGGTTGGTGGAGGTCTAAATGGTCGCGGAGTAAAGTTTGAACCCAAAGTGACCGATCAATCCCAAAAGACCGGAAGAATCGTCTTAAATGTCTGTGTGGATGCCAATGGCAATGTGCTCAGCGCTAAGTATACTCAAAAAGGATCCACTACCACTGACTCCACATTAAGACAAATAGCGGAAGACAGTGCTAAAAAATTTAAATTTACTGCCAGTGCTGTCGATCAACAGTGTGGTACTATCACATACGATTTTAAAGTAAAATAAATCTGCAGAGATTTAAATTTGCTACTTCGATCACCCTCGGCCTGATTTTATTCCCTACCTTTCTACAATGGCTCCAACATCCAAGTCAGACCAGTATAACTCTACATTGGAGTATCTGTATCTGCATCTACCGATGTTTGAAAAAATAGGCCCGGCTGCATTCAAAAAAGATCTTAATAATATCAGAAAGCTTTGTGAAGCTTTGGGCAATCCCCAGGACCGATACAAGTCTATCCATATAGCCGGCACTAATGGTAAAGGAAGCGTATCTCATATGTTATCTGCTATCCTGATCGAAGCAGGGTATAAGACGGGATTGTACATATCCCCTCATTATAAAGAGTATACCGAGCGGATCCGGGTCAATGGCAAATTCATCTCCAAAAATTTTATTGTAGCATTTGTTGAAAAATTAAAACCATTGATCGAAGAGATCCGGCCTTCTTTTTTTGAGATTACCGTGGCCATGGCTTTTGAATATTTTGTCTATAAAAAAATTGATATTGCTGTGATCGAGACAGGTCTAGGTGGGCGACTGGATAGTACTAATATCGTTACGCCTGTACTCAGTATCATCACCAATATCAGTATGGACCATCAGAATATGTTGGGCAATACCTTGTCAGAGATAGCCGGAGAGAAAGCTGGAATCATGAAGTCTGGTGTACCTTGCCTCATTGGTGAATATCAGGCCATACCAGCATTGACTTTTAGAGAAAGGGCAAAGGAGTTGTCGGTTGCACTTAAATATGCCAATCGATTGAGTACTGTCTTCAGGAACAAAATAGGGAATCGATATACAGTGTCATCTTATCGGACCATAGAAAAGCCATGGGTCCTCGCTACTAGACCAATGGGACTATATCAAGAAAAAAATATTGCGACGGTGGTAGAGGCTTCAAAATGGCTCGCTGATCTGGGTGTCCCAATCCTTCAAAATCACATCAAGGCAGGTATAGCTCAGTTGGATCGACATGCACCTTTGATCGGGCGATGGCAGATCCAATCGCTTAAGCCAATGGTATTATTGGATGCTGCTCATAATGTGGCAGGCATTGCATTATTATTTAAGGAAATTAAAAAATTGAACTATAAGACCTTGCATGTTATTTTTGGTACAGTGCGCGATAAAGAAGTGACCCCGGTATTAAAACTATTGCCCAAAGAGGCAAGTTATTATTTTGTGCAGGCTTCACTACCCAGAGCAATGGCTGTCGATGACCTTAGTGAAAAGGCTCTGCACCTAGGATTGCAGGGTTTGATCTGTGGATCGCCAAAGGCAGGACTAAAATTAGCAAAAAAGAATGCTGGCGTCAGGGATATCGTATTAGTGACCGGCAGTATTTTTGTAGTCGCCGAAGTGTTATGACCTCTACCGATAAGCCGTATAATGATTTATAGTATAGATTTTTTGGTTTAAATCAACGATAAGAAAAATTTCCCGAGGTTTAGTTTTTTACATACATAAAATAAACTTCATCTTTTTGAATAGGTTGCATTTGAGAAGCATATACCATCTGCCATTGTGCAGCTAGATCGGTAGGCAAGGGTATTGAAAGTATAAGCAGTACTTTTTCCCCTTGGTTGAATTTTGCCATCGCATTGGCCACCGCTTGAGGATAACTCACACTGATATTTGTTTTGAAATACAAAGTATCAAATTTTAAAAAAGTCCCATACTCCTGGCGATCCGCGTACCAGATCATCTTATCCTTAGGTAGATAGGGTACTATGGCGGAAGTCGTATACGATCTGTGCCCGACTAGTTGATGATCTAAATAATTGTTTTTTATTATAAAATCAGCTGCATTTTTAGCATCGGAATGTATGTTGCTTACTTCAGATTTAAGTTGAGTGATACCGCTATAGTCCGAAAATAAAAGACAACATGCAAAACTTAAATACGAAGCCTTTTTTGCTATTTCCCATATGGAGAATGATGATGTAATATCCGAAGTCTTGGGTTTGTTTTTTACGGGCTTAGCCGATATTTTGGATGGGATTTTGACTGCGGGGGGTATTATTTTGGGCAATTTTTCTTGGTCGTACATGCAATATAACCACATTAAACAAATCATGACGATGGGTAATATTTGATAATATCTTAAGAAGTTAGCCAATATATGTTGATAAGAATAGATCATGAAGCCAAAGGCAAATATCGAAACCAACAATGGTATTAACTTTTTGGATTGAGCGGTTATAAATGCGAGCATCGTAAATAAGGTTAATAAGGGAAGCTTATCTTTGCTTAAATAAAATGCATAATTGAAAATTTCCAGAATGTCATTTTTTTGAATGGTTGTATTTAGCAAGCCGGCATATTTGCGCAGTGTCATTAAATACCATAATAAGTATAGTCCACTGAGCAGAAGTATGCCGTACCCAATTAAATTTGATTTTTTAAATAGGGTTTTTGATGTCCAATTTTCATAGAGATTGACAAACAGTATCGGAGCACTAAATGCAAGAAATAAAAAATGAGTATGAAATGACAATGCGATGAGTATACTGAATAATATAGGTTTTTGGTGACGCTTTGGATACCAGGCACAGATTAAAAAACACAATAATACTCCTAAGGCATAAATTCTGCCCGGGATGGAGAATTCATACAATAAAGGATAGGAAAATGTAAAAATAATTTTAAGCCACCAGGGTAAAGGCGCTTTGTACAAAAGTACTGCTATGGCCAATACACAAACTAAAATATTTAAAACAATCGATGCTTGATAGGGTAGTCCAACTGAAACTAGAAGCTTGACCAGAAAAAACCATAAAAAAGGGTGAGAATGAGCAGGAATGGTTGTAAAAACATCCACCCAACTGCCATCTCGTACGCTGACCCATACATGAGCTAAATCCCGCCATGGCTCAAAGTGCCAAATCCCCACCCAAGCGACCACCGCAAAGTATACCAATAACGTAATAAGGAACAGTATGTTTTTAGCGGTTATATTTTTAAACATAGTCGTTAGATTGAAAGTTGATTATTGTTGGGCGGATCTATTACTAAACGAACACAATAATGATACCCCAAACGGGAAAGCAATCCTATTTTTTAGCAACCTGGTTTCTAAATTAAAAATGAATTCAAAAACTCTATTTATACCCGGACTCGATATTTCACTAAAATCGGATTGGCTGTCTTTGTTTTTCAATTTGATATTCTGCTTTAAATTATTGACCATTCGTAGGATCAAAATAGGGATAAATAGTAAGGTATTAAAATAAGATATAAAAACAATAGGAGGATGAAGCATCACTGAAAGCAATGATTTTTTGGTGTACCTTCTGAAATGATGATTTACTTCATCATGCTTACTCCATAAAAATTGAAAGGCGGGTACTGTAATAAAAATATGGCCATTTTTTTTACATACTCTTTTCATCTCTTCTATAGCTTTTGCATCATCAGCCACATGCTCTATTACATCAAAGGCACAAACTAAATCAAATGACTCATCGGCATAGGGCAGGTCCAAAATAGAACCTTGTTTGATCTGTAGGGTTGTACGTTTTAGGGTCTGATCTATAAGTTCTTGATCGTATTCTATAGATTCGATCTCGCCGATAGCTTCTAGTTTTTGCGATATAAATCCTGTGCCGGCACCTACATTTAGAACGCGAGTTGTTTGATTTTTGTTTAATAAATAAGCGCAGTGATTTATAATTATTTTTGCTCTCACTTTAAACCACCAATGGGTCCTTTCTAATTCATAATATTGATCGTAATATTCCCGATTCATGTGCTGGCTCTCTTTAATTATTGATTTCCAATTTTCAATTTAAGTTTAGGTGCATTCATCTTAATCGCTTAGCCTTCAGGATAATTCTGTATCTGAAGATCTTCGTACAGGTCCGTATATGAAATAGCTTTCACAGTGGCGTAATAAAATCATCTATACCTGTATTTTATTTGAACATTATGAGGGCGCAACGATCTGATTATTTCATTTGATCGCTAAGATATTACTTTATTTTATATATATTAAATTACTCCATTTTTCTCCGATATCACTTACCTCCATGTTAAGTCAATTCGTGATATTGGAAGTTATTGATCGGCTAAATTTTTAATTTGTTATGTTTGTATACCCATGTCACACGCATTGTCTATAGTCATCCCGGTCTATAATTCTCGAGCCAACCTAGCCAATCTTTTGTCGGCGATTGATCAAGAGCGGATGCAGCATCATTGGGACCTTGAACTGCTCCTGGTGGATGACGGTAGTCGCGATAGCAGCTATGAGATGATCGTGGAATTAGCGGAAAAATATCACTATTTGAAAGGCATAAAGTTATCCAGAAATTTTGGTCACCAAGCCACGGTACGGACTGGCCTCAGCTTTGTGACCAAACCTCACATCGCTGTGATGGACGATGACCTTCAGGACCCACCTACTCTTTTACCGGTTTTTTTAAAAAAATTGGATGAAGGATATGATGTGGTTTATGGCGTCAGAAAGAAGCGAAAAGAGGGACTGCTCAAAGTATGGAGCTACAACATTTTCTATCGCTTATTAAAAAAATTAAGTGACACTAGTATTCCACTGGATAGCGGTGATTTTTGTGTCATGACCAACAGGGTAGTAGATCATATGTTGACTTTCCAGGAACAACGGCCTTTTTTACGAGGAATACGAGCCTGGGTAGGATTTAAACAGATAGGCCTAGAGTATGAACGTGATGAACGTAAATTTGGGGACTCAGGTTACACCCTTAAAAAATTACTCAACATTGCGTTAGATGGGATTTTTGCATTCTCAAGTACCCCGATCAGGTTTATTGCGATTGCTGGAGCATTTGGACTATTTATAGGATTTTTATATGCAGCATATACCTTAGGGCTATATGTAGTATACGGGATTTCTATCCAAGGTTTTACCAGCATTGTATTACTGATCATCTTTTTCGGCTCTCTCAATTTGATTTCTATTGGCATCGCCGGAGAATATATTTATAGAATTTTTTTAGAAACTAAAAACCGACCTCATTCTATTATAGATAGCACAGTCAACATCTAGAAAAGAAGATTGATGTACGAAGTGACTTTCTGTACATTAATTAATTTTCCAGGCTGAAACAAAAAAAAAGTCTTCCAGACCTAAATCTGAAAGACTTCAATAATCGGGGGGAATTATATTTTCTATCTTTTGATAAAGAATTCTGTAAAAATCTTTTCCTTGTTTCGATCGACGATGAGTCGGTATCGGCCATTGACCAAATCTTTTAGATCTGCATGGACTTCGTTTTTATCTTGCAATCCTTTTACGTTCATAGATCGGCCTTGTTCATCCTTGATCTCAAACCGCAGGACATCAAATTGATTTTTTAGACGAATCACCATTTGATCCTGCATCATATCTTGATAGATCTCAAATGGACTATCTTTTTCTTTGTGAATCACGATAAAGGATTCAGCTGGTCTGATGGTACTCGATTCGGTGGCCAAGATGCTGGTCGAGGGTGTGCTTGCTTTTACATTTTGTGCTTCGGCAGCAGGTCTGCAAAACAAAATGGTAAGTGCCAGGGGGAGCAATTTTTTCATATATATTTTAATTGATTTTGATGTTAGCTGATTTAGAATACATTACAATCTTTCTATCTTATTGTAAATCAAAGATAATAAATATTACAAAAAACTGTAATATGTTTAATTATATTTTTTGAAAACTTTTGCCTGACCTTTGTACCAGTGTTTTGTACCGACCTAAATTCATGAAAAAAATCGTTTTGGCCATATCTGGATCCAGTGGTGCGATCTATACTCATCGATTGATTGAGAAATTAGATGGGTTGCGTAATCAATGGGCTGAAATCGGTGTAGTCTGTAGCACAAATGCCATGCTTAATTGGCAACTTGAGTTAGACCAGGAGTTTTATTTGCCGGATGGATTTACCCTTTTTGGATCCTCTGATTTTAAAGCACCCTTTGCATCGGGATCTGCTCGGTATGACACGATGATTATCTGTCCTACCTCGATGGGTACTTTGGCTCGAGTAGCTACCGGCATCTCCAATGATCTTTTGACACGAGCAGCAGATGTGATCATCAAAGAGCGGCGCAAACTCATCCTGATACCGCGAGAGACTCCTTTGAGTCTGATCCATCTGCGACATATGGTCACACTGACTGAATGTGGTGCAGTGATATTGCCTGCCATACCTTCCTTTTATTCCAAACCCGAGAGTATAGTTGAGTTAGTCGATACTGTCGTAGACAGGATATTAGATCACGCAGGTTTTGACATCCTTACGAAGCGGTGGGGTAGTTAATCCTTGAGTACTTTTTTCAGATCTCGATTGACGGCTATGCTTGTATTCAATTCAAAACAGGCTATGATGACGAAGCAAAAGAGTTGTAAGTAGAGCAACATGATGATTAAAGCCCCAATGGACCCGTACAACAAATGAAATGATCCAAATCTATTAATCATAAATGAAAAGATCATAGCGATAAGTATTGAACTTATGGTGGCTAGGGTAGTGCCCGGGGAAAAAAACTTGAACCGTTTTTTCATCGAAGGGCCGTATCGAAATATCGTAGCAAAAATGCCTTGAAAAAGCAAGATGCTGATGATCCATTTAAAGAAGTCAAATACCAAGCCTGAATATTCTTTTAAAAACAAAAACTGGATGACCCAATTTTTTTTCTGACCAGATAGTGGATTGTCGATTTCCAATCGCTGCTTGCTAAAATAGGCTATCAGGCTATCCCAGATCTCATTGCCAAAGATGATGATCACGACAGAAGTAATCACAAGAATGGCTACCAGAATGACTAACCGGAAAGCATCAATTCTTTTTTGCCAGAAATTTCTTTTCCGAAAGGTGACCTCGTATGATTTTTCAAATCCCCGCATCATCGCCTGCATCGCGTTAGTAGAAAAATAAAGTGCTAATAAAAAGGAAAGTGATAATAAGCCATTATGGGGTATCGAGATGATATCTTCAATGGTTTTAAACAAAAAAGGCTCAACTGGATCTGGGGTGAACGATTGCAACTCCCTAAATAGCACATCTTTTATGCCTTTGATCGGTAGCAAAGGAATCAGGGTAAATAAAAAAAGAAAAAACGGGAATAACGCCAGCAAAAATGAAAAAGCCAACGAATTGACTTTATGGATGATGCGCTCCCTGCGGGATTCATTATATAAAAACACAAGGATATCGTATACCGGTATTCCATCAAATCCAGGTAACGATCTCCGTTGTGCCCAAGCTATCGCCCTATCCAAGCGCTTAGCACCCAGGAGTTTTTCTAGACTATTCAGTATCGGTTCCTTCGAAGGCATGTGCAATAAGATCAATTAAAGCAGTGGGACAAAGTACTCGCTGTCTGGTCTCTGCGTGCAAAAAACATAATCGCACAGTCGCAGCATTTATTAGGAGTGCTGATTCATTGCGGATCTCCGTAAAAAAGGTGATGGTCTCATCAGGTATCTTCCGCAATGTGGTTTTTATTTCCAGCAGTTGATCATACAAAGCCGGACGAAGATATCGCACTTGCATAGATATCACTGGCATGATGATCTTGGATTGATGCTCCAGGTCTTTATATGTCATGCCTAGGGACCGAATGGTTTCGACACGACCTACTTCGTAGTACTCTGCAAATCTGCCGTAGTATACAAAACCCATCTGATCGGTTTCAGCATATCTCGATCGCATATACGTGATATGAGAGTATTCTTTTTTACTCATATTGGCCATCGTTGAACAGGGCATGACATACAGTGAGGCCCCCCTCTGGCCCTCGATAGCTCACCACTCGGTATTGTAATAATCGTTTTTTGAAGGTTTTTAATTTTATCAACATTTAAAGTAAAAAACTCAGATGCATGCATAATTTGGTACCCAGCTTGCTCCAGGCCCTGAGCGGTCACCGGATTTCTATCATAGGTGATAGCCACTCCTGGGCTCACAGCCAGCAGATTACAACCGTCGGTCCATTGCTCTCTTTCCTGTTCCGGGGTTTCGCCCAGCCCTGCCCATATGAAGGTAATGTCAGAACTGATCTCGCTCAATAAAAACTCTTTGAGCGTATCATAGTATTGTATATCGCCCTGGATCCGATGGACCTCTACAAAAGAGCTTAGTCCACCCTCTATGATGGGTTTATACCCTACAAATTGGAGTGTGTCCACTTGAGTAATGATCGTATCGATGTGCATAAAGGATCGATCGGAGGGTATATTAAACAAGACTACATTGGAAATGACATGGTGCTTAAAAAGGTAGTTTTTGACAGAGTGAAAAGCATGGGTATTTGTCCGTTCACTGATGCCTATCAGGACATAATCTTTATTGAGGATCATGACATCACCCCCCTCCATAGATACAGGCTCGCCTTTTTTTGACGGTGGAAAATTTTCAATCAGATTGAGATCGATCAATTTACTATGTTCTGTGGCGTTGGAGAACAATGGATGATGATACATGATGAAGCGGGTGAGGAAATTTTCTCTGCTTCTAGCTTGTTTAGCCGCTTTAGTGATGAGTAAATGTTGGTTGATTGTGACACAGATATCTCTAGTAAATAGAAAATTTGGGATAGGATCGAATAGTACCTGACCATCTATCGGATCATAACCGGTGATCAGGATGTCGGCCAAATCCAAGTTGTTCTTTTTGCTGAGGTTATCACAAAAGGACTGAGGCAATTCTTCGTAATCTATAAGTGTCCGGATCAGTTTTTCTCTGGCGGTTTCATTTTGTTCGAGAGACTCTTGAAGCAATTGTTGTGTCTCCAATACATTGTCAGGACCAATGAGCAATCTCAGAATATCTGTAAAAATCTTATGCTCTGCCTGCATGGCCGGCAGATATACGATATCGTCAAACAATAATTCGGAGGATTTTTTAGGGGAAACTCGAAGGATCCCTTCATCCGGACTATGGACTATGACCTTCTGTAAACGACCTATTTCTGAGTCTACCCTTAATATCGAAGCGGAATTCATCTAGCAATTTAGGTTATGGCGGGCACAAAAATCGATCATTTTCGATGAAGTCCAAAATAAGTTGTCAGTTACCTTTGAATATTGGTTGTCCCAAACTGCGATTAAGGCGATCATTTTGAACTTTGGTCGGTTTTTAAAGTATGTACATAAAGTGGTCATCCTAACGAAGTGGATAATTTGTATTTTTGTCGCCTAATTACCAGCATTTTCTACAATAGTGTTCCATGTTAAAGAAAATAAAGTCCATATTCGTAGTCGAAGCTGAATCAGGCTCAGCAAAAAATATTGACAATGTCTCAGAGGCTACTGAGGTCGTGGAAGGCACTCAAACGAACCCGCCTAGCCGTAGTACAGATGGTTATGTACCGTCGGCACAAACGCCGGAAGTATCAGCTCAAAACCGATTTTTAGGCATTTTGGCTCAAACTTTAGAAAAGAACAATCAGCCCGGATTCGATTATTTCGAATTCAGGCAAGCGCTCATCAACCTCAGCAAATTGGAGATGGATGAGGCTACCAAATATAAAAGTGCCTATGCTGCAGCGCAGGCCATGGGGGTCACTCCTGCTGTCTTGATGAAAAGTGCTCTAAACTACCAGGCTATCTTGCAAGAGGAGGGCAGAAAATTTGCAATAGCTGAACAAAACCAACGAACCAAAGTCGTCGAAGATCGAAAAAATGAGCTCAACCAAATCACCCAGGAAATCCAGAAAAAGCAAGATATGATAAGCAGACTGCAGTCTGAGGTAGAGCAGTTGACTAAATCTCTGGAGGGTAAAAAGGCTGAATCTAACAATTTAGCCATCAAACTTGAACAAACCAAAGCTGAATTTGAAGCTGCTATGGGCTCCATCGCAGGTCAGATAGCCTCTGACATAGAGCGAATGAACCAATATTTAAAATAATCGAATTTATTCAAGTACATATTTTATGGATAATACTGATTTTAAACCAAAAACGTTTTGGCAAAAACCTGAAGGCGTCACAGGAGCAATATTTTTAGGAGGCATTATTTTGGGTGGTGGATTTCTAGTATTCACAGCCATTCCTTTTTTAGTAGGAGCTGTCCAGACCATCATGGGATTGGTGGTGACACTGCTAGTATTGGGTGCAGTGATCTACATGGCTTTGGATCCCAAAATGCGCAACCTCGTATGGTATATGTATAAAAGTGTCATGCGATATATCACCGGGTTGTTCGTCAAAATAGACCCGATCGGTATTTTGAAGAGTTATGTCGAAGACTTGAAGTCCAATTTATCCAAGATGAATCAACAAATCAATAAACTGCGAGGGCAAATGCACAAACTCAAAGAATTGATGTTGAATAATCAAAAAGAAATCAAAAGCAACCTCGAAATAGCGCATCAAGCCAAACGTAGTAATCAACAAAATGTAGTTATTCTCAAGTCCCGTAAAGCCGGCCGTCTCCAAGAGTCCAACATGAAGTATGAGGATCTTTACAAAAAGATGGAAGTCTTGTACAGGGTGTTGACCAAAATGTATGAGAATTCCCAAATCATGCAAGAAGACATTGCTGATCAGGTAGAAGTCAAAGAACAGGAGCGCAAGGCCATACATGCCAGCAATTCGGCTATGCGATCCGCTATGAGTGTGATCAAAGGCGACAAAGATAAAAGAGCAATGTTTGATCAGGCCCTTGAAGCGGTAGCTGATGATGTGAGTCAAAAAGTCGGTGAAATGGAACGATTTATGGAACTCTCAGATAACTTTATGAAGAGTATTGATTTACAAAACGGTGTGTTTGAAGAAGAAGGGGTTAAAATGTTGGAAAAATGGGAATCCGAAGGGGTTTCTAAATTGCTCGGAAGTGAAAAAGCAAGTCTGATCTCAAGAGCTAATAGCGATGAGGATGTGTTGGATTTAGATGCGCCGTTGTCACGACCTGAAAAAGTAGGCGTTCATAAAAATCAGTACGACAACTTCTTTGATTAGATTAATAATAAAAGTTTCGAAATTCTGGGGTCATATTTCCTTGCACCGAAATCCGAAATATCAAACCCAAAATTAGCTCGATTTGTTGTAATTTTAGGTCACTAAACTCAATCTTTTTATGGCTACAAAATTGACCGGATTTTCTAGATTCCTGATTACCTTATTGATATTAGGTGTCATAGGGGGCGCAGGCTACTACTTGTTGAATAAAACAGGGGTAGGCAGTAAGCTCAAAGAACAATCAGAGCAAGTCGCTGCTACATCCGGTGAAAATGAAACTGGAGCGAATACAAATGCCACCAAATCCAAAAGCAGTACCAACGCCACTGGCGCATTTAAAGATGCCATCAAGGTAGGGGTAGTGACATGGGGCGGGTATGCCGGCGGCCAATATTTTAATGAAGGATTCAAAGCCAATTCCCGTTCAAGATTTGTCCAGGATTATGGATTCCCGGTTGATTTTAAGATTTTAGATGATGTACCGGTATCTAGAGAGGCTTGGAAAAATGACGAAGTAAATCTTCTGTGGTGTACCATAGATGCACTGCCTACTGAGATAGCGGGACTTGCTGATTTTGACCCTGTGGTCGTTTTTCAGTCAGATTGGTCCAGAGGCGGTGATGCCATAGTAGCTCGTAGAGGGATCAATACGGTCAATGACCTCAAAGACAAAAAAATTGCTGTAGCTGAGATGACTCCATCTCATTCGTTTTTATTGTGGATGCTGGATGCCGCCAATCTTAAAGTCTCAGATGTAGAGTTGGTCAAACAAGCATCTGCTATTGACGCGGCCCAATTATTTAAAAGTGGTCAGGTAGATGCTGCTGTGGTCTGGAGTCCTGATGATCAGGCGTCTTTAAAAGCTGTAGCAGGCTCCAAAATTCTACAAAGTACCAAATCAGCTTCCAATATTATAGCAGATGCATTCATCGCCAAAAGGGCTTGGGCAGATGCTAACCGAGATAAATTGCGCAAATTATATGAAGGATGGATGAAAGGGGCAGCGGAGATCAATGCCAATGAATCTAATAAAAGGAAAGCAGCTAAAATATTGTCAGAGAGTCTGAGTGGTTTTACGGAGGAAGACGCTTATGCAGCCATTAGTAATACGAGATTAGCGACGCACGGGGATAATGTCAATTTTTTTGGTTTAAATCCTGAATATAAAGGAGTCACCGGAGAGCAATTGTATTCAAAAATGACCAATATCTACAAATCTTTGGGCTACGCTGAAGGCAAAATTCCAAATTGGAGAATCATCAGCGACCTGCCTTCTATTAAAAACACGGTCCTTGCAGGTGCTGATCATGCAGCTGAAGGTCAAAAAGTCTTTACTAAAGTATCTGATGAAGCTGGTAAAGCCAAAGAAGTAGTGGCCACTAAACAAGTCTCCATCACCTTTAGATCAGGAGAATCTGCCCTGGATGAAAACGCCAAGTTTATTGTAGACCGCGAAATGGTGGAGATAGCCCGAGCATTTGCCAATAGCAGAATACGCGTAGAAGGCAATACAGATAATGTAGGATCTGTAGCTACCAACCAAGCATTGTCCAGAAGAAGGGCTCAGGCTGTGGTAGATTATCTAGTGAGTACCCATGCTATGAATAAAAATCGATTTGTAGTCGTAGGCAATGGACCCGATAAGCCAGTGGCTCCAAACACCACGGAAGAGGGCAAATCCAAAAATCGTCGTACGGATTTTCAATTGATCTCAGAATAACTCTAGATGAAAGATTGGTTTAAATTAAGAGGACAGATCGCAGGATCGTCCAATCTTGTCGTGACTATGATTGGAGTATTGATCACTATTTTGGTCTGGTGGTTGCTCGCTGAGTTGTTTTCAAAAAAGAAACCAATCTATGAAGGTGGAGAGGATACCCCCATCGAGCTAATCGATTCGACCGGAAGAGAAAAGGTAAAATTATGGTCTGACTCTAGTGCTATAGCAGAAGCTAAAGGGTTTGAAAAAGTATACCCTTTATTACCTCGTCCAGATCAAACCCTCTTTGCCTATGGACCTTTGTTTTCCAAAGATAAATTAGTGAGCAATACGTTGCATTCGTTTTGGCTCAACTTGCAGGGTTATTTTTGGGCTATTTTGATAGCCTTACCTATTGGGATGGTGCTGTCATTATTTCCGGTTATTCGCAGCATGTTTGCTCGTCAAATCGATGCACTAAGATATTTGCCACTTTCTGCCCTCACCGGGTTATTTATTATTTGGTTTGGCCTGGGGGATTCTATGAAAATTGCGTTTTTAGCAGTTGGTATCATTGTATATCTTATTCCGGTCGTGATGCAACGGATTCAGGAAGTAGAAGATACGATGGTGCAGACAGCATTTACTATGGGAGCCACTCCCTGGCAACAGATCAAAAAAGTTTTTTTCCCGGCATCATTATCCTATCTTATGGATGACATCCGGGTGCTTACGGCAATATCCTGGACCTATATCATCATTGCTGAATTATTGAATAAAGAGACTGGTATTGGGTCATTGATTTATACTAAAGCCCGACTAGGGCAGACGGACCGAGTGTTTGCCATATTAATCGTCATTACATTGATCGGATTGTGTCAAGATCAGCTCTTTAAATTGATAGACCGGATCATCAATCCGCATAAATATTATAAGAGTAAAGTAGATGGTCTAGGAGACGGACAGATCGGTGCTGCGGCTTGGATATTTGCGATACTATTAGGGATAGTAGCGGGGTGGTGGCCATCTATGGGCGAACTTTTAAAATATTCAGCCTGGACACTGGGAGCTGCAGGTACAATCTTTATTGCTATGGGTTTTTTCAAAATCTATAAATCAACGCATTCATGAAGTACGAGGTCAAGGATTCCGAATTGCCCAACCTAATCGAACTTAAAAATATCAGTCAAAGTTACGATGGTGGCAAAAGTTTTATCATTCAAGATCTCAATCTTTTAATAGAAGACAAACCTGCTCAGGGTCAATTTGTGATTCTATTAGGTATGTCTGGATCTGGTAAATCTACGTTGTTGCGTTATATAGCAGGACTGCAAAAACCAACCACTGGAGAAGTTTTTATGCATGGCAAGCCTCGAGCAGAAAAGGATCATGTAGGCATGGTGTTTCAACAGTATTCTTCGTTTCCATGGCTTACCGTATTAGAAAATGTGGCGTTAGGATTAGAGTTTAAAGGAATGGAAGAAAAAAAACGACTTGAGGCGGCTCGCGAAATGATAGAATTAGTTGGCCTGGAGGGTCATGAAAATAAATTTGCACAGTATCCGACACTCTCTGGAGGTCAACTGCAGCGGGTGGCCATAGCTCGTAGTCTTTTGGCTAATCCTGAGATTCTATTGATGGATGAGCCTTTTGGAGCTTTGGATGTAAAGACCAGGGTGCAAATGCAAGATTTATTGCTTAGTCTTTGGAGTAAATTTCACTCCACTATATTTTTTGTGACGCACGACATTCGTGAAGCGGTCTACTTGGGTGATGATATTTACTTTATGAAATATGCACCATCTAGAGTAGTAGAACAAATCCATGTAGACCTGCCTACGGAACGAAATCATGAAACTCGCCGCCTGGCTAGATACAATGAACTGATTTACGAAGTAGAGGATACGATGTTTAGAATCAGTACTAAATAATTGATATAGATTTAATCCCCACGGCAAAGTGTCCTATGCTTTTTCTTTTTTCCTTTGATCAATAATTTGACCTTTATGAAATTATTCTTTAGTTCGTTGATTTATGCTGCCCTTTTACTTTGCCCTTGTTTGGTAGGTGGTCAAGAGCAGAATCTATCCAGACCTAAATTAGTAGTAGGTATCGTCGTAGATCAGATGCGGCATGATTACATTTATAGGTATTGGAATAAGTATGGCGATGGTGGCTTTAAACGGTTGGTGCTCGACGGATTTTCTTGCGAAAATCTGCATTATAATTATGTACCTACTAATACAGCACCTGGACATAGTGCCATCTATACCGGTTCCACTCCGGCCCTGACCGGGATCATCGGCAATGAATGGCATGTACGATATAGCCGCAAACCCATGTATTGTGTGCAAGATGAGAGTGTCACAGGTATAGGCGGCAGCGGGGCGACAGGTCAAATGTCACCACGCAATTTACTGGCGACTACGATCACCGATGAATTGCGATTATATACCTATGATCGGGCTAAAGTCATCGGAGTCTCTATCAAGGACCGAGGGTCGATCATACCAGCTGGACATCATCCTACAGGTGCTTATTGGTTTGACAGCAAAACGTGTCATTTTATTACCAGCTCTTTTTATACCCAATCTTTGCCTTCCTGGGTGACAAGCTTTAATGCTCAGGGTCGATGCAATCAACTGATGCAAAATGGATGGACAACACTCAAACCTATAGAGACTTATATCGAAAGTATGCAAGATCTCAATCCTTACGAGGGTACGCTATCTACAGAAAAGACGGCGGTGTTTCCCAAAAAATTTAGTGGCAATCAATACGGGGATTTATTGAACAGCCCATACGGTAATACCTTGGTCACAGAGTTTGCACTCAAGGCTATTGAAGCAGAAGGACTAGGTACCGATGAAGTCACAGATTTTTTAGCAGTGAGTTATTCCAGTCCCGACTACGCAGGCCATTTATTTGGCTTACAATCTATAGAGATTGAAGACATGTATTTACGGTTGGACCTCGAGTTAGAAACGATGTTGAATCAATTGGATCGTGTGGTCGGCAAATCTCAATATTTGGTTTTTTTAAGTGCAGATCATGCAGTGGCCCAAGTACCACAATTGATGAAAGACCAAAATTATCCTGGCGATTATTTTAAAGGCTATAAAATGATGGATTCCTTAAAAAATTATTTGGAAGGGCCATTCGGTAAAAACATTATAGATGGCTATGGCAATCATCAGATCTATCTCAATGAAGATCGCATCAGGAATAAAAAATTGGATCGAAGTGCTATTGTTGCGACCATCAAAAGGTTTGTAAGAGATCAGCCTGGAGTCGTTGATATCATTGATCGAAGCGAGGTGGTAACCATGAATTCGGCCAATCCGATTTATAAGAAAATTCAATTAGGCTATTATCCACCATTGAGTGGGGATCTTTTTATTGTCATTCAACCTGGATGGTTTGAAAGTTCGTCCAAGACTGGTACTTCTCACGGATCTCCTTATTCCTATGATACACACGTACCTGCACTATGGTATGGCTGGCATATAGCTCCAGGTAAAAGTTATACGGCATACGAGATTACAGATATTGCACCTACGCTTAGCCATTTACTGCACATTCCATTGCCCAGCGCTAGTATCGGCAGACCTATTCTCGAGTTGTTTAAATAATAACTAGGCCGATACTTTATGATATAAATCAAGCCTGCCTCCGCTAGAGAAGGCAGACTTTGATCTTGTCCAGGTCCAATATATATCTATAAAATATGATTACACAAAACTCCCTTTCCTAAAATTAATTGATTTCCCGACTTCATTTTGTTTACTAAGTTAAGAGTAGTGACAAGTACAAGACATAAGGATATTATTAACGGATGGAAGGATTTTGGCTTCATCGCCATAATTTTAATTTAAGCCTTAATCATATTCTTAAATAATACGACCAGGATAGCGTTAATATTTCTCTTGAGTTTTTTTTAACAAGCCTATTTTAGGAGTACTTGAATATGAAGGAAAGTTGGTTTTATTGGATCGCTGTATTCAATTATCGTGCTTAATGATATTAACTATCCATATGCTCTCAACTATGTTGAAACTAAGCATAGCATAAAGACTTTATACGTAAAAAATCAAAATGTTGTACATAATAAAGAGTAGAATAAAAAGTATATACTTGTACATGAAAATTATTTCGCTTGACCAGACACATCTGGCCCAATTGGTGCCACTTTTTGACGCATATAGGGTCTTTTACCGCAAAACTTCTGATCTATTGTCTGCGAAAATTTTTTTGCAGGACCGAATGGATCATGGCGAAGCGAACATTTTTGGAGCTTATGAGGATGAGATGTTGATGGGATTTACCTTATTGTATCCATTATTTTCATCTACCCGAATGAAACCAATCTACCTGCTCAATGATTTGTATGTACAGCCTGCTCATCGCAATAAAGCGGTGGGTAAAGCATTGCTGGAGTATGCTCAACTGTATGCTATCAAGACGGATCGGGCAGGATTACTTTTAGAAACTGAAAAGAGCAATGATGTAGGCAATCATCTTTATCCATCCGTGGGCTTCGATGCGGTGTTGGATTCTAATTTTTATTTTTGGGAGAATAAAAAACCATAAAAATGCTGACTTGTCAAAAACGACTTTTCGATATAGAGGATGGTATCACGTATCTCAACGGTGCATATATGTCGCCCTTGCTCCAGTCTGTCAAAGAAGCAGGAATAAATGCAGTGGTTCTAAAGTCAAAACCATGGTTAATAGCGCCAAGCGATTTTTTTGAATCTGTCGATCGGTTAAAAAACCTTGCAGCTAAATTGATCCACTGTGATGAACCCAATCGCATGGCAGTCATACCATCGGTATCCTATGGCATAGCTAATGTCGCGCGCAATATAGATTTTCAAAAGGGTGACCATATCTTATTATTGGATAAACAGTTTTCAAGCAATTATTACATTTGGCAAAGTCTGGCACAACATCAGGGTTTAATTTTAGATGTTGCAACGCCTCCTGATTATTCCGCTACTAGAGGTCAAGAATGGAATGAAATTATTTTAAATTCAATCACTGCTCAGACGAAGGTGGTCACCATGGAACACATGCATTGGACCGATGGTACTTTATTTGACCTATCGGCCATTCGGGCTAAATCCAGACAAGTAGGAGCTTTACTGGTGGTCGATGCAAGCCAATCACTTGGTGCATTTCCTTTCGACCAATCCGTATATCAGGCTGATGCAATCGTAGCGGCGGGATATAAATCGCTGATGGGTCCTTATGCTTTAGGCTTGGCATATTACGGACCTGCTTTTGATCATGGTGTACCTATTGAAGAAAGTTGGATCAATAAATTGGGCAGTGAAGTTTTTGAAAAACTATTGGCCTATGAAATGACCTATAAACCAGGTGCTGCTCGATATAACATGGGCGAACAATCCCAATTTATCCATGCCGCTATGCAGATCGCTGCTTTGGAGCAATTATTAGCATGGGGGGTAGAGTCGGTTCAGGCTTATTGTCGTATGATCGTTGACTCAATACTGCCTATCCTTCGAGAGCATCATATCTGGATCGAACAAGAGGCTTTCCGAGCCAATCATTTATTTGGTATCAAACCCCCAAAAGGAATTACGGAGGCGCTGAAAGCAAAATTATTGGCGAACAAGGTGTTTGTTTCTTATCGCAATGACACAATTCGCGTTTCACCTAATGTATACAATACAATAGAAGACTTAAATAAATTAACCGGGTTATTGATCGAATAGTTTTCTGTATTTTTAATTTCCATGAAACAATTATGTTTTTTATATGTGGTTGGTATCCTGATATCCTGCAGCAAGCCCACCATCCGAGTACATCATTTAGTTTCTAATGCTATGATCTATGATGGTAGTGGATCACTGCCTTGGCTAGGAGCCATAGGCTGGTCAGGTGACTCTATTACCTATATAGGAGATGGCCTGGATATCACCTCCGATTCTGTGGTGAATGCCCACGGCTTGGCGATTGCTCCAGGTTTTGTCAACATGCTGAGCTGGGCTCCTGAGACATTGATCCATGATGGTCGCTCCATGAGTGATCTTAAGCAAGGAGTTACCCTCGAAGTCTTTGGTGAAGGCACTAGTATGGGTCCGATCAATGATACCATGCGTAAAGAAATGATGGCTTATATGGGGGATCACCCTTATGATATCAGCTGGACGACTTTGGGGGAATATTTTGCATTCCTTCAAACGAGAGGAGTTTCCACAAATTTTGCATCCTTTATAGGCGCTGCTACTCCTAGGATACATGAATTGGGCTATCAAAATAGACACGCTACTCCGGATGAAATGCTTAGCATGAAAAATTTAGTAAGTCAAGCCATGCAAGAAGGTGCCATGGGGGTCGCTTCAGCTTTGATTTATGCACCGGGTACCTATGCAAACACGCAGGAGTTAATAGAATTAGCTAAGGTGGCATCATCTTATGGTGGGATGTACATTAGCCATATGCGTAGCGAAGGAAATCAAATCTGGTCAGCATTGGATGAGGTATTCACGATAGCCCGCAATGCTCAGATCCCAGCTGAGATTTATCATGTAAAGATCAGTGGTAAAGACAATTGGAGGTATCAGGATCAATTAGAGTCGAAAATAGATAGTGCTCAACGAGCTGGTCTCAAGATCACAGCAGATATGTACAATTATACTGCAGGAGCCACAGGGCTCGATGCTGCTATGCCGACCTGGTGTCAAGAGGGTGGCTATAGTGCCTGGGCCAATCGATTGAAGGATCCAGTCTTAAGAAAACGAATCCTCCATGAAATGGAAACGCAGACAAATCACGGATGGGAAAATTTTTATAAACTATGTGGTCCTGAAAATATGCTCACCGTAGAATACTTCAATAAGGACTTGCGGCAGTATGTAGGCAAGACAATAGCTGATATTGCTAAAGCAAGAAATAAATCTGCGGCTGAAACGATCTTGGACCTGGTCATCCAAGATGGCAGTAGAGTAGGGGTGATCTACTTTATGATGTCAGAGGATAATGTGCGGCGCAACATTAAGTTGCCCTATGTAAGTTTTTGTAGTGATGCCGGGTCAATAGCCAATGAAGGTATGTTTTTGGAAAATAATGTGCATCCGCGTACTTATGGCTCCTTTGCCAGATTATTGGGTAAATATGTTCGAGATGAAAAAATAATTACACTCCAAGAAGCTATTCGGAAATTAACCGCCCTGCCTTGTACAAATTTAAAAATCAAGGACCGAGGTCTCCTCAAACTAGGGTATAAGGCAGACTTGGTGGTCTTTGATCCTGATAAGATCGCCGATCATGCTACCTATGAAAATCCTCATCAATATGCTACTGGGGTCATACAGGTCTGGGTCAATGGAGTACATGTCATCAAAGATGGCGAACATACCAATGCTAAACCAGGAAGAGCGGTACGAGGACCAGGGTGGAATGGAAAATGATTAAATTCAGGATAAAAATCTTGATTTTAAATGGACATCCGGAATCATACAGGCCTGTTCCCCAAACCAGCGATATCGATGTGTAGCAACCCATCGGTAGACTATGTCTCGAATTGTTTTCGGAAAAATCAAGCCAATCCGTCCTAATACGGCTGGCCAGCCACCTAACAGGGTCATGGTGCGTAATACTGCTGTGGAATAAGTCCAAATCTGGTCTTTATGTGTCAATACTATGGAGTCTATACCCTCTGGAAATGATTGGGACTGGAGTAATGATATACCGACTTCGGATTGGATTGTAGCAAACTTGAAAAAATTCAAACGATCGCGTTTTACAACCCACTTAAAAAAAGAATTGCACAATACACACGTACCATCGAACAATAAAATATATGAATCTGAATTGGAATTCATTTGTCGTACAAAGATACCAAGTTATTAGCTCCGCTGCTGGAATGTCGATTTTACGAGCCGGACCAAAATAAAGTTATATTCAACATCGACCCCGCCTGCCTGTGTATCAAGTGGTACTTATCAATGCTCACTTTCGCATCCTATCGGTGCTCCATCCGGCATCTTGCTAGGTTCGGGAGCGGTAAATGCCAATGGATCGTCTTTAAATCTGCGTATGGTGCTATAAATGTATTCACCTTGAATAGAAGTGCTAGACTTTAGTTGATTTTCGAGCATATTTATAAATCGATGTATAGGTGCAGCAACCGTAGAAGCCAAATTTTTATCGGACAATAACGACAAAATTTTATGAACGAAGATTCTTTCAATATTAAGTTTAATTTCTTGCTCCATGCCATTGGTTGCGGTATAACCTAGGATTTTTTTATGAATAGTCTGTAAATAACTCAATAAGGAGAGGTGACTCGCATCGCGTGCATTTTGTTCTACCAGTCGCATCAGTCGTTCACTATTCAACATAAAAGTTAAAGCAAAAGCGGACATCGCCTCTGCACCAGCGAATGGGTCAAATGTCAATCCAGTATTGGTTTTAAAATTTTCTCTATCTCTCGAGTACCCAATCGGTTGGGGCGGAATCAATTTGATGATACGTTCTGGTAAAGCTAGTTCGGCCGGACTTATACATTGCATGATGGCATTGATAGCTGTCATCTGAAGATCAGCGGCCAGCATTTGATTGCTGATCTGCCCATCTCCTTTCAACACATAATTATATTCGACACCACCGATCCATTTCGATACCGCTTCGAGCTGATATCGCGGGCTTAAATACAAAGGCACCAATAAATTTTCTAACAAAGCGACTGGCTCACCTGTGCGTATCGTGTTCAGACCAAATTGGTTTAATGCTTCTTTTCTGACTTTCATCATTCGATTTAATTCATCTACAGCATTCTTACCATTGTCCCATAGATGAGTGTAGGGGTGAGCACTACCTACTGGCCGGCCATCTTGATCGGATAAGTATTTCCATCCTTTGTCGATAGTCTCTTGCATGATGGCGTCTAACATTTTGTTTTCATCTGTCCCCAATGGAAAATCCTGATAGCCCCAGGTGATGGCCCGTTTATCCCACTCTCCTATGCCGATATCGTAGGCATTCGAAAAATCGATTTTACCATCTTTAAAATCCATAATCGGATGTGGATAGTCCATTACGGAGGCTCTGTCATTATAACTTGAGGCATAGTTGTGCGATATGCCTAGAGTGTGTCCTACCTCATG
Source organism: Saprospiraceae bacterium (assembly GCA_031417835.1). GTDB lineage: Bacteria > Bacteroidota > Bacteroidia > Chitinophagales > Saprospiraceae > JADJLQ01. The sequence goes on along the minus strand of JANOWJ010000021.1, from coordinate 4,106 downwards.
AGCTGACAGTTGCCTCAGTCTGGCCAAAGCCAGATCAGTCATAGGTCCTGTATTCATATCAGTACTCCCAAACGGTGATGCCATACCTTGCGCGATCATATAGTCTTGCCGCACCCGCAATGATCCCAATGATACATGACCCTTTATGATCTCACCGGTACGAGGATCCACCACAGAATTGCCATATGACCAACCTCGTGTACTGCGATGTATCCATTGAATCACATTGTATCTAATATCCATAGGGTCAGCGTCATCCGGTAATACCTTTACTTGAAATGCATTTACATACCCAGCGGATTCAAACGCTTCATTCCACCATTTGGCACCTTCTATCAAAGCAGATTTGATCGGTTCCGGGCATCCGGAATCAAGATAATACACGATCGGATGGACAGCCTCACTTCGATTGGCGAAAGGCTCTCGTTTCTCCAGTCGATGTCGTACAGTCAATCTTTTATTGATCGGTTCTGAAATCGGGGTAGCATAGTCATGGTAGGAAATTTCATTAAACCCGGTCCGGGGATCAAATTTTCGAGGTTTATATCCTGAATCAGGCAGGGCTATGAAAGAATGATGCTGATGTACGGTCACTGCATCAGGGCTGGGAGTGACACTTCTGATGTAAGCCCCGGTAGGTTTGCCAGTGAAAGTAAGGAGGACATCGAACTCCGTATTTTTTGGAAAATTTTTTGTGCGATCTAGATTTATGGCTGATCGAGTGGCATCTATTTTAAAACTTCCTTGTTTGGTGGATTCCAATCGACCTGCCACATCATGAGCGTCTTGATATAAAAATGGTGTAAGATCGATGGAGAGCATTCCGTTTTCTTCTTTGTCTATGCCCCATCCCCATAGGACAGATTGTGCAAAAGCTTCTTCGACAGATTTTCGCTCGGCCACATTGTCAGAGATCGCTCGATAGGAATAGTTGGGCTGAATCAATAAAAGTTTGTTTGCATGACGCACAAATTTTACGATTCGTTCTCTGCCGATTTGTCCTCGATCCAGTCCTATATCATTGGAACCTACTCCGGTAGATAAGCCTTGCACATATAAGAATTCCTGATCTAGTTTATCTACAGCTAATGTGATTTTTCCATCTTTTTCAGAATAGGAAAAATTGAAGAAACCTTGGTAAGATTTATGGTCTTGACTGTGTAAAATGCAGGTATAGCATACTAAAATCAACCCCAATAGTATAGTATATATTGTTTTCATGGTATTACAGACATTGAATGTAAATATAAATCGATATTTACAAACTTAAGCCTTCTCCGAAGCTAGCTTATCATGAAAAAAATACCCTATGTTTGTGCTTTACCTATTTTTGGCGCGATGATATACCTACATCAATGGATGAGTATTTAAGCGACTGCGATCCTGTATATGACATGATTCGAAGAATTTAATCGGGAATGAAAAACTGAGCCGGCTGAAAGTCAATAAATAGGCGTATGAATGAAGCCATACCCATAAACTAGGAATATGGGGTAGACCTAAGACCAATTTTAAGAAGCAATATGGCACACTATTGATTGCAAGAAACTACTTTTCGCAAAGGGCCAATAAATGCAACAATCTTGACGAGTCGAAACGCACCTGACTGCATTTGATAGTTATCTAGGAATTATATCCTACTGACGGCCGATCTTTAATTCCAGAATATCTAGCATAACATAACATTATAAGAGGTAGACACCCAACCAATGTTAATTTTTATGGTTAAAGAGGTAGAACAATCCGACCTGCAGACCTGAATTAGTTGATGAAGGAGTAGAATTTTTATTAATATTACTTAAGCCAAGATTATAGCGGACATCTACTCCAAAGCCTGTACCAGGATTCACATATCCACCGCCAACACTTAAGCCAAATTCTACAACTTTCATGTTGTTTAAAACATCTGCATCAATATTATTGACTTTTGTTTTTGCAGAAACCAGGAAGCCAAGCTGTGGACCTGCTTGTAACCTGAATCCATTATCAAACATATACTGGAAAATGACAGGGATATTTATATAACCCAGATTTAACTTTGCGTTTGAACCTCCAGTTGTATATTTTGTGCCTTGGGTAGAAAAAACCAATTCTGGCTGTACTGCCCAAGTTTGAGAAAGATGGAAATGACTAAGGAGACCCAGATGAAAGCCAACTTTTGCATCATTATTGGATACATTGTCAGTATTGACATTATAAAAGTTTAAACCACCTTTTATACCAATATTGGAATGTTGTCCACTTAACGTGCTGGACATGAATATGACAGCAATGGTTACCTTAAAACATAATTTCATAATGAATAAATTTAGCTTGTTTATATAATGCAATCCTACTATTGTTTTCCGATGATGTTAGTTCAAAAGATTCAAACCCAATTTCTGGTATGTAAGTTGGTTTTAATGGAGAGAATCCTCTAAACGCGGAAGTTTTTTATAGAATCCAAAAGTCCAAATAACTGAAGCAACCATATGATAAGCACAATAACAACTACTATATTTAGTATTCTCTTGATCTTACTATCCATTGGGATGTAATTGTTAACCAACCAGAGTAGCACGCCGGCAACTATGATGATCAGTAGTATGTTTAATAATGGCATAAAATTGTTTTTAATTAATAATACAAATATCGGCATCTCATGATCGTTTGATGTTACATATTTAAAAAATTAATTACACAAATCACACTTTTTCCATATGTTCTGTGCTTTTATTGAGTATATAAATCAATAAAGTGGTAAAGACTGCACATCTTGTTTAAATTGATTGAGGAAGCGGCTGTGATTTTGTGTTAGAGGTTTTTGGTATTTCAATAAGGCTAGGGCTAATAATGTTGCAAAAAGTTTGACGGGCTTTCAAAACGTTGGGCTCCTGATATTGTGTCGAATCTTAAAGCATTCGTTTAAAATATAAATCAGTCGCTACCAAAATATTTTGATAGCAACTGATTTAGTTTATACCGTTTAGAAGACTAAGTTATCTATTCAGACTATTTTCAATTTGTGTTTGTCTTCAATCTCCATATTTCAACATGGTCTTTTTTATCTTTTTTATTTCGACGATGTGCTGGCTTTTGCATTTGTCTTCAAACCCCATATTTCAACATGGGCTTTTTTATCTTTTTGATTTGATAACGTTTTGTACTTGAACATAATTTTCTTTAGGCTCCGTTCACCGCCATTCAAATCAATTACGCGGCTTTCAAGACCCAATTGAATAGGGGTGCGCACTTGAATTATTTGCTTATCGCCAGTTTCATAATACACTTCGAGATCTTGCAAATCTATAGCGGCTTCGGTCACTTTGAATTTGAGGGCTGAAAAGCGATCAGCACCTGTCACCAGTATTTCGTCGCGATCAGTTGAAAAATCAACTTTTCTTTCACCTATTTTATGCCATCCTGTTTTGTCGCTTGTTATGATGGCAACACTTGGGGTAACTGAAGTACCGGGATTTCCATCTGTTGATGCACTTGTGTTTTCTTTGGCCGACGCGCTAACTTTTGCATTTGTTTTCAACCCCCAAACTTCAACATTGGCTTTTTTATCTGTTTGATTTGCTAAAGTTTTGTATACGAAAATTATTTTCTTTAGACTGCGTTCGCCACCGTTCAAATCAATGACGCGGCTTTCAGTACCTAACAGAATGGGAGTGCGTACTTGTATTACTTGCTTATCACCAGTTTCATAATATACTTCGAGGTCCTGCAAATCAATAGCGGCTTCGGACACTTTAAATTTGATGGCTGAGAAGCGATCAGCACCTATCACCAGTATTTCATCGCGGTCATTTGTAAAATCAACTTTTCTTTCGCCTATCTTGTGCCATCCCGCTTTGTCGCTTGTCATTATAGCAACACTTGGAGTAACTGAAGTACTGGAATTACCATCTGCCGATACACTTGTGTTTTCTTTTGCCGGTGCACTGGCATTTGCATTGGTTTTCAAGCCCCATATTTCGACATGAGCTTTTTTATCTTTTTGATTTCCTACCGTTTTATACACGAAAATAATTTTCTTTAGGCTGCGTTCACCGCCGTTCAAATCAATGACGCGGCTTTCATTACCTAACTGTAAGGGAGTACGCACTTGTATTACTTGCTTA
>JANOWJ010000020.1:0-31766 GCA_031417835.1 Saprospiraceae bacterium | reverse complement strand
TAGCTATCTTGTACAAAATGGCAGAAATCATGTTTTGAAAATGAGCGTCCACATGAAACGCAGGAGCTGGATAACCAAACTTTGGGACAGTATCGATACCATGAATTCGCCTTTCATTACAATATCTCCTTAGCATCTATGCGTTCTAATGAACTTTCCGGGTTAAAATGAAGGATTCCTTACAAAGGTATTTTTTATAAGTCTTTCTTTTTTCATCCGATAGCTTCCTGTATACCGAGTAGGTGAGATCGCATCGTCGGATGGTTCAGTGAAAATTCAAATGAACAATTGAGGATAAACTTTTGTCCTTTGGTGATGATCATTTCAGCCTAAGGAGTCATTTCATCGGTTCATTGGCTGTTGATATTGGGGAGTTGCTGATATGATCATCATACACCACATCTACCAATTCTTGAAGGAGTACGTGGCTGATAAGAAACAGTAAGAAATACTTTTTAATTTATTTTTCTTCAATTTATTCATTTTCATCCGCTAATTATCGGAAGTCCTGTAGTGCGGTCTAGATATTGTGAGCTGGTGCGAAAAAAAACAAAAAAGGAGGGACATGCCCTCCTTTTGATTAAATATCAATTTAAATAAGTTCTTATAGTTCTTTTATAAACTATGTAGCTATGCGTCAGCGTTTATTTCAATTCGAATGAATGAAAATATTGCTCTTTACCTTCACTGATTAAAACCGAATAAGCACCTTTACCTAATTTAGATAAATTTAAAAGCTTATTATAACCTGATTTGCCCACAGGAGCCTCATAGACTACTTGATTAGCAGGATCCAAAAGTTTTAACGTGGAAGCTTGACCAAATTTTTCAATATTGATTTTAAGAATTTCGCCATTCAACTCAAACTGTGGTTTTACATACGTATCAAATTCAGGAGCGATATAAATCTCTTCTTTTAGCATTGTAAATTTTTGCTTAAAAGATTTCTCTTGAGTAGAGATAACCATATGGTATTGCCCTGGTTTTAACGCTGAAAGGTTAAATTTTTTGGCCAATTGTGCCTGGGAAGAGCTATATTGTTTGTTCAATAAGATGTGACCTTGCTCATCTTGTATGAGGATAGTCACCTCTGAGTTGATCCAGGAAGTGGCGTTTAAAATTAATTGATGGCCGTAGGAAGTCAATCTGTAATCGTCTGTGATCGCGCTTGCTTGATTCACTACTAAGAGCAGGAGCGCTGAAAAAATAAATGTTTTCATAATTATAATATTTTTGATTGCTATATTACTTTGCAAAGGTAAAGGGTATTGTTGCTAGGAAACATCATTTGGATTTGCACATTTTCATACTCTATTAACCCATTAGTATTTCGAAAAATCGATTTTAACAAAATATTAGATGGCAAAATTTTGCTAAAAATTTGTTAATAAACAATTCCTTAACTCTAAAACCCTCAATTTTGTGTAAATTGACTTAATATACATATATGAAAAGCATGATGGGCACAGCCCCTGTTTTAGAACATATTGAACCTAGTTTTAATCAATCATTCACTTTCAGAAGATTTGACGAGGCCGAGCCTAACTTAAAACCCTTCTGGCACTACCACCCTGAGATTGAGCTTGTTTTTGTTAAATCAGGGTCTTCAAAAAGACACATTGGCAACCATATTTCGTACTATAAAAATGGGGATTTGATTTTATTGGGTCCTAATCTGCCCCATTATGGATTTACTGAAAGACTTTCGGGTCGTCGATCTGAGATCGTAGTCCAGATGAAACATAATTTTCTTGGAAATACTTTTTTTTCATTACCAGAAGTACGAGCCATAGAGCACTTGTTTGTCAAAGCAGAGTCTGGGATGATATTTACAGGCGAAACAAAAAGGGTAGTGGGCGAGCAGTTAGAAAGTTTAGCTGACGCAGATCAATTTACAAAATTGATAGGTATGTTACAAATCCTTAATGTGTTGGCTCAATCAGAAGAATTTGAGATGCTCAATACTAAAGGGGCAGCCCTCATTTACAAAAAACAGGATAATGATAAGATTGAGCGCATATACGATTTTGTGAGAGAAAACTTTCAGCAACCGATTACTTTAGAAGAAGTCTCTGCAATGGCTCATATGGAAGTTCCTTCTTTTTGTCGTTATTTTAAACGGGTGACGGGCAAGACTTTTACAACTTTTGTCAACGATTTCCGAGTTTTACATGCCTGCAAACTCCTCAGTGAAAGCAATATGTCCATTTCCGAAATTTGTTTTGAGAGTGGTTTTAATAACTCATCGCATTTTAATCGTTTATTTAAAAATACTACAGGCAAGACACCGCTGGCCTATCGTGAAGAGGTAGAACAAGTGATGGTCTAATTTTGACTGTTAGCGCTGCGTCAGGGCGTCTATGTCGCAGCAACCATCTTGACAGGTGTTGTGCAGTAAACCTGACAATCCTGCTGACTTTCAATGCGGTGATTAGTTTGGTTTACAAATTGATACATTGTACTTTGAATACAAATTAACAACTCAGATGACTTACGATCAATTTACCGTCAAAGCTCAAGAATGTATCCTTGAGGCACAACGAATAGCTGGCACTCTGGACCAACAGATGGTCGACACGCCTCACTTACTCAAAGGGATTATGTTGACCGAATCAAGCGTCACTGACTTTTTGCTTAAAAAAAGTGGGGTTAACTTGGCCGCTGTCAAGCTTGAGTTGGATAAATTGATTCAAAGCTACCCCAAAGTACAAGGGACTGATGTAAAACAAGTATTATCTGCCGAATCTAACCAGGCATTGACTAGGGCAAAAAATATGCTCAAAGATTTTGGAGATGATTTTATTAGTATGGAAATCATCCTCATGGGTATTCTGACTGGTTCTGATAAAACTGCCCAATTGCTGAAGAATTGTGGTGCAACGGAAGCCGGAGTCAAAAATGCGATCAAGGAATTGCGCAAAGGTCGTACTGTGACAGAACAAGGAGCAGAAAACAATTACAATGCACTTGCAAAATATGCCGTCAATCTTAATGAACGGGCAGAAAATGGCGAGCTAGATCCAATCATAGGACGAGATGATGAGATTCGCCGTATTCTCCATATTCTTTCCAGACGCAAAAAAAACAATCCCATCTTATTGGGAGAAGCAGGAGTAGGCAAAACCGCCATCATCGAAGGATTGGCATGGCGGATTGTGCGCCAGGATGTGCCAGAAAATCTAAAGAAAAAACAAATTTTTGCTTTAGATATGGCTTCTTTGGTAGCTGGTGCAAAATACAAAGGTGAGTTTGAAGAACGACTCAAAGCGGTCATCAAGGAGGTCAAAGACTCAGGGGAGCGGGTAGTCTTATTTATCGATGAGATCCATACACTGATAGGGGCTGGTGGCGGCCAAGGTGCTATAGATGCTGCCAACATCCTGAAGCCAGCTTTGGCCAGAGGGGAACTCCACACCATCGGTGCTACTACCTCTGATGAATATCAAAAGTATTTCGAAAATGATAAAGCGCTTGTACGGCGATTCCAGACAGTCTATATTGATGAACCCAGTGTAGAGGAAACAATATCAATCTTGCGGGGAGTACAAGATAAATACGAAGCCTACCATAAAATAAACATCTTGGATGAAGCTTTAGTAGCAGCTGCAGAACTGTCTAATCGGTACATTCAAGAACGCCAACTACCTGATAAGGCCATTGACCTGATCGACGAAGCGGCTGCAAAATTGAGGTTAGAACTGGATAGTGTGCCAGATGAGGTGGACGAATTGCAGCGTAAAGTAAGGCAACTAGAAATTGAAAAAGAAGTTATCAAGCGCGATAATGATCCAAACAAACAAGAAACAATAAACAAAACGCTCGCAGAAGCCAAAGAAAAACTAGATATCATCTCAGCTTCCTGGAAAAATGAAAAAGAAATAGTAGATCAGCTGCAAGCAGTTAAAAAAAACATTGAAGAGCTGCAATTACAAGCTGATAAGGCCGAGCGAGAAAGCAATTATGAGGTCGTGGCCAAAATCAGATATGGTACCATGAAAGATGAGGAGAAAAAGCTCACCGATTTCGAATCAAAACTTAAGGCATTGCCTGAAGAAAACAGATTTACGAATCAGGAAGTCACAGCAAATGACATCGCAGCAGTTGTTTCGAAATGGACGGGTATTCCGATCCAAAAAATGCTACAAAGTGAGCGAGGCAAGCTTCTATTGCTCGAAGAAGAGATCGGAAAACGGCTCATCGGCCAAGCTGCGGCGGTAAAAGCGGTCTGTGATGCTGTCCGCAGGAGTCGGGCAGGTTTAGGTGATCCTAATAAACCAATCGGATCTTTTATATTTCTAGGACCTACAGGGGTAGGAAAAACGGAATTGGCCAAAGCGCTAGCCGAAGTATTATTCAATGATGATAAGGCTATCATCCGTATTGATATGAGTGAATTTCAAGAAAAGCACTCTGTATCAAGACTGATAGGCGCTCCTCCAGGCTATGTAGGTTATGATGAAGGTGGCCAATTGACAGAAGCAGTCCGGCGAAGGCCATACTCCATCGTATTACTGGATGAAATAGAAAAAGCTCATCCGGACACGTTCAATATCCTATTGCAAGTATTGGATGATGGACATCTAACCGACAATAAAGGGCGGATGGCAAATTTTAAAAACACGATCATCATCATGACTTCCAATATGGGAGCCGATAAGATCCTTGAAAACTTTGAAGATCTTGAAGCACTTGGAGATAAACATCGGACAGAAATCATAGAAACTACTAAAATGGAAGTTTTTGATTTGTTGAAAGAAAACATGCGACCCGAGTTTTTGAATAGAATAGATGATAAGATTATGTTTCTGCCGCTGACGAAGCCGGAGATGAAAAAGATTGGTGTATTGCAATTAAAATCCATCCGCAAAAACCTGCTGAGACAAAATCTTGATATCGAACTTTCAGAAAATGCTTTAAATCTTTTAGTAGATCTTGGCTATGACCCACAGTTTGGGGCACGCCCTCTGAAACGAGTGATACAAGGAGATATCATTGATGAATTAGCTAAATTTTTATTGTCTGGTACTTTTGTCCTTGGCGATACGATCTTAGTGGATACGGATATAAAGGGGTTTACCTTTAAATCTAAGCTCAATCCAAACTCAGGCACTTTTCATAGTGCGATGGATAGTGTCGATACAGACATCAAAGCTAAAGGCAGTAAAGACAAAGCTTTGGATAAATTGAATAAAGCAACCAAAGAAGTCAATGATGCTGCAAATAAGATTAAAGAGGAGGATAAAGATGAGGAAAAACCGGACACCCAACTTAAAGGCAGCTAATTCCGAAAATCTACAAGTTTAAAGGACTTAATTAATTCTAAAGTCCAATGACATGTCCTGCGACATACATTTGATCTAATGTCGGGCTAGGACTACCGCCATCTTGCTCCAAAGTCACAGCAAATGTGGATGGATGTTCTATAGGCTTCATCTGTTGGATGGTTTCAGAATTGTTTTTGTTCAATACACCTAAATCCACAGGTTTGCCATCTACTATAGCCCACAACTGATATTGTTTGCCAGCAGGCGGTGGAGGCAATGTATTATTTGACACATACACCTGATGATCGGCTTGACTCCAATAGATTGTGGCAAGACCATCGGGATACAGTGCAGTACCTTTCATTCTGATAGCCATTCGATTTGGATGACGGATGATATCGAGTTCGGTTTGCAATCTGATCATAGATTGATTGAGGCTATCTATGGATCGTTTAGCATGTTGATCCTCCTGTTGTAATCGATCTAAGTTTTGGCGTGCTTTCACATTTTGAGTATAAAACCAAAAAGACAAGGCCAGTGATAATAGCATTAATAAGCCAAGTAAGGGCAACCATTTAGATACCGAGCGTCCAGAAGTATCGGCGATTGTATTCTTACCTGATGATATCGTAGGAGATACTTCTTTTTCTTCAAGATTTATAGCGTCTAATATATTTTGTTTTAGATAAGCTGGTGGGGCAACAAGACCTAAAGTCGCAGCTTTTTCAAATGTGAGCTGTAATGTTTTGATTTCTTCTTTTATTTCTGGAAACACTCTTGACATGCATACCACTTCCTCCGCTAGCTCGGTAGAGGCTAGTCCTAGAACGTATTCTTCTAGTTTTCCGGATTCAATATATGCTTTAGGATCTATCATGACATCATATTTCTGAGTTCTATCATTGCTGCTCGTGTTTTCGTTTTTACAGTTCCAAGTGGGATATTAAGATATTCTGCTATTTCAGTTTGGGTCATACCCTTATAATAAGCCAAGTCTATCACCTCAAGATATTCTTTACTCAATTTGTTAAGTATTTCTTGTAGTCCAATGGTATCCGTATTTGTTTTATACTGTTCACTGGGGATACTTACGGTAGAATCCAGCGATTGGATTTGTTTGGTTTTTATACTGCTCAATTTGTCGAGTGCAGTATTGCGAGCTATGGTCAGCATCCAGGTAAAAATGGAACCTTTTTTGTCATCAAAATGCTTGATGTTTTTCCAAATTTTGATAAAGCTGTCCTGGAGGGAGTCTTCAGCTATACCTGTGTCTTGTTGCACGATTTTGAGAATAACTCCAAATAAAGCAGCGGAAAAATTATCATATAAAACAGAAAAAGCAGCTCGATCACCTTGCTGGATACGAGTAATCAGGTCAGATAAATCGGTATGATTCAGTGTTGTGCTCACTATTCAAAGGCGAATTTAAGACAAAAGCTTCATATAACTATGATGTTTATCGAATACCTTTTGCACCGCGTCCAAGTCTGGATTTGGCAACCCTATACTTTGCTCCAATTGTGACTTGGTGACTCCATAGGTCTTATAAAAGGTCTCCCAACTGCCACCCGCTGAAGGGATACGTAAGGAACGCGCCCACTCGTACATACTCAGATCAAAATACACCAAAGGCTCAAATACGCCTTTTTTGACATGAGGCACGGACAAGATGATCATTTTATCTTCCAAATTGAGCTCAGAGTGGTGTACGAATTGATATAAAGGGGTAGGGAAAGGGTGGTGATACAAAATTACTTTTTCTATTTCAGATATTAAAAATTTGTCATCTTCGAAGGTGAGCAAGATCGCTGAGATACTGCTCAACGCTTTAAAATCTTCCTGAGCTTCCATTGGCGCATCATCATCTGCTCCACCTCGTGCAGGAATTTGAAATTCATGGGCTATCATAAATAAACTCAATCGTTGCTCAAACTTTATTTTATGATCGCTGTCTAGTTGCTTATAGAATGGTACGTGCGCCAATAGCTTCAGGATGGGCGAGTCCAGTTTGGGGGGGTGTGCATGGTAATATCTCCAATCGATCGATTCTTTCATCGTATACAGGCCTACTAAGACGATGATCCCCAAAGCAAGTCCTATAGACCAGTTGGTATTCTTTGTCAGCATCATGTAGGTACTGAAAGCCACCACGATCATGGCTGGGACAGCGTAATGGATCGTCTTCACAGATAATAAAGTTATCATTAAAAGTTCAACTTATTTCAGGATGCTCCCTACCCTAAGAAAAAAGGAGGTTTCCGTCTGTTTAATTCCTACAGAGTCAGAGGCTCTAAGACTGAAGATGAGCGTGAAACAAAAAGATTTTTCTATTAAAATACCATGTTATATTTTACCATTAATTGTTCCGTAAAGCTCACTCGTCTTCCTGTACCACTGACGCCACCGACAAAATCATAATCAGTGACTTGGACTTTTACATCATGGTCATAAAACAAATTGGTTAGTATCGTAATTTGAAATCCTTTATATAGGTTAAACCCAAATTCATTGACCCAGTCTACATCAATGTTATCTGGTTCGTTGAGATAATTTGAGAATAAAGAAATCGTACTGGTATGCGTTATTTTTTCTTTTGAATATTTGTTTGCAAACCTGCCTTTTATTAGCCCTCCCAATTGGCTGTCGGTCAGTTTAAAATCATCTACACTGTTCCACTTGTTGCCATGAATATTTAGTCTTGCTAAATCTTTATCTGCGACGATCACAGACTTAAACCCAAATGGTGCAAAGAAAAAAGAAAGCGTTTTATTTGGTTTGTAATCTATACCAGGTGCCAAAGTAAAAGATGCCGGGGCAAATAATTTGGATACTAAATTAGTATTGATATTAGCTGTTCGGAATTGCTTCAAATAATTTTTATTGTCGTTGCCACGATAGGTGGGTGTTAATTGACTGATGAAGCCAAGATCCAATGCATACGACCACTTCGAATTGATACCGGTCTTGTAGCCTAATCTTGAACTAATGCGCAACTCATCTATTGATTTCTGAAAAGGCTGGTTAACTTCGGCAAATGAAGAAGTATTGGCAAGAATACCTGTGCCTAATTTTATGATACCCATGTTGAAGGAACCAACATTATCAAAAGTGAGTAAACCTTTTTTATATTTCGCGAATAGGCTGATGGCTCCTCCAAATCCAAGCCTATTTTCTCCGGCTCCGACTTTTGGATTTACTTGTAATAATTGGCCAAGATCAATGCCAAATCCTCCTCCGGATAGCCAGCCGTCTTCTTTGATTTCTTTGGCTGCAGCTTTTGCTATTTCGGCAATCCTGGCTGCGTCATTATTTTGAGCTTTGAGTTGGATATGAATTAAACAAAGTGTCAGGATTAAAAAATTCAACTTCATGTGCATAATATTTTTAAGTATATAAATAGGTTATACGATGACATCCATTTTTTCTACATCTGCAATAAGATTCTTTTGATTCTTTCGGATTCGATCAATACAATGATTATATGTTATCGAAAACAGCATGTTGAAAAAAATGATTTTTGATTATATGTTGAAATTTGAGTTAGTACTTTCATAATAATCTCTTATATACTATCTTGGGTGGCCTGTATTTTGTCAAACACTGTAATACATGTTCCATATATTTTGAATGAATATCGAGGGTATAAAATAGTTAAAAGATATTCTTTTTGTGTCTGCAGATACTCGCTGATTAAGACCTCATCAAACAAGGTATGGGCATCTTTAGACTTAAACCTTCCTAATAATGCTTCTAATAATTTTATGATCAACCACATAAGGTCCTATCTTCTTTGACGAAAAGTTTCATAAAAGTCACACTTTTTTGATATGCAGCCTAATATTTATTCCGGGTTTTAAAGAAAAACGGCATGAGAATGATTATAAAAAAGAGGTAATGCAATTTTCATCGCATTACCTCGACCCTAACCAAATGAAACCAAATTTATTTTGATAAAGTCAGATAATTAATATCTTGACGCCATAAATGTAAATTAGTTGAATTCAAATATCTATACATCTATGTGCAAAAGAATTTTGTTTATTGTTATTTTCAAAATAACATATATTGGCGGAGGATTGACTGGTCAGACGGTAGATCAAGACGCCTGGATCATTAAAAAGATTCATTCGAATACGCTGGCAGGAGGAAGATCACACGACTGGTTGCGTACATTGACCCAAATGGCTCCTGCGCGACTCTCCGGATCACCTGCCTCTATGGCTGCAGTGGAGCTTACTCGTCAGATTATGGACAGCTTAGGATTGGATCGGGTTTATCTGCAACCATGTATGGTGCCACATTGGGTAAGAGGTGATCGCGAAATTGTGCGAATTATAAACTCACCCCATATCGGTGATCAAGAATTGGCTGCCTTATCGTTGGGCAATTCTACAGGTACCGGACCGAATGGCGTGACTGCAGATGTGATTGAAGTGTACAGTCTGGACACTTTGGAGAAAATGGGTTCGAATAAATTAGCAGGGAAAATTGTTTTTTTTAATAGACCTATGGATGTGACTCAGCTCAAAACCTTTGCAGCCTACGGCGGAGCAGTAGACCAACGTGGACGGGGACCTGCACTGGCTGCAAAATTTGGTGCTGCCGCCGCCATCGTTAGAAGTATGACCACAGGATTGGATGATGTGCCACACACAGGGGCTACTAATTTTCAACCGGGAGAAAAAAGCATTCCGGCACTAGCGATCAGCACAAATGCCGCGGAGCTCCTGAGTCGTGAATTGAAAAAAGGTAAGGTACAGATTTACATCCGCAATACGAGTCAGATGCTCAAAAACGAGCTGTCTTATAATGTGATAGGAGAAATTAAAGGCTCTAAATATCCCAAAGAATACATTGCTATTGGTGGCCATCTAGACTCCTGGGATGTGGGTGAAGGCGCTCACGATGATGGGGCTGGATGTGTGCAAAGTATAGAAGTCTTATATCAACTCAAAAAGCTGGGCTACTCTCCTCAGCGTACGATCCGCGCAGTGTTATTCATGAATGAAGAAAATGGGCTAGCGGGTGGTCGGGCTTATGCAGATTCTTCCAACGCAAAAAAAGAAAAACACATTTTAGCTTTAGAATCAGACTCTGGAGGTTTTACACCCAGAGGGTTTGGATTTTCTGCTGAAAAGGAGGTCTATGAGTCCTATTTTATCAAAGTCAATGCATGGTCAAATTTGCTAGAGCCTTACGATCTAAAAATCTACAATGGAGGTGGTGGGGCAGATATAGGCCCACTCAAAAGCCAGAAAGGGTTGCTATCTAATTTACAGCCGGATAGTCAAAGGTATTTTGACTATCATCATACCAAAGATGATACCTTTGAAACAGTAAATAAAAGAGAATTGTTATTAGGTGCCGCTGCTATGACCTCTTTAGTTTACCTGGTAGATAAATATGGGTTATAATTATGTCTAGGTTGCAATTCCATGGCAGGCTTTTCGAGCCATACTTACTCAAATCGGAGATTGACATTAAGGTGCAACTGTTAGCCGATAAACTGAATGAACTTTACTCTTCAGAAGACCCACCTCTGATACTAGGTATCCTCAATGGTTCATTTATATTTATGGCTGACCTGATACGGCTATTAAAATTTGATTGTACAGTACAGTTTATCCGTATCGAGTCTTATCAGGGATTGCAGACTACGGGAGTAGTCAAAATGGAATCAGATGTTTCAAAAAAATGGTCAGGCCAACATGTGATTGTCATAGAAGATATTGTAGACACCGGACACACTTTAAATCGTTTTGTACCTGTGCTTCTATCCTATCAGCCCAAATCCATTTTTGTGAGTTCCTTACTGTTTAAACAAGAGGCTCTGGAAGTGGAGGTTAGAATAGATCATTATTGTTTTAATATCCCCAAATATTTTGTAGTTGGGTATGGGTTAGATTTTGATGGACTTGGTAGGAATTTGAAGGAGATCTATAGATTAGTTGATTGACTGGAATTGAAATAAAGTCAGTGAGATTATACATGCCCATTCATTTGGAGTCAATTGAGAATTGAAAAATTAGCAGACATTTGGATGGTTGCTAAAAATCATTAATTTTGCCGTCCGAAATAGAAGCCCCCTTAGCTCAGTTGGTTAGAGCGTCGGACTGTTAATCCGCAGGTCCCAGGTTCAAGTCCTGGAGGGGGCGCCACCTTTCAATGGGCAATCTTGATTTAGATTGCCCATATTTTTTTAATTCGTAATATATTCATAATGAGCATATTAGTAATTGGTACCATGGCTTTTGACAGTATTGAAACGCCTTACGGTAGAGCTGATTATGTCATTGGCGGGTCCTGTACTTACATCTCCTGGGCAGCATCTTACTTTTACACACCGATCAAAGTACAAGCTATAGTAGGCGACGATTTTCCTATGGATGAAGTCCAAGAATTGATGAATCGGGGTGTGATCATGGACGGTCTGGATGTCGTAGCAGGAAAAAAATCTTTTTATTGGGCAGGCCGATATCATGAAAATATGAACAGCCGGGATACCCTCATCACCGACCTTAATGTATTGGCAGATTTTAACCCAATTTTGCCTGTAGGCTATAAAGAAAGTGAATACATCATGTTGGGCAATTTAGCGCCTGAAACTCAACTTTCTATTCTTAATCAACTCACTAAAAAGCCCAAATTAGTCGTCCTAGATACCATGAATTTTTGGATGGATATCGCCTTGGAGAGTTTGACTAAAGTCATAGCCAAGGTCGATGTATTGACTATCAATGAAGAGGAGGCCAGACAATTATCAGGAGAGTTTTCTTTGGTCAAAGCAGCCAAGCTTATCCATGCCATGGGACCCAAATACATCATTATCAAAAAAGGAGAACATGGAGCCTTATTATTTACTGAAGGACATATCTTTTTTGCACCAGCATTGCCATTGGCTCAAGTATATGATCCTACAGGTGCAGGAGATACCTTTGCAGGTGGATTTATAGGTTATTTAGCCAAATCCGGTGATCTTAGTTTTGAAAATATGAAGCGGGCGATCATTTTTGGCTCGGCCATGGCTTCCTTTTGTGTAGAAGAGTTTTCTATCGGGAGAATGAAAAAATTAAATCAAACCGTAATTCAGGATCGAGTAAAGGAATTTGTAGAATTAGTACGATTTGATACAGATTTGAGCTAGTAAAACGAGCTATTGTAAACCGTACTTCAATACCTTTATTGTTTGTTCAAAGCCCATAGATACTCCTTATAGCCAATAGTAGCTTTAGGATTGATTTTTACAACAGCATATTTATTTAGGAAATCAATCAGGCTTCCTTTCTTTTTAAAGTCCCCTCCAAACCAGTCGAAGATTTTTGAAATGACGATCTTGTTTGCAGAGATCTCATTTTTGTTTTTATCTGCCAAAAAAGTTTGAGCGGCATCTGTCAATTGTTCCTCCAATCGGGCAGCCACGAATGCTTCATTTCTTAGTTTTGGACATGAATAGGATGCACAATTTATCGCAAAATGGATGCGAGGCTCTGAAAATTTTTTGCGTAATATGCTGTGCTCAATATTATTCAGGTCATAAGTCGATTTACCGATCTTGATAAACTTGATATCCCATACGGAGTTGATAAAACTGATACCGCCAGGTCGGATATCTTTGATGCTTGCGATGGGATAATGTTTAGTAACTAAAGAAATTGTAAATGCATTGTATACATTAATCCAGTAGGCAAGTTGTTCTGAAGTAGACCAGGAAGCCGAAGGTTCGTTTTTTGACAATATATCCAAGTATGTATCAAACGTTTTTTGATCTTTTTTAAATCCATCATAATTTACATTACCCTGTGCGTTGACATGTTTTTTCAATAGACCATCGAAGATATCATGGCTCACAGCTTTAGATTGGCTGTGGACGGACATATAAGTTGTAAATAATATGGCTAATAGAGTGTAGGTTTTCATGTGTTGCTTTTTGGTATATACGGATGAGACGCCTATTTCGGATTGAAAGTTACAGATTAGTGACTGTCCCGAGTCACTTCACTGCTGCTCTTACCCACTAAAAAATCTAAATCAGCGCCTTCATGAGCTTGATTTACATGCCTTACATATAACGATACGTACCCTCTATCACTAATGGGTCTGGGTGCTACCCAAGCGGCCTTTCTTTTTGTCAATTCTTCATCAGATACTTCCAGCATCAGGGATCTGTTTTCGACATCCAATGAGATATAATCTCCATTTTGTACGACTGCAAAATTGCCACCCATAGCCGCCTCCGGGGAGGCATGTAATACTACGGTGCCATATCCTGTACCACTCATGCGACCGTCAGAGATTCGGACCATATCGTGGATGCCTAGCTCTAAGATTTTTTTAGGTAGTGACATTTTGCCGACTTCAGGCATGCCTGGATATCCTTTGGGGCCTACCATTTTCAGCACTAAGATACTGTGCTCATCGACTTCTAAGTCAGGAGCATCGATCCTGAGTTTATAATCGTCGATATCATCAAATACCACTGCTTTTCCTCTATGTTTCATTAGATGTTTGCTGGCAGCACTTGGCTTGATGACACATCCGCCTTCACTTAGATTGCCTCGAAGTACGGCTAAACCAGTTTCAGTTTTAAAAGGATGTTTCAAGGTGGCGATTACATCTGAATTGTAACTTTTTGCATTGTCATTATTTTCAAAAACAGACTTGCCACTGACCGTGAGGATGTCTTGATTTAAGAAAGGAGCCATTTCTTTCATGACAGCAGGAAGGCCACCGGCATAGTATAGATCTTCGAGGAAGTGTTCTCCCGATGGTTGTACATTGACTAACAATGGAATGTCTTTAGAGCACCGATCAAAATCCGAGAGGTCTAGATCGACGCCTATGCGGCCTGCTATCGCGATCATGTGAATCACAAAATTGGTCGAGCCGCCGATAGCTGCATTGATTTTGATGGCATTTTCAAATGCAGGTTTTGTAAGGATTTGAGATAATTTTTGATCTTCTCGCACCATTTCTACGATTCGCATCCCACTTTTATGTGCAAATACTTTGCGTCGGGAGTCCGCGGCGGGTATAGACGCATTACCTGGAAGGGCAATACCGAGTGACTCAACCATACAAGCCATGGTAGAAGCTGTACCCATCACGGCACAATGACCGCGGCTACGGCACATCGCACCCTCTGCTGCTTCCATTTCTTCCTGACTGATATTACCAAGCTTATAGGCTTCATCCATGCGCCAGACATCAGATGTTCCTATATTTTTACCTTTAAATTTTCCGGCTAGCATAGGGCCTCCTGAGACCACCAGGGTAGGTAGATCTACACTACATGCACCCATCACGAGAGAAGGAGTAGTTTTATCACAGCCACACATGAGCACTACACCATCTATCGGATTGGCTCTTATTGATTCTTCTACATCCATACTGGCCAGATTGCGATACAGCATGGCGGTTGGTTTGATTAAGGTTTCTCCTAATGACATGACGGGAAATTCCACTGGATAACCACCGGCTTGAATGATACCATGTTTGATAGATTCTGCCAATTCTCGAAAGTGAGCGTTGCAAGGAGTAAGCTCTGACCAAGTATTACAGATACCGATAACCGGCTTTCCGCCTAATTCTTCTTTGGGAATGCCTTGATTTTGCATCCATGCTCGATATATGAATCCATCCTTTCCGGTTCTGCCAAACCAGCCTCTACTGCGCAATTCCATGTATTTGTAGGTTTATTGATTTAACTACTAATCTAAGCAAATATTTATCGAATTAAATCAATGCTTTAATTGATTCAATAATTTTAAGGATCGACTTCCGATTTTTGGCTAATAACCCCGGCATAGGTATCTTATACAGTTTATTGCTCGGGATAGAGATAGAAGTGGGGTGTAAACTGGATATCTTATAAAAATAAACATATGCCTTGATCACCTGATGAGATAACACTTGGGTCAATATGAGGTTGGGCACTCTGTTTGCCACTTTTTTTAACGGTAGGCTTTTTCGTTCGGTGGAAGAAGGAAATTCAGTTGATTGGTTTTCGATCATTGGAAATTCGAATAGCTCAGCCCAAATGTCACCTTTTAATCGCTGTTGAATGCAAATGTTGCCCAGTTCATCCAACAATACGAAATAGTGAAAATACCGTATTTTTTTTTCGATCCTTTTTTTGGGAGTCGGATACTGATCTACCATCTTGTGTACATATGCGAAACAAGACTCTTGTAAGGGGCAATGAGAGCAAAGGGGTGCCTTAGGGATGCAACACAATGCTCCAAAATCCATAATGGCTTGATTGTATCGGGCAGGTGCTTCAGGGTCCAATAATTGCTCTGCAATTGATTTGAAGAGCTTTTTTCCATCCGAAGTGGATAGGATCGTTGAAATGCCGAAAAATCGCGCCAGAATTCTATGAACATTGCCATCCAATACCGCATATGGCAAATCATAAGCAAATGATGCTATAGCCGACGCGCTGTATTCCCCTACACCTTTTAATTGTTTGATCGAATCGAAGGTGTCCGGAAACACCCCCTTGTGATTATCCACAATGTATTGTGCACTGTGATGTAAGTTTCTTGCACGGGTATAATAGCCCAGTCCTTCCCAAAGCTTGAGCACTTTTTGCAAAGGTGATTTTGCGAGATCGTGGACGGTAGGGAATGCTTTGATAAACCGTTGAAAGTAGGGTAGACCTTGCTCTACTCTGGTTTGTTGAAGGATGATTTCCGAAAGCCAGATTTTATAAGGATCTTTTTCGCCTTTCCAAGGCATCGGTCGGGGATTCAACATCGCCCAAGCGTACAGTGCTTTTTGGAAATGATTTGCTGCTTTTTTAGTTATTTTGTAGACCTGCATTATAAAAAATCAGCCTCATTTATTTTTGACAATAATACTGCCTTCGACATGAAAAGAAGAAATTTTGTAAAAACAACTGCCATGGTATCTGCTCATACTGTAATCCTGCCATCCGTATGGCCGCACATTATCGTGCCTCTAGTTAAAGAAAAACTAGGCGTGGCCTTGGTAGGCCTGGGATACTATAGCCGAGACATTTTAGCTCCGTCCTTGTTGGTCACCCAAAAATGCATTTTGAGTGGTATAGTTACGGGCAGTCCGGACAAAGCTGCTGCATGGCAGACAAAATATAATGTAAAGGATAAAAATATCTATAATTACTCCTCCTTTGACCAAGTAGCCAATAATCCGGATATCGATGTGATCTACATTGTATTGCCACCATCTATGCATGCAGAATATACGATCAGAGCAGCAAACGCAGGCAAACATGTATGGTGCGAAAAACCAATGGCTATGACGGCGCAAGAGTGCCAATCCATGATAGATGCCTGTAAAAAGAATAAAGTAAATCTGACCATAGGGTACCGGATGCATCACGAACCCAACACTCAAGAAATCATACAATGGGCTAAATCGAAACCCTATGGTAAAATGAAGACAGTGCAGGCTATCGCCGGGTATCGGGAGAATCGCACGGATCATTGGAAACAGAAAAAAGCGCTCGGAGGAGGCGTGATGTATGATATGGGAGTATATCCACTCAATGCCGTCCGGTATGCTACTGGAATGGAGCCGATAGCAGTCACATCCGCTAAATCGTCCACCACTCGGCCTGAGATCTATCATGAAGTAGAAGAGACAATGAATTTTGAATTAGAGTTTCCAAATGGAGTTCAGGCCATATGTGAAGCCAGTTTTGGAAAAAGTCAAGGATTACTAAATGTCACTTGCGCCAATGGATCGTATAAACTGGAGCCGTTTCAGGCTTATAGTGGAGCCAAAGGAACTACAAGTGATGGCAAGGTCCTCAATAAAACCCTTCCAAACCAGCAGGCTAAACAAATGGATGATGATGCCCTTGCCATCTTAATGAATTCACCTGTTTTGGTACCTGGTGAAGAAGGGCTGAAAGACATACATGTAGTACAAGGGATCTATAAATCGGCAGCTAGCGGCTCTCGGGTAAAGCTGTAGTAAGAGGCTTTAAGGTTGAAAACTTATGTGCAAAGGTGTTGCTTTATGATTACGTTTTTATAATCTTAGGCAAAGAGATTTTACTGATTCCGAGAGATCAGTAATGGTTGAAAGTATAAAGTGAATTAATGCAAGTTCTTAGCGATTTCCGTTTTATAGGCCTGAAATGCAGGTATAATGGCTGCCACGAGTCCGATAGCTAAAGCACCTATGAGTAGCCATGCCTCCTCCCGAATAAATGTGAAGGCGTCAAATCTATACTTATATAATTCGAATAGCCGATCAGCACTAAGAAATAAGACGGTGTGCGCTAAAAACATGCCAATGAGATAACCCAATATTGAAATAATCAGCCCTTCAAGGATAATAAGCGCAAATAATTTTATAGGAGTTGCTCCCATGACCCGCATCAGTGCCAATTCATGGCGACGATCTTTCAAAGAATTGTATAAAGAAATAAATATGCTGAGCCCCGATACGAAAGCGATTACCCAAGCCAACGATCTTAATGCATCAAATCCGATACCCATCAAAGAAAACAAACGGTTGATTTCAATAGCGGGGGTGGCCGCCTGAAGTTGAGTGTTCTGATTGATGTTGCGCTGTAGATTGAGCGCCTGGATATTGGTCCTGGATTTATATTGGATCAAGAGCGTAGTAATTTGTCGATCTGCCAGCGTAGCCGAATCAACTTCCCCATCATGATCGTGGTCGCCTTCTGGATGCCCACCTGCATCGGTATGTAGAGTATCTTTCTTCTCAGCTTGATGTTCATGTACTTGCCAAATGCTTTCAGTAGAGGTGAGTACCAGCTGATCACACACACTACCAGTAGGTTTGAGGATCCCCACTACCGTAAATGGAGCATGATCATGTTGATTGATATCATCGGTAGTCAACCCATGAGAACTGATAAATTTGTCCCCCATTTTTAATAAAGTCGTATTAGCTATGCTGTGGCCGATGACTACTTCCATTGGTTTGGTCCATAAGGCACCTGATTCAATCGATGCATTATATAATTCTAAAAAATCAATCGTGGTGCCCACTATCCTAAACCCTTGATAACTATCGCCTAATGATAAGGGCACTGCTTTTTTGATCAACGGATGTTTGGGATTGAGAAATGGTCGCGCTTCAAGAAGTGAAATGTTGCCTGTAGGAGCATCAAGATGATACAGTCCATTTAACACAAGTTGTAATGGGCTGCCCTTAGCACCTATGATCAAATCGATACCCGCCAGGTTACTCTCAAATTTTTGTGTGATTTGTTTATTTAAGACAAATAACAGGGAGATCAATCCAACTCCCAATGCAAATAGGACCAGACTGAGTGCAAGATGTAATGGCTTATGCAATAAATTCTGAAAACTGAGTTTAATCAACTTCATGATCCTAAGATAATTTGGTGATTAAAATGCGATTTGATCCTGGCATCATGGGTTACAATCACCAAGGCTGCTTTTTCTTGTTCCGCTTGTTCACTTAAAAGCTGAATGACATGTGACGCATTAAAATCATCAAGCGCAGAAGTGGGTTCATCGGCAAAAATCACACTGGGTTTATTTACAATGGCTCTCGCTATAGATGCCCGCTGTTGTTCACCTATACTCATTTTGGAAGGCAGGTGATCTTTATGATTCGCGATTTGTAATCTTGAAAGGAGCGTATCGATCCTGGCATAATCGACAGCGCGCCCTGCCAGTCGCTGAGCCCAGGCTAAGTTTTCTGACAAGGTAATCGCTTGTATAAAAAACGATTGTTGAAATACGATACCTATTTTTTGTCCCCGAAAATGATCCAATTGGACCGAGGAAAGGTTTTTAAAAGACTGGCCATCCATGACTACATCTCCTTCAGTAGGAGTAAGCAACCCTGCCAAGATATGCAATAAAGTCGTTTTACCCGAACCGGATCGTCCTAATATCATGGCATGCTGACCATCTGGCAAGGAGATATCAGGAAATCGCATCTTTTGTGCGGAGCCAGGGTATGTGTAAACAATAGCAGAACTTAATAACACAAGGGCAAAACTAAATGAATTCACCCGAATAATCCTGATGATTCTTGCAATTTGTCAGACAAATGGGGATGGTGTTATCCCGGACTTTAAGGCCGATACAAAAGCCAAGCAATGATTAAAGCGCTGGCCTTGTATCTGCTTGTATTCTGTCTACGATCAACCATCAATACCGACTTTGATCTTCGATTAGAGCGAATTTGTATTCCTTGCCTGAGCTTCGGATCTGGGGATAGTTTTATTCAATATGAGCGATTTTGGTTTAATTCCCTGCCCGGCGCTGCTCATCTTCCAATCCTGTACGGCGCTGGCGTGCATTTTTTACTTTTGTGTTGCCAAATCGATATGTAAAATTAGCTCTGACGGTCTGGGACTCATTATACCCTCGGCCCTCAAAATAAATCCCACCAAAATCACTAATGGCATTCCAGGATGCAGTTTTGAAAATGTCCGTAAACGAAATACGAATATCCGCTTTATTTTTCAAGATTGATTTTTGAACGCCTAGATCAATATTGGCCATTCCTTTATTGACAAATGTTCCTCCCCATACGCCTCCTTTATTATACCATCCGGATAGTTGGACTTTGAGGCCACCTTTTAGAGTCACTGCATGCTCGGAATAGACATTAAATCCATTCGTACCTATATTTAAATTTTTGCCGGCGCCAAAATCTGAGGTATACACTTGTCTGAATACATTAAAACTGACATAACCATTGTACCATTTAGCCAGGGGTATCGGAGTCGCAAGTCCAAAACTATAATTGGCCATTTTGGCAATATTCTTTTCAGTGATAAAGGTTCTTTTTCGTTGGGTCGAATCGATTATCTGACCAAAAAAATCATTAGTACGGGAATAACTTAAAGTAGAAGTGAGCATGCTCATAAAAGTGTGGGTCATATTGAAATTATGAGAGTATTGTGGATTCAAGAAAGGGTTTCCTTTTCTAAAAGTCAGCTCATCCAATCTTTGCTCAAAAGGATTAAGGTTTTGATATCGGGGTCGATCGATTCTCCGGCTATATGTCAAACCAAACGTATTTGTTTTATTGGATGCATAGGTAATAGCCATACTCGGAAAAAAATCGATATAGTTGCGTTTTACATCATTATCAGGATTTTGATCTTGATTAAATAATTGACCCCGAGACTGTGTGTTTTCGGCGCGTAAGCCGATCTGGTAGGATATTTTTTTATACTGCGCATTGTAGTTAGCGTAGGCCGCATAAATCATTTCGTCATAGGTGAAATCGCTGCTGCGGGTAGCATCTTGGATTGGAATAGCCCCGATATAATCAAAAAAATCAAACCCATTGCTCGTGCTCACCTCAGATAGTTTAAATCCAAGTCCTAGTTTGCCTTTAGCTAGGTTTTGCTCATAGTCACCTTTAAAGGTCTTAATGGTGATATCCGTATTGGTCAAAGACCCAAAAATAGAACTTGAAAATAACGAGGATTCGTTAGGGGACATATACATATTGGGGTTATAGGTATCGTTTTTTGAATTAATAATGCCTAGATCAGCATCCAGATTGAATGTATGACCTTTAGTATCTTTAAAGGCATAATTTAGATTGGTCTGAATATTATCCCTATTTTCTTGGGTCCTGCTGCTTGAGTTCAATATCGAATCAATTTTGCCGCCATTATTCAATGTACCGATGCGCATGCGACCCACGGTATTTTGCACACCATCGTAGATATTTCCATTTATTTGAGCGCCAATGGTATGTTTGTCATTGATGAGATAATCCACTCCAAATCGAGCATTGATCCTTGGGAATTTTACGGAATCATCTTTGATCTTAGAAGCTTGGTCAAAAAACAACCCACCTTGCTCTCGGTAAAAGTCAATATTTTCATGATTGATACCCATGCTGCCACTTACATTGGTATAGAAATTAAACTTTTCTTTTCTATGATTAAGATTCAATGAGGCACTGCCTTTGGGAGTGATACCCATTCTAAAATTGAAGGATGCAGAACCATTGGTACCTAGGCTTTGATTTCTTTTCAGTCGTATGTTGATAATACCGGCATTGCCTTCGGCTTCATACTTTGCAGAGGGATTCATGATTACTTCTATTGCTTCTATTGTATTGGAATTATAGCTTTTAAGTAATGAGGCAAGATCTCTGCCACCGATCCTCGCGGGCTTTCCGTCAATATAGATCTGCACGCCATTTTTTCCTTTCAACGTGATGTTTTCATTGTTATCAATGACCACTCCGGGTGCTTTGCGCAAGATCTCTAAACCATCACTGCCAGCAGAGCTAATATTGTTTTCTACATTAAGTATCATTTTTTCAGCCTTGATCTCTATGATGGGTTTTACGGCTGTGATTGTTACCGTCTTCAGTTCGTTTTCAGTTTCTATAAAACGATGCACACCGGTCTCAAATAATCCCCCTTGATAATCAAAGACAGGAGAGTATAGGGTAGATTTACCAACATAAGAGGTCTTAAAAAAATACTCACCAGGTTTGGTATTTTCAAATTCAAAATGGCCTTGAGGATCAGTCACAGCACCCTTCACCAGGCTGCTGTCTTTGTTTGACAGCAATAGTACTGTGGCGTATTCATACGGGGTAGAATTGGCATCTTGGATTGTTCCGGTGATGATATTTTGGGCAAATCCAAAAAAGGGGCATGCCGTTAAAAGCATAGCAATAAGGACAGGGTAACGATTTTTCATATGGTTTAAAGACCAAAAATCGAGTCACAGAGTTGCAAAGACGAGGCCAGATTGGTGTTAAAAGCGACTAAGTAAAGAATCAAATCGACGAATTACTTAGGTTTTAAAGACTAATTATTGAACACTATTTCATGATATTATTCAATCTGAGATTGTGGAGGTCGTACATTATGATTTTGAAATAATCCCAGACTCCCCGTTAAAATTTATATATAACATCTGAACATCATACGTGCTGCGGGATGCAACTTGGTCGGCTTTCCAGGCAGAAATTCGATTCCATTTGAATTTTATGAGTTAATCCCAGATTGTTCATTAGATATTTCTATGAACAATCCGACGATTGAAAACGAAAGATTTATAATAAATTTTATTGGAAGGAAATCTTTCATTTTAAATATCGGGATTAACCTCCTACGAGTCTGATCCGACTATTGGAGTCATCAGACCTGACAAGTAATTGCTACACAATTACTTCGTCAGCTCCTATGCTTCGATTGGAGTCTGACCGAAAGCGTCAGACCCGTAGGGCAGAAAATTCGATTCCTATCGAATTTTCTGGGTTAATTTCTTTGATCCAGACCCCACATCAGTTTGTTTCTTAGGGTCTTTAAAAAAGTAAAACCTTCTATCCGCACAAGGTTGATTTGGAAATTATTTTTTTGAAGTGTGATGTGATGATCACTGGTCACAAGACCATACCGTGAATCTAAAGTGCATAAAAAATTATCCGTGCGTCCCTCCACTCGAAATTCCAGTATAGAATCATCTGATATAATGATGGGTCGTACATTAAGATTATGCGGGGCAATCGGCGTCAATACAAAATTGGCAGATTGAGGAAAAACAATAGGGCCTCCACAGCTCAAAGAATATCCGGTCGATCCCGTAGGAGTCGCTAGGATGATACCGTCAGCCCAATACGTATTGAGATATTCACCATTCATCGTGGCATGTATGCGGATCATGGAAGAATTATCTCGTTTCATTAAGGTGAAATCATTCAGCGCAAAAGAATCTTGTTCAAAGATTGCCGGCGAAGATTTCATTTTTAAAGTTGTCCGTTTCTCAAGGGTATAGTTGCCACTTTTGAGAGCATAAATCATAATTTGTATGCTATCTTTTTCAATAGCGGCGAGGAATCCTAATCGACCTAAATTAAACCCAAGAAAGGGTATGCCAGTATGACCTGCCCAAGCTGCAGCATTGAGCATTGTGCCATCACCTCCGGCTGTGATGATGATATCGATATGCAGATCCACTAGGACTACATCGGGCTCCAGGAGCGGCAAAAGATCATCGTCCATTGGTGATTCGCCACCTACTGTGGAATAGTGGAATACATCTACTCCAGGTGTGGTCAAAAGAGCTTGTGCCAACATTTTAAATGTGCTCTTAGCTTCTTCTTTGAGCTCCATGGTAAAGATCAATACCCTCATATAGTTAGAATTGTTCCCTGAAATGTAAGTAAAATCCAATTTGTTTCAGATGATTGATACTACAATCGATCTGGATCAAGGAAGTATTGGACAAAAGGGTCTCCAGACTTAAACCGGAAGAATAGATCCATCGATTGCTCAGTGTATTTTGAGTCGAATAAAATACATTGTTTACATAAGCTGTACTGGCATGCGCGGCTATACTTGCTTGCAAGGGCATAGATTTGATACCCAGTCGTTTATTTGGCCTGAATTGCACATCTCGGTCTAAAAAAATATAACGTTGTCTAAATTTTAGAAATAGAAAATCCAAACCATCGATGACATAATATTCGTAACCTTTGAGATAGTTTTCTCCAAAACCCAAGGCCCGACTATTGTAGTAGGGCACTTTATCTCGAATGATCGAACCTTTGGCCTTGAGCATAAATCCCGCGTTATGACGAGCATTCAAAGGGAAGTATTGCTCCAATTGAATAGTAGTAGCCAGAGTGTTGATAGCCAAGTTTTTCCCAATACCATCTTTTACAATCTGAATATCGGCATATCGGCCATTGGATGGAAAATACTTTAGATCCCGATCATCGTAGATGAAATTATATCGAAGCGATAGAAAATTTTGACTTTTATTGCCAGCTAAAAAAAAATCAGGATTTAGTTCTTCACTGATGGTCCTATTGGTTTGGTTGGATATATATTCCAATCGTACACTTTGAAACAATTGTAAAGTGGTGCGATGGTCAAGGCTGGTGCCGAGCCTAAATCTTTTTAAGGGATAGTCTGTTTCTGATTTATGAAAGACCAATTTGTCCTCCACTGTATTGTAATAGGATTCTTTGTTGCGCGAGTAGTAGATTTCTGTCTTAAATCGCCAAGCTCGATTTTTTCCAAAAAATGGCCATGCATATTCCACATTAAACTTTGGACTGTAACCTACCTGAGCTGTGACCTTAAGTGCATCTTGTTGGCCTGTCAGGTTTGAATGGATAAACTTCATACCATAGTTGACCCTGGACAAAGAGCCGTTGAATTCATTCCACCAAACGTTGAAATTTCTATCGGCTAGATCAAAAATAGGCACGGGAAAGATATACCACGCTTCCTGCAGGCTGATTATAATGGTGACATGATGAGTCTCTGTGTCCCATCGGCCTATATTGAGGGATGCTGCTTTAAATAAGCCAGTATTCAGAATTCGAGATCGATTGGATTTAAATCGTTCGGCCAGTCCCTCGGAATCTAAGGTGTCGGCTACTTTGAAATCGAGCTCACGGCGAATAATATAATTTTTGGTCTTTTTGTTGCCTTGATACAATATCGAATCAACAATGATTTGCCGACTAAATGCCAATGGGGTGAAAATAAATAAACATATTATAATGATACAGCCCCTAGTCATGATCTAATCAGACATCCAGAAAACGCATAAATGCATCATATCGGTCTTTTGAATTATCCACCACTTCTTCTTCAGAATACGTGGCCGTGACATCGTAATCATATCTGCGTAGAGCAGCGAGGATTCTGGATACATCGATTTTATTGACTTTTAAAGTCAGAATTATTCGAAACTCGCTAGGTCTACTGATCATACTGCTCAATACCATAGCTTGCTCTGCCTCGACGATATGGGCTATTTCCGATAAGCTATACTGCAACTCAGGAATCTCTATGACGATGATGCTACCGGGTTCAGACCATGCAAAACTTTTATGATAGTACTCAAAAATTTCTGTCCGAGTGATAAGTCCCACATACATCTCCTGATCATCGAGTACCGGCATACAAGTCAGATCTGCGTCTGAGATTTTTTTCATCACATCAAAAAGATGCTCATTCCTGTATACATGTATAGCGTAAAGATTGTTTTGGTAAGCCTCTAGTGGAGTATCGACATTGTGTTTCAATATATCTTCTTCACTGATCAATCCAAGATATTGACCGTCAGATACTAAGGGTAGATGTAGCACACCATGCATTTGCATCAACTGCAGGGCTTGTTCGCCATCCATTGTAGGGGTCAAAGGCTCTACATTTGCAGATATCAATTCATGTGCTATCATATTTGTTCCTTTATACCTTAGACGCGCAAAGGTCGACGAGGATATTTATTCTTTTGTTAATTTATTCATTCAGGCGTCGTTTTTCAGTGGCATACTCAGCCTCAGATATAAGGCCTTTTTGCTTTAGCTCGTTTAATTTGTTCAATTGATCGAGCAATAATTCGTTTTGGGGTTCGGGTTTTTCTTGTTTAAAAGGATCTTTTTCAAAAGAAGTGAAGGTCCGGTACCCGCTGTTTTTAAATTCATCCCACTGGTGCTGGATTCGGACATAGGCGAGATCATCGTGCGTATTGATCCGATCAAAGTCGGTAAATCCAAATTCTACAGCCTTGACCAAATGGGAATATGCTTTTTCGCCGTGTTCCATGAGGGAATAGGCACAGGCCAAATTAAAATGAGTGGCGATGTCTCGCGGCTCGATTTGAATCGATTTTTGAAAGTCTTCAATAGCCCCATCCAGATCAAATTCTTTGTATTTGCGGATAGCACTTTCTTTGTATATATTTCTACGGTTGTTTGATGGATTGGGTACTTCTATATTGCCCCAACGACCACCTCCTGATTGTTTGCGTGGAGGAGCATATCGGTCTTGTCCTTGGCGCTGGCCGGGAAACTGCCGGGCATATTCTTCCGGAGGAAGCTCACCGCCATTGTACTTGCGGTTAAAGTCTTTATCAGACATCATCAATAGCCCTAGGCCTTCCATCAATCCTAATATAAACATAATTGGGAACCTCGCGTTGAGGAAAACCATGAATAAAAAAAAGTAAAATATGCCTTTACCAGGTTTTCTGAGGTAAAACTGGTGAGCACCAACAGCACCCCCAAAAATAGCTAGCAACCCCGCTACAATTCTGTTTTTCATGTTCTGAAACGAGGCTCAAGATACAGATTTCGGGTCAATTTTGCAGGTCAATACTGTAATATCGTCGGGAAAGGTTTGGTTACCCTTGAATTTTTCCAATTGTGCCATTAAATGTCGATTAAAGTCTGTTGCACTTTCCAGACGGTGTTCATTGACAAATTTTTCAATGTGCTCAATCTCAAAATATTCCTGATCGGCATTGACCAAATCAGTCAGGCCGTCTGTAAATATCAACAATAAGGCAGCTTGTTGAATTTTAATAAAACCATGATCAATAAATGGCAACGTATCGAAAGCGCCTAGGACTGTACTCCCTGTGGTCAACTTATGGATGATGCCATCTGAATATAATAATGGCGAGATATGGCCACAGTTTATGTAATGAATATTGCCTTTGGAAGGAGCAATTTCAGCAACAAATAATGTCAAAAAACGATCCCCACCAGTGAGGGTAAACACGGATTCATTCAACTGGGTGACCAATTGTTCCAACGTAGTAAACTGTTTAGTCAGCTGCCGCAGATTGGCTTGAAGGTTAGACATCAGCAATGCCGCGGATACTCCTTTGCCGGAGATATCTGCCAGACAAATCAAGTACCGTTCATCATCGATCCTTAGACAATCATAGTAGTCACCCCCTACATTGAAATGCGGCTTATAAATACTCGAAAGTTCAAAGTTTTTAAGATTTGGAAGTGATTGCGGGATCAGCAGACTTTGTACTTCGCGAGCAAGCTCTATTTCTTTATTCATCCTTTCCTGCTCCATTTGATTGCGAAATAATCGCTTATTTTCAATCGCGACGGCTATAATGTTTGTGATCGTCTGAATAAACTGGATTTTGTGATATAGATCTTCTTTATCAGCGACCGTCACCATTGCATAGGCTATAGCTTGGTCATTATGATAGACCGGTATGATGATGTCAAATTCGTGTAAAAGAATATCGTCGCTATCTTTTACGGTATATAAAGTATGATGCTTCTCCAAAAAAGGGATCAATGTGACTTGGTCATAGGTTGACTGCAAATTGAATTGCACGACCAATTGCCAATGTTGGTCTTCTTTGATCAAAAGCAAGACTTTAGACATACCCATTTCAAATCGGAGGAATTCCCGATACATGGCAAACAGGTCCTCTGCCGACATATTGCTATTGATCGCCTGGGTAATATTGAGCAAACGCTGGATCTGCATCTGCTTGAGTGAAAGCTGATGTTCTAGGTGTCGCAATTGCTGCATTGTCTGTGAGGTCACTCCTTCTGTCATCTTGAGCTAAAGTACCACATAATTCAACTATCAATCATCTCTGGGATTGAATTAATAAAACATTCACACATTGTTTTGAGTTCGTAGGCGAGATCGCCACTAAACCTGAGTGTGAAAGCCTCAATTGTAATGCTGGATCAAAAATGAACCGGAGTAGGCTCTTGTTTCTTATAGATACCCTGGTGGACTGAATGTGGGCTTAGACATTCAAATTTGTAGCCGAGGTTAGAAAAATGTTCCAAAACTTTGGGTAAAGCGAAATTCAAATTTCGTTTGGCTTTAAGACTATCATGGAAGACAATAATACTACCTTCTTGGGCATGATCAGTCACGTTGCGCAGTACTTGCTCTTTAGTGATCTCCTGATCAAAATCTCCACTGAGCACATCCCACATGATGATCCGATAGTGTCGCTGTAAAAACTGAATTTGTGCTGGCTTTAGCCTTCCAAAGGGCGGCCGGAAGAGCGACGAATGCACGACATGTGCACAATTTCGAATGTCATGAAAGTATGGAAGGTTTTCAGTCTGCCAGCCATTGAGGTGATTATAAGTATGATTTCCTACGGAATGGCCTTCTACAAGAATGCGATTGAAAATGTCACTATGCTGTCTGACATTATTACCTACACAGAAAAAAGTAGCTTTGGCCTTG
The DNA here is from genome assembly GCA_031417835.1 of Saprospiraceae bacterium. Classification (GTDB taxonomy): domain Bacteria; phylum Bacteroidota; class Bacteroidia; order Chitinophagales; family Saprospiraceae; genus JADJLQ01. The sequence continues at coordinate 3,536 of JANOWJ010000020.1, read as the reverse complement.
AATTTGGCTAGCTCATCCAATACCCATGGCGTGACTTCCGGTATAGGACCATCATCAAAAGTGAGAAATAACACTTTTTCTTTGGTCGGAACTTGCCAAATAAAATTAGGGAAGAAATTTTGGATTAATTTTGGAGTCTTAATTAAATACATAACAGTCTTTATATGTTCATGAGATAAATGGGATATTGCCGTGCATCTTTGTCCAAATGCTTCAGCCTTTAAATACAACGAAGACAATATAGCCTACGTTGCCTGAGGAAGCAATTTTAAGAGATGTACAAAGGTATAATTCATTTTTCATATTAAATATTTTCGTAATATATATTTTTAACTAAAAATCTTTTTATGTCCGTTCGTGTCCGATTTGCTCCTTCTCCGACAGGTGCCTTACATATAGGAGGTGTAAGAACTGCCCTATATAATTATCTTTTTGCAAAAAAAAATGCAGGAAAATTTATTTTAAGGATTGAAGACACCGATCAAGGTAGGTTTGTCAAGGGCGCAGAGGACTACATATTGCAAGCATTGAAGTGGTGTGGAATAGAACCAGAGGAAGGGGTCGGCTATGGAGGCGAATGTGGTCCTTATAGACAATCTGAGCGCAAATTATTGTATCACGAACAAGCTTTAGAATTGATCAAAACAGGCAAAGCCTATTATGCATTTGATACCGAAGCTGAGTTGGAAGCGATGCGAGCGCGACTGTCTGATGCGGGTGTACCTGCACCAAAATATGATGCATCGGTCAGGATGACCATGAATAATAGTCTGAGTCTGAGTCAGGAAGAGGCCAATCAACGGTTAACTCAGGGAATGCCTTATGTCATTCGATTGCGAGTAGATCCTGGACTACAGGTTTCCTTCAAAGATATCGTACGCGATGAGGTCAGTTTTGATAGCAGCGAGCTCGATGATAAGGTCTTGATCAAAGGGGACGGTATGCCTACCTATCATATGGCCAATGTCATCGACGATCATTTTATGAGGATAAGTCATGTGATCCGAGGCGAAGAATGGCTCAGCAGTACAGCACATCATCTTTTATTGTATGCTGCATTTGGCTGGGATCATCCACAATTTGCTCATTTGCCATTATTGATGAAACCGGATGGTAAAGGTAAACTCAGCAAAAGGGATGGTGCCACGTTTGGATTTCCGGTATTCCCATTATCCTGGCCCGATCAAGAACAGTCCGAGTCGAGTCCTATATCGCTGAAAGAAAGTGAGGCCAAACCACCTGTTGGCCAACCAGGATTTGAAGGATTCAGAGAATATGGTTTAGAGCCGGAAGCACTGCTTAATTTTTTAGCATTTTTGGGATGGAATCCCGGGACGGATCAAGAGATTTTTTCTTTAGAAGAACTCGTGGGCGCCTTTGACTTATCTAAAGTACACAAAGGAGGGGCCAGATTTGATATCGAAAAAGCCAAGTGGTTCAATCAACAATATATCCGAAAGATGTCGGTAGCTCAGATCAAGGCACGACTTCTACCGTACCTAAAGGCAGACATCTGGTCAATATCTGCAAGTAAATTGGATCAAATCATATCCTTATATCAGGATCGGGTCCATTTTATAAAAGATTTTCCAGAGCAGGCTGCATATTTGGTCCAGACACCCGATGCATTTGATAAAGAGGCATTTAAAAAGCATTGGAAACCGGAACTGCAAGAAAAAATAGCTGCTTTTAATGAGGACCTCTCCAAAATCGATTCTTTTGAAGCATTAGCGTTTGAAATCGAGGCCAAGGATCTCCTCAGCAAACATGGTTTGAAACCCGGCGAAGTTTTTCCACTGTTTAGATTGGCCCTATGTGGCAGTCTGCAGGGCCCCACGGTCTTTCAGATGGTGGAAGTCTTAGGGAAAGAGGGGGTCTCGAGGATCAAGAGTCAGCTGTCACATATGGCTTCATTCGTATAATTCCAATTTTTTCCTTTACCTTTCTATTGCACAAAAGACCATGAAAAAAAACAAGAGTACCCATAAAGTTCATAAAGAAATTAAGGGTTTCGACATAGAGATCAACCAATTTGGAGAACTCAAGAGTAACCTTAAAATCGATGATATCAATGCGTTTTTGAATAGACATGTACCAGATAAGCGGCTTGGGATAGTATCTGAAGCTTCAGATCGATCCATGGAAGAAGAATAGTTTTTGCCGGTCATGCAACCCATTTAAAAACCGCCCATCCTTATATATTGTAAAATGTCCACTTCTTCTTGGGGAGATAGGCCAGATGAGAGGGCTCTGGTAGAGTCTTGCTTATCAGGTCAGCGTTCGGCGCAAGCCAGATTGTACGATAGGTATTCACCAGCGATGTACAATATCTGTCTTCGCATGATATCCTTACCTGAAGAAGCAGAAGATCTCCTACAGGAAGCTTTTGTGGATGTTTTTTCCCATCTGCAAACTTATCGGTACGAATCGACGCTAGGCGCTTGGATCAAGCGTATCGTAGTCAATCGCTGCATCAATCGACTAAAGAGTCGACGACTGCAGTGGGTAGAGTGGAATAATCAGGAGCCACTGCCAGAGGTTGATGCCGCATTTGATTTTGATGAAGGAGATTTAAAAGTCGCCAAAATCAAAAATGCCATGAAGCTTTTACCGGACGGCTACAGGACGGTGATGACGCTTTATTTGTTTGAGGGCTACGATCATCAGGAAATCGGTGAGATCCTATCGATATCCGAAGAAACATCTAAATCGCAATACAGTAGAGCAAAAGTAAAATTAAAGGAACTTATAAAATCAAATCCGACATGAGTGAGGATAAATTAAAAAAATACATCGATCAGCATCGTGCAGAATTTGAGTCTGATCACCCCTCGGCACAGGTATGGAATCACCTGGAAAAGATGCTCCAGGCTAAGGTATCTCAGCCGTCAGGAATTAGATATTTTTTGCCTCGGATCCTCAAAGTAGCTGCTACAGTATTTGTTTTATTGACGGCTGGAGGAGGCATTGGTTATTATATTCAATCTAAGTCAAATACAGATTTGACTCAAGCTATCCAGAATCCGGACCAGCGAAAAGAATTTAAGGAGGCTTCAAATTATTTTAACAGTCAGATCGATTCCAAAATTGTCGAGTTGCAGCAATATGAGTCTAGCAGCTCTATCGTAGCAGAACTAAATCAAATCGACCAGGTATCGGCAGAGCTCAAAATGGAAATTCTAAAAAATCCAGATCAGGATCAAGACATTCTGGTCCAAGAAATGATGTTACAATATCAACTAAAACTAAATGTGCTCAATAAGATACTAACTAAATTGAAAGACCATGAACCAAATCAACCTTCATCCACAAAATCAAAACTCAATCATGACACGCTTCGTTTATAATATAGTTATTTTACTGCTGGGCATCCTGCCAGTCTTTGCCAATGATGGCGAGTTTACTAAAAACTTTCATAAGGAATATGATGTCCCTGCTGATGCTACAGTAGAGCTTATCAATCGATATGGTTATACCAAAGTGCACGCATGGGACAAACGCATCGTCACCATCGATGTCAATATCATAGCCAATAC
>JANOWJ010000019.1:0-41125 GCA_031417835.1 Saprospiraceae bacterium | reverse complement strand
CCTGGCACATCAAAGTATACTTGGTTGGTGATATTCATAAGCTCTATAAAGGTGCTCCACCGACTAGTGATTTTATAATTAATGGCACAATCCAAAGTCACATATTCTAATAGATAGGCTGGCCCGGGATCAAATGGGCCTTTAAGTCGCTTACTGATATACCGAATCGCAGGACTAATATTCCATTGCGTACCGGGCTTCCAATAAAGCGCACTATTCAAGATCAATTTGGGTCGTCGATATAAATTATTCGCTTCAGTACCAGCTTCTATTCCCTTACCATCGATGAAGGCAAGGCTGGATTGCAGACTAAGACGCGTGTTCAACACAGAAGTTTGTTCCCATTCAAGTCCCCGATCATATTGTTCATCGCGATTGATATATTTACTTGCAAAGGTTCCTGGATCTACATAAAAGATGATCAAATCTTTTATTGTACGCTTAAACACGGTAAAGCGAGACTTTTGCTTTTGATCAGATGTCTCTAGCTGCAAGCTCAATTCCAGATTGAGACTACGCTCAGGTTTTAATAATCGATTGCCATATTCACTATATAATTGATACAACGAGGGTATTTTGTATGCAGATGAAAGGTTGAAAGCGAGTCGACTGGTCTTCGTCAGATGATAAGAAGGGTTAAAACTAAACGTACTGTTGCGGCCATAGATGCTATGCCGATTCCATCTAAATCCAAGGTCCAAACTATATCTTTTTTGATCAGAGATTGTTATTGAATTGTAATAAGAAAAATTGCCGGCTCGTGCTGTATCTCCCAGTGCTGTAGTATACGGTCCAAAGGAGCTGATACTTTGATAGGACTGATTGGTCAATTGATTCAAGGATTGTATACCGGACACCCAGGTGATCCGTTTACTCCATGTCATCACTCCATAAAGTTCTGAAACCATGGATCGACCGCTATACTTGCCTTCTGAATATATCGAGAAACCACCGATATGGCTGCTATCATCTATAAACAGCCTATCAGCAGTGATGATACTATGATTTGCATACAGTTGAACCTTGGATCGTTTATAGGCCCATTGCAGATGGACCATCCGGTTTTTGTTTTTGGTACTATAGTCGCGATCATCTGTATAGGGCCCGGCATCTATGTCGGCTCGATAATCTGACAGGTGGACTTGTCCTCGGAATGATACATAATTATTCCATTGGTAGCCTAAATGGATTTGTAGATTGTTTTGATGATACCCATCACGGTCATAGTCGTTTTGGTTCAAGCTATCTTGGGCAGCTGAAAATCCTTTGCTATAATTAAAGGTATAACTAGTGAGATAGGATAATCGATTCAACCGTCCCTGGATGCCAGCATTACCTTTAAAGCTATTATACGTGCCTCCGGCTAAAAGGAAAGTAGGACTTATTTTATGTACCGCAGTTTGATTGGTGATGATATTGATCACACCCGCTACAGCATCGCTCCCCCACAAGGTACTTTGAGCTCCTTTTAAGATCTCTATCCGATCGATGAGCTCTGTACTCAGATGGTTGAGATCAAAAGAATTATTGATCAATGAGGGGTCGCTGACCGGTACACCATCTATAAGTATAAGTACATTTCCATTATTCGCCCCCCTGAAGTACAATTCTTTATTGGCTCCCGGAGCACTATTGGCTCCACTCACAAACATACCCGTTTGTATTTGGAGGATTTCAGCGATACTTTTTCCGGCATGTCGATCCAGTTCATCTCTAAGGATAGTAGAGATGACTTTGCCAGTACTGCCGGGTTTTTGTTGATACCGATTGGCAGTGACGATGATTTCTTGAAGGTGAGCAGTGGAGTCTTGTGCATTCAAATCACAAACAACTATAAGAAAGACAAATAAAACTATCTTTTTCATACCGATGAAAACAAAAAGATGATAGCTTTTGACGAAAAGAGAAAAAAATCAGAAGCCCTCACATCTAATCCTTTTTCCTAATTGAACTCAATAAATTGGAATTCCAATTCATCGGCTTAATATAATATAGTCATCACATAGTCATACCATGACCTCATGATGCCATAAGCAGGCATTTTGTTTTGAAGAGAATGCCCAGTTCAAACCTTTCACCCGAAAGCTGAATAATATTTAATAATCTTCGGCAGGTCTTCTGACTTTGCTCGCGCAGCTACTTGAGCCTTCCCATGGAGGACTATCATAAAACGCAAAGAATAAATAAAAAAACTTTGAGCCCATGCGACCACCTCAGTGACTACATTTAAAGTACTACGATCTCAGAGCTTACAGCTACGGGGATAGTTCCGGATTCAGATGCCTTTAAAACTCTTTTAATACACCCACGAAGCGGGAGTAGTATTTTAAGTTTGTTTATCAGACTTGCTTCACCGGATTCCCTTTTCAGTCCACCCTTGAAAACTTCAAGACCAGACTTCATCATTCATGGTAAACTTGATTACGATGGCAGAACCGAGGATCTGGGCTAAAGGTAGGTGAAATAGTAATTGATGTTATACACATTTTTTTAATCCTAAAATTGTTCATTAGAATTTTCTAAGAACAATCCCACGATTTCAACTGAAAGATTTATGATGACAGATGCTTATGCCCGTTAAATAGTATGTGTCATCGCCATTTTCTCGAATTACGATAGCCAATGTGTTTTGTAGTTCCTTCTGTGATGTCTTTTTTCGTAGTCACCGAAGTAGTAACGGGTGTTGGTGGTGGTTCCGGTTTGTACTGCTTTGATTCGATTTTCATCGGAGCCGTAAGTGTAGGTGAGTAGGTTGCAAATACCTTCGGTGATGTATGCTGGTTGAAGGAAGGAGGTATCGGTAGGGAGAGATTGGCTTGAAGATGAGATATTGCCTGCGGAGGGATTGATCTGGGTGACTGCATTGATCTTGGCATTAGTATAGGCGTAGGTGCCGGCATCGGTTTTGCTGGTGATATTTCCCCGCCTGCATTTCATTTCGGACGGGCAGGCATTTGAATCATAGTCTGTGATTATATTCGTATGTCCAGAAATAGCATGGCCGATAAACATCTTCAAGCAAGTCAACGAAAATTATTGGAAGCTTTAAAAAAAACCGGTAAACCAATCGTGATGGTACTGTATAATGGCCGCCCTATGATTCTAAATTGGGAAGATAAAAACATGGATGCGATACTAGATGTTTGGTTTGGTGGTTCAGAAGGAGGCCATGCAGTAGCTGATGTATTGTTCGGCGATGTAGCTCCCGGTGGCCGACTGACTACTTCATTTCCGGTACACGAAGGACAGATACCGGTATATCATGCTATGCTCAATACGGGCCGACCGTATCACGGGGAAGAATCTTCCAAATTTAAATCCAATTATCTTGATATCCCTAATGATCCCCTATATCCATTTGGCTATGGCCTACACTGCACCACGATTCAATATAGCGAACCAACTGTAAGCAATGCCGTATTGCAGAGTGGGGGTAACATCATCGTATCTACCCAAATGACCAATAGCGGATCTCGTGAAGCTATTGAAACTGTACAGCTTTATATAAGGGATGTGGTCGGGTCCATCTCCAGGCCGATGAAAGAATTAAAAGGCTTCCAACAAATAACCTTAAAGTCAGGAGAAAACAAATCGATTAGTTACACCATAGATGAATCCCTGCTAAAATTTTATAATAGTGAGTTAGTATATGGTAGTGAGCCCGGTAAGTACGAAGTGTTTATTGGGCCTAACGCTCGGGATGTCAAAAAAGTGGAGTTTGAGTTGAAGTTGGATTGAGGGGGAGAGGCTCGTGCTTAAATCTGGATTGTTTATTAAAAGCTTCTTTGAACATTGCAGTTTTAACTAAAACAACCCAAATTTGTAAGTTGATTTTAAAAATTAGGCGTGATTTTGTAATCATATTTATAAAATTAAGCGTATTTTTGTAAAATGGATTACTATCAAAGAAGTATAATTCAGAATATTGAGGAATGGCTTGTCAAAAATAAGGTCATAATACTGTATGGAGCTAGGCAAGTTGGTAAATCAACGATTCTAGAAATCTTAAGCCAATCTCATCTTGGAATGATCATACTCAATTGCGAATTGTCTTCTGTACAGGAAGTACTGACTAGTAGTGATGTGGAGAGGATTAAATATTATTTTGGCGAGGCCAGCGTAGTGGCCTTAGATGAGGCCCAAAAAATTGAAGACATTGGATCTATATTGAAAATGCTCCAAGAAAGCAAGGAGATTAAGTCTAAAATTATTGCCACAGGTTCTAGTAGTTTTGAATTGGCCAACTTGATAACCGAGCCCTTAACTGGAAGGAATATCAAGTTTAGTGTTTATCCATTTTCCATAGGAGAATTAGCACAAATAAAATCCAATGCCTGGGTGGCAGATCATATTGAGCAATTTTTGATTTATGGTCAATATCCAGAAACCCTCCATCTATCTCCCAATGAAAAACAATTGTTTTTAGAAAACTTAAGCTTAGATTATTTATTTCAGGACATTTTAAATCTAGATAATCAACTCAATGCTAAAATTATAAAAAACTTATTAAGAGCACTTGCATTACAATTGGGTAGTCAGGTTTCTCGGAACGAATTGGCCCAAATAGTTCAAATCGCACCCCAAACTGTATCTAAATATCTCGATCTGTTAGAAAAGTGTTTTGTTATATTTTCATTGGAATCCCTCAGCAAAAATTTAAGAAATGAAATTAAAAAAAGCAAAAAGTATTTCTTTGTTGACTTAGGCATACGAAATGCAATTATTTCCAACTTCTCTCCACTTTCGTTGAGGAATGATGTAGGAGCCCTCTGGGAAAATTTTTGTATCATGGAAAGGATTAAATTGAATAGTCTAAAAAACAACAAACCTAATTTATACTTCTGGCGTACATATGATCAAGCAGAAATAGATTTAATTGAAGAGGTCAATGGAAAATACAATGTTTTCGAATTTAAGTGGAATGCAAAAAATAAAACCAAAATACCATTATCGTTTGTACATAATTATCCGGTTAGAATGCAAAAAATAATTACGCCACATAATTTTTATGCAATCTTAGAAGAGGTCGCGGATATAGAGCCAATAGCATCAATAGAGTGATTCAGATTCGACATCTTAATTGGCATTTCACTTTCGTAGTGGTGACTGCAAAGTCACAACGTACTTGATTTGCGCTTAATGTGTTATGTTTTGAATTATGCCCATTCAGGACGAAAACATATTTCTTGCCATCGGCCAGGGGCTGCGCGAGCTGCCCTTGGCTGAATAGATAAAGTTTATGCCGCCTTGAAAGGGCACCATTCTTTTCTACGATCAGTTGATTTAATGGCAGCTATAAACTAGACCAGCCAGCTTGATTCATCAAATCTCGCGTACTTTTGTACAAACTAATATTGCCACTTGATAAGATCCGGCTTAGCCTCAATCATTATGCTACTTTTGCCTTATCTGCTGTGGTCCCAATCTGAGCTGCGCATTGGTGAGTGGAAAAGCTATATGTCACACTCGACCGGCAATTTTGTAGCCCAAAGCCCGCAACACATCTATTATGGTACAAATGGAGGTCTGGTCGCAATAAACAAGTCCAACGAGGAGGTCTCATTCACCACTAAAGTAGAAGGATTAAGTGACATCAGCGTGCAGACCTTGGCCTGGGATCATAAATCCAGCCGATTGATCATCGCATATAAAAACAGCAATCTTGATCTGTATGACCCAAGCAGCCAGCAGGTCATCAATCTACCGGACATTCAACGCAACGAACGAATCCTTGGGGATCGATTTATTTACCGCATTCATACTCTTCCCGCTTCAGATTTTGCATATCTGGCATGTGGGTTTGGTATCGTAGAGCTCAACTTAGCAAAAAATGAATTCGGTTTTACTGCCTTTACCGGAGTTCCGGTCTATGAGGTGGCCTTATATAAAAACAGCTTGTATGCAGCTACTGAAAGCGGAGTCTACACGATACCGTATGATAAGGTCAAATATAATCTTGGAGATTTTGGTCAATGGCAGCACATAGCAAGCTTTGGATCCGCTGCTTTTCAATCTATCATCACCTTTAACGATCATTTATATCTAGGATCAGGCACTAAGGTATATGTCTGGGAGGGTCTCGCAGATCCGATGATCATCAGTGACATCCCCGGTCAGACCATACAATATCTCAGTCCTGGTAGTGTAAGATTATTGGCCGGGTACAGTTGTCGTGGAGATTGTGATGGTAGATTGATCTCGATCGATAAGACGAATAAAACGACCTCACTCGATGCATCATGCGTACCCAGGCCATTGTACGGCATAGTAGATGAAAAAGATCGGGGTTGGTTTGCAGATCGATTCCAGGCATTCCGATCCAATGGTAAAATCACGGATGCCTGTGGTTTTAGATATTATAACACACCTCTTTCTCCGTACTCTACAGATATAGCTTTGCAAGATGGTCGTATCTATGTAGCCGCAGGGGGTATCAATGCTTCTTATGGTTACCTTTTTAGGGGTGATGGATTTTTTGCCTATGCAGATGGGGTATGGCGTACATATAATCGGGGTAATAATGTAGAAATGCAACGCGCAGATCTGGTCGATCTTTATAAGATGGCTATCGACCGGGCTACAGGACTGCTGTATATCGGCACCTACTGGGGTGGATTGATGCAATGTAACATGGCAGACCCTACAAAACCGATCATAAAAGTTTTTGACAAAAGTAATAGTAGCCTTCAAGGGGCTGTAGGCGATGCAGCACGGACAAGAATCGGAGGGCTTACCTATGATAGGGAAGGTAATCTTTGGATGAGTAATTATCTAGCAGAACGACCTATATCGGTGTTTAAAAAAGATGGCACTTGGAAAAGTTTTGTTATGCCATCCGGTACCAATGTACTCGCTTGTGCAACTGACTCTTCAGGGTACTTATGGTTTTCAGTCATAGGGCAGGGCTTAGTGGCGTATGACCCGGGCGCGTCGATCGATGCTACTACAGATGATCGATACAAGGTCTTCACCAGTAGCAATAGTGTATTGGGTACCAACATCATCAATACGATCACTACGGATCAAGATGGCAGTGTCTGGGTAGGTACCAATACCGGAGTATATGTATTTGAATGCGGTGAAGCGGTATTTGATAACAATACAAATTGTAAAGGCACTCGTCGAGTTCTTGTACAACAGGATTTGGGTGGGGGACTGCTTAATTCAGAAGATATCATATCTATAGCTGTAGATGGGGGCAATAGAAAGTGGTTTGGCACCCGCAATGGGATCTCCGTCGTATCCTCAGCAGGAGATCAATTGGTGGCACAATACACCGTAGACAATAGTCCACTCTATGATAATCTTATCACGGTGCTCCGCTACGAACCCCTTACCGGGGAAATGTTGATCGGCACCGGAAGCGGCATTCAATCCATTCGCACGGATGCTACTGCTGGTGCTCGCAACAATAGAGCCGGCGATATTTACGCTTTCCCCAATCCTGTACGGCCGGAATATACCGGACCGATCACCATACAAGGCATGCGGAAGAACAGTAATATAAAGATCACTGACTTTAATGGGCAATTGGTTCATCAGGGCAAGTCTAACGGGGGCACCTATGTATGGTATGGTCTGGACTTGAATGACCGGAAAGTAGCCAGCGGCATCTATGTTGCCTGGATAAGCGCAGGGGATGGATTTGAAAAACCGGATACCCGAACTATAAAAATTGCAATCGTTCGATAAATAAGTCGCACAATATGGATTATCATATATTGAATGGTGAAGCCCTTTTGGATCGACTCAAATCTACCCAACTGGAGGGAGAGATCATCATCATGCGCGAATGTCTGATAGTAGGTGATTTAAGTGGCGATACACTCGAAGATTTTTATACGACTCGATCAAATTATTTATCCACAATCGATAGGATCTCGCCTGAACATTATTTTTTAACCTCTGTAAAAGAATTTGATAAAATCTCAAGTGCCACTGGTCCTACCACCTTTCATCTTTGGTTTGGGTATGATTTATTTTGTCAGACTAATTTATGGTTTATATTGTCACTGATCCGGGATTTAAAAATTGATCCTAAGGTATATCTCATTTATCCCTATCATTTGACACCAGAGGATCGCTGGTTGGACTTTGGTAAGGCCACTATTGCGGACCTCCGCTTTTGTTTTTCGCAAAGGAAGCAGTTGCATTCAGCAGACATTGATCTTGGGCATCAACTTTGGAAAGCCTATAAAGACACAAAACTCGAACAACTTCAAGCATTAGCTGTCCTTACGGAGTCATTGAATCCTTATAGCCAAGAAGTCATCAAGGCTCACCTCGATCGATTCCAAAAAAGTGGAGTTATGGGCCGGCCCCAGCGGAAAATTAAAGAAATTTTAGCTGCAGGTATTTCAGATTTTCCGACAGTGTTTTATGAATTTTCTAAAACGGAGGGGGTATATGGATTTGGTGATGTGCAAGTTAAAAGTCTTTTTGACCTAGTATAGCCTGGATAATTTTGATGACTTGAGTGGCTTGTAGGATATACCAATTGAGTAATTGTTTTTATCGCCGCAATATTGGTAGATGGGGTACCGTCATGCATATTATTTGCATTGTGCAAAATATAAATAAGTTACACTAAAATTCATTTTTTATACTGTTTTAAATAATAAACTTCTTAAATACTAGCTATCATAGTGTTATTCGTTTGTTTCGCTTATATTGCTGATATTCAATGCTTAATATAGTATTTTTTCTATTTAATATGATAATAGTATAAATTTTGTGCTAATTTTAGCGCCATTTTGTTATTATTAGTCTTTAATTTTATGATTAATCATGCAGAATAGTGCTTGAAAAGGTCATGATTAATACAATACCTTCCCGATCTAACCAAAAAACTCAACGAAATGGCAGAAATTTTTAATGAAATCACACCCCTCACCCAATACGATTGTTTCCTCGTGTTCGAGCGATTCAAAAAAGATTTTGACTTTCCAATTCATACACACGACGAGCTTGAACTAAATTTTATTTTTAAAGGTGCAGGAGTACTTCGAGTGGTCGGGGATCACAAAGAAGAGATAGGCGACCTTGAGCTCGTGTTAGTAGGTAGTAAATTGCCTCATTGCTGGATGACTCACAATTATGAGTACAAAAAGGAAAAGGGTGAAATGTTTGAGATCACCATTCAATTTCATAAGGATTTACTGGATGAAAAACTTCTCCGACGCAATCAAGTAGTTTTTATCAAAAGCCTTTTGGAGAAAGCTGGTCGCGGGATCAGCTTCCCTCGAGAAACTGTGGCGCTACTCGAACCTCGCATTCGTAAATTGTCTAAACTCACGGGGTTTGATTCTTTGCTCGAACTATTTTCTATACTTCATGATCTTTCGCTCACCCGTGGTATACATTTATTATCCAACGAATCCTTTGCGGTAGAGAAACCATCCTTTATCAATCGACGCGTAGAGCTTGTCTACGATTATATTCGATCCAATTATCATAAACAAATCACACTGGGTGAAATCTCCAAAATGGTCGGCATGACGGAAGTTTCTTTCAGCCGTTTTTTTAAAAAGACTACGTGCAAGACTTTTGTAGATAGTATCAATGATATCCGGTTGGGCAATGCGTCCCGGATGTTGATGGACTCCAGTTTTTCCATTTCCGAGATTGCTTTTAAATGTGGATTTAAAAATCAATCATATTTTAATCGATTGTTTAAAGAAAAAAAAGGCGAAACTCCAAAAGAGTTTAGAGAACGATATGCAGGGACCAGGATGTTTGTGTGAGTCGCCTTAGAATACAATTAGAGATTATTATTAGCCGGCTGCAAAGTTTACCCTTTGATCAGCGCCGCCATCTTTGCCTCTAATTCTTTTTCGCTACCCGGTACGTAGCCCGTAGCTGTGTATACGATATTGCCTTTTTGATCTAAAAGATACAATTGAGGTATACTATTAAATCCCAGTTGACGCTGCAATTCATTGTTTGAATCAATCAATACTTTATATGGCCAAGCTTTATCAGCGACCATCGGTGCTATTTTGGCTTGACCTCGGATATCATCGATGCTGATGGCCAACAATTGAGTACCGTATTTTTGATTCCATCCAGCAAAAAGAGATTTATAGGCATCTAGCTCTTTTTTACAGGGGCCACACCAAGTAGCCCAGAAACTGACAATGGTGATTTTACCGGCTTTAGTCAAACTATTCAAATCAATCTGGTGGCCACTGAGGTCTTTTACTTTACCATTTGGGATAGGTTTTGATTTCTGTGCAGATAAAAAGGTAGAAACTGTGATAAAAACAATTAAAAGAAAAGATCGGCCCATGATTTGCTTATTGGTTTGTGATAATCTTGTGACAAAACTAAGCTTAAATTTGCGCAAATAATTCCTTTGGCTAAGTTGTTTAACTCCATATTAACCCGAACCCAGATCGTGTATAACTATTACAAAGGGTTTATGAGTGCACCGCCAGTATGTAGACATAGCGCATCATCGGCATTGTTTATACTACTATTTATTTTTTTAAATATACATCTCTATGGCCAAGAGCAAGTTGAACAAAACACAGGCACATTCAATGTTTACTTGACCACTCAGGCAGGACTATTTATTCGGGATAGTACTATTGGTGCAAGTGGTACACCGCAATATGATCATCAACTTTATGGGAGTGAGACTTGGCTCGATACCCGATATAGCAACTGGGGCTTTGACTTGGGATTGCGATTTGACATATATCACAACAGCAATCTGATCAACCCTCAAGCATCATTTAATAAACAGGGCATCGGTCGGTGGTTTATCAAACGGGATGTCGAAAAACTCGGATTTGAAGCAGGATATATCTATGATCAGATCGGCAGTGGCATTATCTACCGAGCTTATGAGCAGCGCAATCTAGGTCTCGATAATGCGTTATATGGCTTAAAAATAAATTATCAATTATCCGATCGCTGGCGGGTGAAAGCGTTCTCCGGAAAACAAAAAAAACAATTTGATACTTATGAATCTTTGATCAAAGGCATCGGTATAGAAGGTTTTTTAAAAAAGTCAGATACAGCCGCTTTTTCCTGGGCGCCCGGTTTCGGCTTTGTCAATCGTACATTAGACGATGGCAGTATGAACAATCTATTAGCTACACTCGCGACCTATCAAAAGGAAGATCAGTTTCTACCGGAGTACAATAACTATGCATGGACGCTCTATCACCAATTATTATGGAAAAGATGGAGTATGTACCTGGAGTCTGCATTTAAAACCACTGATGTATTGAATGATCCCAATGGTAACCGCAAAAATGCGAGTGGCGAAAATATACTAGGGCCTAAATTTATAAACAAACAAGGTCATGTGATCTATGGATCTCTTAATTACGGTGCAAGAGCCTGGAGTATATCGGTAGAAGGTAAACGGACATCGTATTTTGGAATTCGAACCCGACCTCAGGAAGAGGCCAATAACGGATTGATCCATTTTGTACCGGCTATGTCGCGGCAAAACTCCTATCGACTGCTATCATTTTATCAACCCGCCACTCAGGATTTAGGTGAAATCGCATTTCAGGGACAAGTCAGTCTTTCTCTTACAGATCAATGGAATATCACAGCCCATCACAGTACAATCAATGATTTGAATGGTACCAAATTGTACCGCGAGTATTTGATGGAATCTACGGTCATTCAATCAGAAGATTATACTTTTATACTCGGTGTACAACATCAACAATATAATCAACAAGTCTATGAAGGCAAACCGCAGGTGCCTATCGTAAAAACGATCACGCCGTACTTGGATTTTACAAAACAATTTAATGAAACTCATGCTTTGCGTATAGATCTGGAATATATGTCAACCCGCCAAGACCAAGGCAGCTGGACCAACCTTTTGGTGGAATACAGTATTGCCCCACGTTGGATATTTTCAGCTTCTGATATGTATAATATTGCCCCGGTGAAAGGAAGAAAAAACAATTATTATACTTCCGGCGTTGTATACAGCAAAGACGGCACGCGCGCTGGTATACAATATGTGCGGCAGCGAGCGGGTATCGTCTGTACCGGTGGTATCTGCAGGTATGAGCCTGCATTTAACGGTATAAAATTTAATATTGAATCAAGATTTTGATGAATAAATATTTGGGCTTAGTCTTCATGATCATCTGTATGAGTTGCAGTGAAGTGCCGGTAGTATTGCCTATCGGGTCAGGCCCTTCTACGGGTGCCTATACTCAAAATGTTTTAATAGAAGAATATACCGGGGTGCGATGCCAGAATTGTCCGGCAGGGGCAAAGACGCTAGAAGAATTAAAAATCATCCATGGCGAGCGCCTGGTGATCGTATCTATCCATGGTGGCTTTTTCGCACAACCACCTAATCTGGAAAACAAACTCAGGCTAGACAATACATCTGGCCAGGAGCTGATCAATATCTTTAATCAACCCCTGGGCTATCCATCCGGTATGATCAATCGAAAAGTATTTGAGAGCCAATCTTCCCGATTTTTAGGAGGAAACTTTTGGGCAGGTTATGTACAATCTGAAAAAATCAAAGCACCAGCCTTAGGCATTGAGCTTGACATCCAACATACTCCAGCTCAAAAACAAATCAGGATTGAATGTGATGTGCATGGACTGATGGATCTGAGTGGAGAGCCACTTCGATTGTCAATTTGTATCGTAGAAAACAAGATCAAAGACGCACAACTCACACCGACCGGTGTAGATACCGCCTACATTCACAATCATGTGCTGCGCACTTTTGTCTCCAGTATACAAGGCGATGTATTGAAGCCTATCGTAGTGAATGATAAAAAAACATATACATATAGTGCTACTTACCCTACAATGTGGAATCCTGACCAGTTAGCTATAGTGGCGTTTATCCATAATCCGGGACCAAGCTATGAAGTGATCCAAGTGGTGGAGAAAAAAGTGAAGTGATTATCAATTTATTCTATGTTCGAGAGCTTCAAGCAGCCCCCAGCTAAGGAAAAATCGGGTACCTCAACTTCAGAGTCCAATTAAATACAGTAAAAAGCATGTGATCTAGGTATAGGGGACCAGCAGATGGAAAAGGATTATCTGCTATTATGGATTTTGAAGCGCATTGCTCAGCACTGCAACATTCGAAAACTAGCGTTTAAATGGTTGTTTGACTTTGATTGTTTAGTATTGATTTTACTTTTTCTTCTTTTTTGATGACTTGGCTTTGCTGTTGAACTCCAAACAAAGGTTTATCCAGTAGTCAAATTCTTTTTGGGTTTTCATACCTGCGTCCTCCACCATCACATAACCTTTCATTGGCCGTTTAGTAAAATCCATAGATCGGCATCCAGGTTTTTCTACTGCTGTTTGGTGAAAGTTGGGGTCAATTCTGCACATCATTTCGTCTGCTATAATGCCGACGCACATTTTCTCATTATACATAAATGTCAAACCGCCCATCATTTCTTTTTCTTCAATGTTGGAAAGGGTTGCAAGTTGCTCCCGGATCCGATTTGCTAATTTTTCGCTGTATGCCATATATTTTGCTTTAGAAATCTTAGGAGATTAGTGGACTTTCACAATAGTCCCTGATTTATTGTTTAAAGCTAAACAGTTTGGTTCTTCGCCATATTTAGTATGTAAAATCGCAAATCTCTAAAAAATGTTAATTAACTACAAGAAGTGGCAAGAAGAGCATCACAAGAAAACAACTTTAACCGTCATGGCTAAAGCCGGAGTATCGGATAGCCTTAACCCCAGCCTAAAGGCTGAGGTTAAGTATTTTCTTTTCACTTGGCTTTTGCTTTGAACCTATTTCTGCCACCAAAAAGGAATATAGAAATGTACTAATCAAATGGTAAGAGCCTTTGTATTCATACTGCAAAAATACACAGACATGGCCGCAAGCTATTATAAAGATAAGTACCTTTTGCCGCAAAAATTCGGTGTTTAACTCGTTTTATCACCGTAAGATGGACAAGTTGTTAAAATCGTCGCCAAACTGTCAACCAGATAGGCAGGCTAGTCCGGCAGACAAAAGATAAGCGAAAATCAAAAAGTGGTTTTCTATTCATCCTAATGTGGATTCCGATTCCTGGTAGATACAAAGAATCAATAGAAACAACATCTAACGTAAGGAAACTACTACCCTTTCTTCAAACTGGAAAAGACTAAATCATTCAAAAAAGAGATGATCTCGGATTCTTCTTTATTCTTGCTAAAATCAGTCAGTGAAGGCAGGTGATTCATAAAAAAATTTTGAAAATGGGCCATTTCAATAATAGTAGAGGCTAATGACTTAGGATATTTATATTTCGGACTGCACTCAGAAATAATTGTTCCTATGACAGCACAGAGGTCTTTGTAGGGCTTAAAAAAGTGTTGTTTATTGTCTTCTCCCACTTGTTTGGTAAGGTATGCTTTGGACCCTTCTGAAATAATGATTTGATGAAGCAAACTTTCGTTTACCTCACTTGTATCGTCATCTTCAACTGCTGTAGCCAACAGATTTATAACTCTTCTTAATTTAACTGCCGGATCTTTGATGTTATTGGTATGAAAACTGATTTGAATTTCAAGCCAACCCCAATACCAAGCGGTCAGATATAGGAGCAACTTATGTTTATTTTCAAAATACCGGTATATCCCTGCTTCGGTTGAGCCAATTTCTTCAGCCAACTTCTTAAAGGTAAACGCCTCAAAACCTGTATGATAAATCAGCTGGACACTATGTTTTAGAATATTCTTCCCCAGCTCCGAACTATCCGGATTGCGAAGGAACAAGGCTTCATTCATTTTTATGTGTAATGGTAGCTTCATGGTAGGGTCTATTTTACATCCGTAGGATAAAGCAACAAAACTACAGAAAATACTTTAACAATTATTTATGATAGTAATGCTATTATTAATAAAACTAACACTATCTTTGTGATGTTTTAAAGGTCAATCATGTTATTGAATCAACGCATACCCGCTTCCTACATTATAAATAAGGTGAAATATGACCTTGTCTATGTATTGATCGTATCCATATTTGTACTGTTTATTACCAACAGGTATCAAAAACTGTTACCTGAAATGCCGTTGACGATCCCTGCGTTTATAGGAACAGCCATTTCCATTCTTCTTTCGTTCAAGATTGGGCAATCGTACGACAGATGGTGGGAGGCTCGCAAAGTATGGGGGGCTATCGTAAATGACTCGACTAGTTTTGTTATACAGTTACAATCCTTGACAGCCAAAGGCAATGAAGAAATGGTCAAGAAAATAGCGCACAGACAAATTGCCTGGTGTTATGCTCTGGGTCAATCGCTGAGAGGATTAAACCCAATAGACCATCTAGTTTTGACAGCCCAATAATTACCTGCAGAATTCATAAAAAACAACTGCTGTCAGGTAGGAGTGCCTGCGAATCACGGAACCCCCCTATCCAACCCCGTTGTTAACGGTGTAGGCTTGATGTCTATAAGAAGTGATGTCGTTTCAATTTATGCAGTCATTTTATTGGTCCTGGCTATTTTACACATTTGCTGAATATTGGCATAAGCCATTTATTGTTATTGTAAATTTGACATTTTGAATATGCCCGCAATAAATACATGCACAAGATTTGTAAGTATTGCATTTTTAACACATATTTACGATTAAAGAAGATTTCATTAAATTACCACTTTGAATCTAAGTTTTTTTGGCTCCAACACATTGAATAGTGAATGAAGATAGAAACCTGCGTTTTGGCGAACAAACTTATCAATTCGAGGCTAAAACAATCTGTCCTGAACAGTCACGAACGGGAGCTACCGCTGTGGTATCCAATGCTTCTCTTCTTTTTGTCAATAGCTTTTTATAGTCCGTTACAAATTGTTCAAATGTTGTTGGTTGTCTGTTTGTAATTTTTACTACCCAATCTGTTATTGTAGGTGCTTGTTGGAATCTTGGAAGATAGTGTAACATTATCATCACAAGAATTAGCATGCTCGGTATTTTATCTTTTCTTTTTGTCAAAAAGAAGCTAATAAGATTTGGGGATTTATACTGAAAGTTAGTTCCTAAAACATCACTTATACTTGCCATTTCAGAAAATGCCAGCTTTTCTTTGCAAGTTAAATCATATGATTGATGGATATGCTGTGATATTTTTGTTAGAATTGTTGCTGCTACTAACCCAATGCCACGAACATCTATCAATGTAAATTTTGATTCACCGGCAAGCACATAAATTCGTTTCTTATTCACTAGGTCATTATGCAAAGTAGTCGCAAAATTTTGCATAAAATAAGCAGGTCGTAAGAATGTCTACCCGATTTTGCTGCCAACGATTTGCTTTTCAATTTTGTGGTGTGGAATTATTTTACTTTTCTCAGCGCCCTGAACTGATAAGAACATGAGATGTTTAACACCATTTTCTTTACAAGTGTCAATGATGGGATTAAAATACTTTTTGCTTCTGAAATTTGTAGTGGACGCAACAAAAAAACGATATCGCAACCTTCCAGAGCGGTGTTGTGTGTTGTAAAATCAGTAAAGTCAAATTGTGAAAATTTTACCTTATAACTGGCTATTTTATTTCTGTCTTCGGTTGAGTTTCTTACGCCGGTATAGATGTCAAGTTGATGGTTAAGGTGTTGCAATGCTATTTACTGATTAGTCTTTGCTCTATTTGTCCCGATATGATTAATGCTTTCATACAATAACGATGCATTAATTAACAAGCGGTCAAGTTCTTGTTCAAAGAACTGTTCGGTGTAATCATTCCATTCATTCGGGTGTTTCAAAAGCGTCTTAAAACTATTTTCGAGTGTAGCAATGTATTCCTTTTTTTGAGGGGCATCATTAATAAATATTGGAGGATATAAATCATACATCAACATCCAGTTTTTAGCAATTCTCGTTACCCTTCCATTTCCATCCACAAAAGGGTGTATTCTAATTAACTCGTGATGAAAGTATATTGCTTTTATAACTGGGTTTGAAATGGGTTGTATTCTATAAAAAAGTTCTGAAACCAATTGAGGAACTGCCTTTGGCTCAGGGCAAATATGGGAACCTATTTGAACAAGAGTTTGTCTGTAACGATTTGGATGTTTGGAATTAGTTTCGGGAGAAACTAAGCGAAGCAGCTGAAATAATTGCAGTTCTTTTTCAAAATTATTATGTAATACTATTTCTTCAACTACAAAGTCAAGTGTTACTTTTAAGTTTAACAAATACTCCTGAGCTTCCTCTTCGTTTTGAGCTTCCATTTGAGCATTTTTGATACCAACAAGATCTTTTAGATTATGTATTCCTGTTAAATAGATGTTTAAAAGGTCATCATCAAGATGATATCGGCTATAAATAATAAGTCTGTAAATTGTCTTTATAATTTTGTCAATTTCATCTATCTTTTTTTGATTTATTTTAACAATTTCTACTGATAGTAATTCCATTTAATTAGTATATTATTTCGTTATTATCCCACTTGCTAAACTTGCGGCTAACTACCTGCTGATGTTTCCAACTGACCATTTCAATTCTGCTTCTGTTTTGTAATATTTTGTCTGTAATGCACGAAGAGTGACCTGTGCTTCTAAAAAGCGTGTCTCACGGGCATTGACCAGAAATAGGGAGCTTTCACCATTGTTTAAACGGATTGTTTCTCCCTCAAGAAGAGTTTTGAAGCCTTGCACACTTTGTTCAAATAATTTAGTTTGCTTTTGCGTTGTGATGAGTTCATTGAAGGTGCTTCGCAATTTATTAAGTAATTCCTGCTTTTTATTATCAAGTGCATAAAGGGTATTTTGGATTTCCAATTTTGTAAGCCGCAATGCACCTCTGCCCTCCATAAATGTAAGCGGCATAGAAAAATTTATTCCGAAAGTATAGTTGTTACTTAGCAGCATTCCCGCCTGACTTTGGAAGTTGAACTGTTCGCTTAGCACATTGTATTTTGCATTGAGTGTGGGTTTGAGGTTTTCAAGTTTGAGTTTTCGTTCAATGTCTAATTGCCGGAGTTTGAAATTGTAGTTTAATAAAATGGGTTGGGTTTCTTGGAGTTCAATTGCCATATCGTCCAGATAGGTAAGCTGCATTTGTTGTTGAGTAAAGTCAGAGTTTAGAGGCATTGGCACTATGGAAGTATCTATGGGGCTAGGTGAATTATTATCTAACCATAAATAATTGTTGAGTTCAAACCCATTGTTTAAAAAGCGAAGCCATGCTTCGTTTAGTTGAAACTGTCGGCTTTGTAATTGTGTGAGTGCCTCGGTGGTATCTATGGCAGCTTTGTCACCGTAAATTACTCCTTGTAACGTGGCATTATATCTTATTAATGCTATTTTTACTGCTTCTGTGTAAATAAGATATTCGTGGTAAGAGTAGCTCCAGTCATAGTATGTTTTGAAGGCATTAAGCAGCAGGTCGTTAAGTATAACGAGCCGTTGTTGTTCACTTGCTTCACGAAATAGTTGGGCTTGTTTAAGAGAAGCGCGTTGCTTATCGAGTAACATATTTTTAAGCAGTGATACTGAAATGCCTAAATACCCAAGTCCGTTTTGCGGAAGTATATTTTCGTTATTAATGTTTTGTCCATATACAAAATCATATCCGGCATTTACTTCAATGCCATACCAAACGGGTACAGATATTTTGTTTTCGAAATAAGAATAGTATTTGGTTCCGTTATAAGTTTTGTTATCAAGAATAGAATAAAGATTTGGATCCCATCTGCCACGGGCAATAAGCTGTTCGGATTTTGCCTTCTCGGGAATTAACTGTGCCTGTTTCGCTACCGGATGATAGGTTTTAATTATTTGAATAAACTCACTGACTGAGAGGATTTTTACAGTTGTATCTGAGGGTGCAGCGGCAGCGGTAAAACAGGCTACTAAAAAAAATATAACGGTTCCTTGTTTTAAGATGCGCAAAAATGATTTAAGAAAACTACTTTTCATTGTTTGAAGATTGTTCTTTTAAATCGGTTACCTTGTAAAAATCGGGGGGAAATCCGTTCATGTTTCGCCATAGTTCATAGATGATAGTTACATCTTTGAGCAGTGCCATGCCTTTTGCACCACCTCCAACTTTTAAGGCATCGGGCCATTTGTGGTCTTGTGCATCTTCTACAACAAGAATCCTGAATTTGCCATTATCGGAAACTGAGTTATCAATAGCCACTACTTTACCCCCATAAGTTCCATAGCTAGCTGCGGGCCAGCCACTGGAAACGATAGCAGGCCAGCCGTCAAATTGGAACCGCACTTTTTGCCCTATGTCAATTAGAGGCAAGTCCATAGGTTTTACATACATCTCTACCGCATATTGAAATTTTTGCGGGACTATCTTTACCATCATTTCACCTGCTTTTACCACTTCGCCTATACCTGCTGAAATGGTTTTAGTGATTTGACCGTTTTGAGGAGCAAGCACATAATAGAAGGCATTGCGAATGGCATAGTTTGAAAACTGGTTTTTTAGTTTTGCAACTTCACCTTCGCCATTTGTAATTTCACTATAGGCGGCAAACTTTTCACTTTCTGCTTTGGCTATTTTTTCAGAATACTCATTATCAGTTTGATTAAGGTCAATTTTAGCAATGAGTAAATCATTTTTAGTGTTCGTGAATTTGTTTTCAGCAGTGGTTAGTTTAGCTTCTGCATTTTGTAATTGCTGCTTACGCTGTTCCAGTTCAGTAAGTGATTTTAATCCTTGATTATAAAGCTCTTCCTGTCTTTTGTATTGGTCTTTTGCAATTTTAAGTTCGGTTTCAGCGGCTTTTAGAGTCATGCTGTCGCTTACTACATTTAGGGTTGCCTGTTTAATTTTATTCTTTACCTGCTGTAATGTTAATTCCCGAACTTGATAAGTAGCTGTAAGTTGATTTTGAATTGCCGTTACTTTATTTCTATAAAAATCAACTGTTCCTTCTTTGGCTATAATCTGTTCTTCGGTGCGTTTCAATAGTTGAGGGTCTAAGTAATTCTCCTCCACTTCTGTAATTTTTAAAATTGTATCACCTTTTTCTACCAAATCACCTTCTTTTACAAACCACTTTTCAATTCTGCCGGCAATAACGGAATTAAGTTCCTGAGGTCGTTGTTCGGGAGAACGTGTAGTGATTAGTCCGGGAGCTTGGATGTTTTGTGTCCAAGGCAAAAAGAGAAATACGACAAGTAATAGACTAATGCCTATTAACCATTTAATCAGATTTATATCACTATCATTCTCAAATGCTTTACGGAACGAAACGAATTCGTTTTTTTCTTTGAGCAAATCATGGTTGTCTTTATTGAGCCACATATTTTGGTTATAAGCTAAGTTTCTTAAACATTTTTTTATACACTTCTGTTTTGCTTACCGTTTCAAAGTTTCCCGATACCATCATTTTGCCATCTTCAAGTAGAATAATCTTATCACAAATACGAGCAAAGTTTTCATCATTGGTTACAGTAATAAGAGTAAAGCTGTGTTCGGAACCCGTAAGACTTTTAATCATATTTTCCTGTTCTAATCGTTCTAAACCACTCCAGCAATCTTCCATCAGCAACAAACGTGGTTTTGTAAGAAGAGCCCTTGTAAGCAGAATTTTTGTGATAATGCTTCGGGGGAGTTTTTTACCAATGGTATCTATTTTTGTATCAAGCCCGCTTTTTAATGACTGAACAAACGGGAGTAAACCCGTTTGTTCTGAAATTTGAAGAATAAATTGTGCGGTTAGTGTACTGTCGCCTAAGGTAAGATTATCGTAAAGTGAGCCTGAAAATATATCGGGCGTTGCCAGATAAATGCCAATTTCCTGCCTTAACTTTTGAAGATTGTAATTGCTAAGCGGATAATCATTGAAAAGCAAATTACCGTCATAGTTTAAGTATCCTCCGGTGAATAATTTGAGTAAAGTGGTTTTGCCAGAACTCTGAGAACCGAAAATGCAGACTTTCTCACCCTCCATAATTTCAAAATTCAGATTTTTCAAAACATAGTTGTCGTTATCTGAGAAGCGATAGGAAAGGTTTTCTGCTTTTATTCTCATACCCTTTGCCATACTTATTTCAAGCACATCCAAACCCTCTTTACTTTCTTCGGGTTTATCTAAAATATTGCTTACTTTTTCAAGCGAAGTGAGCATATCATATACTGCATCTAAGCTGTTGATGATTTTCTCTACGGAGTTTAATAACATAATAATGACAATTTCACTCGCAATAAACTGTCCTATATTAATTTGTTGATTTATGACCAACACAGCCCCTAAAATCAATAACGTGGCGGTAATAATAACTTTAAAAACGACAAAAGCCCAATACTGAATTTTCAATACTTTAAAGTGTTCTGCCCTTGCATCAAGATACTCGCTTACTATAACATCAGCTTTACGTGCCGCAAAATCGTATCTTCCCATAAACTTGAAGGTTTTGATAATGCGAGCTACTTCTTCGAGCCAATGACCTACTTCATACTTGTAGTTACTTTCTGCCAGCGAAGTGGTTATACCTTTAGGATAGGTAGTTCGTATAATGATATACATTAAGCCAATGAGCAGAATGCCAAAAGGAAAAAAAGTAATATTGTATAAGGATAGAAGAACGATACCAAAGAGTATTTGAATAGATGCAGATGGGAATTCAATAAGCACTTTGGTAAGACCTTTTTGAACTGAAGCGGTATCAAAAAAGCGATTGACCAATTCGGGCAGGTGGTAATCATCTACCGCTATTAAATCCAAACGAGGAATTTTGTAGGCAAACTGTAAACTAAACCGTGTAAATATTCTGCGCTGTATTCTTTCATTTGAATTCATTTGCAGAATGGTAAGCCAACCATTTAGCACCACACCGAAAACTACAATAAGAATGAGAATTACAAGTGAGGTGCTAACTAACCCTCCGAACAACTGGTTAACAATTGATTGAATTCCTAAAGGGATGGAAAGGTAAACTAAGCCATTGAAGACAGAGAAGAAATAAATGGTGAACATCTCTTTTTTCTCAAGAGCTATTAATTTCCAAAAACGCTTTAAGGGCTTACCTGTATTTGTATTAGGCATATTTTTTTAAGCTGATAAGGTTTGATGGTGAATAATCATATAAATGTAATTCTGAAAAACAATGATTTTAGTAATTAATCTTGCATAAACAACTGATTGTAAAATCCGGTGAAAGTGTACCACTCATCTAGTCCAAAGTGTACCACCATTATTAAAGTATCAGGAATGATAACACAAAACTAGTTAAAGGTTGATAGTTAGGAATGATTTTTTCTCATTGATTCACCTTTTAGCTCGATCCCTTGCCGAACCGCTGCTAACGATTCGTCGTTGTCTGTTTATATTTTTCTGGTTTAGTTTTAGTTCTTTCAATAAGTTTCCTCGCCTCCAAGTCAAGCTTAACTGTTTCTCCATACCATTGAATACCTCCTTCAAAATTATCTTTTACTCTTTTAAATAATTCTTTCATAAGCTCTGAGTGTGTAAGTTCATTGTCAGATAAAATCGCTAATATATTTTCTCGAATGAAATTATATTTACTTAATAAAATTTTCTTGTTCGTTTTGTTAGCTTGAGGATGAAGTGTTTGAATTGTTTCTTCTGTCATTTTGTTTTTAGTTGTCTGAGTAATAACAGCCCAATAATTACCTGCAGAATTGTACCTTTGTCGTGCGCAAATCTACGAAACTCAATTGCAATAAAAATATCTTTCAATAAATTAATCAACTTTTGTATGTTGTCGACCTTCAAATATGGTGAACGTGAATTGTAAGGGTCTGGTTAATATTTTTCATTTAGTTTTTCCATTAAATGTTGCGTAAATAGCCATTGCGTGCCCGTGTCCTAGTTCAAATTCTTCTTTAAGCCAATTCGTAATTTCTGTTGCTTTAACTGTTTTAACCAGCTGACCATTTTGTAGAAAACCCTTTTTTTCAGCAAGGTTCTTAAAGTCGGCAGGAGTCTTTCCTGTCTTGGCTTTAATGTTGGCTAAGTAAGCTTGAAATGACATAAATTTATTGTTATAGTTGTTTAGTCCTGACGAGCGCCAATGATTGGTAACGAATGGCGTATTGCCGAAGGCCGGAAATAGAAGCTATAAGCTTGTATAATGTACAAAAGTTTCAGCAGAGTTACCAACTTTCAATTTTGAACATCAGCCCGCCTTTTGGCAATAACTTGTTCAAGCGGCTGGCATTTTGCTAGTTAAAAATTTCCTTTGAAGAACCTATAAAATTCAAAACTTCAACCTTGTGTGTTCCGTTCAATCCGCTTTCATCTCTTAACCATTGAAATTCTTTGAACGATGGGACATTTAAAATTTCCGTTTGCACTTTTTCATTTTTATAGGTTGAATAATGTATAAAAGTTACGTTGTCGTCTTTTGTATAAACAACATAAGAAAAATTCGCTGCGTCAAGTTGCTTGAAGTCATTGAGGAATTTCTCAATATTCTTCTTGTTTTGTTCTGAAAATTCGGGTTTTATCTGATAAGATACAATAACGGTTATCATTTTCTATTTGGGGTTTATACCAGTCGATCAAATTAGTTAAAATTTGCAAGATTTTACAGTATGTGAATAGTTTTAATTCAAAATGAGGAAGTGTCTTTAAAACAATTAAAGCTGGATATTTACAAAAATCTTTTGCCAAGTTAACCAAACTGCCTATAGTTTTTCGGTTGACGAGTTGAACAGAACCTTATTCAGCGCACTTAATGCCGATTGTTTGCTAAGTTTAATAATAATAAGGAAATGAGTTCTTACAATAAAATCTATTTTGCGTTTCATCCTAGTTTATGTTTGACTAATGGAATTACCTGTGTGCCAATTAACTCAATAGCTTTCATTAATTTTTCGTGTTGCAGATTGGCAGTGTCCATTTGAAAGGTAACCCTCGTAAGCCCTCCTAATGCATTGCTGTGGCGTATTATTTTTTCAGCAACATCTAGCGGGCTACCCAATAAAAAGGCACCAAGCGAACCAGCCTGCGCATCAAACCGGGGTCTTGTGACAGGTGGAAAATTCCGATCTTTAGCAACACTGCCTGACATGGCGACTTTATAACCTTCATACATTTCATCTCCTGCTTGTTTAGTGTTATCAGCAACATACCCGAAAGCGTGCATGCCTACAATTAGCTCTTCAGGTTTAAAACCGGCGTGTAAACCTGCCTGTTTGTAAAGATCAACCAATGGACGGAAGCGATGCGTTTCTCCACCAATAATGGCTATCATCAAGGGTAAGCCAAGCGTACCAGCTCTTACAAAAGATGCGGGCGTGCCGCCTACACCCAACCATATAGGCAGCTTTTTCTGCACCGGCCTCGGGTACACAGGTTGATTTTTTAAAGATGGTCGAAACTTTCCGCTCCAGGTTACAAACTCATTATCACGAATTTGGAGAAGTAAATCTAATTTCTCCGCAAAGAGTGCATCATAGTCTTGAAGGTTTAGTCCAAAGAGGGGATATGCCTCAATAAAAGAACCCCGACCTGCAACTATTTCTGCCCTGCCGTTTGATAATAAATCCAAAGTGGCAAAATTTTGAAAAACTCTCACCGGGTCTGCTGCACTTAGCACGGTAACAGCACTGGTAAGCCGTATACGCTTAGTGCGTGCGGCTGCCGCTGCCAGAATCATCACAGGTGCGGAATCAAGAAACTCTTTGCGGTGATGC
The DNA here is from genome assembly GCA_031417835.1 of Saprospiraceae bacterium. Lineage (GTDB taxonomy): Bacteria > Bacteroidota > Bacteroidia > Chitinophagales > Saprospiraceae > JADJLQ01. The sequence continues at coordinate 16,543 of JANOWJ010000019.1, read as the reverse complement.
TCGCCAATACCAAATACATCCAGCCCCATTTTGTCGGCATGCTCAATCCTTTCGAGTAGCTTGGCAATGGCTACCTCGCTGGTTATACTTTTGTCCGACTCATCAAAGTTTGCAGCAAAACTGTCAATGCCTATCTCCATACTTTTTAAACCTCAATGACATCCATATAGAAGACATATATACCTAGGACCAACAGGGTCGGAAAAACAGAACCCAAATATACCCTTCCAAATTCTTTTGGCTGGGAAATAATTTTCCGTTTACATTTTCCACTTTTTTTCTATTTGACCTCTTGGTCTTTGCTTTAAACGAAAGAACGAACCAAACTTCGTTTATTTTTTGCGGGGCGACAATTTCACCTTTTATCCTGATTTAGAGTATGTCTTAAAAAAAGAGGATGGCAAAATCACCTTCATCAACAAAAGAATTAGTCATTTCATGGTCTGGGGCTACACTTTAGGATTAATATGAGCAAGAAAATTTAGCAAGATTGGATTATGTAATCACCACCCACAATACCCGGGGCTTTTACATCCGTTTGGGCGATGCGTTTTAAAGAGGTAAGCCTGAATAAAAACTAAAAATATTCCTGAAACTTGGTCAGCTTGAAATTCGCCATTTTGCAATGTTAAGGCCAAATAAGCACTTTAGCCACCAAATTGCCAAACCAGTTTTTCCTTCTTTTTGTTTGTCATCATATTTTTGTTGTCGGATTATGTCTAACTGGAAAGTTTACAGAGTTTGCAATATAACAAAGTTCATTAGCCTTTTTGTGTCATTCATTTGCTTTGTCAATCATCTGAGTTTCAGTCACTGTAACAATAGGATTCAATGGTACTTCTGTAAATTGTCCAACACCATTTACAGTCTCAACCCTTATTTCTGTCGCATTGTCAAAATATTCTGTAATAATAACTCCTGCCTCAGAATATAAATGTAAATACCAAAGCATTTGACAAGATGATAAAGAAGAAACCAAAAAGTCTTCGGGACTGTGTTTAGCCTTGTCGCCCTGGTATGATGGATCAGATGAGCCGGAAATATCTAATTTATTTTTTCAATGATTATCTGATGACTTCTTTCGTAGCTACGATAATTGTCAGTCCCTGATCCTTTATTTCCTGTCCTTTTAATTGTCGCATTATAGTGATGCTTTCCATGCATATTTTTTTAATTAAATTGTCATTTTACGTTTTGTAAGATCGCCTATCTACCATGACCACTAGCAACACATACACGGCATAATGGGAGTTAAAAATAGTCTATATCTGTACTAAAAGCAAACGCCTCGGGGTATCCATATTATCTACAGGACTAATAAATCAAAAAATGATTCTCAATATTTTTAAGTTTAAGTCCTAAGTAGCTGTTTGGGGCTTGTTGTTGGTACGTTGGTACGTAATTTGAGAGCCGATAGCACGATAAAATTACACAGTCTCATTAAAGGAGGCTCACGGCAATAGAGGAATTGCAAAATGTGGGGTTGATTTTTTTTCATTTTACAATGTCGTTGGTCGAAACCATATGTTAGTGGCTGGCACTATTGCGGATAATTATTTTGTCAAAGTGGTGTAGTGTTTTTTCAGGATTGGTCGTCTTAAACATATCGAATATTAAATGCCGCAAACTGTCTGGTGTTGCCTTTTCTAAATGATCAAGCATTTCTAGAGATGTTGTATAAGAAGCTGCCTTATATTTAACTTCATGCAAATATTCTTTTAATGCCTTATTCAGTTTTTCTTCGCCTATATATTCACTTAAAGTATAGAGGGCAATCGCCCCTTTTCCATAGGAAATATATGAATGTTCAGGATTTACCAAATATAGTGGTGCTTCTGGTTCGGTCTCTTCGGCTCTACCAGATAAGTACCGTGTTCGCTGTATATTCAAAAACTTTAATGCCCCTTTTTTGCCATATTTTTTTTCATAAATTTTCGCAGTACTATATTCAGCTACACTCTCAGTGATCATAGTGGCACCCAAGGCATCAGCAGGAATGACCTGATTTCCCCACCATTGATGCGAAAGTTCGTGTGCCGCTACATAAAATGAAAGGTCAATGCCACCTTCTTTTATATTGCTGGTATCGTTGATAAACCTAATTTCGGAAATTTGAATACAGTTACCAGCGGTAGTAGCATATGAACCTTCTGACCTTGAAAATTCAATAATTTGGGCTTGTTTGTGTTGATAAGCTCCAAAAAAATACGTGTGATAATCTAAGGAAGATTTTAATCCAGCCATCATTTGATGGATACTATAAGTGTGTGAGGGATGATAATAAACGCTCAGGTCTACACCTTTATAGTTTTCTTTCAATACTGCATATTCCCCTGAATTAAATCCAAAAACGAATTTAATGGGGTTGTCGGTTTTGTAGTGAAAGTATCTCCTGCCATCTTTTATCCATTCGTTAATCAAATTGCCCGAAGTGATGGCAATTTGATTCGGCGATGTACTAACAAGTGCCTCAAAGGTGATCAGGTCGGAATCCATACTTTGGTAATGATTTGTAAAGGCGATATTGTCGTTGGGTATATTTTTTTCTGTGTTGGCAAAGTATCCTAATCGGGGGAAAATATCACTTTTGAGATATGTTCCATTTTTTAAGATATTGGAATTCTGCACTAAAAAAGAATTATCTACATTTTTAATCGTAAAGTTTAATGTAATACTATCGTTGGGAGCTATTCCCTCATCAAGTTTATAAATGAAACACTTAAAAAGCTTGTCTTCACTAATTAAATTAACTTTAGTACTAAAAGAAAGTGCTGTTATTTCATCATAACCCGTTTTTATGAATAGAGTATCTATGATGAGTGAGGTTTTGTTGATGAGTGTATATTTCCCATTTGCAATGAATGAATTCGTCTCCGGAGAAATGTCTAATTGCACATGTAGCGATGTAATCCTTGGCTGTTTTATTTTTTCATACATGCCATATTTATTTTGAAATTGTTTTAATAGTTCAGCCTCATTTCGGGACGATAACAATTTATTCTCAGGTTTATTTTCTAGCTGAAAAAGAAAATAACCAAAACATAAGAAACTCACTATCAAGACAATGGATGGTACTGCCAACGTGCGACTAAAATGGTTTTTAGCCATTCTAAATCGTTCAATGAGAGAATTAGTGATTTCTCTTTCCCACAACATCAGGGATATAAAAAATAAAAGCACACCAAAAACTAGCCAATAAAATTTGTACAACAGGTAAGGGCGTAAAGATTGACCGTAGCCACTCATATCTGAATATTTAAGAAAAAAATCTGCATTTGGACTATCATTAAACCTGAATACAAATTTTTCTATACCAAATGATGGTAGCTGAGAAATACCTAATGTGCACAAAATAAGCAGAAACAACCCCAGATAGGTATTTCTAAAGATGGATTGAATAAATAAAGATGCTAAAGCCCAAATTATAAAACCAACCCAATGAATAGCCAATAAATCATATAGATAATGTCTGATTTCAAAATTGTAGTAGCCGCTATTTATTTGAACTACGATACCAGTAACCACAATCAATGAAAGAAGTACTATTTGCATTTTAAGTAATGCTAATAACTTGGAAAGTAATAAAACCCAATTAGGAACAGCGGTTGATGAGATTAAAGCAGAAAAGCGGGAAAGATTTGCCCGGTGAATTAGAATTCCAGCGTATAGAAATGTGAGGACTTGGATAAGAAAGGAGAAAAAGAAAACAGGAAAGCCTAAAATCACCCAGGTGACAGGCAATGTTTTACTATCAGTTTGTGGATTTATTTGCAATAGTATGGCAGCAATAAATAAGACTCCAACAAAAACAACGCTTATAAAACCACCACTTCTTGTAATATAAGTAAAATCTGTTTGGGATAGTTTCCACGATGTTTTAATTTGCTGCAAGAACGAAAAATTAAATTTCGTTTTAGGCAAATTTATTTTGATGATACTTCCAAAGTTGTCTTTAGTTTGGCTTTCACCTTTCTTGTTTTTTAAGCCAAATGATAATGGATTTTGACTAAATGAGAACCATCGATACGTGGTCAGAAAGATAATAACAGCTATAAAAAACCAAACTAACCTATTTAAAAAAATAACGGAATGTAATGGTAAAACAAACGTGTTGGTTTCTGATGTCGTCCAATATTTTGTAAAGTAGTGCACTGCACTTTCACCAAAAGGGTCTATTAACAATTCACCTAACCCATCAGTGTGAGCAGCAGCCAACCTTAGAACAATTTCTTTCAGAAGCCAAAACAGGACAATCGAAATAAACCCGGTGTAAATATTTCTGGTAAGTACAACGACTGAAAAAACCAGGACACTAAATAGAAATATATTAGGAATTAAATAGAGAAAATATGTTTGAAGATAAGGTGTTGCATCAAAGGGCAGGAGTTGAGCTGGATTAACTGTAGGTAACTTTGTGCCGAGCATTAAACCAGCTTCTACAGAAAAGCAATTATTGAAACTATTATAAAGGCACTGATAAATTTGGCGAATAAATAGTTGGTTTTAGAAAAGGGATATGTATACAGTATGCTGTTGAAATTGTTTTTGTAATCTTTGTAAATAGTATGGCCTACAATAGCAGGCAGTAAAAACAATAGAATTTTATTGAAAAAGTTCACAAAGTTATAGATGCTCATTGGTGAATTCGCGATGTTTGTGGCAGAAGCGGAGCCTTCACCAAATGTACCTGAGGCACCAGCCATACTTAACAATGCCATCAAGAAAAATGTGGCTAAATAGGCACAAAATGACCAATTCCTTAGCCAATATTTTAGTTCAAATTTGAGAATGGTGAAAACCATTTAATTTAGTTTTCGATGTTATCTTTTAAGGCAATAAAATAAACATCCTCCAAACCTGGCTGGACAGTTACAAAATTTGATGTCGGTTGTTCATTGGCATAGACACGAATATTGATTGAATTGTCTTGGTTGTATTTAGAAGAAAGGACTACAAATCGTTGTTCCATTTCTTCAAGATTTTCTCGCTCAACAGTACTGGTCCAAATTTTATATTCTATTTCTTTAGTGGCTTCAGAAGGTTTTATTTTCTTCAATATTTTGCCCCCGTTCATGATAGCCATATCGTTACACAAGTCTTTAATATCATCAACAATATGAGTTGAAAAAATGATAATATTTGAACTGGCAATTTCTCGTAAAACATTTAGAAAGCGGTTGCGCTCTGCAGGGTCTAAACCAGCAGTGGGTTCATCTACAATTATTAGTTTAGGGTTGTTGAGTAACAATTGAGCAATGCCAAATCGTTGTTTCATACCTCCAGAATAACCATCAACACTTTTTTTTCTTACATCATATAGATTCGTAATTTCCAACACTTGGTTTATCAATGCATTTCGTTCTTTTTTTGAAGCAATACCTTTAAGCGTTGCTAAATAATCCAACAAGTCCACTGCGGACATTTTGGGATACACACCAAACTCCTGCGGCAAGTATCCTAATACCTTGCGCAAATCCATTGGGTTTTTTATAACATCGATGTCTTCAAAAAAAACTGAACCTTCATCAGGATTTTGTAAAGTAGCAAGTGTCCGCATTAGTGAAGATTTGCCGGCGCCGTTAGGTCCAAGCAAACCAAACATACCTTGTTTTATTTCCAAGGTAAGGTTATCGAGAGCTTTTACGCCGTTAGGATAAGTTTTGGATAGATTCTTTATTTTTAAAGTCATTGGGTATAGCTTATGGGTTTTTTAGCTGAGATTTGGTGGCTATTTTGTTTTGGATTTGGCGGTTTTTTATTACTAAATTAAAAAAATCTCTGCGCAAGACTATTTTCTTGTTTTCAAATTTACAAATGAATCGAATTTGCGTAATTGGGTGAAGAACATTGCGCAAATATGTATTCTACCAATTTGAAAAAACTATAATACTAGCCCAATCAAAGGCGCCACCGTATAGCGCAGCCATTTTACTTTTCTTTTGCGCTTTTTTTGCTCTTCGTTCAGCACGGACATGGAGGTAGGGCATTCGCCTCCGGGTGGCTTACACAGGGAGAGATATTTTTCAAACAGTTTTTGCTGGTGAAGTGCGAGAAGTGGATCCTTTACCCAGGCAGCAACTTCCGTATTAAAGAATTCTGAGTTTTTATTCAAATTGTAGCTACCGATCATCACGACTTGTTTGTCGATGGTCAACGTTTTTAAATGCACCGTGCGAACACCGCAGTATTCGTTTAGCTGAATGCCTGCCCGCTGGTAACGCCCTCGGCGGTTGGCATAAATGGCTTGTGTTATAGGCAAATCGGTGGAAGTGATGGAATTGGTGATGACGCGGATGCGGACACCTTTTTTTTGCGCCGTCTTCAAGCATTTAAACCAGCTGCGCGTCAGCAGGACATAAGGGGACTCCATTTCCACCGTACTGTCGGCTGAGGCTACTAGTGCCTGCAGGGCGACTGTGACACGGCGGTCAGGGCGGTTGGTACGGCAGATCCGGCCGTTTTTCATGTGGGTGAAACTTGGATAGACAAATTGTACGGGATTGGCTGTGGGTTTGACTACATCCGAAAGATTGACCCGGTCTTCTCCCCGGACCTTCCGCAGCAGCGGTATTTGACTTTTGATGGCGAGCGATGAGGAATCCAGGAGGAGCTGGCATTCCTGACGGTCGGCAGGGTTGAAGACACCTTTCAGATCGGTGCAGATGACCTCGTGTTCCCACATTTCATTGAAGTGCTGGCGCGCTTCGTGCACAACCTTTTCACTGCGTATCAGCACCTCGCGGTCCATAAAATTATCGACCGAGTCCATGCGGTAATACTGGGCATTCAGATTGCGTCCTCCAATCAAGCAGAATTGGCCGTCTACGATAAGCATCTTACCATGCAGTCGACGAAAGATCATGAAAGGCCTTTTCCAGTTTTTCTTGTTGTAAATTTTGATCTGCACACCCAAATCTTTAATATATAAAAGCATTTTTATGGGGACTCTTTTTCCCAAACCGTCCAATATCATTTTCACTTGAACTCCTCTTTGTGCTGCTTCGGCTATCAATCTGAGGTTGTGATAGCCAATTTCGTCGCCGTCAATGATATAGGTGCAGACCAGCATCTCTTTTTTAGCGCCCCGCATCAGATCATTTCGCACGGTCAGCGCACTATATTCATCACTCACAATACGGAAAAGGTCGCCTGTTGCTTGAGCAAACGAAGTATGGCTAAAGCATAACATTATAAATAGGGGATAAACGTGTTTCATATTATTATTTTGTAAAAGTATGTAAAAGTTGACCTTAAACAGCAGTGATGTGCGGTGAGTCACATGGCAGGACATTTTATGCTATCGCATTCTATGAGCTCTCGTTTCACAGAACGTTGTAAAATAGGCCAGATTTATTTAGCGTACTAAGATATTGTCGTCCCTTATTCCAGATAATTTATTTTTGAAAATAATTGTGTTGGTTAGTGTGCAAAGTCGTTTTTCCCTTTTTGCTCTTCAAAACCCCCAAGAACCTCGAGCACCACCATGTATAGTGCTGTAATTTCTTTAGCAGCTAAAGAAGTTTTTTGAGGTCGTTCAAACTCCATGTTGTGTGTCATTATCTTGTCAAGCTATTTAGGGCGTCCTTTGTTTGTTGGTCTGAGGGGTCAAGTGCTAATGCTTTTTGATACCTTTTAATTGCATTGGGTTTGTCATTTTGTTTTAAATAATAGTCACCCCAACGACTGTAAACAATAGAAGAATTAGGATGCTGTTCAATGGCTATATCTAAAATTGTTTTTATAGCGTCCATATCAAAAGGCTTTTTATTCATCAAATCGTAAGCTAAATAAGTAATCTGATACTCGTTCATTTTCATAGCTGCAAATGCCTGCTTTGCTTCGTCATACTTTTTCATTTTCAAATACTCACTTGGCGAAAACTCATCGTCTTTCATTCTCGGCATTGGCTTTTCTTGGTAGATGTTTTGCAATGAAATCACCTCGCCTTTGTCGTTCATTTTAAAACCTGCCTTGATGTTGTAATCTGTAAAAACGATGGTGTCTTTTGTAACAGGAAAGCAATAAATGTCGTTGCCTTCATTGATGTTTTCAACTAAATAGCTCTTCTCTTTTCTCAGGTAAAGCACTTCGTCTACAGCCATTCTGTACCGACCTACAAATTTGTCTAACGCTGTATCTGTCAAACTAATTGGTTGAATTTCAGCAGGCAAAAAGTTTGTCCAATTATACACTTTTGCAACAGCTCTTCGGATTTCTTTCCCCAAACCATTTACATCGTCTCCTGAATTGAGCATAACCATTACTCCATTTCCGTTGGTAATACTTGCAATACCATAAGCTAAGAAACCTGCATTTACTCCTGTAAATTCAAAGTAAACTCCATTTGAGTCTTTGTTGTCGGTTCGTTGAATTATAAATGGTCCAATTCCAATTTGCTCTTTGTATGAGCCATCAGAAACATTTTGTTGTGCAGTAAACATTTTTTTTGTTGTGGTTTGTCTTAATATTTTTCCTTTGCCTTTGTAAGATTTTTGCACATCAATAAAAAACGTTGCAAGGTCTGTTGGTGTGGTGTAAAGTCCTGCTGCTGCCTGTTGTGGGTAAACATAAGGCATTCCTTTAAACCAAGATGCAGAAGAATAAGCCCAAGAACTTTGCTTTGTAAATTTTGATGGAACAGGTTGTTCAAAAGTTGAATTATTCATTCCAAGTTTGTCAAAAAGTAGCTCTTGTGTTAGATCGGAAAAACTTTTTTTAGAAATGTCCATTAAAGCTAACTGTGCAATAATGCTCCCACCGCCAGAATAGCGAAATTCTTTGTTAGGTTCGCTGTTTACAACTACTGGTCTTGTTTCAGAAATTTTTGCACCACTCAAAATTTCCACAATAGTTGGTAATTGCTGAGTCGGTGTAAAGCCGAAGTAAGAAGATTGAGAAGTTCCTGCTGAATGGCTCAGCAACATTTTCAGGGTTATTGGTGTCTTTTTGGTAAAATCATTTTCTGCGATTTTCCAAGAAGTTAAGTAGGTATTGATTGGTTTTTCTAATTCAATTTGTCCATTATCAACCATTTTCAAAGCGGTGACAGCCATTAAAAACTTACTGATTGAACCTGCTGAAAACATTGTCTCAGTTGTTACAGGAATTTTTTTAGAAGTGTCAGCCAAACCATAAGCTTTTGCCCAATCAATCTTGTAGTCTTTAATAACTGCGATACTTACGCCAGGCACTTTGTAATATTTCATTCTGTCAATGATGTTCCAACCTTTAAATCCTTTTATTGGTACAAAGGGAATTAAGTTATTTTCAACTTCTTTAATTCTGTTTGGCAGCGACTTGTTTTGAGCAAAAACCTCGCCTATAAAAAAAGTCAATAGCAGTAAAGTGATTCGGCTCATATTTTTTTGATGATTGAGGTCTGTCTACAATGCCACACAAAACAACGCCTATCGACTGTTGAATGAATGCCCCATATCACCGTCAAAAATACGAAACTTACTTACAAATAGGGCATTCATGAACAGCTTTGAAAATGAATCAAGTTATAAAAAGGAGCGTTCCAAGTTGAACGAAGCCGCTACCCGACATCAGTGGCTTAACTCTATCTTAAGAGGAATAGTGACTTAGAATTCAAAATTAGATTTCTAAACGGAGGGTTGTAAAAAGAGATCAAGCCAAGGTGGACCATTAAAAGGAAGCAAATCAATTACCTGCTGCTGTTCTTTCTGTCGTCAAAGGTCAATTGGGACTGCTAATGGTATATGGTTGCTATGTTTTGTCCACGTTTCGTAAGCACCAACTTCAACATTTATTAAATTGTCTATAAGGTTTGAAGATGCAAAACAAAAGTCAATATGATAAGGTCTGTCAATTTTCCTGTGTATAAAAAGCATATTTTCTTTTTCCTGGCCTTGAGTTTGGTTATGGAAATGATGATACGTGCGTAAAATATTTTTGGTCTTTAAATAGTCAACAAGGTTTGTGTGGTTGTAAATTCTGTTTGGTTTGTCCCAAATTGAATTGCTTTTAAAGTCGCCACGTTCCAAACCTGCGAATGAACTTCAAATTCTAACCTGGCAAACTAAGGGAAAATAGTCCTTTCCATTCTAATTCTACCAACAAAAGCGTTTACCATTACCAAAATGGTAAACTGCTTCCAATTTTCTTTTAATCCGAGCTTTATGTTATCTGCCGATGAGAATTTAATTTAAACAAAATTAGATTTTAGCTTCTTGTTAGTTTGTAACTTAGGTTACACTAAAATGTCAAAATTTTGTCGCATTCCACTATTAGTTTTGTTAATTCTGCCATTGTGCTTATTTCAGATTTTTCTACAAGTTGAATGTTTTTCAGACCTCTTGCTTCAAGGCAACTTCCACAAAGCAAAAGTCGTGTTCCTTTATGGGTCGAAAGTTTTATCATTCGTTCAATATTGTAATAGCCGTTTGGTGTGTTTTGGTTTGGAATAGCACAATTTACTCCGTCTGCCATTAGAAAGATTGTTACTTCCTTTTCGGGAAAGTCCTTGTTGAGTTGGTTGGCAATTCTTAAAGCGTTGAATGCCTTTTCAGTACCATACGGTGCGTCATTTATGATTATTAGGGTCTTCATTTTTTTATGTTTTTCTTGTTGGTGAGTGTCAGTTTTACGTTTGCACACAACACAACGCCAATCGTCTGTTGAATGAATCCCCCATATCCCTGTCAAAAATACGAAACTATTCACAAAGCTATTGATCTGCCTAGCTTGTCGCTGAACAACGTATAGCAAAAAGCCCTATCAGCATGGCCATGGTGTTTTTTATATTAATTTTTGGCTCCGATTTTAGGGAGGGCTTTTTTCTATACGGCTAAATGTTGGTGGTTTTCGTGTCAGCTGCACTTGTAAACTATAGTACTTCTCGTCAATCGTTGTCGAGCTATTTTTGTTCCAATAATTCTAAAGATTTTTTTGAATCTTCATTTTTTGGATTTATCAGAAGAGATTTTTTATACATTATAGTGGCCTGTTCTTTTTTTCCTGATTTAGCTAACAATTCACCGTAGCTGTTAAATAAATTATCACTGTTTGGGAATAATGTAATCGCAGAACGAAAAACCGTAAATGCCAAAGTATTTTTTTCATTTTCAAAAAATTCATAGCCAAGTTGATTCAATTCATTCTCATCTAATATGTAATTTAAGGTATCGGACTGCATTTCTATCAATTTTGCAAAGGCATAATCTTCGCTGTTTTGAACTAATAGTTGAGCATAAGTAGTAGCAATGTATTTTTTAGCTTTTTTTACAGCAACTGTTTTATCGTTTACAATATTTAATGCACCAAAAATGTTGTCCATTGCAGAACTACTTTGTTTGTTATTGAGCCATACAATGAATTGATGCTTCGTTAAATTCATAATTATATTAGCGGAACAACCTGGCATTCCACCACTTCCCCATATAATTTCCCCCATAGTACTATCTAAAGAAATGCGGTTTCCAAATCCCCAATAGAAATCGCCTATAACACCTATTTCAGAACCAACGCCTCTTAGGGTAATTTTTTTTCCATTGTTTCTTGTTGAAGGACTAAAAAGGAGATTGATGCTATTTTGTTTTAATAAAATCCCACTATTTAAAGCCTTATCAAAATTCGCTAAATCCAATACAGAAGTATATATGTTTGCATCTCCTTCTGATGGAAAGGTTTTGTAGTGTACTTTATAATCATTAGTTGCAAACGAATCAACCCTGACAGGAGTTATAGAAAATCTAAAAGGCAAGTCATAATTATATGCTACGCTTGAGTGAGTATATGGATTAGTGCCCGAGGTTTTTTGAAAAGTAGTTTCCATTCCCGCAGGTTTAAAAATTTTCTTTGAGAGATAGCTATCAAATTTCTCGCCACTGATTTTTTCTACTAAAAGAGCAGCTAGGCTATAATTGGTGTTAGAATATTCCCAAGCTTCTCCAGCTGGAAAATTCAGAGGCAACTTGCTAAATTTAAGAGCAGGTACAATATCATTTAGTGTAAAAATGGTATCTCGGTTTAAACGCCAAAACGGTACGAATAAATCGCCAACATCAGGAACACCTGATGTATTTGAAAGTATTTGCTTTATAGTAACTTCTGGATAGGGGAAGTCTGAGAAATATTTAGAGTATTTTTCAGTTAAATTCAGTTTTTTTTGTTCGTACAATTGAAGTACTGCAATTGCAGTAAATAATTTGGAAACAGAAGCAATTTGAAACAGGGTTTTGGCCGTGTTAGGAATTTTTTTTTGAGCATCAGCATATCCAAAAGATTTTTGGTATAGGATTTTTCCTTTTTCTGCCACCAATATACTGCCACTAATGTCGCCATTTTTGTCGATTGTGGAAAAGAAAGAGTCTAATTTACTTTCTCTTCCTTGTCCAGGGGAAAATTGGACCATACCGCAAACAAAAATTGATAGTAGCAAAAAACGAAGTTCAGTTTTACTGGTTTTACAAGGTGTTAGGTTGTCCCTGCCAAAAGGTTTGTCAAATAGTACCATAAGTATTATAATTTTTGAATTGTAAAACTAATAAGATCTGCGCTTTGCGTTTATTCATTTAAATTCTTTTTTGTATTTGCCAATAGTGATCAAAAGGGTCTTTAAACATTCCTTGTCTGTAACCATAATCGTGGTCCGTTGTTGGATTAATTTCCGTTGCCCCCGCCCGAATAGCTTTTTGCATTACTTCTTCTACATTTGGAACAAACAAACCGATGATGGTTGTTACACCTTTAGCGCTTATTGGTTCAAGAGCGCCACGCATAGTTTCGTGTACATGAAATATTGCTCCATTGATTTCCAATTCAGCTACGTGAATGCTCCCATCATCGTTTCTGTAACAAAAATTTTCAGTAGCTCCGAATTTTGTGTAAAAGTCAATATTGATTGTCCCATTCGGAATGTGCAGTTCTGGAGCAAAATACGTGATATCGTTTGTCATTGTCTTCATATTATTTTTGGATGAATGTCTGTACCGGATAAATATTTTTTCTATAAAGTTAGCGAAAGGCTGGCTTGAATGGCATTACGATCCAAAGTGGTGTTTATTACTTTTTATGCAGCACAGCTCGCGGCTCATCCTCTCGTAAAAACTATTTGTCGGGGATTTATTCGGATTTCCGAGGTGTGGAAGGAGTTGCTCTTTGCGTTTTAAAGGGAGCCATGATTTCAATGTCTTCAACTGTTTCCTCCTCCCACCATTCAAGGTGCCAGCTTTGTGCAGGTATTACAAAAGAACTGCCTGCATCATATCGCTGGACCTTTGAACTGTCAAGATTTCCCATGATAATATACTTTCTGCCTCTCACCACTTTTATGTGCATTGCAGTTGAATGAAGGTGAGCTGCTATACTTGCACCGGGTTGTGCCGTTAGCAAGTATTTGTATGGTCCAGGTACAAATCGGTTGCCTGAGATGGGTTTAATTGAATACCCTGCCGGATTGAGCGATTCATCTTCTACACGGATTCGCCATTTATCTAATTTTTTCACCAATAACCCAGTGTATGAAAAGGTACTCTTTTCTCCAGTGCTGGCCTGCCAATCAAAAAGTGCAGTTACAACTGCAGCCGTTGGCGAAACAATTTCAACTGAAATATCTTTCCACTCAAATGATTTGGGGGCTGTCCAATTGGTTAAATAGCGTTTTTTACTTTCTTCAAATGAAATAAATGATTTATTACCATTGCCCATGCGATAATAACCTGCGGTGTCATAAAGATTAGCTATAGATTCCCGACGATTTTCACGCAAGTCTTCCGCATACGAATCGAAAAAGATTTTGATTTCTTGTTCAGTTTTTTCCACACTATGCTTTGATTGAGTTTTATGTGTGGTTGCTTTTGGTACGGTACATGACAAAAAATAAATTATAAACAGATATAGTGTCAATGATTTCATGCAGATTATTTAAAAGGTTTTTATTTAAATTTATTTACGCTCATTTCACTCACCAAGCTTATGATGTCAAAACGTAGGTTACATACAATGTTTGAGTTCGTGCAGAGGTGGTCGTTTGAAAGTTTGAAAACGTATTGTTCCACGTGACCAAACATTGAACGAAGATAAAACTTAAAACGAATTCGTCACGGCACTTAAAAGGTGATATGTTAACCAATTACCTTGTTTACTTTTTGATATATCGATAACCCTATTTTTCTAAGGCACCCATTTGCCGCAATATTTTCTGATGTCCCTTACTTTTATAAAAGTCTTCATAACCTATATATTGAAAGGGCACAGCTAAAATGTAAGCTGTTGGTGACCGCTGCAGCAGTGTTTTTTCTTCCCACTCCAGCGCCTTCGGATAGTCATTTTTAAGGCGGTAAACGCATGATAGTGCATAAGGATCTTTTACCGTATTTTTTGATGCATAATCGAGGAAACGATTGGAGAGGCTATCGGCTTTAGCCTTGTTACCGGCAGCTTGATAGTTACTCATTAAAGCTGCCTGAATTAATTCAGAACCCCAGCCATCTTTCAGCAAGGCCTCAGCTTTTTGGGTTTCCTGTAATGCCCTGTCATATTTTTTCAGAGCAATGTATCCAAATGCCTGCTTAATATGTCCCCACACAAAAGTGGGATGTAATTCTACTGACTTCTCAAATGCGTCAATCCCTTTTTGATAATTGCCCGCCAATAAATTTACCCAACCAAGGTTATGCAGACTTGAAATAGAAACGGGATCAAGTTCTACTGCTTTTTCTGCTAGTGGTAATGCTTCTTTGGTTTTTCCTGCATCTGCAAGTGTAGCAGAGTATCGGATATAAATGATAGCATTATTCGGGTCAAGCTCCAACGCTTTTTTATAGGAGTTTATGGCGCCCTTCCTGTCATTATCATAATAAAATTTCAATGCACCCTCTGTTGTATAGATTTCAGGAATGGAAGGGTCTAATGCTTTTGCTGCTTCCAAAGAAGTTCGTCCTTCATTCAATATCTCCTGGTTGCCGGCATTGGAAAATATAGACTGTGTTATTTTTTCGTTGGCAATAGCTGCATAAGCCAATGCATATGTTGGATCAAGGCTTATAGCCGTGCGAAAATGTGAAATGGCTTTTTCCGTTTCTGCCGGCGTAGAACCATATGCCAGGTGACGCCCTTTTAAATATTCAGCATATGCTTCAGGCTTAATTTTTTTCTTATCGGGGTTGGTCAGTTTACCATTGGCAATACTTATCTCCAGCGGATTCAACAAAGAAGCAACGATTGAATCTTCTATCTGTTCGATATCATTAGATGTAAGTGCAAAACTATTGCCCCATAACAAATTTTGATTGCTGGCATCTACCAACTCACAATTCAATGTGTAACCACTTGCAGATTTAGAAAGCCTTCCCGTCAAAACCACATCCGCATTTAATACGCGGTGCAGGTTTTCAATGTTTTTAGCAGCATCTGACAGTTCAAAAGTAGCTGAGCGGGCAAACACTTTAACACCTGCCATTTTCGAAAACCGGTTGATGAGGTTTTCAGGAATACCATCAGATAAATAAGAAATGGCGGTATCATTCAAGGTGTTGACAAAGGGAAGTATTGCCAATGACCTGGCGGTAACTTTATCAGCTGGGAAAATTGAATTTCTAAAAATAAAAAAACACAACAATAGTAGCAAACCAACGGATGCTCCCAGCAACATTCCATTATTATTTTTCCTGGCAGTTGTTTTTAGTTTGCCTTTCATTTGTTCCTTTTTGGGAACCACAAAACCCGGATTGGAAATAGCAAAAACCTCCATGGGTTCTTCTACATTTTTAAATTCAAAAGAGCCAAGCGATACTGTTTGAAAGGCAGCTTTATTCTGAATTTCTTCTTTTATTCTCTTTGAAAACAGCACAGCACCCGGCACGCCCAGGGATTGAATACGGGAAGCTATATTTACTGCATCACCAAAAATATCTCCATCCTCCAGTACAATTTCACCCTGATGAATGCCGATACTCAACTGAAAATCTTTAGCAGCATTGCACTGTTCCTGTATCCTTACAGCAGCGTTCACAGCATCTGAAACAGTAGGAAAGCTGGACAACACGCCATCGCCCATTTCCTTAATCCAGGTACCGTCGAATTGTTCAATAATTGGTTTTTGTAATGCCCGGTTCCTTTTCAGGATGTCGTGCGCTTTTTGTTCATCATTTCCCATTAATGAAGTAAAGCCGGAAATGTCAGTAAACATGATTGCAGCAAGATGGCGAGATTGAGACATTGAATTAAGTTATAAAATTTTCTTTGAAGTTACTTATTATTAATTCTGCTGCATATAGTATGGCGTACAACGTTTGCGGCTACAAGAAGTTGGCGATTTCGAAGCACTAAACTGCCTGCCCGTCCGTAGTGCAGCGAAGGCGGGTCTGCCATCACTGAACTTGATACGAAACACAAAGTTTCATTTAACCACTGAACCGCCAATTTCTTGTAGGTGTTGTTATAGCCAGTGGTTATTTGTCCGTCTCGCTTTTCCATTCGTGTTCAATGTTGGTCATTAATAATGCGTTGTCAAATGTCACCGAACCTTTTGGAAAAATTTCCTCGTTTTCAAAAAAGCTTGATTTCACATTTGAAACGT
>JANOWJ010000018.1:0-37370 GCA_031417835.1 Saprospiraceae bacterium | reverse complement strand
AAACGTGCCCTTTCCCAATGACCTTGAGCTTATATGTCAAAGTCCAAATCTGAAAACAAATCATATAATAGGGACATGTGGGGTCGGATATCCCGTCTTTCACCACGCAGATACTACAGGCAACTATCCTTCCAATTATAGTATCGAGGTGGAATGGAGAATTTACGATTGTTTTGGAAATTTTATTGCGCATACACAGTTCATTCACATCGTCTGTGTATTTGATGGGGAATTGAAAAATAATAATAGAAACTTAAGTAATATTACTTGGTCAAGACTAAATAAAGATCATTGGAAGGTGAATTTGGAACAACCGGCTTCCCAAGGCACATTATCTGTGATCGATATGTATGGCAGAATACACTCGACAATTGATTTTGAAAAAAGTCAAACTTCAATTGATCTTGATATAAGCAATCTTGACACTGGGGTTTATTTATTTGTTTTACAAGGTCTGAACCAGATTAGCACTAAAAAAATATTTATAACAAAATAGCATTGATAGCTTTTGCCCTTAATAGTGACCTCTTGCAAGGGCAGGAGGTCATTTTTAATGATGACTGAAATAGCAACTTTAGAGCTTTCATAGAGATTGTCGGCTCAACTTCTACAGCTAAAAGGCAGTATTGATCTCGGATCATCGATTCCCAATGGAGATAATTTTTGACAGAATCGGCCCATACATCGATTTGAGCTGAATTGTAATCATTATTATGAATACTACGTACTGTAGCTTCGGTCATTGTTATAAGACCAGGCAAGTCATCTGGATTGGCGTGGCGTATGGTCACTAATTGTGAAGATATAAAATTTCAAATTGTGAGGTATATTTGACAGTTAAACATCATCCCCATGAGAATACTATTATTATGGTTGTTTTTAGGAGTTAATATTTCCGTATTTGGACAATCCATTAAAACACTCAAGTCCATTCTATATGCATCTACTCCTGAGAAGGAGTTGATGCTCGATCTGTATTTACCAGAACAAGTCAGCAATCCTTATCTTATCATTTGGGTTCATGGGGGTGCTTGGCACAGTGGATCCAAAGAAAGCCCACCTTTAGAATTATTGAAAAAAGGGTATGCTTTGGCGAGCATAAGTTATCGGCGATCAGTGGAGTCAAAATTTCCGGCACAAATACATGATATCAAAGCTGCTGTTAGATTTTTGAGGGCCCATGCTTCCAAATATGAATATCGAGCTGATAAAATATTTTTATGGGGCTCATCCGCGGGAGGCCATCTGGCTGCATTGACAGGATTAACTAATAATCATATTGCATTAGAAGGCAACATCGGTCATGATCTGACCACTTCTTCTACAGTCCAAGGCGTTATTGATTTTTATGGCCCTACAGATCTGACAACGATCATCAGCCAAAGCACTTCACATGGGACCAATGTCCGTATTCCGGCCTTGGCACTTCTGTTTGGCAAACCTATGGATCAATCTAAGGAAGAATTGAAATTGGCTAGCCCAGTATTTCATGTGACTAGTGATGACCCGCCATTATTTATATGTCATGGTGATATGGATATTCAAGTGCCCATCAACCAATCGATTCAGCTGTATGGAAAATATAAGGAAATGAACTTACCCGTACAATTTGAATTTGTATATGGAGCTGCACATGGAGGCATCCAATACAGGGAGTCTAAATTGATTGATAAAGTGGATCTTTTTTTGAAATCTATTCTATGAGCTTAAAACTGGAAATTGGTTGAAAAAAAATTCAATATATTATACCCTTATAATCAACCTTACAGCACTTCATTGAATTCTAGCCGTTCACCGTCCGGACCTACGATATGAAAAAATTGTACTCCGCGTTCCCAAAAATCAAGTTTCACAGGAGCCTCTTGTATCGGATTGAATCCAGCATCATGTAGTTGGGAGTAAACTTGATGAATGTCAGTCACATCAAATGCGATATGATCAATGTGACCGTCGGATCTGGTGATAATCTCACGGACAACAGTCGACGCGGGTAGTTGATAAAACTCTATGACAATATCTTCTTTTTGCATCATGATACAGGTGCCTAGTCCTTCTGCATGATTAAAAATTTTTCTCATGACTTCTACAAATCCAAGTAATTCATAAAATTGTTTTGAGGCATCTACATCACGGGAGGGTATGCCTACATGTTGTACTTTTGAAAAAGGAATAGAAACCGGTCTTGGCATTCTGGCATTATTTATTGATTCCAAATCGCTTGTTGCAACGCTATATTGAATGCATCGGGTTTTTCGATCATTGGGTAATGACCTGTAGACGGTATAGGATAGACTTTAACTCCTTTTGCGCAATAGGCATTGAGACTATCAACGTAAACAGGCTGGGCATCACTATTTACCAAAGCAAGGCCATGTTGAAGGTCTTTCATCATGACTTTTTCCGTCTGAGCTATAAAATTCAAGGCTCGTAAAACGCCTACTGCTATTTTGGGGTCGGTCTTTAAGATGTCTGACATCACTCTTTCTATGACAGGTTCGGGAGTAGAGGGTTGGAAAAGATAAGGTTTAGCTCCTTGAATGACCGCTGAATCAAAATGGGAGCTCATCTCATCAAAATAAGCTTCTGACTGAGATTGGGAGGCCGAATCTTGCGGGCCATTCGCAGTATGAAGATTGTCTACACCTATGATTCCAACTATAGATTGAGGATACATGTTTTCAACTTTGAGCACAATATCACCTGACATCGAATGGCCTATCAGGATTACATTTTTCAAATGAAGTTGATCTATACACGATTTGATATCGAGAGCATATTGTTCAAAATTCCAGTTAGTTCTGTCCTTGGACGATGCTCCAAAACCTGGTAAATCAATCGCGACTACAGTATATCGGCCAGAAAAATATTGGATTTGATTCAACCAATATTCTTTATTAATACACCAACCATGAATAAATAAAAGGGTAGTATCTCCATGACCAGATTGGAGGAATTCAATAGTGGAGTTATCGGTAGAAGTTACCTTGCCGGTTTTAAGTTTATCGTTACATTGAAAGGAGAAAACTATTAAAAACAACCCGATATAAAAGACAATTGATTTATTTTGTACTAAAAGCATATACCGTTGATTGTTTATAAGTTTGGCCCGGGTCTAGCCTTGTAGATGGGTAATCGGGTTGATTTGGAGAATCAGGAAAGTGTTGTGTCTCTAGACAAAATCCGGAATGTTTACCATAGCGCCTATTGCCTTTAGTATCGAGATGATTTCCATTTAAAAAATTGCCGGTGTAAAATTGTACTCCCGGTTGCGTCGTAGACACCGTCATCAACCTGCCGGAGCCCGCATGATAGACTGTACCCACCTTTCCACCCGGATTGATGACATAGTTATGATCGTATCCCCCTTTGAGGCTTGCGATATCTTTTCCTATCTTTTTAGTCGTTGTAAAATCCATAGCTGTACCTTTTACGGGAGCAAGTGGTCCTAGGGGAATAAGTTTATCATTGACTGGAGTATATTGATCTGCCATTAAGGTCAGTTCGTGGTCTAAAATGGTGCTGTCTGTACCCGCTGATAAATTAAAGTAAGCATGGTTAGATAAATTCACAATGGTAGGGGCATCTGTAGTTGCGGAATAATCCAAGATGAATTGATTATCTCCCGTCAATGTATATGTGACTATTGAGGTCAAATTACCAGGAAATCCCTCTTCGCCATCATTACTTAGATAAGACATCGTGATAGAACTATCTGTGGTACTTTCTATTTTCCAAATGGCTTCGTCAAATCCTTTAAGGCCTCCATGCAATGAGTTTTCTCCATTATTAGCAGCCAGTTTATATTTTTTACCATTTAGGGTAAATGCTGCTTTAGCTATTCTATTGGCATATCGACCTACTATACAGCCAAAAAATGGATTACCTTTTTGACGAAAACCATCAAAGCTATTAAATCCTAATAGTACATCTCCCGGGGTGCCGTTTCGATCTGCCGCGAAAAGGTGCGTGATCGTTGCTCCATAGTTGGTGACCCTGGCCTCCATACCTTGCTTATTTTTTAGTACATAAAGTGTAGCCTCAGTAGAATCCACGGATCCAAAGTTAGATGAAATTAGTTTTTCATGAGTTGCCGATGGAGCCATCGGTGTGACCACCTCAGTGGATTTTTCTTTCGCTTTACAATGTACCAATAAAATAAAAGCTCCTAGGATGGAGATTGATCTAAAAATTCCGTTTATCATTTCTTTTCGTTTAGAAAGTGAAGATATGCATTTGGTAGAGGATTTTATTCGCATGGGCGGAATAGCCCTTTTATATACAAAACCGATTTCGTTTGGATATGAAAAAGCACATCATTCTATTTTTAACAGATGCATTCAGATTAGTTTATTTTTGCATACTGATCATGTACCATGACCCCTTCGTTTCTTTGCGGACCAAAGAGTTTCAATATTTCCTTTTAAGCAGGCTTTTTTTCGTATCCGGTCTCAGAATGTTAGGTACTATAGTTGCGTGGTGGATATATGAGATCACCAGAGATCCCTTTGCCATAGGCTTATTAGGCCTGGCGGAGGTCATTCCGGCAGTAGGACTCGCTTTATACGCGGGTCACGTGATTGACCATACCGAACGCACTAAGATTGTTCGCAGATCGGTCTGGCTTTATGCTCTTGTGATCTTTTTTGTGTTTTTGATTTCTACTTCATGGTTTCAGCAGCAGGTCCAGCAAAAAGTATGGGTATATGCCATTTATGCTTTAATATTTGCTACCGGAGCGATCAGGGCATTTTCCGGTGCGGCTTTTCCTTCATTGATGGCCCAGATCGTGCCGATGAATGTGATGACCAATGCAATCACCTTGAATAATGGGACCTTCCTCACAGCTGCTATAATAGGGCATGCCGGAGGAGGATTACTGATAGCATGGTTAGGCATCCAAGGCGCCTTATTAGTATCGTTTATTTTCGTTTTGGCAGCTTGTATCGTTGTTTTTCAGATTCGTCCAAAACCAAAGCCTGAGATATCTTCTTATTCAGGCACTTGGCAAAGCGTCAAAGCAGGACTTCAATTTGTGTACAAGACAAAAGAATTGATGGCTTCTATGACCTTGGATTTATTTGCCGTATTATTTGGCGGTGCCGTGGCGATGGTGCCCGCTTTTGCCAAAGAAATTCTGAATGTAGGTCCTACAGGATTTGGCTGGCTCAATGCGGCGAGCGATATCGGCTCGATGATCACGGTCATTACTCTCACTTTATTTCCTTTAAAAAGAAAACAAGGTATGATACTTCTTTACGCGGTAGCTGGTTTTGGAGTGGCCATAATTGTATTCGGACTATCTAAGTCGTACCTGTTGTCATTTATTGCCTTGATGCTGAGTGGATTGTTGGATGGATTTAGCGCCATCATCCGTGGGACCATCGCCCAACTCTTGACACCCAATGAAATCAAAGGCCGAGTAATGTCCGTCAATTCCATGTTTATTAACTCCTCTAATGAATTTGGTCAGTTTGAAAGTGGTGTTGCCGCAAAAATGTTTGGCCTAGTACCCTCTGTGGTGTTTGGAGGCAGTATGACATTATTCGTGGTGGTCATGACTTGGTGGAAATCTCCTAAATTGAGGAAGTTAGAGTATTGAAACTTGATGGCTTATTATTAAGGCAATCCATACAGCTTCTTAGTATTTGGCATCCAGCCGCATTGGTATAAAAATGAGCTCCTTGCATACCAATGTAAGATTTAAGTGATTCTATTGGACTCGAGTGCAAATCGTTCATTTTTTTACCTTCTCCAAAAACTCAGCCTCTGACCATATCGTCACCGTGCCTAATGTCTTCGCTTTATCCAATTTGGATCCGGCATTTTCACCTACTACAAGTATATTGAGTTTTGCGCTGACTGCACTTACATTCTTAGCACCCGCTTTTTCTGCCATTTCTTGGGCTTTTTCCCGAGTTACCTGTTCCAAGCTTCCTGTAAATAAAATAGTTTTACCGATCAAGGGCGCATCAGTTGCCACTGATTTGGGTTGGTCTTCCACAGTTTGATTCATATTGACTCCAAGGGATTCCATCTCTTGCAACATGGCGATATGAGTCGCATTTGCAAACCATGCCATTACGTTTTTAGTGACGACCGGGCCTATCTCGTGAATGTCTGTAAAATCTGTTTCAACCCAATCTTTGAGGTCTATGATGTATTTCACACGCTCAGCTATAAGTTGGGACGCCCGTCGACCCAGATGATGGATGCTCAGACTGTGCAACAATCGTTGAATAGGATTGGACTTGGCTTTTTCAATAGACTCTTTTAGTTTGACAGCTGATTTTTGACCAAATCCATCCATCTTGGCTATTTTGTCATAATCCAACCGATAGATGTCTGCTATGTTTTTTATCCAACCCATCTCAACAAATCGTGCCATAATGGATGGCCCAAATCCTTCGACATCCATAGCATGTTTGGATACATGAAAAATATATTTCTCGAGATCTTGTGCTCCACACAGACAATTCGGGCAAATCCAAAATGCGTGGTCATTTTCACGTACAAGTTGTACTGATTTATGTTGAGCTGCTCCCAGAGGGCAGTGTGCCGGGAATTCGATTTTTTGCTCGTTACCTTTTCGGTATTCAGGCAATGATTTTACGATGTATGGAATAACATCACCCGCCCGCTCTACGATCACCATGTCACCGAGGTACAAATCTTTTGCATTTATAAAATCTTCATTGTGCAAAGAGACAGAAGACACTGTCACCCCACCGACTTGTACTGGTTCGAGCTTAGCTACAGGGGTGATTGTACCTATCTTGCCCACTTGGTATTCCACGGCTATCAGTTTTGAAGTCGCTTGTTTAGCTTTAAATTTATAGGCTATAGCCCATCTGGGATGATGCGAAGTGTAGCCACATTGCTCCTGCATGGCGATATCATTGACTTTGACGACCATACCATCGATTTCGTAATAGAAGTCGTCTCTTTTCACTGCCCAATGATTACAAAAATCGACGACATCATTGATGCCCGTGCAAACTTTAAATTCTATGGTAGGCACCTTAAAACCCATAGTCTCAAGTGCATGTATTCCCTCTGCATGAGCTACAAATTTTTTTATTTCATTGCCAGCAGTATCTTCAAGATAACCTACTTGGTAGATGACTGCCTCAATACCTCTTTTACTCGTTTCATTGGGATCCTTGGTGCGTAAGCCTCCGGTCGCAGCATTCCGGGGATTGGCAAACTCAGTGAGGCCATCCTCTACCCGCTGAGCATTTATTTTTTTAAAGTTGTCTTTCCGGATCAATGCTTCTCCACGTAATTCAGCTTTAGCAATGCCAAGGTTTTTAAAGCCTACTTTCAGAGGAATTGTGCGGATGGTCCTGGCATTGGGAGTCATTTCTTCGCCTAGTACCCCATTGCCCCGAGTAGCCGCCCTGACCAGTACATCATTTTCATAAACGATAGCGATGCTACCACCATCGTATTTGGGCTCCACACAATATGTGACGCTGACATCTGCTGAGAGTCTGCATAACTTTTTGACTTGCATGTCAAATTCGATCAAATCTGCTTCATCGTATGAATTCGCAAGAGATAACATGGGCCTCAAATGCGAAACGGTATCTAGAGCGGCAGATAGATCGGTGGCTACACGCTGGGTAGGGGAGTCACCGGTCACCCAAGCAGGACGATGCTCCTCTATATGCTCAAGTTTCTTATAAAGTTGATCGTATTCGTAATCACTGATCAAAGGATCATTGAGCACATAATACCGATGTTCGTGAAACTGGAGCACAGATTTTAATTGATCATAATGCTTCTCGCCGTCCTTAAGAATTAGGTCTAATGAAATATTTGATAATTCATGGGTCCAGGAGATGTTTTGATCCAGTGCATTGATTGGTGACATGCTACAAAAATATTTATTTTATACAGTTCCACATTTTTAGATCCTCGTGCACTTTCTCAAAGTATCCTAAATGTGCATCATTTTACTAAGAAAACTACGGAGTCACGCCTATGAATATTTAGACCGGAAGATCTAGATCGATTTTTTATATACAATTCTCATTCACATAGATTAAATTAGATTAACAATTCTAAAGAATAATTTAATTCAAAATATTATGAAACGGCGAAACCTACTTAAAAACCTTGCGGCTGTCACGACGGCAACTGCTTTTTCCTTTCAAGAAGCACTTACGCAATCAGCGGTACCTAAGACAGTCGGTCTTGGTCATGTTAAAATCACGGATATCAAAACCATCCTGACATCACCCAATGGTATTCGATTGGTCGTAGTGAAAGTCATGACTTCCGAGCCCGGCTTGTATGGCATAGGCTGCGCAACATTCACCCAAAGGGCTTACGTAGTAGCGACTGCCTTAGAAAAATACCTCAAACCATTTTTGATAGGTCGCAATGTAGATGAAATCGAAGATATCTGGCAATCATCTTATGTCAGCTCCTATTGGCGCAATGGTCCGGTTTTATTTAATGCCATGTCAGGAGTCGATATTGCCTTATGGGATATCAAAGCAAAACGGGCCAATATGCCATTGTATCAGCTATTAGGTGGCAAAGTAAGATCAGGTGCAGATCTGTACTACCATGCCTCCGCTTTGGAATTTTCTGAATTAGAGGAAAAAGTAAAATCAGCTATTGAAAAAGGATATAGGCATGTGCGCATCCAAATGGGTCAAAAGGGTAATGCCAATTATGGCGCGCGTGGTGCAACAGGCACCCCTGCCAGCTCGGTAGGGCTGCCTCCGGAACAGGCTGGACCTACAGATCCTAAGATCATATTTGAGCCAGCCATCTATGCCCGTCAGGTCCCCAAAATGTTTGAATACATCAGATCAAAATGTGGTATAGAAGTAGAACTTTTACACGATGTGCATGAACGAATCCCACTCAATATGGCTGTCAATCTCTGCAAAGATTTGGAAGCTTATCGCCCTTATTTTGTGGAAGATCCTTTTCCGCCTGAAGACAATGACCACTTTAAAATTTTGCGCCAACAGACTAGTGTGCCATTGGCTATGGGTGAATTATTTAATACCCAACAAGAGTATCTTCCATTGATTAAAGACCGCTTGATCGATTTTATCCGCGTCCACATTTCTCAGATTGGAGGGTTGAGTCCAGCTCGAAAGGTCCAAGCGCTCTGTGAATATTTTGGTGTTCGCACCGCATGGCATGGACCCGGAGATGCTTCACCAGTGGCTCATGCTGCTCAATTGGCGTTGGAGCTATGCAGTTACAACTTTGGAGTCCATGAAGGCTATGTTTTTCCTCCTCAGACGCAAGAGGTCTTCCCTGGATGCCCCGTATCTAGCAATGGTTATATGTATGCCCAGGAAAAGCCTGGATTGGGCATGGATATAGACGAAAAAGTAGCCGCTAAGTTTCCGTACCCCGACGGCGTTAATTTTGATTATTCTTGGGGGACTACTAGGCGCAAGGATGGTACAGTGATCAGACCGTAAGGTCGAGACCGTAAGGTCGAAACTTTTGGTCGATTCCATAGCACATCAGTCTATGCTCAACGCGGGGTGATAGCCTTTGATACCTTTGAAATAATTCCAAACTTTGGCTAGATCTTCATCTACATGATCTGAAGGTGTGAAAGGAGGGCTATAAGTCACCGTTTTATGTTCAAAATCAAATGTGCACATGATGATTGGCACCTGTGCAAGCTTAGCTATGTAATAAAAGCCTGACTTTAATTTGCCCACTTTTTTTCGGGTTCCTTCAGGCGCGATGGCTATTTTGAATTCCTTATTCGTATTAAAGTATTGCACTATAATGTCAATCAGGTTGGTGTTTTTGGTACGATCAACGGGTACCCCACCAAGCCAATAAAATAGAAATCCAAATGGAGGCTTGAAGAGCGTGTGCTTACCCATAAATTTGACTTCCGATCCCTGACTCCCTCTAGCCATGAGTCCGATCAACACATCCCAAGCAGAGGTATGTGGGCCTACGACCACTAGAGCTTTTGGGATTGAATTGATATCAAACCCTTCAATTTTCCATCCCAAGAGACGACGCACAAAATTCCACCACAGTTTACCCATATTCACTCTTCAAATCTATACATTTTTTTTTGGGCTTGGATTAAACGATCGGCTCTATTTTCCGTCTAACCCTTAGTTTTGGAGTATAATCCAATCGTGTAGGAGTAATGACAGATACCGAGATCGTACAGATGATGCAAATAGACGGCAGCCGCAATACGGGCTTGCGCCATCTGATGACCAAATATCAGGAGCGATTATACTGGGTGATACGCAATATCGTGGAAAGCCACGAAGATACCGATGATGTGTTGCAAAATACATGTATCAAAGCCTATAGAAATATTGACAAGTTTGAGGCCAGAAGCTCTTTGTTCACGTGGCTGTATCGTATCGCAA
The DNA here is from genome assembly GCA_031417835.1 of Saprospiraceae bacterium. GTDB lineage: Bacteria > Bacteroidota > Bacteroidia > Chitinophagales > Saprospiraceae > JADJLQ01. The sequence goes on along the minus strand of JANOWJ010000018.1, from coordinate 26,988 downwards.
CCAACGAAGCATTGACTCATAAAAAGGCAAGTTTAAAAAAGGCTACTGTGTCCCTGCCAGTATATGGAATGGCTTTAGGAGGCCCCACCGTGGAACATGAGAATTCTGAAGCAGAAGTATTAGCAAAATTAAAAGACGCATTAGAAATATTGCCACAACGCCAAAGACAGGTTTTTGAAATGAGATATTATGATGAACTGAGTTATGAAGATATGGGACAACTATTGGGACTGACAGAAGGTGCCTTGAAAGCTTCCTATCATCATGCTGTAAAAAAAATAGAAGAGTATATTTTAAATTCGAGCACACACTAAAATGTTAGCATATGAAAAAAGTGGAAAACAATAAAGAAATACATCAGGAATTAATTGAATTGTCTCCTACCGTAGCCAAGATGTTGCGATCAAAAAAACCAGATGACCTACCATTCAAGTATTTTGAAAAACTACCGGATAAAGTACTTCATTCACTTGCTACGACTCAACAACATAAATCATTATGGTGGGAGCAAATCTTATTGGTTTTAAACGCCCATAAAAGGAAGGTCATGGTTTTTGCTGCTGCGTTGAGCTTCATACTGTTGACGGTCATCTCGCTGTATCAGTCCGCTGATCGCGAGCTCAATCTCGCCGATATTCAACCCCTGGACATCCAATCCTATCTTTTAAACCATGCTGATGATCTAGATGATGAACAACTTTCCATGTTGCCAATGAATATGAATACAGGAAAAGATGAAATCATGCATGTATCCGACGAAGAATTACAACCCATACTCGATGAATATTTATATCAAGTCCACGATATTGAATTGAATTAAAACATAGTTTAAATACGAAAATTAAAATTATCTATAACATGAAAAGCATTTACCAACTCCTTGTTCTATCATTTTTGCTTTTAAATGCATCTCACATTTTAGCACAACGGGGTGAAAAAATAGAAAACCTTAGAATCGCTTTTATCTCCAATAAATTATCATTGACGACATCCGAAGCAGAAAAATTCTGGCCGATTTATAATGTATACCGCAGTGCGGTGTCGGACTTGCGTAAACAAACAAATCTGGATATGAATCTGGAGGCAATGAGCGATGCAGAAGCGGAAAAAGCAATACAAGTAGCTATAGACCGTATGGAAAAAGAACTTGTCTTGTTTAAAAATTTGGCCCGAGACCTTAAGCCGGTTATAGCTGCTAGAAAGATTGCCATCTTATCCAAAGTGGAGCGTAGTTTTAATGAAGAACTTATCAGAAGGAGTCAATTGCAAGAGGGTATCAGGCCTGGTTTAAAGCGTAATTAGTCTCGATTCATTCGTATAAAATAAGTACTTAAAAATGATAAGAGAAGATCATGACTGGTCTTCTCTTTTTTTTATACCACGGCATTATCCCTTACTAAATAAAATATATGTTATGGTTAGAGCATGAATCTATTAGTATTAAATTAGTGTTAAGGGCAATATGTAATAGATTATATCCTAAAGCATTGTAAGATTAGATATCATCATAATGTGTTCATTCTGAATTAGTTTTGAAAATATTTTTTGATAAAAAGTTTTCCAGTTACTCGCTTTTATCTATTTTCAACCGCGAAAACGATTTACAATTACAATAATCCCATTGCATGGAAAACAAATACCAGCATGATTATAGTCTGACTCAGTGGGTAAATGAGTTTGAAATTTTAACCCAACAAGGTGAGAAGACATCTTTTGAAATAAGAATATATTTAAAACTTGTAGAGTATTATCAAAACGAAGGAGACCTTAAAAAAGCTGTGGAAGTGGCAGAATCCGCACTTGAACAGTATGGTTACCGAGTTGATTTTTACTTAGTCAAGTCAAGATTGCTTTTATCTCAAAAACAACCAATGGAGGCTATGGATTGTCTGCACCAAGCTGAACATCTGAGCCCTCAGGATACAGATGTGCTGATGACCAAAGCTATGATCTTAGCTGAATTGAAAGACAAACAATCCGCATTGACTATACTTCAGGATTTAAAATCATACGTTGGTCAGTCCGATTTGGTTGAAGTCCTGATCTGTGAGACTGAAATTTATTTCAAAGCAGAAGAATATGATAAAGGGTTCATCACATTAAAGGATGCATTACGATCCAATTCATCACATGAAAAGGGACAACAATTATTATCAGAGTATATCTCTGTATCGAGACACTATCAATCCATAGCCACTTTTCTTCAAGAAATGTTGGAGAATAGTCCATATTCTCATTTTTCGTGGTACAACTTGGGTCATTGTTACTCTAATTTAGGAGAATATGATCAAGCTATTGATGCTTTTGAATATGCTTTTTTGATCAAACCTCAATTTGAGCAAGCCTACATCGATTGTGCTGAGACTTGTGTGCTACTACGCCAGTGGGACAAAGCTTTGTCCATTTATCAGGAGGTGGTCAACACCTTCGGAGAAGAATATGATATGTTGATATCCATCTCCGAATGTTGTATTCATTTGACTGACTACAAACAAGCTAAAAAATATCTTACCCAAAGCCTAAAGCTAGATGTATTTGGCGAGGATGCTCATTTTATGATGGGCCAATGTTTTGCTGCTGAAGCCAAATGGCACAAAGCCATTCAGTGTTTTCGTAGGGCTATCTCTATCGATGAAACAAGTGATACCTATTTTCTTGCATTAGCTAAAGCTTATGCACAGATTGGCGAAAACGACAAAGCCCACCGGAATTTTAAGAAGGCTACATTATGTGCCCCAGAACAAAATAATTACTGGTTTGCACATGCTTCCTTTCTGATCTCTCAAGGTAAAGTTAAGCAAGCATTGGAAGTGCTTGATCAAGGTGAGATTTCCTCTGTAGGCAGCGACCTTTTGTATTGCAGAGCGGCGATACATTATCTATTAGGCGACAAGACTAAATCTATAGACATCCTTGCTGAGGTATTAGAAGATGACTTTCAAAGCCATACTTGTATCTTTGAGTTGGCACCCGATATGTTGACCGATAGAGATATTCAATCAATCCTAAAATATTATCAAGGCGAAATCTTTGAATAAAAAATTGCTGAGGCTGACTGAGGTATAAATGAATTTTATATTTTCCCTTCCGTTGCTTTTGCTTAAGACACCAAGGTACCCAAATGTTCCTCCCCTTGAAGGATCCTTAAGAGATTGCCAGGAGTAGTCACATCGAAGACGATGATTGGGAGGCTATTTTCTTGACAGATGGTGAATGCCGTCATATCCATGACCGCCAAGGATTTGGCAATAGCCTCTTTAAATGAAATGGATTGATACCGTACAGCAGTTGGGTCTTTTTTGGGATCAGCAGTGTAGATACCATCTACTTTGGTGCCTTTCAACAACACTTCTGCACTGATTTCATTGCCGCGTAGAGCAGCTGCAGAATCTGTTGTAAAATATGGATTACCGGTACCGGCAGAAAATATAACTACCCGTCGCTTTTCAAGATGCCTGATAGCCCTTCGCCGGATGTATGGTTCAGCTATTTGTTCCATACCTATAGCCGATACCAGTCGAGTATAAAGACCTAAGTCTTCCATACTGGTCTGTAATGCCATACCATTGATCACTGTGGCGAGCATACCCATGTAATCGCCCTGCACTCGCTCCACACCAGATCGATTTGCACTCAGGCCGCGATAGATATTGCCACCTCCGATGACTATAGCTACTTCTATTCCGGCATCTACCACAGATTTTATTTCCCTGGAGTAGTGTTGTAACTGATCCGCCTGGATGCCAAAGGGTTGGTCCCCCATCAAGGCCTCACCACTCAGTTTTAATAGTACTCGTTTATATTTTAATGCCATGCTTTAGACTGTAAATTTCGTCAAAAATAGTAAATGCTTGACAGATAGCATTTAATCAGATATCTTGCAAGACCTTACGACCTACTTTACGATGGCCATTCGCATTTCCATCTATTGTTTTTTATACCCAATTCTTACCTTCGGTCAGATCGTTAACCTGATTCCCAATTCTGGATTTGAAAAAATCATCGGTAAACCTGAAAAATGGTTTTATACTGGGTCAGATTTTAATTTGGTTTTTGAAGATTGGAAAAGCCCGACTGCAGCTTCACCCGATGCCTATCACAGCGATATCTACGTGCCTCAATATTGGCGGGATAAGGGATTTAATGACTTAATGCCATTTAAAGGAAAATCGATGGTAGGTATTACGATGTATGGCTGTAATCAAGGCAAATTACATTGTAGAGAATATGTCACCGTACCCATGATGGATGCTTTAGTCATTGGGCAACAATATTATTTTTCGATGTGGGTAGCGCCACTTCAGAAAGGCATCATCATCGATCAGATTCAAGTTGCATTTGATCAGAAACCAGCCATTATAATGGACGATCGGCGGTTAGAATTAAAACCATTCTATAATTTGGCCATGGCAAATCAAGTTGCTTGGCAATTGTTAGAATTACGTTTTTTTGCTGAGACAGAAGCTACATTTCTTACCATTGGCAATTTTAATGAAGATGATAAAACGGGAATCATCAGAGGAAAACAACATACTTTCCAGCCTTTTGCATACTATTACATCGATGAAGTGAATCTTAAGAAGGTACCTCCTATATTGATCAGGGAAGAAATAGGTCATTACGATTCTTTGGAACTGGAGGAAGTGAGTATAGAGATAAAAAATATTTATTTTGATTTCGATGAAAACCGACTCTTGCCCGTATCCTATCTCGAGCTCAATAAACTACTTCGTTTGATGACAGCACATCCTTTGATGCGTATTAAAATTATAGGGCATACCGACCATATCGGTTCGGAGCACTACAATAAAACGCTGTCTTATAGGCGAGCTCAAGCAGTTGCAAAATTTTTAGAGCGTCATTATATTATGTCAAATCGTATTCAAATCGTAGGGGTAGGGTATGATCAGCCTCTTGCGTCCAATCAGGATGAGGCTGGTCGCCAGAAGAATAGGCGGGTCGTGTTTGAAATTGTAAGATAAACGAGGTCTGATATTTACCATCATAGGCAGGCATAAAGCACCCTAAGCGCACGAAGCCCTCATTTTTTAATGACCCACTACCCATAAATTCAAAGTATTTTTGCCGTAGACTTATGATCGCCTGATCATTTTCTTCAGTATGACAAAAGCAAAAAGTACCGGATTTTATCCTTTGAGCTGGATTGCTCATGGAGTTTCTTTTGTGCTTCATCCACTTTGGTGGCCTACATTGGGTCTTTATATTTTACTTTTACTTAATCCTTATCTATTTGGCGTTTCGGCTCCAGCGGGGCGAGCCACATTGATTCTTCAGGTATTCATGCTTACTTTTGTATTGCCAGCGTTTAGTTTTTTTTTATTAAAAAAATTGAGTTTTATTGAATCAATGACTTTGAATAACAGGATGGATCGTATAGCTCCTTATTTAATCACGCTGGTGTTTTATTTTTGGTTGTACATCAATATTCGACATGATCCTAAAGTGCCATTAGTCTATAATATTTTTGTATTCGGAGCCTTGATAACACTGGTGCTGGTCTTTATCTTCAATTTATTTATTAAAGTCAGTGCACACGCTTCTGTGATGGGCGGGCTGCTGGCTATGACCTGGATTACATTTAATGTGTTTAGTCATGAGACCTTTACGTTACATCTGCAAGGTCAACCTCCTATGGTGCTCTCCTGGAGATCCGTGTTGATCTTTGTGATCATAGCTGGTGGTGTGGTGGGTACATGCAGACTATATCTCAAAGCGCATACATTAAAAGAAGTATATGTAGGATATGGCCTAGGTGTGGTAGCTCAATGGATAGCTTTTAAATTTTTATTTTAATGCGAATATTTATTTTTTTGGCCTTGGTATGGGCTCATTCCTCAACAGCACAATCGTTGTTCAAACGACCCAAGATGAAGCCTTCCTTAAAGGTTTCAATCCATAAAATGTTGGCTCAAGAAAGTTCTTTGTATGATTTCAGTGGGGTTTTATTGGTTGCTCATAAAGGCAAACTGATTTTTCATAAAGCAGTAGGATATAGAAAATTTGCCAGTCGGACCAAATTGCAGAAAAACGATGTATTCGAATTGGCGTCTGTGTCCAAACAATTTACGGCTATGCTCTTGATGATGATGCGAGAACGAAGCAGTACAAATGGCACGATTGGTTTTGATGATGATCTGTCGCGATTCATACCGGGTCTACCTTATAAAGGCATTACGTTAAGACATTTATTGACGCATACCAGTGGCTTGCCCGATTATCAGGGGATCATGGAGCAGCATTGGGATAAGACAAAAGTGGCTGATAATGCCAATGTGATAGACTATCTCAAAAAATATCCCCAACCCCTTCGATTTAAGCCGGGTGAGAAGTATGAATACAGCAATACAGGCTATTTACTTTTGGCTAGTGTCGCCGAAGCTGCAACTGATACTAACTTCATCCAATTGATGAATAATTGGATATTTAAACCTTTGAAGATGGAGCACACCGACATTCGATTACCCATTGAAAAAAATCGAATCCAAAATTATGCCAAAGGTCATTTATACGATTCTACCAGCAGAGCATACGTAGATGCAGAGCTATCTCCAGCTTCCAATTATACCGTTTGGTTAGGGGGTCGCAAAGGCCCTGGACGCGTGAGCTCCACTGCTTTGGATTTATTGAAGTGGGATCAAATATTGTATACCCCTTACCTCGTGGCGACTACGACGATGGAGGAGGCATATAGGCCCTATACCCTAAAGGATGGCAGTACATCAAATTATGGATTTGGCTGGGAACTTCAAATGGATCTCAAATTAGGTCGCATCGTGGAACATTCTGGAGATAATCCCGGCTATCGCACCCATATCAGACGATATCTGGATCAAGAGTATACACTTATATTATTGAATAATAATGCCAGTGATCGGATGGATGAAATTCTCAAAAGCACTGGTGACCTCATTGAGAAAAAAATACTGATAGATAATCCTAATCCAATCAAGAAACAATATCAGTTTTGATAAAAATGAATGATTTGAGCTAAGTTTTTAATAGCTTAATAGTCTCCCAGGTAGATACTGAAATCTTTACTTTCAATACATACACTCCTGGAGAAATGTCGTCTACGAATATAGGTTGTGAAAGTTGAGCTCCACTCGAAAGGATCACAGCTCCGGACTTCAAGATCTTCCCAGATATATCACATAATTGCCAGACCGAAGGTTTCGTGTTTTCTACCCTGCAGGATAGTTGTATATAGTTTACACAAGGATTGGGAAATACAACTAATTCAATGGCTGGTTTTACCTGATCTTTTGTCTTCACTTGCAACTCCAAATCATAGGTATATTGGCCACGGCCATACGTAGCGACCAGGAGTTTGCGAGTAGGTGGATGAAAATGAAGATCAGTAGCGACCAACATAGGCAAGGCATTTCCTAAAAGTTCCCAATTGAATCCATCATTCCAGGACCTCCATACACCTGCGTCTGTGGCTACGATGAGGTGTCCTGGGGTAGTAGGATCTACCACAATTTTATTACAAGGTATAGGTGGTAAACCTCTGGAAATATCTTTCCAAGTAGCACCATTATTTTCTGATAAAAATACATGAGGAAGAGCCTCATTGTACCGATAGCCAGATATAGTGAGGTATACTTTGGATTTATTAAATGGATCTGCTTGCATAGATGTGATCCACCGGCCAGGCAGGCCTTGGTCTATCGCTTTCCATTGTTTTCCTCCATCTTGCGTGGCCCATACTTTGCCGACATCAGTACCACAGTAGATGATCAGAGGGTCTATCGGCGATACAGTGATCGATGTGATCGTGCCAAAACTACGCGATCCATTTTCAGGTGTAAGAGATGGAGATATCGGGGCCCATAAGACAGCTCGATCTATCGATCGGTATAGCCGATTGGTGCCCAGATATAGCGTGGAAGGATTATTGGGTTCAAATACAACCGGGGTGTTCCAATTTTCTCTATCATTCGAATTTATTCCTTCTAAAGCAGTACTGAATGTGGATCCACCATCGGTACTTCTCACGAATACTCCGTATTGTGATTCCGTATAGACATAACGACTATCTGTTGGATCTACCAGGCATACAAAACCATCTCCGCCCCATATGATGTCCCATGCATCTACTACACTACTCAACGTACGCATACTGCTATTGTCTTGGGTACCACCATATAACCGTGCTGGGTGCGTATAGTCGATATGGCAAGTATAAAACTGTGTAATCGGAAGGTTATTGATTTTCTTCCAATTGTTACCAGCATTTTGGCTATAATACAGGCCTCCATCATTGCCCAATAATACTTGTTGTGTATTGTCAGGATAGATATACATCGCATGCTGGTCTACATGTACATCTTCATTCACATTTTCACTGACTGGTATGAATTGATTGCCACCGTCTGTTGATTTAGCAACTGAAAATCCTACACCGTAGACCGTATTTGCATTCTTTGGGTCTACTACAATCTTGCCAAACCACCATCCGAAATTAGCCACATTGATGCGACCTGCCATTTTTAGCCAATCTTGGCCAACATTATCTGTGCGATATACTCCAAGGAAATCTCCACTTTCATCCACATAAAAAGCATATACTCGATGTGGCGATGACGGAGCTATAGCGATACCTATCCGGCCTAGATCAGATCCACTGGGTAATCCTTTATCTAATTTGACCCATATTTTCCCTCCATCTACAGATCTGTATATACCACTCCCTTTGCCTCCATAATCAATGCCCGCAGGAGTCCGAGTTCGCTCCCAGGTGGCAGCATAGATCGTATCTGGATGCAATGGGTCAATACTCATGTCGATGACCCCTACGGAGTCAGAGTGAAAAAAAACTTGTTCCCATTGTTGACCACCATTGACGCTTTTAAAAACACCTCGTTGACTATTTTTTCCAAATAACTTGCCCATAGCAGCAGCATATACGACCTGCGATCGATGAGGATGTATTATGATTTTAGGTACACTTCCTGTAAATTCAAGGCCTAAGTAAAGCCAGGATTGACCGCCGTCTACTGATTTGAATATTCCATTGCCATCATAGGCCAGCGAACCGCCCCCCCCATTAGCCTCTCCGGTCCCGACATAGATGATATTGTGATCATTAGGATCCAATGCCATGTCCCCTATAGCCAGGATAGGGTTTTGATCAAATATCGGCTCCCAAGTCAAACCTTTATCCTTACTTTTGAACACCCCTCCAGAGGCTGCAGCTACGTAAATAAGATTAGGATCAGCAGGACTACCTTCTACATCCGTGATTCGGCCCCCGATGTTAGTAGGGCCTGCAAATTTCCAAGCTTGTGGTTGTTTTCTTTTTTGAGAAGCTCGTGTGCGAACTATCTCTGATAGCGACTGACGAAAAAAAGTTTGTGGTATTGAATCATAGGGATAAGCCCGTTGTGCATAAAACCAATCCGATGGTTTTTCTTCAATGGCAATATAGGCCAGTTTTACGAAAAAATAAATTAACCAATATGGGTATATCATACATCTATTCTCCGTTTATCTATCAGCATCCTCAGGGCAGCTAATTGTTTGAATGCCGTACGCACTGGTTGGGCTGGCACCCCATAGTAGGTCAAATCGCCGGGTAAATCTTTGTCTACTCCTGTTTTGGCTAATAATATACTTCGGTCACCAATTTTTACATTTTGTGCAATGCCTACCTGCCCATACATAGTCACCCGATCCCCGATAGTCACTTTGCCACCTATAGCTACTTGTGCAGCCAATAAACAATGTTGCCCTATTACTACACCATGTCCTACATGTACATGGCAGTCTAGTTTAGTTCCTTCCCCTATTATCGTATCTCCACTCACTCCACGCACGATCGTACTGTGAGCCCCTACCTCTACGTGATCATGGATGATGACTCTGCCTATAGATCTCCATTTCTTATATTGATGGGCTTGCTTATTAAAGTAAAAAGCATCATTGGCTATGATACAGCCAGGTTGGATGATCACTTGTTCACCGATCACCGTGTATGACCCGATATAGCTGTTAGCTTGGATGTAACTACCGGCACCAATACGAACAAAAGGTGCAATCACCACACCAGGCTCTATGATGCAGGTAGGATCTATAATGGCAAGTGGGCTAATGGATTCTGAACTGTATAGAAAAGGTCTGAAATGCAAAGCCAAACTATTGTACGCATCAAATGGTAGCTCATGATACAAAAAAACCTTGCCGATCGGCGGATCCATTTTTTTATTAATAAGTATTGCAGAGGCCGGTGAATCAATACTTTTTTGAAAATATTTTTCATTATCCACAAACATAAGATCACCCGCAGTCACTTTATGGATTTCATTCATGCCGGTTAAAATATGAGTGGGATCTCCTATGACTTCAGCATGACACAGTTCAGCCAAGGCTAGTGCAGTATATGACTTATCAAATTTCACATCGTAAAGATATCGCTGCTTTGTTATATCGAAAACCAGTGGATTGCAAATTGATTAAAACAAAAGCCCTGGTATTTTATATCTGGTTGAAATTCAACGGATAACAAATAAAAATTTATTTGCACCTATTTCGGATCTATTATATTCTGAATCATAATTGTGACATATATAAAAACTTAATATTATATTTTTATTAATTCGTTTTATTTTTCGCCTTTGATTAACGAAATTCTCCTTGCCATTATGAAATTTAGATTCTGCATTTTTATTATTTTGGGCTTTATCACTAATAGCCTTGTCGCTCAAATTACAACAGCTTCTATCAGTGGTATTGTAAAATCCAAAGATGGCACCACCCTTGAAGCTGCCATCGTGATAGCTCGCCATGAACCATCTGGGTCTGTCTACAGTACCAGTAGCCGGGAGGATGGAAGATATACTTTACCCAATCTGCGAGTAGGAGGACCTTATTCAGTAGAGGTCACTTATGTGGGATTTAACAGCCAAAGCCAAAGTGGTAAATTTTTGGCGCTGGCTCAAAAGTTGAACCTCGATTTCATCATGCAGGAGGCTGCGATCAATCTTGATCAAGTAGTCATCAGTGGTGATGCAGGACTGATCAATAGCAAACGAACCGGGGCATCTACAGAGATAAGCCGAGATGTGCTAAAAGTACTGCCGACCATCTCCAGGTCTGCTTCTGATTTTACCAGGCTCAACCCAATGTCCTCTGAAGGCGGTTCATTTGGAGGTCGGAATGATCAGTTTAATAATTATTCCCTTGATGGAGCAATTTTTAACAATCCATTTGGCTTGGATGCTGCTACTCCAGGAGGTCAGACGGAGGCTCAACCCGTATCGCTGGATGCTATAGATCAGATCAATGTCTCGATAGCTCCATATGATGTGACTCAATCCGGATTTACAGGTGCATCTATCAATGCGGTGACTAGATCAGGTACCAATACACTTGGTGGTACTGCATATTTCTTTTTTAGAAATAAAAACATGACTGGTGGCACAGTAGATGGCACTAAAGTCAATCGTGGTGACCTGAGATCATTGCAGGCCGGCGTAAGTTTAGGCGGTCCTATCCTCAAAGACAAAATATTTTTCTTCGCCAATTTTGAGATGGAACGAAGGTCGGATTTGGGGTCTTATTTCTTAGCAAATAAAGGTGCAACAGGAGCAAATGTATCTAGGGTAATAGCGGCAGATCTTCAAAATGTATCTAGTCTTTTGAAATCTTTGTACGGATATGAAACTGGTAGTTTTGAAAACTTTAAGCATAAAAGTGACAATCAAAAAGGCCTGCTTAAGTTTGACTTTAACTTAAGTAAAAATCATAAATTATCGGCAACCTATAATTTTTTGGACGCTTTCAAAGACAAACCAGCCCATCCATCAGCCATAGGTCGGCGAGGCCCGGATTTTCAAACCCTTCAATTTCAAAATTCAGGGTATCGTATAAATAATGGGATCCATTCAGGGATTGTAGAACTCAAATCCATTTTCGGAAATAAATATGCAAATAAAATTCAAGTAGGGTACACCGCATTTAAAGATAGTCGTGACCCTTTTTCCTCACCTTTCCCAGTCGTAAATATTGGCAAGGGAGGGACAAGATATATCGTAGCTGGTCACGAGCCATTTTCTATCAATAACAGGCTCGATCAAAGTGTATTTCAAATCAATGAAGTATTTAATATCTATACTGGTAAGCATAACTTCACGCTGGGGACTTCATTTGAAAAATTTCAATTTAATAATTCATTCAATCTGACTGGTTATGGAGCAAGAGTTTTTTTTCCTGACATCAATATTTCAGATGCAGAAACAGTTTTTAAATCAGCTGATTTTAAAAAGGAAGTAGCTGATGCAAAATCTGCTTTTGAAAGTAATACTAGTAAAAATACCTGGGCTCTTGCTGAGACCAACCTTGGGCAGTGGTCAGGTTTTGTACAAGATGAGTGGGAACTGTCAGATAAGCTTACGATGACTGCAGGGGTACGTATTGATATGCCACTCTATTTTGATTCAAAGAGTAAGATGGAAGAAAGTATTGCCCGCAATTGTTGTTATGACCCTGCCATCCAATACTATGATGAATCAGGTCAAGGGGTTAAATTGGACTCCAAAGTGTTTCCTAAAAGCACGCCATTGATCAACCCACGCCTAGGATTTAATTACGACATGAGTGGCGATCAATCTGAGCAATTAAGAGGTGGAACCGGTCTATTCAGTGGTCGATTTCCATTTGTATGGGTAGGGAATCAAGTAGCCAATCCAAATTCATTTTTCTATTGTGTGACCGACCCGGACTTTAAATTTCCTCAGGTATGGCGTACTAATCTAGGGTATGACAGAAAATTATTTAATGGTTGGGTAGGTTCTATTGATGTTTTGTATACCAAGGATTTACAAGCTCAATTAGTAAAAAACTATGGATTAAAATTGCCAACAGCCAAATTAATTGGAGCGGATAAAAGGCCGATCTATCTCAACAGTGACCGCGCTCAAAACTTTGGTGGTCCTACCAATGCCTATGTTTTTACCAACGATAAAGGGGGCTATTCATTTAATACTTCTGTACAACTTGAGAAAAGCTGGAAAAACGGGTTTTTAAAATTGGGCTATAATTTTCTAAATGCCAAAGATGTAGCGTCCATTGATGCAGAAATTTCGTCTGACGCATACGATCGAAATCCAGCAAATATTCAACACACCAATAGACCAGAGCTCGCTCCATCGCTATATGGCAACAGGCATCGTTTGATAGGTGCAGTATCCCGCAGATTTGAATATGGAGGTAGAGGCATGGCTACTACAGTGTCTTTATTTACAGAATATGTGGAAGGTACCAGATACAGCTACACCTATTCCGGAGACTTAAATAATGATGGTAGTGGACTGAATGACCTGATCTATATACCTTCTGATGCTGATATTAATAATATGGCATTCACAGGTGATGTGAATAGTCAGCGCACTGCATTGAAAAACTATATCACTCAAGATAAATATTTAGCCGGGAGAAGAGGTCAATACGCAGAAAAATACGGCGCACTTGCACCTTGGTATAGTCATTGGGATTTCAGAGTATTGCAGGATATCAAACTCCAAGGTCAGAATAATATTCAAGTGAGTTTGGATTTTCTAAATTTTGGCAACTTATTGAATTCAAGTTGGGGGGTGAGGGAATATGCCACGTATACAGGATTAGCGCAACCTTTAGCCGTATCTGTGGCTGGATCGGTACCAACGTATACTTTTGATACGGCACAAAAAACTACTTTTTTCAATGACTTTAGTTTATTGAGCAGATGGCAGATGCAGCTAGGTCTACGTTATATTTTTTAATTAAGCAATCATCCTACTTTAGTTTAATCTAAAGTAAACCCTAGTGATATCTTCGGCTCCAGGCTTTATTTGGGCTGACTAAATTGGCTGTAGATTTTGAATGTTGGGTCTGATGACTCTGACGAGCGGCAAGTCTATCAGACTCCGTCAGAGCTTAACCTTGACAAGTAATTGCTACAAAATATCATCGTCAGCCCACAGGGCAGAAAATTCGATTCCTATCAAATTTTCTAGGCTAAAAATTATACTTTATGGAGGTCAATGGGCATCCAACCAATTCATTCCAACTCCCATCTCTACTACGATAGGCACTGCTAAGCCCGGAATGGCTTCTTTCATTTCATGCATGATCAAGATTTTGATCTGGTCTACCTCTGTCTTTAAAGCATCAAAAACCAGCTCATCATGTACCTGTAGTGTCATGACTGATTTAAATTCTTCCTTTTTAAGTCTCCGGTGAATATTTACCATAGCCACTTTGATCATATCAGCAGCCGAACCCTGGATCGGGGAGTTGATGGCATTGCGCTCTGCTTGTGCCCTTACCGTAAAATTCCGTTCGTTGATTTCTGGAAGATATCTTCTGCGGCCCAATAAGGTCTGTACATAGCCATGTTGTTTACAAAAAGCAATGGTATCATTCATATATTGTTTGATACCAGGGAATTGAGTAAAATAATTATCAATGATTTCTTTAGCTTCACCTCGAGGTATGTTTAAAGTCTGACTCAATCCAAATGCTGACTGGCCATAAGCGATACCAAAGTTGACGGCTTTAGCTTTTCTTCGCATATCTTTTGTCACATCCGTGCTTACTACATTAAACACTTTGCTTGCCGTAGCGGTATGGATATCTTCACCATTTTTAAACGCTAACATCATATTTTCATCTTTACTGATCGCGGCAATTATGCGCAGCTCGATCTGTGAGTAATCTGCAGAAAGTATGATATGATCATGATCTCTTGGTACAAATGCTTTGCGGATCTCTTTCCCACGATCTGTACGAATAGGGATGTTTTGTAAATTTGGGTTGATAGAACTTAGTCTTCCAGTAGCGGCTATCGTTTGATTGAAGGTTGTGTGGAGCCTGGCGGTTTTTTCATTGATGAGGGCTGGTATAGCATCTACATAGGTCGATTTAAGTTTGGCCAATTCTCTATAGTTTACGATCGAGTCTATGATTGGATGAGACTCCGTGAGTTTAGTCAGCGTATCCTCGTTGGTTTGATATTGACCCGTTTTAGTCTTTGCCCCACTGTAGGGGATTTTCATTCGATCAAATAAGATTTCACCCATTTGTTTGGGGGAGTCAAGGTTAAACTCTGCTCCGGCCTGTTGATAGATCTTGTCTTTAATCTCCGAAAGTTCTTTGCCTAATTGATTGGAATATTCTTTCAGAAAGTTACCATCCACTTGTACTCCTTGCCATTCCATTTCTTGCAGAGCCTCTACGAGTGGTAATTCCACTTCCTGATAAAGTTTGCTCAATTCTTTTTGAACTAGGATTGGATCAAATTTTTCTTTGAATTGAAAGGTCACATCCGCATCTTCGGCAGCATATTCAGCTAGTTGTTGTAGTGATACATCTGCCATTGATTTTTGTTTTTTTCCAGGCTTGCCTATGAGTGCTTCGATAGGCACGGGAGTATATTGTAAGTAGTTCTCTGCCAAAAAATCCATTTTGTGGCGTTGATTTGCGTCGATCAGGTAATGTGCTACCATTGTATCATAAAATGGAGCGACGATCTCTACACCATATTGTCGGATCACTTGCCAATCAAATTTGATGTTATGACCTATTTTTGTGATACTCGTATTTTCAAATACGATTCTGAAACGATCGACAATGATTTTTGTTTGTCCAAAGTCTGATGGAGTAGGTACGAACCATGCACTATGTGCCTGGATAGAAAACGACATTCCTACAAGATCTGTATCCATGGAATCCAAACCAGTGGTCTCTGTATCGAAAGCAAATTCTTTTTGTTTTAAGAGAATCTCAATCAGTTCATAATGCAGTTCGGTAGTATTGGCTATTTTGTAATCATGAGGCGTGTTTGATATGGTATTTGCTGCCGAGCCATGATCCGATTGAGGATCTCCCTCTTCTGTTGGATCTTCAAACAAAGTAGGTGTAGATGATCTTGGCGATTGGGTTTTATTGACGACACTAAACTCCTCGCCAAACAATCGTTTTCCAATGGTCCTAAATTCAAGTTCGGTCAACAATGGTAATAAAGCTTCTTTATCAGGGCTAGAGTATTCAAGATCTTTTTCATTGAGCGGGACGGGCACATCTGATACTACAGTGGCCAGTCGTTTGGAGAGGAATGCATTTTCTTTGTCCGCTATTAGTTTGTCTTTGATTTTACCTTTGACTTCGTCGATGCGTTCATATATATTTTCAATAGAACCAAACTCTTCAATCAGTTTTATAGCAGTTTTTTCACCTACTCCAGATACCCCAGGGATGTTATCTACTGCATCCCCCATCAATCCTAACAAGTCGATGATCTGTAGTGGATTTGAAATTTGAAATTTCGTTTTTACTTCCTCTATGCCAAGGATTTCTGCCGGAGCACCTTGTTTCCCAGGACGGTACATTTTTACTTTTTCGGTTACACATTGTGCAAGATCTTTATCGCCAGTCATGATGTATACTTCAAAGTCCGCGGCAGCTGCACTTTTAGCTAAAGTAGCTATGACATCATCTGCTTCATACCCTTCAAAATCATACAAAGGAATGTTCATAGCTTTGATGATATTGCGGATCCATGGATTCGCATCTTTTATAGGTTGAGGAGTTTCTTCTCGGTTGGCTTTGTAATTAGCGAATTCCTGTTCTCGCAAGGTTGGCGAGGGATGGTCGAACACGACGGCTATGTGTGTAGGTTTCTGTTTTTCTAATACTTCCATCAACGTAATTGTAAAGCCATAAATAGCTGAAGTGTTGAATCCTTTTGAATTTAATATTGGAGTTCGGATAAAGGCATAGTATGCACGATAGATCAGCGCATAGGCATCTAATAGAAATAATTTTTTGACCATAGGGCAATATTAGGAAAAAAAGAGCTTCTATAGCCACAATTTGCACCCTGAGTTAATTAAAGGGCTTTCAGCCAGGGCCTTAAAAGTGTATTCAAGATTAGTTCATGTTTCAATCCTCAACAAATAGAATCGGACTCACAACATCATAAGATTTAGTCTCTGATATTCTATTTATACTGTAGTTGAGTAATTGGCGGGTAATTTAATTTATCTTACTCCTATGAATCGTAATAAATTTATTCAGACGGCAGGGGCACTCGCCGTCGGATCTGTCTTTCTTCCTTTATCTTCGTGTACCGACACTCCAAGTATGATTCGCAAAAATTGGTCAGGTAATTACAAGTACAAAGCAAAAAATCTATATACTCCTCATACGGTACAAGAAGTGCAGGCATTGGTTAAAAATCTTACCACACAAAAAGCACTAGGGTCCTGCCATTGTTTCAATGATATAGCGGATAGTCCATTAAATCAAATTTCGACTCAGCACCTCAATAATATTGTAGCAATAGATCCAATCGGCAAGTCAGTCACCGTGGAGTCTGGTATGCGATATGGTGAACTTGCGCCTGATTTGGATCAACAAGGTTTTGCTTTGCACAATCTGGCTTCACTCCCACACATATCCGTGGCCGGGGCAGTTTCGACAGCTACTCATGGATCGGGTGTGTCAAATGGCAATCTTGCTTCCGCCGTCAATGCCATAGAGTTTGTATCAGCGGATGGGGAATTACATCAATGGAACCGGACTTCGGAAGGTGATCAATTTAATGGTGCAGTGGTGAGCTTAGGAGCATTGGGCATCATCACCAAAGTTTCACTCGATATCCAAGATTCCTACCAAGTCAGACAAGACCTTTTTCAGGATCTACCGCTGCAATCCTTGCGAGATCATTTTGATGAAATCATGGCCGCAGGCTATAGTGTGAGTTTGTTTACGGATTGGCAAAATGAGCTGATATCTCAGGTGTGGATCAAGAGAAAAGTTTCAGAGACGATTAAGGAACTCTGCCCAGATTTTTTTGGTGCTAAAGCTGCCGCAAAAAACCTCCATCCTATCACTAGATTGGCTGCTGAAAACTGTACGGAGCAGATGGGGGTGCCAGGTGCTTGGTATGATCGGTTACCTCACTTTAAAATGGGATTCACCCCCAGTAGCGGCGAGGAACTCCAGGCAGAATTTTTTGTACCTCGACAGAACGCAGTTGACGCAATCCTAGCCCTTGAAAAAAAAGGTCATCTGATCTTCCCACAACTGATGATCACAGAGATCAGAACAATCGCTGCCGACAATCTTTGGATGAGCACGGCTTATCATCAGGATGCTGTTGCAATTCATTTCACCCTAAAGCAAAATACCCCGGAAGTCTTAAAACTATTGCCGATGATAGAGGCAGAACTTTCACCTTTTGGGGTCAGACCTCATTGGGGGAAATTGTTTACGGTTCATCCACGTACACTTCTTTCTCGATACGAGAAGTATTCTGATTTTCTTAAGTTATTAAAAGAATATGATCCTAAGGGGAAATTTAGAAATGGATATTTGGATTTAAATATCTATGAAATATAGTCATGAGCAGACTAGACTATTTATTATCCATCATGATTACATTGGAAAATTCTTCCGGATGGATTAAATATGCCTCACATTTTTCCAAATAAATCTTGGTCGTCTTATCTTCCGGAAAGATCGATTGATACTGGTGAAATAGTTCAATAGCTTTTATAAATTCTTGATTCATAAAAGCCTCATGTGCTTTTTCCCAATAGGAGATACCCGGTTCATATAAGGCACGATTCTTTTTAAAGTCTACCAGTTCAAAGATACCTACTGCTTGCTCTTTACCTTGTACCGCAGTCTCTGGTAACTCCCGGAAGAGGAACTGCTCAGATTGGCAAGCATCTTTTGTAAATTTGGAAACGAGAATACTCACATTAAAATGTTTAGTCAGACCTTCGATCCTGGATCCAAGATTGACGGAATCGCCAATAGCCGTATAGTCAAAACGTTTGGAGGATCCAATATTGCCTATCGTCATTTCGCCAGTGTTCAGTCCGATCCCTATTTTTAATGGGCCAAATCCTTCACTGATCAAGTCTTTATTGACATCGTTTAGTTTTTGCATCATTTCCAAGGCTACCTCGCAGGCCTCTGTCGCATGGTCAGAATTTTCAAGAGGTGCCCCAAATATCGCAAAGATGGCATCGCCTATAAATTTATCGATAGTACCTTCATGTGCCAATACCGGCTCAGACATAGCTGACAGATATTTATTGATGATACTGACGACCAATTGAGGATCCATGCGTTCAGAATATTTTGTAAACCCTCTGATATCTGAAAACAATACGGACAATACTTTTTTGGTACCACCTAGCATAAGACTCTTAGGGTCTTCCATGATTTTATTGACTACCGTGGAGGACACATAAGTCCCGAAAGCATTCCTTAGTTGCCTTTTTTGTTTGTGTTCGGTAAAATAATTATAGGCATTGGTGATCAGTCCAGCCATAAACGTGCACATCGTCAATGCTGTAATTGGAATCATAGTATCAAAGGTTCTAAAAATTTGAGATACCGCTAATAATTCTAATAAAATAACACCTGCCAGAAATATCAAACCAAACATTGGTTTGGCATATGAAAAGAGTAAACAGAGCACCAAGGATATGATGAGTAAAGCGGGCCAAAATTGTTTGAGGCTGATTTCACGGATATACGCTTGGTTTGCTATATTTAGGATAGCCGTAGCATGTACCTCTACTCCGGGAATGCGATCATTGGTATGGGGTGCTGTCTTGAGATCTTGCATGCCACTGGCGCTAGTGCCGAGTAAAACGATTTTATCTTTGAAAAAATCAGAAGGCACTCTTTTTTGATATACTTTGTAAAAGGAGATGTATCTAAATTTTTCATCACTACCCAGCCAATTGAGCCTGAATGAACCTGTACGGTTGAGCGGTATATAAAAACTATCATTTAGAAAAAATCGATTTGAAGTCAATCGCATATTTTGCTCTGTAGCACCGATCAAATCTGAAATCATGTAAAAGGGAAAATTTCCCACTAAACTCACTGAATCTTTCTGAAGGTGACCGGTTTCCTGAAAAACCTGATATTGCCTAATTACCCCGTCTACATCGGTAGGAGTGCTGATAGTACCTATTCCTCTGGCGCCCTCACTAAATTTATCGATGGGCAAGATGGGCGCTTTTAATCTTGAAAATTTATAACCTGGTGGAGCCTGGACCCGAATGGTTTGGAGATAATTTGAAAATGCATGATCGATCGTGTCAGAATGGCTCTGATCTTCGAGCAGACTTAAATACACATTTTGAGCATTTCGGATGGCTATTGCCAAAGAATCATCTGTACTAAGCGATGATATCAACTGGTGTGGGTTTGTGATCCCTCTAATGGATAACAGAGAATCATATATAAGAGGTAACGTATCAGACTCTGTATATAAAAAATCAATTCCGATAGTATACGGTTCACCTGCAGCTATGTGGTTGATCACTCGGGCATCATAAAGCCTAGGCCATGATTGCACTCTACCGAGTTCTGCGATGCTAGCATTGTCAATATCTACGATGACCACATCATCAGGTCGCACCGTATGATGGCCTTTGTTTATACTACGCCGTTTAAAGTCCAGGTCATATAAAGAATTCTCAAGCCGCTTGAGGGGAGTACTGTCTAGTTGATCACTAAGCCAAATGGCAAAGATAGTGATGACTAGACTGCAGCAAGACAGTACAAAGACACGCCCGAGGTGCCTCAGATTTTTAAAACTCAATGTTCAGCTGGGAATTTGGCCAACACAGACTCTGCTTGAGTCCGTAACTCGTCTGAAGAATATTTCAGTATAAATTGCTCAAAAAGTTCTCTTGCTTTTACCTGATTGTTGATTTTAAGGTAACTATGGCCTAAAGCAAAAGTGGCATATTTAGCCATTTCGTTCATTGGCTTTTGGTCCAAAAATGTTTTGAATGCATAAACAGCTTTTACAAAATCACCTTTTTCATAATAAACAGAAGCTTCCTCAAATGTGATTTCTTTATCTTCTTTCCAGTATAGTTGGTCTGGACTGACGATAGTATCTACCTTTGCTTGAGTTCTGCGGATGCCTCCCTCTTCAGCTCGTTTAGATTCAGTGGCTGATCTAAAAACTTTTTTAAAGCCTGAAAAAACGGTTTCACTTTGAACCAAAGCCTGGCTGCCGCTTTGAGCATGCAGATCTTTGATAGAATAGACGCTTGAAGGTTCGATAGTCGTTTTAGATCCATTGGACCATAGAATTTCGACCACAGATTTAGGAGCCGTTTTTAAGGTCTGATTTGCGTACACAATGGTGTTGATAGCAACAGGAATGTTGGTATTAGCCACTGAAAGTTGTGCTTGACCTTCCAGATAGGTGACTTTGCCGAGTTGCAGTGCAGAAGTCTGAGCAGAGATACCACTCCAGGAAATAGTCAAAAAAAGCACCAATAGGGTAAGTAGGGATTTGAGCTTCATGATTTATTTGAGTTGATTGAGTTGATTTTTGAGATATTCACTTGATCGCGCATCCAAAGATAATGCAATGTCCAACCATATTTTAGCTCTAGCCTTATCATTTTCTTTCAGGCAGGCTTTGAAAAGATTGTGAACTGTCTGGAGATCCGAGGGATCCGTACGGTAGCTTCTTTCATAATGTTTGATTGCTTCACTTATATTTCCTTCTTGTAAATACACATTTCCCAGATTATTAAGCACGGATGAATTGGTAGGAGCCATCTTTAATGCGTCGTTTAGGACTTCTTTAGCTTCCGCAAACCTACCAGCTTGTCCTAAAGTAACTGCATACCGGTTTTTAATAAAAACATTGTAAGGTTCATACAAATACTGATTTTTTAATGCTGCGAGGCTTCCTTCATTCAATTTGGCATAAATCCGGTAAGATTCATCAGTGTACTCTTTAATCAATGTTTCTTTGACCAGAAAAGTTCCATTTTGTTGAGTCGGGTTGTAACTGGAGGGTCGATATAATTTTCGGGCGTCAGCCAATTTTATCAATTCAGGGAAAAATCCTTGATTGATCGCCAGGTGATATCGTTGGGCAGCAGACTCCCAAGCGTCCCTAAAATTGGCTTTACCAATCACAGTAGTCTCTATCGGCAACCAGACTTTGCCCTGGAGAGAAATGACATCCCGAAGGTTAAAACCGGATTCTTCGATCTGGGAGGGTAAAATATTCAAATCAAAAGCCATAAATATATGGCCCGGTATGTCGATAAAAGCGGTCGGAATGCCTGCATTTTCGAGGACAGAGCAGTACAAGGTGACCATATCATCACAATCTCCTCTTTTCTTTAATAAAGTCTCCCCTGGATATTGTAAAAAATCGATCAAGTTGGTATTGGTAGATACCGATGAATAACTCAGGTCAGGGTCGGGGGTATAAATGAGTTTTTCCTGATTGAGCATCGTATAAAGCTGTAAGGCTTTGGTCAGATTCTCCGGCAGTGTTGACTTGACTAGCCCTTTGAATAATTCATTGCTGGATAAAGCATATTCAGCCATGGGACCTGGACCTACCGCTATAAAAGAGGCCAATCTGCGTTTATCAGTCCAATTGATCGCATTGCGACTTTGTATCGACACAGGTGCGGTCTTAGTGGCTATCCGGGGTCTCTCATCATATGTGTAGGACACCACTACTTTGGCTTGTAATTTTTGACTTTGCAGATACACAAGAATCTTTGAAGAAAAAATAGCACTCAAATTGATGGTACTATTTGAATAACTCGTAATGACTCCACCGGGTAGGACAGTAGGTTCATTCATAATCTCTGGAATCTCAATGCTGATCTGCGTATACCGCACTGGTAAGTTCGTATTGTTGGTCAATGTGACCTCACCGACTGGGAGAAGAGATTCATCACCATAGTTGATATATAATGAAGGATAGATCTCAGGTATTTTGACATCGGCAATTGCTATTGGGTCTTCATTTTTAGATACCTGACCACGCAGGTCAATACTGTTTTGCAATGCAGTTTGATATTCTACATTCTCTGGATCAAGGGATCGTGCTTTTTGGAAAGATTTTACTGCATCGTAGACAAGTCCTCTGGATAATGATGCTGAGCCATGTCCAAACCATGCCGATGCGTCTAGAGGCTGTGCCTGTGCCAGCTTCTGAAAGAGCTCTGATGCCTTATCAAATGCGTTTATTTTCAGGTAAAGTCGTGCTAATTTATTCTGATAAAATTTTAGTTTCTCTGAAGATTCTGCATAAGCAGCAGATGCACTGTTTTTATTGAGTTGTGTATAATCGACTATGGCTATTTTATATTGATCAATTGCTTTTTGCACATTGTTAGTGTATTCATAGCATTCTCCTAGCGGCCCTGCCCAAGATTTATTAGTCGGATCCAGCTCAATCGCTTTTTCAAGCTGCATACTAGCTTCGTTTGGATTGCCCAGACTAAGCTCGGCAAGACCTATTTTGGCGATATACGTATAATTGTCCCGATCATTGAGTAATAATTGTTTGTATAATGAGAGGGCCTCGGGAAGATTTTTTGCCAAAAAATAAGCATCTGCAAGTCCAAGTTTCCATTTTACTTCATTAGGTTTTTGAGTTAATAAATAATTATACTCTTTTAAAGCGGCATCATATTGACCCTGGCCTACTAATGCGGATGCCATAAGTTCTTTGACTTGCATTGTTTGCACCACATCCATTTTATTTGAATGAAGTTGAATCAAGAGTCGCGCATTTTTCTCTTGTTCGGCAGATTTTTTTGACAATTCTAAAGACTGTAAATAAAGAATGGATTCATCTATAAAGGGCTTGCCGTCTTTCTGTAATAATTCTATCGCTTTTTGAATGTGACGCTCGCCTTCACCGATGAGGGCTTGTAATTCATAATCGGGAGCACCGGATTTTATTTTTAATTGGTAAAGACTTAGATCTACGCGATGAACTCCTTTCCAAAAAGTCACCCGTTCCGGTGCCCAGTCTACTAATTTAGCCCGTAATAGCCTGGCATTCGATACAGTATTGATCGCCTGTAGTTTTTCAAGGGTGATGGCCAGAGAGTCTATACTCTTTAAAATATTATTTTTTAAAAAAGTCTGGTTGATGACCTTAGCGGCTTCGACAATGATAGAATTGTAATTTTCCTGGGCAGCCAATCGCCAAAATAAATTATCAAATCCCATTGTAAGCCCTTTTTGGATAGAGCTTTCTTTTGGATTCAGGTTATAAGCGGTTTTTAATGCATTGAGCCCCTTGAGCAGATCTACATTATTAGTCAGCATTTTTTTTCCAATATCTAGAATGGCTAAGGAGACAAAATGATTCATTTTCGCGGGACGACCCATATATCGAAGTGCATTTTGATAAGCCGTGATGGCCTCGTCAAATTGATCGTTTTTTCGAAGACAATTGCCAAACCCATAAAAGTTATCAAAACCACTGGTAGCTTCACTTTTTCCCGAGGGATTCATGGCTACCAGTTTATATCGTCTGCTGCGATTTTGAAATATCGTTTTTTCCTCGATCACAAATGGGCTACCATCTGACACATACGCTAGTGAATCTTGGCCCAGTACGTTTTGAGTCATTAAGCCATAGCGATTGGCCTGCATCGGATCCAGTTTTTTGAAAGATACCAACAATTTCTCTCCTTCCACATCAAACCCAAAAAGATTTTCTGGTTTAATCACTGGTATCTTATATTGGAATGAACTGATCTTATTCCCATGATAGCTAATCTGGATTTCATAATTTGTAGGTAGGATCACAATCGATTCGGCTTTACTCAGGGCCAATCCTTCTTTGGGTGTGGACTGAAAAATCTTTACAGGCTTATCGTTCCAGGTATAAGTTTCTATTTCATTGGTCACTTGATTCCATACTTGAAGATAACCCATAGGGTCAAGTATAAAAGATTTGATTTTGCCTTTTCGATCATTCGGGCTTGAAGCATCCGTATAAAGTCTTGATGTAGTGGTGGGTTTGCCGTCTAAATCATATCGTAGGATCGCCTGTAGTTTATCATCCAGTACATAGATATTTTCTTTACCGTCACATTGCATGCTTACAGGAGAAACGGTGCCATTTAAGGCAATGGATTTTATGTGTTTTCCTTGAGCCTCAAAAAAATGTAGTGTGTTTTTGTGCGCGTCCATGATCAGGACTTGATTATTTTGAAGCGTACTGATGCCTATCGGTTTACGGATTTTGTCTGGAGCATTAGTCCCTATTTTATGTGTTAATTTGCCGTTGCCCTGATCAAAACCAAGAGCCAGTTTTTCTTTGCTATCTAATACATAAATAGTTTTCGCATTTGATGCCAACTGTATTGCATCGTCAAACTGGTTTTTTATTTCAAAGAGTAGATTTCTTCTGAAATCATAGGCGACCAGTACATTTTTTCTTTGAGCGAGTATGGAGAATGTCGTATTGGAGGCATTGGAAATAGTCAA
Organism: Saprospiraceae bacterium; assembly: GCA_031417835.1. Classification (GTDB taxonomy): domain Bacteria; phylum Bacteroidota; class Bacteroidia; order Chitinophagales; family Saprospiraceae; genus JADJLQ01. The sequence goes on along the minus strand of JANOWJ010000018.1, from coordinate 1,674 downwards.
AAAAACAGGATCAGAACTTTTGGCCATAGGCACGATACTCATACCGATAGATGTGCCATCTGGCTGTGCTGCCAAATAATCAAAGCAGCAAACAATCAATAGACTAAAAATTAGCGGAAGGATTGATTTCATCGGTATAAATTCTACTTTTTTAGTTCTAAACAATATTTTGAATCCCATGAGTTTGTCGTTGAATTCAATACGAATTAGTTAAAAGGCTAAATCAAATTAAAGTCCCGAATACAAAATTAGGGTTTTTTGAGGATTCCTGACTGAGATTATGGCAGAAGACCATGAAGGTCATTACCTTTGTACTCTTAAAACTGTATCATTGAAATATTTGATTTTAAATTTGATCTTTTGGTGTTGCTTCACGCTCCATGCACAGGAGGACGCCTTAGTTTATTTTAACAACGGGTCTGACCTTGCTTTAAATAAAGATCATCGAGGTGCCATATTAGCTTTTGACAGAGCACACGCCGCGCTGCTGGCGACGTAGGGCAACAGCGTCGCTGCGGTCGACAGCAGGATCGAGAACGTGAACACCTTCACCAGTGAATCGCTGTAATTCGCGATCACCAGCAGGCTCGCCAGCACGGTGCTGACGACGATGCCCGCACGTGGCGTGCCGTTCGCATCCAGCGTGGCGAAGGCTTTCGGAAACAGCCCGTCATGCGCGGCTGCCATCGGCAGCTGCGCCGACAACAGCACCCAGCCGTTGAGTGCGCCGATGCAGGAAATCGCAGCGACGATGGCAATGCCGATACCGGCAGCCGGTCCCCACAGCGCTGCCGCCGCATCGGCCATCGGCGCAGTGGAATGTTCCGTCACGTCCGCCGGCAACACGCCGAGCACCGCGGTGCAGGCGAGAATCGTTGCGATGCCGGCGAGCAGGGTGCCGATCATGGTGGCGCGCGGAATCGTGCGTTCGGCATCGCTGATCGCACCGGCGGGAATCGTGGCGGCTTCCAAACCGAGAAACGCCCACAGGGTTAGCGCGACGGTGGCGTGGATGAGTGACGCCATAGACTGTGGTGGCTCGTTCACCGTCGCCTGCGCAGCGACGTGAAGAGAGTGCGGTTCGATCAGCCAGATCGCGATGCCGCCGAACAGCAGCAGCGGCACGAGTTTCAAAACGGTGGTGATGATCTGCAGCCGTCCCGCTTCACGCACGCCGACGAGATTGATTGCCGTACACAGCCACAGCGCCGCCAGCGCGACCGAAGCGCCGCGTATAGGTGTTGCGACCAATACCGGAAACAGACTGCCCAGACTGCCGGCGAACGCCACCGCAATCGCAGCGTTGGCGCACCAGATCGAAATCCAGTAACTCCACGCGATCACGAAACCAGTGGTGTCGCCGAAGGCTTCGCGCGCATACGCATACGGCCCGCCCGCACGTGCATCGCGCGCAGCCAGGCGCGAAAACGTCAGCGCAAGCAGCAGTGCGCCGCCGAGGGTGATGCCCCAGCCGATCAGACTGATCGCGCCGTATGGCGCCAGTGAAGCCGGCAACAGAAACACCCCGCTGCCGATCATATTGCCCGCGACCAGCGCGATGGCGGACCACAGGCCAAGCGGGCGATGCGATATGCTCATACGATAATCGAAAATCCAGTGTGTGGGAGGGGCTTCAGCCCCGATGGTCCTCGGCAATGCTCAGTCGGGGCTGAA
>JANOWJ010000017.1:0-61787 GCA_031417835.1 Saprospiraceae bacterium | reverse complement strand
AGGCCCATTTGATCCCGGGCCAGCCTATCTATTAGAATATGTGACTTTGGATTGTGCCATTAATTATAAAATCACTAGTCGGTGGAGCACCTTTATAGAGCTTATGAATATCACCAACCAAGTATACTTTGATGTGCCAGGCTATAACAACAGGAAACTGAATGGTATGGTGGGTGTACGTTATGGGGGGTGAGAGTATCTGGACAAGGCTAATTCTGCTTATCTCTACTTTGTCATATTCGCTCCAGAATCCAAAGTTTTTCGATGTATTACTTCTCCGAAGTACGAAAACTCAGACTTATATTTATTACAAAGGTTGAGTTTCTCCGAAACTATTGAATGATTCTTGTTGCTTCGGTAGAAGCTTAACATTTGTAATCATTTTTTCTTCGGTTCAATGTACTTCGGAGAAGTACAACATTATGAATATATAGTAATTTGACAAAGTAGGGTTTAATTTAAATCGATGCACTCGTGTGCGATATCGTACACCTCGACTCGCTAAGGCAATGACTATAACATTGATAGTCAGCAATTTTTCTTTTTGGTATAGATCGTGAGTTGATTAGTCTGAGTGGTGTATGCCGGGTGAATTCAATCAGGTCAGAGCACCTCCAGACCATTATTATGCTTAAAAACTATTTCAAAATCGCATGGCGTAATCTTACCAAATACCGACTCATATCAGGTATTAATTTGTTTGGACTCACAGTAGGTCTGGCCAGCTGCTTAATCATCTCTATGTATATCCTTCATGAATTGAGTTATGATCGGTATCATGCTCATGCCGATCGGATCTATCGGGTGACCAGGGATTTTAATAACGAGGCTGGTGTAGTCTCGCTCAGGTTGTGCTCAGTTTCGCCACCGTTTGGATATTATTTGCCCACAGATTTCCCGGAGATTGAAAAAATGACCCGTTTGGTAGATGATGGTATTTCGCCGTTGAAATACAAAGAAAAATTGTTTAATGAAACACAAGTTTATTGGGCTGATGAGCAGCTCTTTGATGTATTTACGATCGATGTAGTCCAAGGTAACCCCAAAACGGCCTTGGTAAATCCATTCTCCATGATGTTGACAGAAGAAATGGCCGATAAATATTTTGGCGATGAAGATCCGATGAATAAAACAATACGGTATGATGACAAATATGATTTTAAAGTCACCGGTATTTATCGATCATTACCAGCTAACACCCATGTGCATCCTGGGATATTGCTGTCCTTCAGTACCTTAAAGGACGATCGCATTTATGGTGAAAAACCGTTGAGGACCAATTGGGGCAATAATTCTTTTATGACCTATTTATTATTGCCCCGGCAGTATAATCCGGAGCGTATGCTTGCGCAATTTCCAGCATTTATAGATCGACGAATGGCAGGACAGGAATATATTGGAAACCAAGCTTCAAAATTCACCAAACTAGGGTTGCAGAAGCTGACGAATATTCATTTATATTCTCACACGGATGATGAAGCGGAACCCAATGGTGATATCAATCGGGTATATCTGTTTGCAGCAATCGCATTTTTTATCTTATTGATTGCCTGTATTAACTTTATGAATCTGTCTACGGCGCGATCTGCCTTGCGTGCAAAAGAAATCGGTATCCGCAAAGTCGCTGGTGCAAGTAAAAAAGAATTGTTAGGCCAATTTCTAAGTGAATCTATTTTGCTCACATTGTTAGCGAGTGTGCTGGCTTTAGGAGTATGCTGGCTAAGCCTACCGTTTCTAAATAAAATGTCCGGCCTTCACCTTACGATGGCATCCTTGTTACATTGGAGTTTTGCCATTCCGATTGTATTGACACCTTTTGTAGTTGGTACTTTATCTGGTTTATATCCCGCCTTTTTCCTTTCCTCATTCCAACCTGTAAAGACGATAAAGGGATTAATGAATACAGGGGGAGGAAGTATATCTTTTAGAAAAATATTGGTGGTGGCCCAATTTTCCATTTCCATTATACTGATCGTGGCTACTATCATAGTATTCCAGCAATTACGATTTATTCAAAACAAGACCTTAGGTTATGACAAAGATCATATAGCAGTAATACCTTATAATAGGGCATTGACAGAGCGGTATGAGTCATTCCGTACAGATTTATTAGCCAATGCTAATATTAAAGATGTTGGTCGATCTTCGAGAATACCTACTGGTCGACTATTGGATGCTTCTGATGCTTATGTGATGATCGGTGACTCTATGGCTCCCTCTAAGACAGATATAAAGGTGGTAGCTGTAGATTATGATTTTATACCGACCTATGGTATGAATATGGCTGCAGGTAGAAATTTTTCAAGAGCATATAGCCTGGATACATTGAGTTTTGTATTGAATGAAACTGCAGCTAGCATATTAGGCTGGAAAGAACCTGTTGAGGCTATAGGTAAAGATTTTAGATATGGCTCCGTTAAGGGTCATATTATTGGCATCGTCAAAGATTTTCATTTTGAAAGCATGCATCAAGCCATCGTCCCCGTGGTATTACAAATGTTTCCTCAGCGCAGAAGTCGGTATAACAATCTTTCAGTAAAAATAGTGGGTAACAATGTTTCGGCCTCTTTAGCTCATATCGAAGCTACCTGGAAAAAATATATACCGGACATACCTTATCAATATACTTTTTTGGATGAAAACTTTGATGTATTGTATCAGAGCGAGCAGCGTCAGGGAAATATCTTTTGCGCCTTTGCGTGTATAGCTATTTTTATTGCTTGTCTTGGATTATTCGGTTTATCCGCGTTTGCAATCACTTTACGAATAAAGGAAATAGGAATAAGAAAAGTATTGGGCGCCGAGGTGTCCAGTATCGTCACGTTGCTCTCCAAGGATTTTTTAATACTTGTACTTATTGCTGCCCTTATTGCATTTCCCATAGCCTGGTATGTGATGAATCATTGGTTGGAAGATTTTGCTTATCGTGTGTATTTAAATTGGTGGGTATTTGTAACTGCAGCGATTGGGGCAGCTTTAGTCGCTATACTCACCGTGAGTTTTCAGGCCATTAAAGCGGCTATTGCGAATCCGGTAAGATCATTAAGAAATGAATGATCTGTTATTCGGAATTTAGCTAAACCATTAGAGCAGAAATAGAAAGGGTAAAAAATATTTATTCACCCGTAGCTTCTCTGAGAACTAGAGTGCTTAAATCTTAAAATTAAGTTAAAATGATCTCGAAGCCTTGACTGATCTACGAAATTATCGTAGATTTGACTAATAATTCGTAGATCATGCAAAAACTAACCCCACAGGAAGAACAAGCCATGAAAATCATCTGGCAAATCGGCGAGACTCATATCCGGGCCATACTCGATCTACTGGATGAAAATGAAATACCATATACGACCTTGGCTTCTACTATTAAAAACCTGGAACGAAAAAAATTTATAAGCAGTAAAAAAGCCGGCAATGTCAGTATCTATAAACCATTAATAACAGAGGACCAGTATAAAAAGACATTTATGCAGGGATTCGTCAGTGCATATTTTGACAATAGTTATAAAGAAATGGTCAATTTTTTTGTTGAGCAGGAAACTCTTAGCTCCCAAGAATTGAAAGAAATCATCTCACTCATTGAAAAAGGTAAAAAATCATGATAGGAGTTGCGCTATTGTTTTTAATCAAGTTTACGGTTGCCATTAGCCTTTTGGCCTTATTTTATAAGCTGGTATTATCTAAACTTACATTTTTTAATAGCATTCGCATTTATTTCCTCGTCGGGACATTGGTTGCCTTTGGTACTTCGATGATCAACATACCTGCTCCTACTACACAATCCATCGTACCATCAGCGGCATGGCTGCACTATATCCCGTCTGTGACGAAAGTCACTCATCAATATATAAAAACTCAACCACTCCATAAGGCGATAGATCCTATGATGATCTTTATAGCCGTATGGATCGTAGGAATATTGTTTTTTATAGCCAGGATCAGCATGCAATGTTTTTCATTGTATCGAATGAAACAAAAATCAACAGCTGTATCAAATGGCTCCATTCAAATTTATCATATCTCCGACAAGGCTACGCCATTCTCTTTTGGCAATGGGATCTACCTCTATCCGGATGGATTAAGTGCGACCGATTACAGACATATCATCCGTCATGAAGAGATTCATATTCGCCAAAAACATAGTCTGGATATGTTGATAGGTGAATTGGTCTGTATCCTCAATTGGTATAACCCATTCGCTTGGATGCTTAAAAAGTCTATTCGTCAAAACCTTGAATATCTCACGGACGATATCATGGTGCATCAAGGCGCGGACCCCAAAGTCTATCAATATATTTTACTTAAAGCCTTAGGACACGATCATTTTAGATTCACACCCACCTTCAATGCTTATTCATTAAAATCACGTATAACCATGATGAATTCTTCAAAATCCCTACCATTTCAAAAACTTAAGTTTTTACTCGTTATTCCTGTAGTCGTCTTCATGATGATGGCTTTTAGATCCGTAGCTTCTGATCCTACATCCTATGAACAGTTCAAGGATTTAGTGACCTCATCATTACCCGCAGCTGTGGTTAGTGGATTGACGATCGCCAGTCCCGTGGGATCGGATCCCGGACACCATAATTCTCCTGTACATTTTTCTGATGATCATACTTCAGCAGCAACTTTAAAATTGGATACCACACCACCTAAAAACACCACTCCTCATGGTATACAGCAAGGCACACATGAATATTCAATGACCAGGTCTTTTGAAGTAAATGATGAAGTCCAAAAAATTGTGATGAAAGGAAAAACTAACTCAGATAATGTCGCCACGGTTTATTTGAGAAATGGTAAAAAAGAGATTTATGATTTAAATAATGATAAATCGAAAGTAGAGTTTGAGGAAAAATATGGGGATCGATTAGACATGTCTATGTCTATACCCCCTGTGCCACCGATTCCACCGATGGCACCCATAGCACCGATACCCCCTAGTCCTACAATATCACATGCGCCTCCGGCTCCGACTGCACCGACTCCGCCTATTGCTCCAATGGGACTTATCCCACCTGTAGCACCTGTAGCACCTATAGCCCCATTACCGCCCACCGCACCAGTGCCAGACTGGGTCCATGACCTGCCAGCTGATGTGACTGAAATCTCTCACTCCAATGATGTACTCAACATAAAATTTAAGGATGGTACTTCGGAGACTTATGACTTTAATGACCCTTCACAAAAGAAAAAATTTAAAGAAAAGTATAAGGATGGTAAAATCAAATCAAAGAATTCAAATAAGAATAATGACTAAGTAGCTGCTTGAGTCACATCAGATTTTCCAAATCTTATTAACTCAACATCGTTTTAAACACAAACATCAATACCATGATGGCCATCATGACGCACAGCAGGTACAGTGCCTTGCCATAGTTTTTAAACTTTTCTTTAGCTATTTTACTGAGGTTATGGATCTGCAGTAAAAGTTCATCGTAATGATCTTTCCGGGGCGCAGAACGAAATCGTTGGATATACTCAGAAGTCGAGACGCTGGCGATTTCACCAAAAAAATACAATTTTTTACTTTTGACATCGGGCAAAGTACTTACGTGTGCAGAGATGGTGCGCACACTATAATAAATAAATGGAACCATCGCCACCAGGAATGCAATGAAACAGACCTGATAACCTAAAGACTCCGTTTTGAAATGATCTGCACTGTCTATCACCATCGATAAGATCACTCCAGCGATTACAAATAAAAGGTTGATCTTATAATCTGCAAACTGAATAGACGATTGAAGCGTCATATATACATTCCAGGCTACAAATGACTCATCTGCTGCGCCCATGATACTCTCCTCATGTCGCAATGGATAGTACGTATCTGTTGATGTGATGTTGGTTTGTTGATCTACCGCTTGCATCGTGGTCGTATTAAGAGGTAAATGCTTCGATGACCAATAGGACCAGGAGCAAACAGATCATCACACACAGCAGATAAAGTGCCTTTGCATAATTTTCAAATTTCTTTTTGGCGATGTGGCTGAGATTATGGATTTGAAGCAACACTTCGTCATAATGCGCTTTGCGGGGTTGCTCTTTAAAACGCTCAATGTATTGACTGGCTTGCATGGAAAGAATGTCTCCAAAAAAATACAGTTTTTTACTAGGTACATCCGGCTGATGTTTTACATGAGCCGCCACGGTCCGGATGCTATAATACATAAATGGGATGATCACTATTACGATTAAAACAAAAACTACTTTATAGGTCCAATGTTGATTGTTAAAATCTTCCACATTGCCCAGGACAATAGATAAAATGATACCCGCGATCACAAACAAGAGGTTGATCTTATTATCGGCAAACTGGATAGAATTTTGAATATTGGCATATAGCGTCCAGGGTACAAAGGATTCATCATAGGAAGTCATGATGTTATGATCCTTAATGTCTACATCGGGTTTTTCCATGGCTGCTTTGGACAAATATAACTCTGTTTACCCACATGAGTATTGGCGAGCCGGCCTTTTATGAGCCTGCCTAAGGTTTTGAAAGTTACAAAATCATTGAATCAATGGCTTGTCTGCTTTTTTTTTGATGCTGTCCCATAATTTCTCCTAGGTATATTCACTGACCACCCGCATCATACTTGCTGTTTGTATTATTCTTGATGTTATATAGCCCCCAATCTTAGTACGGTCAAAAAAAATAACAATAATACATATAAATATAGCTATCTTTGTATCTTTAAGATGAAAACATTATTATCTCGCCGGGTAGAGACCAAAAAATTGAGCCATGCAGCCAATATGCTTAAAGTGATAGCCCATCCGTTGCGATTGACTATGGTAGACTTATTACAAAACCGAGGACCCATGACGGTGCTTGAAATTCAAACGACGCTAAGTATAGAACAAGCTATCGCATCACAGCATTTGACCCTCATGCAGGATAAGGGCGTGCTGAAGTCTGAAAAATCAGGTCGCAATCGATACTTTTCTCTGGCTTATCCAAAAATGAAAAATATAATCCATTGTCTAGAGGACTGTTGTAATCAATCAATCGCTTGATGATATGAGTCCAGAGACTATACTCTTTGCATTGTTGACAGGGGTCATGCTCGGTCTGATCGGGGGTGGCGGCTCTATACTGACGGTGCCGGTACTCGTCTATGCTATTGGTATAGCCCCATTGATGGCCACCGCCTATTCCTTATTTATCATTGGTACCACTTCTTTAGTTGGTGTGTTGCGATTATCTAAATCGGCCAATATTGACTTCAATACAGCATTGATCTTTGGATTACCGTCTGTGGTAGGAGTTTTTGTGACTAGAAAATATATCCTGCCTCATATAAATGATCCGGTAGGTATGATCGGGGATCTACTGATCACGAAAAGCATCTTTATTATGACCTTATTTGCTGTGTTGATGTTAGTAGCAGCAGGATCGATGATATTCCAGATAAAACCCATTGATAAAGCTAAGGTCTCTTATGGCACTCGTGCTATCCTATTCATGATGGTAGAAGGTTTGCTGATTGGGTTTTTTACCGGACTGGTTGGGGCTGGAGGGGGATTTTTAATTATCCCATCGTTGGTTTTATTGCGAAATCTTCCGATGAAAATCGCGGTAGGCACTTCGTTATTTATCATTGCTATCAATTCTTTGATTGGTGTCATTAGTAATTATGGATTATTAGCCTCCTTTGATTGGCCGCTCATTCTCTTATTTACGGCGTTTACCATCTCTGGTCTCTTTATAGGTATCGCATTATCTAAGGTGGTGTCTGGCTATAAGCTTCGAGTAGGATTCGGTTGGTTTACCTTGCTTATGGGTATTCTCATCATCATAAAAGAATTATATTTAAATCATACCTAATTGAATAACTATGAAAATTGAACAAATCTATACCGGATGCCTTGCACAGGGCGCCTATTACATCACCAGCGACGGCGAAGCGGCCATCATAGACCCGTTGAGAGAGATAAAACCGTATCTGGATCGATTAAAAAAAGATGAAGTCAAGCTGAAGTATATTTTTGAGACTCATTTTCATGCTGATTTTGTTTCAGGCCATGTAGATCTGAGCAAAAGTACCGGAGCGCCGATCGTATACGGGCCATTTGCAGCATGTGAATTTGATTGTATATCTGCCAAGGACGGTCAGGAATTTAAAGTGGGTAAGCTGACTTTTATTGTGATGCATACTCCGGGACATACGATGGAGAGCACGATCTATTTATTAAAAGATGCATCCGGCAAAGACCATTGTATATTTTCCGGCGACACCTTGTTTCTGGGAGATGTAGGTCGACCCGACCTGGCTCAGAAAGCTGCCCATATGACCCAAGAAGATCTAGCTGGTTTATTGTACGAAAGTCTACAATCCAAAGTGATGCCCTTGGGCGATGATGTGATCGTCTATCCGGCACATGGCGCAGGGAGTGCCTGTGGAAAAAACATGATGAAAGAGACGGTAGACACGTTGGGCAATCAAAAGAAGATGAACTATGCTCTCAATCAACCGGACAAAGCATCTTTTATCAAAGCGGTCACGGATGGTCTTATGCCGCCACCTGCATACTTTCCACAAAATGTAGCGATGAATAAAAAAGGCTATCGGGCATTTGATGAAGTGATGAAACAGGGTATGCATGCGCTAGACCCTGCTGCATTTGCCATCATGGCTGATGAATCCGGCGCCGTCCTGTTAGATACTCGCCCCGCCCATGATTTTTACAAAGCATTTGTTCCTCAATCCGTCAACATCGGATTGAAAGGTGATTTTGCACCTTGGGTAGGAGCTTTGATAGAGGATGTACGGCAACCAATTTTACTCATCACCTCGCCAGGCGAAGAAGCAGAGACGGTGACCCGATTGAGCCGGGTCGGTTTCGATCAAGTGATTGGTTATTTGCAAGGAGGTATAGAAGCCTGGATAAGGGCTGGAAAAGAAATAGATACCGTCGATCAGATCAGTGCCATGCAGTTCAATCAGATTCACCAAGAGGGCAATGTGAAGGTCGTCGATGTCAGAAAACCCACAGAATATGATGCAGGACATGTGGCCGGAGCCGAAAACAAACCATTAGATATGATCAATGATTGGATCAGTGAATTAAACACCGCAGAGCCTACCTATATCCACTGTGCCGGTGGCTATCGCAGTATGATAGCAGCTTCCATCCTGCAGGCCAGAGGCTATCGAAATATCACGGAGATAGAAGGTGGTTATGCAGCAATTCAAGAAAAACAGTACACACACTAATATTAATATGTGTAGGTCTCACTCATTTAAATCCTCTATAATAACCTATATCCTATGATAAAAAAATTCATTAAATTATTTTTTGGATCCCCTAAAGAGGATCTCTTAAGCAGGATCCGACAAGATGCATATCTGGTAGATGTGCGTAATCCGGATGAATACAAAATCGGTCATGTGCCCGGGTCTGTCAATATCCCGCTAAGCCAAATCCTTGCTTCTCTGGAGTCCTTTAAAAACAAAAACCAAATCGTAGTATTTTGCAGAAGTGGCTCTCGAAGTAAAATGGCTATAGAGATACTCCGTGCTCAGGGTATTCAAAACATCACGAATGGCGGCGGGTGGGAGAGCGTAGCTCGGACGGTAGGTCGGACCGTAGCTCGATTAAAAACGATCTAATCTATTTCTGTCGTAAACAGCGCAATAAAAAGGTGTTAATCTTGTGTACTAAAAATTAATTCTATCAACATGATATTCCTTATTCTCAATCAACCTTGGCCTTGGTATATCGCGGGGCCTATCATCGGGCTCATGGTACCTGTGCTATTAATATTTGGCAACAAATCTTTTGGTATCAGTTCATCGCTTCGCCATATCTGTGCTGCCTGTATACCAGCACGCCTTCCTTTCTTCACCTATGATTGGAAAAAAGAAATGTGGAATCTGTTTTTTGCCGGAGGTGTCATCATTGGGGGTTTTATAGCTGCTTATCTCATGGCCAATCCTCTTCCGGTAGCTATTCATCCAGATCTGATCACAGAATTAGGCGGGTATGGTATCACTCCATCGGCAGCATTATTGCCAAAGGAGATATTCAGTTGGGCTTCCTTGTTTTCTTGGCGAGGATTCATAATGATGATCGTCGGTGGGTTTTTGGTTGGATTTGGAACGCGATATGCAGGTGGCTGCACGAGTGGCCATTCGATCATGGGCTTGGCTACACTTCAATGGCCATCCCTCGTAGCCACGATCTGCTTTATGCTCGGCGGATTTATTATGACTAATCTCATCTTACCTTATATTTTAAACTTATAAAAACTATGGAAGCTGTGGCAACAAAAACCAAACAAGAAATCAAGGAAGAAAACCTCGACCACGAAGTCAGATCCTTAGATACTGTTTGTATCAATGAAAGTGACATTATCCAGCCGTGGTATTATAATTTCAAATATATCCCGCTGGGTGTAGTTTTTGGTATTATTTTGGTAAAATCTGAAGTGATCAGTTGGTATCGTATCCAGGAGATGTTCCGGCTTCAGGCTTTTCATATGTACGGGGTGATAGGCAGTGCCGTAGCGGTCGGAGCTTTCTCTGTTTTCTTGATTAAAAAGTTTAAAACAAAAAGCATAGAAGGTGAAGAGATTGAATTTCATTCAAGGCCTTTTAGCAAGGGCAATATTATAGGCGGATTATTGTTTGGGTTTGGTTGGGCGATGACTGGTGCTTGTCCGGGGCCATTATATGCTCAGATCGGAGCTGGTGGTGCGATCACCGTGATTACACTTTTGGCAGCATTGGCAGGGACCTGGGTGTACGGATTTTGCAGAGAAAAACTTCCTCATTAATTTGATATAATATTTAAATCATGAGATATTGGGAGACCTTCATCAATGGGTACAAGGGATATGCAGATTATCTATGGCGAGAACTGTTGCATCCATCCTTACACAATTATTTTTATTGGTTGCTCGTGATCTCCTTATTTTTTTGGGGGCTGGAGATCTTATTCCCTTGGAGAAAAAATCAAGAGATTATCCGGAAAGATTTTTGGTTGGATGGATTCTATATGTTTTTTAATTTTTTTATCTTTTCGTTGATTGGCTATAATGCGGTCTCCAATGTTTTTAGCCAGGCATTTAATGATGTAATCTTTAATGTATTTGGTTGGAAAAATCTAATTTCAATAAAAGTGAATTCGTTGCCTTTTTGGGTTCAATTGGGCATACTGTTTGTCGTACGTGACTTTATCCAATGGAATGTGCACCGATTACTGCATCGGTCAGCATGGTTATGGCAATTTCATAAAGTACATCATAGTGTAGAGCAGATGGGGTTTGCTGCACATCTGCGCTATCATTGGATGGAGACCATCACCTATCGTACTCTGGAGTATATCCCCTTGGCTATGATTGGTTTTGGGGTCCAGGACTTTATAATCGTTCATATTTTTACGCTAGCCGTAGGCCATTTTAATCATTCCAATATACAAGTCCCATTAGGGCCACTCAAATACATTTTTAATAATCCTCAGATGCATATCTGGCATCATGCTGCAGAACTTCCTCATAAATACGGAGCTAATTTTGGCCTTACCTTATCGATTTGGGATTATATTTTTGGGACTAATTATGTGCCTGCGACAGGTAGAGACTTGCCGTTAGGTTTTCCAGAATTGAAAAAATTTCCAAAAACTTTTTTCCAACAAATTATGTATCCATTTTCTAAAAAAAAACAAGATCATGACTATAAATAAAATAACTTTTTCTACGCTAGTGACCTTGGCTGGCATGACCCAGCTGGCATATGGGCAGATTAAGATCACAGCGCGACAATTGGATTCCCTGGTAGCACGCGATCAAACGATTCAAATCGTCGATGTACGTACACCAGGCGAAGTTGCTTCGGGATTCATTAAAAAAGCGATACTCATTGATTATAGTACTAAAGATTTTTCTCAAAAAATAAATCAATTAGACAAGTCAAAGCCGATTATCGTGTATTGCGCTGCGGGTGGTAGAAGTGGAAAATCAGCGATTCAACTCAAAGAATTAGGGTTTAAACAAATCTATGATCTCACCGGTGGCATGAGTGACTGGAAGGCAAAACAGAAACCAGTGGAGCTCGCTAAGTAGCCTTAGATTCTTATCTTTAAATCATGAATTGGCTGGGCATCACCATCGTCATCATTTTAAATATCCTATTGTGGTATTGTCAGGCATTATTGTCGAAAATCGTAACCACTATCCGCAGACAAAACGGTCACACCCAACATCCCATGTTGGCTCAATATATCAATGTCATGATGGGTATGATGCTGTTGTCGACCATTTCATTGGTATGGATAGGGTATACGTTTTGGAATTACAACCAAGAGCAAAATTCAAGACTACTATCGACCAAAGAGTTTATTAAAAAAACATACGACAGCAATCAAGTCTGGCGAGCCCCCGACCTACAATTCATCGCCCTCGAAAAAAATAGGGATTTGATCACCTATGGCAGGCAATTGATCGCCAACACCTCAGATTATCTCGGGCCCAAAGGATTGGTAAAGCAGATGTCCAATGGTATGAATTGTCAGAATTGTCATTTGGATGCAGGTACTAAACCATATGGAAATAATTATTCAGCAGTATGGTCTACCTATCCAAAGTTTAGAGCTCGATCCGGTACTGCCGAAACCATCCGCAGACGAATCAATGATTGTTTTCAAAGAAGTCTCAATGGGGATACCCTACATCCACAAAGCAAAGAAATGAAAGCCATCGTGGCTTACATCCAATGGTTAGGCCAAGCTGTGCCCAAAAACAAATCCCCCAAAGGCGTGGGACTATATAAAGTGAAAAATTTAAATCGGGCTGCTGATCCGCTTCAAGGACAATTTGTGTATGCCCAAAAATGTATGAGTTGTCATGGCGGCGATGGGCAAGGACTTCCCAAGCCGGAAAATAGAATTGAAACGTATCCGCCATTGTGGGGCGATCACAGTTACAATGAAGGAGCCGGACTGTTCAGATTATCTTCCTTTGCAGGGTATGTCAAAGTCAATATGCCGCTCGGTGCGAATGTTGACAACCCTTTGTTGACTGATGAAGAAGCCTGGGATTTGGCAGCATTTGTCAATTCAAAACCGAGACCAAAGCATAAATTTCTAAAAACAGATTGGCCCGATCCATCAAAAAAGCCCTATGATCATCCGTTTGGACCATATGCAGATACCTTCTCTGAACTCCAACATAAATATGGCCCTTATACAGCGATCATAGAGAGTCAATCCAAAGAATAAAAATGAACAAGAGAAGACAATTTTTACAATCTATGACCCTGGGCAGCATGGGAGTCACCTTGATCGACCCTCTGCAGACCAAGGCTTATCAAATCGATGAAGTCTTTTCAACCGAAAAAACGGCTAGCCGCAAACCTAAAAAGATCACTTTACTTCAAACTACGGATGTGCACTGCCAAATCCATCCGCATGATGAATTGTTTTGGGAAAATGAACAAATCGTTTTTAGGAAAACAGCTGGTTACGCACATCTGGCCTCTCTCTTTAAGGAATATAGAAAAGCGAATGCAAATACTTTTATTGTGGATACCGGCGACATGTTTCAAGGGAGTATGTTATCGATCAAGACCCAAGGTGCTGCATATGTAGACTTGCTCAATCTCCTGGGTTATGATCTTTATTTGCCCGGCAATTGGGAAGTCGTCTATTTTAAAGATCGAATGCAACATCTCCTTGGTGCTTTACAAGCCCCAAAAGTATGTGCCAATATGTACCACGATCTAGGGGCTGGTATCAGAGGAGAATTGATTTTCCCTGCATACTATACGAAGGTGATGGAAGGTATTAAGATCGGCTTCTTAGGATATACAGATCATTTAGTCCCTATTCGTCAATCCCCATTGTATAGTAAAGGCATTTTATATACCAAACCGGAAGAAAACCTCCGATATTATGTACAGGTATTGAAGAAACAGGAGCAATGTGATGTTGTGATTATCCTTGCGCACCTCGGCTTGTCCCAACAAATCTATATGGCCAATCTGCCAGACTGCGAAGGGGTCGACTATATCTTCGGTGGCGATACCCACGAGCGGGTGCGCAAGCCTATCCAATGCAAGTATGCTAAAGTCGTAGAGCCCGGTGCTTTCGGCTCATTTGTAGGTAAGTTAGAATTGACGGTGTCAGAGGGCAAAATAATCGAAGAACATTATGAATTGCTTGAAGTCAATCCCCGTGAGTATAAAAAAGATCCCGCCATGGCTATGCTGATCACGACATTAGAGCGGGACTATACTGCATCCATGCATCATATACATGGCTACTCCAAAGTGCCGCTGTACCGATATTTTGTAGTAGAAAACACGATTGACACGATCATCATAGATGCATTGATGTGGAAGGCGAAAACGGATATTGTACTCTCGAATGGGTTTAGGTTTTGTCCGCCGCGCATCGCTGATCATAGCGGCATGGTACCTATTACAGAAGGATTCATAGTGGATATGGTACCCGTAGATGCTATCGTTCGATCCGGGCTGGTGACTGGATTACAACTTAAAGAATGGCTGGAAAAAGAATTACAAAATGTCTTTGCCAAAGATGCATCGAAACGATTTGGAGGTTGGGTGATAAAAATGAAAGGCATGGCCATCACCTTTAAAGCCTTTGAAGATCAAGGCAAGCGGGTACAACACATTGAAATCGGCGGACTACCCATTGACCTGACCAAAGAATATAGCGTGACGGCGTGTGAGCGCGAGGGTGACCCCATCGATATGTTGTGCCGCATCCCTAAAGTTAAAAACCCACACAATCTCGATTTTACCATGCATCAGGTCATCCGAGAATACGTGCGTACGTTTACCCCTATTGACCCTACCCCGCATCAAGATGTCAGGATATTGGATGCGCCTCAGACCTTATTATCTCAGGTATTTGGTGTAGATTACAAATTCGTTTAACTCATTTTTAAAATTCAAAACATATGAAATTAAACTTTTTTCTGACCGGCCTTTTGGTATGGTCGACAAGTATGATTTGTATGAGTCAATCTACTACGGTCAATAACACAAAATATAAAATAGTGTTTCAATTGACTAGCGGGGATACCATGGTACACCGCAGCACGACCCTTCAAATCTATAATGCATTAGCAGAGGCTCCAAATAGTGAAATCGAGCTAGTCTGTCATAATGCCGGAATAAGTATACTCCAGAAATCAAAGACCGTCAGTAACATTGAGATCATGGACTTAAAAGCAAAAGGAGTCGTGTTTGCAGCGTGTGCCAATACGATTCGGTTGAGAAAGATTGATCCGGCCGATATTGTTCCAGAGGCTATCACGGTCCCTGCAGGGGTCATTGAGATCGCTGATAAACAACTAAAGGGCTGGGCTTATTTGAAGGCGGGAAACTAAATTTTCGGATTGATTCCATCCTGTCAGGATATTAGACACGCCACAGACCTTTTTATCTCCGGTTTTTGTTTGGTTACAGGCTAAATTTTTAAAGCATATGAAAACAATTTTCCTGCTTTTCTTATGTGCTCTGGCCTTTGCACAGCCAGCCATAAAGAAACTGCCCAACATCATTTACATTTATGCCGATGATTTGGGTTATGGCGATTTAAGTTGTTACGGAGCCACGAAGATAATAACTCCAAATATTGATAAACTGGCAAAGCAAGGCATTCAGTTTACAAATGGCCGGTCAACTTCTGCCACCTGCACACCATCGCGGTATAGTTTGATGACTGGTGAATACGCCTGGCGCAAACAAGGCACCAATATATTACCTGGCGATGCGCCATTGATCATTCCCACTGATAAGATAACCTTGCCTTCGTTATTAAAAAAAGGGGGCTATAAGACAGCCATCGTTGGTAAATGGCATTTGGGACTTGGCTCACAACTGGATAAAAACTGGAACAAGGAAATAGTGCCAGGTCCAAATGAAATCGGGTTTGATTATTCTTTTATTTTTCCAGCTACAGCCGACAGGGTGCCAACTGTGTTTGTCCAAAATCATTTTGTAGTAGCACAAGACCCATTGGATCCGATAGTGGTTGATTATAAAAAACCCGTAGGCAATGATCCAACCGGAAAAGAACATCCTGAATTATTAAAAATGCACGCTTCGCCCAACCAGGGGCATAATAACACGGTGGTGAATGGTATTGGCCGTATTGGTTATATGAGTGGCGGCACTCAAGCGAGATGGGTGGATGAAGAGCTGTCAACTACATTATTATTCAAAGCCAAAGATTTTATTGAAGAGCATCAATCAAAACCTTTCTTTCTCTATTATGCCTTGACGGAACCGCATGTACCCAGAATGCCTGCCACGATGTTCAAAGGGAAAAGTGGATTGGGTTACCGAGGTGATGTTATCCTGCAACTGGATTGGACGGTGGGCGAGATTATGAAGCACTTAAAATATCTCGGTATTGATAAAAATACGATGATCATTTTCACCAGTGATAACGGGCCAGTGTTGAATGATGGATACCAAGATGATGCTGTTGAAAAATTAAACGGGCATATTCCAGCCGGTCCATTGAGGGGCGGCAAGTACAGCGTTTTTGAAGCTGGTTCAAGAGTTCCTTTTATCATTAAATGGCCGGAAGCTATTAAGCCAAACGTGTCGGATGCATTGATTTGCCAGATCGATATGCTGTCTTCTTTTGCACGATTGACTAAACAAACTCTTACCAAAGAGCAAGGCCCGGATAGTTTTGATGTCTGGGCTGCCCTCACAGGAAAGTCAAAACAGGGAAGAACAACATGTATACAGCAGGGAAATGGGTTGGCAATTATAAAAGATAACTGGAAATATATCGAACCCAACAAGGGGGCTAAGCTTTTTACAAATGTAAATATTGAATCAGGAAATAATACAGAACCACAGTTGTATGATTTGAGCAAGGATATTGGTGAAAAAAATAATCTTGCGCTACAATATCCTGAAAAAGTAGATGAGTTATCAGATCTATTACAAAAAATAAAAACGGATGGCAGGAGCAGGTAATTTATTATGAGTGATGAATGCTGAGTTATGAATTATGAATTATGTGTCTATCTGCAAGATCCGCTTCATTTTACTCCGCTGCGGTTAAAGTTCATCCGCGAAATCTGCGGGAAAAAAGCCGTACAGAATTTGTGAGATCTGCGAAAGGACTATAAGGAAATAGGTTTAATATTTCTTTGCGAACTTCGCGACCTTCGCTTCGTTTCATTCCGCTGCGGGAAAGCGGCAATGGGTGGCAAGAAGATGATAAATCCCAGGCTGATTTTCATACAAATTTATGATCTGCTGGATCTGCATGAAAAAATTTCATTACGTAGAGGAATTCTCCAATAAAAAACGACTCATCGGTTGCCCGACGAGTCGTTAAAAAAAACTTATTTGCTTTTATTCCTTAGTGGGTGTGACCTGCGTGGCCAGCCTTTGCGGTATCTGCATGCATTGTAGTGTCCATTTTCATAGTGTCCGCC
This sequence comes from Saprospiraceae bacterium, assembly GCA_031417835.1. Lineage (GTDB taxonomy): Bacteria > Bacteroidota > Bacteroidia > Chitinophagales > Saprospiraceae > JADJLQ01. The sequence continues at coordinate 44,344 of JANOWJ010000017.1, read as the reverse complement.
ATAGTCATTGCAGGAGCCGCCATTTCAGCAGCTGGTGTAGTTTCGGTAGTTGGTTTATTGTTTTGACAAGCGACACCGAAGATCACGATTAAGCCAAAAACTAATTTTGATAGATTTTTCATATGGGCAGCAAAAATATTTTAACTTTTCTATAGCAAATTGTAAATATTGCTAACAAAGTGTCAATGGTTTGGTTTGGAAAGCTTTACAAACGGAATTAACCCAATAACTAGGATTTTCCGCATCTTTGCAGCCCAATTCTTAAAAATATATGGCAGGCGAAAAAATCATTTTTTCAATGGAGGGGGTCAATAAGATCTATCCACCCAACAAACAAGTATTAAAAAACATCTACCTCAGTTTTTATTATGGCGCTAAAATCGGTGTACTGGGTCTGAATGGTTCCGGTAAATCCAGTCTGTTGCGGATCATAGCTGGAGTAGATCAAAACTATCAGGGCAAAGTAGTCTTTGACAAAGATTATAAAATCGGCATGCTGGAACAAGAACCCTTGCTGGATCCCGAAAAGACGGTGCGCCAGGTCGTAGAGGAAGGAGTCGGTCCACTGGTAGCTTTATTAAAGGAGTATGAGGATGTATGCAATGCGCTCGCCGAGCCCCTCGACGATGCAGAAATGAATCGCCTCATTGACAAACAAGCTACCCTGATGGATCAGCTCGATCAACAAAATGCCTGGGAGCTAGACCATAAACTCAATACAGCGATGGAAGCCCTCCGCTGTCCCGAAGAAAACCAAGTCATCAAAGTATTATCTGGAGGCGAGCGGCGTCGAGTAGCCTTGTGCAGATTGTTATTAAGCAACCCCGATATCTTGTTATTGGATGAGCCTACCAATCACTTAGACGCAGAGAGTGTGCTATGGTTGGAACAATATCTTCAAAACTTTCCCGGTACGGTCATAGCGGTGACCCACGACAGGTACTTTTTGGACAATGCAGCAGGTTGGATTCTCGAATTGGACCGAGGTGAAGGTATCCCATACAAAGGCAACTACTCCAGCTGGCTCGAACAGAAAACCAAGCGCCTGGAGATGGAAGAAAAACAAGAGACCAAACGCAAAAAAGCGTTGGAGCGAGAGCTTGAATGGGTCCGAATGTCGCCCAAGGCCCGTCAGTCTAAAGGAAAAGCCCGACTCAATGCTTACGATAAATTGATGGGTGAAGAAATACGTGAAAAGGAAGCTACACTTGAACTCTATATCCCACCGGGACCCCGCTTGGGCGATATCGTCATAGAATCCCAGGGATTGAGTAAAGGTTTTGGAGATCGCATTTTGTTTGAAAACCTTACCTTTTCTATCCCTAAAAATGGCGTAGTCGGTATCATAGGACCCAATGGTGTAGGAAAAAGTACCCTCTTCAGGATCATCATGGGTCTAGAGACGGCAGATAGCGGTAAGGTAGTCATCGGTGATACTGTACATATGTCGTATGTAGACCAGTCTCACAAAGACCTCGATCCCGATAAGACCATTTACGAAGTAGTCAGCCAGGGCAATGATATCCTGACCATCGGTAAGACGGAGATCAATGCCCGATCCTATCTAGCCCGATTCAATTTTACAGGCAGTGACCAACAAAAAAAGGTGGGCGTGCTGTCCGGTGGAGAGCGCAATCGACTGCATCTGGCGATGACCCTCAAAGATGGGGGCAATGTCCTCTTACTCGATGAGCCTACCAATGACATCGATGTCAATACCCTTCGGGCACTCGAGGAGGCTATAGAGCATTTTGCAGGAGCTGTCGTGGTGATCTCTCATGATCGATGGTTTATGGATCGATTAGCTACCCATATTTTGGCTTTTGAAGACGATGGCCAAGTCATCTTTTTTGAAGGCAATTTTAGTGATTACGAAGAAAAGAAAAAAGAACGCTTGGGCGATCAGGCACCAAGACGACCGAAGTTTAAAAACGTGATCAATAGGTAATAGGTTTAGATTGGAATCTATTTGGTATCTGCAGTAACTCTGTAGCTCGTACTAATGCTATAGAGCATACGGGAGAATAAATTCTATGGTGAACGACACTAAAAAAATTGTTCACCTGTATATTTAATAGGACATGGAGAGATGAATATATAACCTGAGTTAAGTTTTCCAATCTTTTGGATTTGAACGGATTTTAAATCCAATTCCAGCATTTACCAATTTGGTCAGAGCTGGAAGTTTATCGACGCCTAGCAGATCAATCCAATGGGCCTGATAAATGCTAAAATCGGTACAACCCGCGTAAAAATCACGTTCAGGCTATTAACGAGAGTAATATTTCACTAAATTTACTCCTGTTTGGTTCATAAGTGTAAAATTTACCCTTGATGATGTCTTTTGATTCTGTTGGATATGGTCGAAGTTACAGCCGTGCATGGTTTAAAAAGATTAGAACAAATTATTGCATTGATGGCTTCGATGTCGGAAAGAATTAAAGTAGAATTGCCAAAAGTCTATTCAAAGGATTTGCTAGAAGTATTATTTAAGTTGCCGTATACCAAAAGGCAGTTTTTAATGGATGCGGGCATAGGAAAAGCCAAAACAGTTGGAAAATATCTGCAAGCCTTAGAGGAAAAAGGGTTTCTAAAATCAATGAAGATCGGTAAGGAAAAATTATACTTGAATCATCAACTCTTAAAAATATTAGAATCAAAATAGAAAAACAAACTACTCCTACTTCGTCAAATTACTAAATAATCACATTGTTGTACTTCTCCGAAGTACATTGAACCGAAGAAGAAATGATTACAAATGTTATGCTTCTACCGAAGCAATCATAATCATCCTTTAGTTTCGGAGAAACTCAACCTTTGTAATAGATTACAAGTCTGAGATTTCGTACTTCGGAGAAGTACAACATCGAAAAATTTTGAATTCTGCTGCTAATTTTACAAAGTAGAGCTAAGCAGAAGTCGTCATTCATGACCTGTTTTCAATGTTGTGTTTATTAAAAAAGTGAGTCTGTTTCGAACTTTTTAATTACCCCACCTATCCACATCCCACTACGTACCTTTACCCCCACATGCACCCGCACCTCACCAACCTCCTCACCTGCATCGACCTGGAAGAAAAAGAACAAGCTCAACGCTATCGCCTGGATCAAAGTCATACCCTCAAACAATTAAAAGCCGAAGGTCTCGCCATACATCCGATCCGCATCATCAAAAAATATTTTGGTTATGCAGATTATCCTGAACTCAGCTTTAGAGTGCCGTATCCCCAGGAGATCAATCTATTTAAAGACGGCGCAGCGATCGAATGTTTTATAAGCGGTGAAGAACCGATCAAAGGTGTATTAATACATCTGGAGGGTAAGTCCGGCGAGCTCAGACTCTTTGCACCGGATTTTCCGGATTGGATCGAAGAGGATGGCCTTGGTATCAAAATGACTCCGGATACGCGCACCAGTACCATCATGTCAAAAGCGCTGCGGCATATTGAAGAGAATAAGGAGTTGAATACCTTGTTTTTAAAACTTCATGAGCAGAAAAAAGAGGCTAGTGTAGTGCATTTAGAGCAGCCACTTCTGGATTTTAAAAACAAAAATTTAAATAACAGTCAACGGCAGGCGGTCCATGCCATACTTGATAATAACGACTTGGTGATCGTGCATGGCCCTCCAGGTACCGGTAAGACGACTACGCTGATAGAAGCGATCAGACAATTAATTAAGAAAGGTGAAAAGGTGCTAGTGACTGCACCGAGCAATGCGGCCATCGATAATATCTCTAAGGGCTTGATCCGTCATGGAGTCCATCTCCTTAGAATCGGCAATGTGACCAAAGTAGATCAAGAAATCTACATGCATACTCCGGAGGGAAAACTTCAAAACAGTGCAGCTCAAAAAGAAATTAAAGAATTAAAGAAACGGGCGGACGAATTCCGACGCATGGCACTGAAATATAAACGCAGCTATGGAAAAGCCGAACGCGAACAACGCAATCTTTTGTTTCAGGAAGTAAAAAACATTCGCAGGGAAATAAAAAGGCTACAGGCATATTATGAAGATAAGTTATATCTCGAAGCCGAAGTGATTGCGGGCACACCGATCGGCATCCATGATGGTGCCTTTGACCGAGGTGAGTTTAATACCTTGGTGATGGATGAAGCCGGTCAATGTCTCGAGCCATTGGCATGGAGTGTTTTTCCATTCGCTCAAAAAATAGTACTAGCCGGAGATCATTTTCAGCTACCTCCGACCGTATTGAGTCAGGACGCCATACGTAAAGGTTTTGATCGATCCATATTAGAGGTAGCCATTCAATCCCGGCCTCAAGCCATGCTGTTAAATACACAATATCGCATGAAGGAATCTATTGCCGGATTCAGCAGCGCCTATTTTTACAATGGTTTATTGTTGTCGGCTGATCACTTAAAAGACACCGCGATTCATATCACGTTTATAGATACTGCTGGTGCCGCCTATCTCGAATCTTCAGGTACCCAAGGCACGAGTCTGCAAAATGAAGGCGAGCTTGACATCATTCTCAAACTTTTGGAAGCAGAACAATTGGATAAAATCAAGACCGCAGTGATTTCACCCTATTCTGGTCAGGTATTAGCAGCTAGAGAATTGCTCGATACCTCTATACGGATCAGCACCATCGATAGTTTCCAGGGTCAGGAAAAAGAAAATATCATTATCTCTCTGGTGCGCAGCAATGAAGCCTGGGATATCGGCTTTCTCAAAGACTACCGGCGTATGAATGTCGCGATCACCCGGGCTCAAAACAGACTGTATGTCATCGGCGATAGCGCCACCATCGGGCATGATCGGTTTTATAAATCGTTTTTGGAATATGTCGAAAAAAATGGGGCGTATAGGACGATATGGGAATTTGAGAACTAAGGTTTGCCGGTATTATTCATTCAAATTAAACATCTCGCATTTGGGCGGGAGATGGTGGGGATTGGATTTTTATAAAATCTTGCTTGCAGGGCCCCATGAATTAAGATTTGGCAAAGGTTTGTTTCGTTCAATTTCGAAATCAGATAATGGTGCTAATGCTTCAGGCATTGTACTTTTTTATTATCCACTTTCAAATATACTATTTTTTTAAAATGAGATTCCACTCCCTTAATTCGAACAATACTGTTCGTTTTCGCACACTAATCCAATTTATTTCTATACCTAACCGGAAGAAAATCAGAGTTTTAAGATTTTGGTACAGTTGATGAAATGGTTAATTGTATCGTTAGCTTTGGTTAATACGTTAAGTGAATTATGATTTCTCGTTTCTCGTTATTCGAATACTAAAATTAAAAAAAATGTTTTCAAACTACTTAAAGATCGCTTGGCGCAGTTTGCTCAAAAACAAATCTGCTTCCATTATCAATCTGGTAGGACTTGCAACGGGATTGACCTGCTGTCTACTGATGGTCATGTACATTCAGCACGAATTGAGTTACGATCGTTTTCAAACAAAAGGCGATCGAATAGCCAGAGTCATTATGCAATATAGTTTTGGTGGAAGCGAATTGACTACCGGAAATTTTACCAGTACCAAGGTGTTACCATCTTTTAAGAAAAACTTCCCCGAGGTGATCGATGGAGTGCGACTTTCAGATCTTGATCGATTAGTAAGATACAAAGACATCACATTTGACGAAAAAGGATTTTTATATGCTGATTCAGCTTTTTTTAAACTGTTTGATTTTAAATTAATCCAGGGAGATGCAAATTCTGTATTGAGCGGTATCAATCAAATCGTATTGACAGAATCAGCAGCTAAAAAATATTTTAATGAGGAAGATCCTATAGGTAAGACCATACAGATAGGAAGTAATCATGAAAACTTTACAGTATCAGGAGTCGCTGTAGACTGTCCGGTTAATTCTCAGATTGTATTTACCATGGTGGCTCCTTTTACATCCCTTGTAAAAAACCCACAGGAAGGATCTTATTTTGAAGCTAACTATACTACCTATCTCTTACTAAGGGATAAAAACTCAATAACATCGTTGCAGCAAAAGATAGAGCCTTTCATGAAAAATGAATTGAAAGATAAAACTGGTGAGTATATAAATTATTTATTTGAGCCGTATACCAGCGTACATCTTCATTCACCATATAATGCCATGACTCCGAATAGCAATATACGGTACATCTATATTATTGGTGCGATCGCATTACTAGTCTTGATCGTTGCATGCTTTACGTATATCAATCTCAGCACTGCCCGATCCATCGAGCGTGCCAGAGAGGTGGGCATTCGCAAAGTATCCGGCGCTGTCAAAAGCCAGGTATTTTGGCAGTTCATCACTGAGTCAGTTATGATATCATTATTTGCATCTCTTGTGAGTATAGGCCTTTTGATATTGGTAATACCTTATTTTAATCAATTGACAGATAAACATTTGACTATAGCAGATGCATTGAAGCCAGGCATACTTGCAGCAGCAGCATTAATTATTGCCATTATTTCATTATTAGCGGGCAGCTATCCTGCGATCATTTTATCCAATTATGAGCCCATCAAAGTATTAAAAGGGGCATTTAAGAATACATCATCCGGTGCGTTGCTCAGAAAGTCTTTGATTGTATTTCAGTTTGTTGTTTCTTTGTTTTTAATCGCATCCACTATCGTTATAGGCCGACAGCTACATTATATTCAAAATAAAAATCTAGGCTATGCTCGAGATCATGTCATTATTACTAAGATCGATCAGAAAATGCGGGATAAGATCGCACTATTCAAAACGGAATTAAAATCCAACAGCTCAGTCACTTCCGTCACTATGGCAAACTTTACGCCTGTCCATATACCTGGCGGATATACGATGTACCGTGGTGATCAGACCAGTGATCAGTCCATAAACACCCGTGGTAATAATGTGGATGAAGATTATGTAAAAACAAATGGCCTTAAAATCATCGCGGGCACGGATCTTACACACCAGGATCAATTAGATGCCAATCAAGACGACTATACAAAAAATTATTTTCACTTTATCATCAATGAAGTTGCTGCTAAAAAACTAGGATGGTCTGCTCAGGAAGCAGTAGGTAAAAAAATGTTTCTAGGAGATGGAAGACCAGGTGAAGTGAAAGGGGTAGTGGCTGATTTTAATTTTGCTTCCTTGCATTCTTCCATTGAGCCATTGGTACTGTTTCCAACTGGTAACTGGGCTTCCATCATGATGATAAAAGTAGCTGGCAACGATCTTTCTAATACCATTTCATTTTTACAAGGTAAATGGAAAAACCTGGCCCCTTACCGACCATTTGAGTACCATTTTATGGACGAAGATTTTAATAATCTTTATACCTCTGAAATAAGAACCGGCAAGGTATTTAATGTTTTTTCAGGAATTGCTATGTTATTAGCTTGCCTGGGACTATTTGGATTGTCTTCCTATTCAGCGAAGCAAAGACTAAAAGAATTGAGTATCCGCAAAGTATTAGGCGCTTCAGTAACTAGTTTATTTTTGATGCTTTCAAATACCTTTATTAGATTGGTATTGATCGCCTTAATCATAGCTGTACCCATATCGTGGATGACATTGAACCTTTGGCTCAAAGATTTTGCGTATCGTATCGAGATCCGTTGGTGGATGTTTGCTATGACAGGATGTATTGCAGTAGGGATCACACTGTTTACCATAAGTTTTCAATCAATCAAAGCTGCCATTGCAAATCCTATTAATTCGTTACGATCAGAATGAGTTGCCTATTAATTTTAATTTTGAACCATTAGCGAATTCTCCGACTATTCTGTCGTAGTCTTTTCGGTTTTGTGCCCCAAAATAAGATTTAGTCCTAAAAATTCACTAGTCTAAAGAATGGTGTACCAATATTTTTGTTTGTTTTATTCTAAGTCAACGTAAATTCTGGTAAGTAGAGTTGTTTTCCACCTAGCATTGCCGACTCATGTGCCAGAATGCCGACACAGGTGATATTGGCAGATTGGCTGGCATTTGGGAACGGGTCTTTGTCATTTACTAACGCATTGATAAATTCATTTACCAAATGTGGGTGTGAGCCCCCATGCCCCGCTCCTTGGATAAAAGATAAATGTTGGTTGGCATCCGCATCATACACACCACCGGTAGTAAATGATCGAATAGCTTCAGGCAGCAAATGAGCAAAATCAGGAATCTTTATTCGTTCTGGTTTTTCTCCGGTATGCATCACAGCATCTTCATGTTCAATTTGCGCCCATTCAAAAGACTTTTTAGACCCATATACATCAAAGCTTTCGCGGTATTGTCGTGCAGTGTTGAAAAGAGAACGAGTCACCTCTGCAGCTAGATCGGAGTCTTTGAATTTTATGTGACAGGTTTCAATTGCAAAAGGAGAGTTGTATTTACTGATCAAATGGTCATCAATTCTACCAGAGCCCAGACAAGAAACATATTCGGCTTTTGCGTTTGCCAGAGCAACCACAGGACCAACACAATGCGTAGCGTAATGCATTGGGGGTAATCCTTCCCAATAACCCGGCCACCCAGCCATTTCCTGTTGATGTGAAGCTCTTAGAAATTGAAGTTTACCTAGCTCCCCTTTTTCATACATTTCTTTGATAAATAAAAATTCCCGACTATAGACTACGGTTTCCATCATCATATAGGTCAACCCTGTTTCCTTCACTGCCTCTACAATTTTTCTACATTCATCCACTGTCGTAGCCATCGGAACTGTACACGCAACATGTTTGCCAGCCTTCAATGCTTTTATGGATTGTTCAGCATGATTCTGTATGGGTGTATTGATATGTACCGCATCGATGTTTTTATCTTTTAATAATTCGTCATAATCCGTGTACCGATGAGGAATGTCAAAGGCATCACCTATGGCACTTAGTTTTTCAGGATTTCGCTGACAAATAGCATACATGGTGGCAAAAGGATGGCGCTGGTAAATAGGAATAAACTCCGCTCCGAAACCTAGCCCGATGATTGCAATATTAATGTTATTCTTTCCCATTTGTATCTGATTTTTAAATAGTAAAAAGTCTGATCATTTTATTTATTCCAAAAACTTATTCTTTAAAAACTGTAGTCCTTCTGTTGCAAATGCATCTTGGCTTTCTGCCATCGGACGCCAAAAACAAACAGCTCCGGCCAATTCTTGATTATCCGTAGTAAAGCTCTCTATGGAGATGGTACCACTATAATTAATAGTTGCTAATGCTTTTTTATAAGCGGACCAGTTTGTTTGGCCGGTACCAGGTGTACCTCTGTAATTTTCTGAAACCTGCATATGTATGAGCCGATCGCCACAAGCGAGGATCGCTTTTTCAATATCTCTTTCTTCGATGCTCATATGAAAGCTATCCAGCATGATCCGAGCTGCCGGATGATTAATATCTTTTATCAAGCGTAATGCATCATCAGCAGTATTCACCAGATCTGATTCAAATCTATTTAATGGCTCCAGTGCTATTTTTAATCCTCTTGAGTCAGCCATCTCGCATACTTTTACCAGATTGTGTACAGCAAGGGCCCATTCTTTTTTTCGTTGCTCTAGGGATATCATTCTGGCTTTGCCTACAGCAGAATACATGGGCCCGGCAAAAAAAGGTGTTTCCAACTCTGCACAATAATCTAGGCATTGCTCTATATATGAAAAACTCTGAGCATGTACAGCAGGATCTTCATGGGTTAAATCCCGGGCAGGTCCGAATGCACCACAAATAATAGCTTTGAGATTATAATCAATCAATGCATTTTTCAACGTTTTACAATCTACCAGGGAAGGATTTTCAAGCGCTATTTCTATTACCTCAAAACCCATACCGGACACTTTAGGTAATATCTCGGCTATAGATTTTGTACAAAAAGGAGATGTCCATAACCACGTGCTTACTCCAAATGAAATATGTAGAGCCATGTATGCTAAAATTAAATTAATGAGTGGTAGGTGTGGATTATGGTTTAGAATTTAGTAAGACTGTTTTATACCCACCTTTAGATCTGAAATATAGAATCAGTAATACATAACTTATGAGCATGATGATGGGGAATATTATTATCTCTCTCAACGCTTCTTTTTTTGACTGATCCCGGATACTGGTTATTGTAACGTTCTCCTTTGCACTGGCCGCTTGCATCTTCACTTGATCTATAGCTTTATACTCCCCAAAAAAACTTTTTTTACTGTCTGTGACATGAGACTGATGGAGGATTGTATTATTGGCCTTATCGTAAGCCAGGATATTCTTATCTACCGATTTATCCTGGATAAAACCTAATATACCTGCACCAATGACCCCAGCTGCTATCATTCCCAAGCCGCCGGTAATATTTAATGTTAAAGCACCTCCTTTTGGAAATCGCTCTGCCACTACTGCCAACATGGTAGGCCAAAAAAATGTTTTCCCCAATCCAAAGATAGTAGCTGCGCCTAAAATCATCAGACCTGAAGACAAGGACAACATGCACAATCCTATCGCCGCTACTCCAGAGCTGATGGCAAGCAATCCCAGAGGAGATACTTTATGCGCAATAGGCCCTGCAAAAAATCGCAAGACAAACATGATAGCAGATGTATATACTAATATCCAACCCGCCTGCAATCCCAGTTCACTCATAGCTGGCGTCATCAGATCCGTTATCCAACTATCCGTGCCTAACTCTGTAATGGCGAGTGGAATCATGATCAATAATAAAATGATAAAGAGTGGTTGGCCAAGGCTACGGGTATACCAACCGAATAAAAGAGAAATTAAAACAACAATAATTATATTTAACGTAGTGGGCCAACTGAATACATCCCCTAACTGAAAAATAATAAGCGATACTATGATCAACGCACCTATACCCCCCACTTCCTGCAACATTTCCTTATAAGATACCCCGGCTTGTACTCTTTCGTTTAAAGGAAATGTACGCGATAGCATCATAAGACCATACCCAATAGTCGGTAATAAAATCAAGGCCACCCTGTATTCCCATTTTGTAGCAGTACCTAATAAAAGTGCGATGATGCCTCCCAATACGAGACCACCCGGCCATCCGGCATGAAGTATATTTAACCATTTTGTTTTTTCTTTAGGAAACATAGTAGCCACCACGGGATTCACCACAGCTTCTATTGTACCATTTCCTAAAGCGACGATAAACGTACCGAGGTATAACATCCAATAGCCATTAGCAAAAATGGTAATAATCGCTGATGAAACATGGCAAATAAAGGCGAAAATCAATGCTGTTTTATACCCAATCTTATCTATGATGAGACTAAATAATACAATGCTAATAGCAAAAGGCCAAAGACCTACACCTGCTATCTGGCCAAGTTGTGTCTGGCTGAGATTAAACTCCCGACCCCACTCCGGCAACATGATCGCCCTAAGGATAAACCCAAAGGCTGTGGTAATAAGTGCAATAAAACAGGTATAAAATAATTTCATATCCTGCTTGCCTTCTGTAGTAGCGCGTGTAGTTGATGTCATGATCTCCAGTTTTGAGTTAGTAAGTCTTTTATTTAGTTACCTGTAATATCCCTTTCATGATACGCCAATGTCCCGGGAATGTACATAAATAAGGATAGTCGCCAGGGGTAGTTGGTACTTTAATAGTTAGTGAAAATGATTTTCCGGGATTTACTATTGGTGTAGCGAATAATACTTCCGACATCTTGGGAACATACAGCAATCTGGAAGTGGACCCTGCTTGGCTTTGCGCTAGTTTATCAGCCTCGAGTCCTACTTTTTCAGAAGTATTTGGTTTGATCAATACAAAATTGTGTTGCATATGATCAATATTTTTTAATATTATTTGTAAGACGGTACCTGCCTTAGCAGTGAGTATGGTCTTATCATATTTCATTACATCTTTTATTACCCCCAATAAAATTACCTTATCTGGCTTAGTCAGTTCTTCGGTAGGAAGTATAGATTCCAGGGTTTCAAGTTTGGAATTAGTCAGGTTAGCTCGCAGAGTAAAAAGAGTATCCGGATAATCAGCTACTTTTTCATCTCCTTTTCGGGTGTCCATTCCCACTCTGAGGGGTACTTCAAGATCTGTCTTAAATAATCCGATTGTTTTTATAGTACCTACTTCTTTATTATCGATAATCAGTTTTATCGTGCCGTCTTTTTGCATACCGGCTTTAAAAGAAAATTTAGCCGGGGGTGCTTCACTGCTGGTAATCTGGAAGGGCTTGCCGTCTACATTTACACAGAAATACATTTTATTATCTATCATGTACACGGTGTACCCATTCGTTTTATTTCCATGAGCTACGACCATTCCTGAATAGGGAGTAGGCGCGATGGTGGCACCCGCCTGTGCAATACGTGCACCACGTTCAAGATCTCCTGAAATTAAAAATTCTTTACCTTCTATATCTGCAGTAAGCATCTGATCTCTGCCAGTCCTTCTAAGTGTAGTGGAGGACAATCTTGCACCAAAAGCAAGCCGTTGAGCTAATGATGCCTCCAATAATGATGGATTCATGTTTAAGCCTTTTTTTCTAAAAGCGGTTTTGAATGACTGTTGATTTAAATTACTTGCAATGGTCAAAGCATGCCTTATCCATGTATCCGATATGTTTTCTTCTCTTCCTGCCATATCTACTAACACATTACCAATAAGATCGGAAGGAGGCATATCTGTAGTGGCCAGTATAGCAGCCAATCGCACCCTCAAATCTTTATCTTGAAAAATAGTTGCTTTCTGCATAGCCTGAAAAGTTGCATTATTTTTTGGTAATACTTCAATAGCTGCCTTTCGTACACCAGCTGCTTTATGATTCAATGCTTTTATAGCGGTTGCTATAGCCATCGGGTAGTTTGCTGTCATAGCGTTTAATCCATGAATCGTCCATAAGGCATGTATAGCCGGAGCATTGATTCCTGTTTCATCCACTTGTGCATTCTCTACCAGTTTGTACAATGCCGGCAATACGGTTTTATCTCTTTTTTCTACTAGCAGTCGTTGGGCAGTAGTGCGCCAAAACATATTATCGCTGGATAGAGCTTGTACCAAACCTGCTGTGTTTTGAATAGTAAGACTAGTTGTGTTTTTTTGATCCTTTTTTTTATAGGCTAGTCTATAGATACGGCCACGTTCATGATCTCTCAAGGGATTGATGTATGCATTCCCTTTTCCATTTTGTGCATTGATACCGGATGAAGTGATAGAAGGAGTCGGATTGTGTTGTATAATAAAATCATACCAGTCTGTAATCCAAAGTGCCCCATCAGGGCCTACTTCTGCTTGAATCGGAGCTGCCCATTCGTCGGCACTCACAAGCATATTCCACCCATCGCCATTTTCTTTAAATCCCGAACCACTTGGTTGTAAAATAGTTCGATGGATAAGGCGTCCTGTTGGTTCGGTGACAAATGCAATACGATTCCAATATTCTTTAGGGAATGACCTTGCTGTATACAAACTGTGACCTGCTGCGGCAGTAAATCCACCATGCACATCTACCTGTCGAAGGTTTTTTGTAGCCACATGCATGGCATAATGTGCATCTAGTTTTTCTACGCCCGTTTCATTTATTTTTGCTTTATCAAAATATCTCTTGTGCATACCTAAAAAAGCAGTATGTGTATTATTAGCGGTTGAAACAAAAACATCAAACTCTTCAGAAAAACCAAGACCCCAGGTATTATTACTGGTAGTAGAGATATGTTCCAGGTTTTTACCATCGGGATTAAACCGGAAGACCCCACTCCCAAAAGCCAAAGAGTCTTTACCTTTCTTGTTATTCTTAAACCCTGAATAGCCCACTACGCCCCAAATTTTATTATCAAGACCATATCTTAGATTAGACGCCTGAGCATGGGTATCGTTTTTGCCCCATCCGGTCAGTATTTCCTTTTTTATATCAGCCTTGTCATCTCCAGTGGTATCTTTTAAAAATAAAAAGGACGGGGATTGACTTAGGATAATGCCACCTTTGGAGAATATAAAGCTAGTAGGAATATTAAGATGCTCTGCGAAAATGGTAGATTTATCTGCTTTGCCATCTCCATTCGTGTCTTCCAATATTTTTATTCGGTCGTCTCCGATATCATCATTTTTGACTTCATTGGGATAGTCGACTGTTTCGATCACCCATAGTCTTCCTTTTTCATCCCAATTAATATAAATAGGATTGATGACATCTGGCTCTGCAGCAAATAACTGCAGATCAAAACCTACCGGTACTTGCATCAATGACATCGATTCAATAGGTGATAAGGAAGCTTGAACTCTTGGCGCCGGTATACGATGCTCATAGTTCGGAACCATCCCATCAAAATAAACTAGGTTTGCGATTTTATAGGCCGCAAGATCTGCCATAGCTTTCTCACCGACAGCCCAAAAAATTCCGTTTAGTACCAGATGGAGAAAATTTTGATTTGTAAATGTATTTTCATCGTGGCCATATGCAGTATAAAATACGCGACCATCACCATATGGTCGCACCCAGGTATATGGCTCATGATGACTACCCTCTACTCTCTCGGTTAAGACCTGGATGTTTTTACTTATTTTGTCGTGTACATACGTTTCATCTTGGGTTACAAAGGATGAAATCCCATTCATAATCGGATGCAATGGCTGTACTATAACAGCCGGGAAGGAATCATACTTATGGCTTTTAAACTGGCCGCCAATCATTTCTACGATCTCATTGGAATTTCGAAAACAAAATGAAGCAGAGTGAAGCGGTATAAATCCTTTACCACTACGAACAAAATCGATCAAGGCTTTTTCCTGAGAGTGGCTGATGGTATCATGATTAGCGTAAAGGATCAGGCCATCATAGTTGCTGAGATTATCTGCATTTAGATCATCAGGGGTAGTAGTAAATGTGATATTGATACCTTCTTTAAAATATTCTTTAAGAAATAGATCTGCCAATCGTTCAGAATTATGATGCCTATTGGTGGTATGGCCAAGAAATAATATTTCCAGGCGACGGGGCTTGGGACTATATTCAGTTTTATGATCTGAGGCAGCTACAAATACTAACGACAGCGACAAAACCACAAAAAGAAACAAAAATCTTCTTCGTAACATGACAATTAAATTTAATTCATTATAAGGATAGACCAAATTTCATAAAATCATAAGGAGCAACCTATCCTAATCTTATCAAGATATGACTGTATTATGTCATTAAATATACCTAATTTTCACTTCCAACGATAATTTAAAGAGACTTGAAAGCAGCCATTCATAAATATTCTATTCCTCCATCACAGATTTTTGCCATCAGGCATCTGCAGGAAAAATATTTTGACCCCACCTGGCATGCACATTCAGAATATCAACTTTTTGTAGTTTTGGATGGTACCGGGACTCGATTTATTGGCGATAGTATCAAATCATTTCGACCCGGTGATTTGATACTGACTGGCCCGCATGTACCCCATGTATGGCGAAGTGATGACAAATATTTTGAGAAAGCAACTTCGTTAACCACGCAAGGAATTGTGATTTACCTGAATGAAAACTTTCTGGGCGATCATATCCTGGAGAAAGATGAAATGTATTCGATAAAAAAATTGTGTACGAAGTCCATGCGCGGCCTGGAATTCTATGGAACTTCTAAAACAAAAGTGATTGGTATGATGAAGGATCTACTGGGACTGACGGGAATTCAAAGTGTCATACAGCTATTGCAAATTTTTGATTTGCTTGCACGCACCAAAGAGTATCATTACATTTCATCAAAAGCTTATGATAATGCTATTGACCAGAATGAATCAGATCGGTTGAACCGAGTCTATGCATACACTTTTCAGCATTTTCGTAAAAAAGTATTGCTCCATGACCTCGCAGCACTTTTACATATGACACCCACTTCGTTTAGCCGATACTTTTCAATGAAAAACAATAAACCCTTTTCGCGTTTTATTGCTGAAATACGAATAAAACATGCTTGCAAACTCCTTACAGAGTCAGAAGAATCTATTTCCCAGATCTGCTATGAATCTGGATTTAACACACTGTCCAATTTTAATAAACAGTTTAAAGAAATTATGCAAAAATCACCCCTGCAATATAAAAAAGAATTTTTAAGCCTTTAGTGCGTCTAATAAAATCAAGTATTAATTACTTATCTCAGATCCATGATCAAAATATATTTTTTAATGAGCCTTTAATTACATTGTTTTTAAGCTTGATAAAGAGTACTACTCAGCATGTATCCCCCTCATAAAATCATCTTCCGTTACTTCCATTACTTCGCCAGGCTTCATACCACCGAGCGTAATATCGGCGATGCTCACGCGGATTAATCGTTTTGTCTTGTGGCGTACTGCGGTCATCATTTTACGGACTTGCCGATATTTACCTTCTCTGAGTGTGATGAGGAGCCATGTAAATGGCGGATAGGACGGAATGTCTGGATCTATGATGTATATATCTTCAGGATGATGTATGATCTCCGCGGTACACGGTGGTGTTTGGTATATGGTGCCGGCACCAATCTTGATCATGACTCCAGACCTTAATTGATGAAGGCTGTCTGCCGAAAGTGTATGATTGACCTGTACCAGGTAGGTCCGTTCATGAGGTACTTTCCGTTCAAATAATAGTTTGGTGACTTTTTTATTGGTCGTCAGGATTAATAAGCCCTCTGAGTCCTGATCTAGTCTGCCTATAGCGTGTGTACCCTCGGGAAATTGAAAATCCAGATCCCCCAACAGCCTGACCTGATGCGAGCTGATAAATTGGGACACCATACGGTATGGTTTGTAGATGATAAAGTATCGATGACTCAAGGTTGTAGGAGGCTATTCTTTTATTAATGTAATATATCAAGACTAGGGTGAAATTATTGGCACCCTTTTATTTACGCATGCCGATCTTAGAGATTGTTTGTCCTACTGACTTGGTCGGTTTGGTCATATCTTTTAGTGCATAGTCTATAGCTGCGAGGATGAGGTCTTTTACTTTTTTATTTCTATAATCCTTAGGCTCATCTATAGGTATATGCCTGATCAAGTGACCTGTACCCACCAGGAGCCCATGAGGGTCTGATATCAAGGTCCCTTTATTAAAGCCAAAGTTGACATGATTGGTGTAGATGGGCAACATACAAAACGCATCAGACAGTTTTTCTGAGATGGAGTATACACTAGTCAAAGCATGCGTGTGATAGAGCAGCTCGTTGCACGGCGGATATAATTCGAGGATCCAAGTCCGCGCGTCAGAATATAGGTCGATTAGTTTTTTTTCTTTAAATCCCAGATGAACCAGAAAATCTGAATGGATCTCACGAGTTTTTTTCATTGTCCGATTATTTTGCGCCCGGATCAGATTGCATTGCGCAGACCAGATTGCCTTCTGTATCTAAAAATTTTATAATCCACCCTACATACGGTATCGCCGTCTTAGGCATTAAAATCTGGCCTTGGTTCCGTAAGATTCTTTCGATGATCTCGTCTATGTTTTCGACTTGAATTGTACACTCCAGGCCAATCAGCCGATCAGCAATCGGAGAATAGTGCCTCGACTGTAATGCACCGATTAACTCTCCGTCTGCAGAAGCGTCAGTTTTGATTTGTAAAAAATCTGGCGGTCCATACGAAGAAAAACTCCATTCGAAGACATCCTCATAAAAGTTTTTCGCCCTAGAGATGTCGTCAGTATGAATTGCAAAGTGCGTCAATTTGTTTTTCATTTCAAAGTAGTTTTACAACAGCTACAATCAAAAATAGAACTTTTGACTTATTTGCTTATACATTTTCGTGGACAATGGGCAATCAGCGATTTCAAAAATGGCCCTTGCTCATTGCCTATTATCCATTTTCAATTGACCATTGTCCATTACGGCTTCACTTTCCTTGGCACGATCTGGGGCAAATCATTCAACTCGGCATTCAATGGTTTGATTTGTTTTTCGATCACCTCAGCTAGTTTGTCAGCTACTACTTTTTTCTCTTCACGGATTTGATCGATTCGTTTAGTCTGAGCAGTTGTAGGTTTCGCATTGGGTCCATCCATTGAAAACAAGAGTGAAGTGATTTCTTCTCTGAGCTCTGGCCGTTGTCTATAGTTCATACGAGGTGGCGGTCTGCGCAGGGCATCCAATACGCCACCCAATTCTTTAAGGGCTGCGTCCACTTTTTTAGCAGTTTCATCAGGTTTGCCGTCGGCAGTAGCGCCATCTTCTTTGCGGCGTTTTTTGAGTGCAGTGAGTTGATCTATTAATGCTTCCGTCTCATTGATCATATTATTTATGGATGAGAGTTGCTCTCTTGCTGCAAGGGTGGCTTCTTCTTTGGCTGAATAATCTTCTTTAGACACTGTTGATGATCTTGGATCTGGCCTGACTTCTATAGGGACGGCTATCGTTTTTCCGTTAGCTTTGAGTGTAGCAGTATACATGCCCGGGGTGGCCAATGGACCAAAACTTCCGCCACCAAAAAATCCCCCTGCTAGATTGCGCTCCAATGGGGTCGGACCACTATGGCGCAAATCCCATACCAAACGATTAAGACCAGCTTTGGCGGTAGTATCTGTCAAAGTCTTTACTTTATCATTTTTACTATTAGTGATGTCTACTGTCACAGCAGATTTGGCATCGACTTGGAGATAATAATTGATGTAGGCACCATAAGTAGGATTGTCTGCAGCATATACCCGGCTACCCAGGTTTTCGAGTTGGGTATACATTTTCCATTGAGTAGCTTGTTTGACCGGGAATACGTGCACATCCTTTGTGGCACCATCATTCCACTCTTGCAAACCTCTGATATCGTCTGCTATCCAGATACCGCGACCATGAGTCGCTACGATCAGGTCGTGCTCACGAGGATGAATGCGCAAGTCTGTGACCGAGACCGGGGGCAGATTATTATTGATGCGCACAAAGTTTTTACCCATATCCCAACTCGCATACAGGCCACACTCCATGCCCACGTAGATCATATTTGGGTTGTGGGGATCTTGACGAGCCACTTTGACATAATCATCTTGTTGCAGGCCATTGGTGATTTTGGACCAGGTCTTGCCATAGTCTGTTGTGAGGAAAACATAGGGTTTAAAATCATCACTTCGATGATTGTCTGCGATGACCAATGCTGTACCGGCATTGTGCTCTGAGGCATGGATCTTACCAATCCAGGAAAATGCAGGAAGTCCAATCATTGCACTATTGAGTTTCGTCCAGGTCTTACCGCCGTCGCGGGTCAATTGTACATTGCCATCATCGGTACCACACCAGATGACTCCTTTTTCTTTAGGCGACTCTGCGATAGTGAGGATCGTACAATGAAATTCTGCTGCCGTATTATCCTGATAAACTTCACCACCAGATGTGGTCTGTTTGCTTTTATCGTTTGTAGTCAAATCTGCACTGAGTTCTTTCCAGTTGTATCCCCGATCACTGGATGCAAACAATACATTTCCGCCAAAATAAACCGTATTGGGATCGTGCGGTGAGATATGTATCGGTGAGTCCCAGTTGAATCTGTATTTATGATCCTGGATGGCATCTCCTGCAGATCCCGTGATCTTGGGATAGGGATGTATAGTCCGGGTATCTCCGGTCTTTGTATTTACATGAAAGATGACTCCGCCTTGTAGATTGGCATAGATCTCATGCTCACTACCCGGTATCGGTACAGCATAATAGCCATCTCCACCGGCAAGGCCTTTCCAGTGTCGTTTCATGATACCTGCTGATAGCAAGGAGTTGCTAGGTCCCATCCAGGTACCATTATCTTGTAATCCTCCATAGATGTTATACGGATCGAGATTATCGATATCCATTTGATAAAACTGGGACAGCTCTACATTATTGATGATATCCCAAGTTTTACCTGCATCAAATGAAAGTTGATAGCCACCATCGCTGCCGCTTAAGATTCGTTTGGAGTTTTTAGGATCGAGCCACAAAGCCTGGTGATCGCCATGTACATCACGGGCTATCATTGCAAAGTTTTTGCCCCCATCTTCTGATTTTAATAATGGACCGGATAGAGAATATACTACATTATGATTATTAGGATCTACTCGGATATCACTATAATAAAAGGGCCTGAAATTGATATTAGGGTCTTTATTTACGACCGTCCAATTATCGCCCCGATCCTCTGATCTAAACAACGAACCGGCTTGTTTCGGAAATTCTGTGATCAGGTACACCACATTGGGCTCACTCTGCGCTACGGCCAGGCCAATGCGAGCCATTGGGCCATTGGGCAGGCCTTTCATGATTTTGTCCCAGGTTTCGCCCCCATCTTTGGAGCGATACACTGCAGTAGATTTGCCTCCGTCATCAAAGCGCCAGGGTCGTCTGAGGAAGGTCCACATACCTGCGTACATGATGCGGGGGTTTTTCAATTCAAAGGTGAGATCACTGCATCCGGTATTTTCATCGAGATATAAGATTCGATTCCAGGTTTTGCCTCCGTCTTTGGTTTGAAATACGCCACGCTCTGTATTTGGGCCCCACTCTCTGCCGAGGGCGCATACACAGGCGACATCAGCATTGGTAGGATGTACTATGATGCGTTTGATGCGCTCGGTTTTGCTCAAGCCGATGTGTTTCCAGGACTTACCGCCATCGAGGGATCGATATACGCCGTTGCCATAGCTTGTACTATTTCTGGGATCCCCTTCGCCGGTACCTATGTAAATGACTTCCGGATCATTTTCACTCATACCGATGGCACCGACAGAGAGCGTCCGTTGATGATCAAATAAAGATTCAAAGGTGACGCCGCCATTGGTGGTTTTGAATAAGCCACCATCTGCAGCACCAAAATAAAATGTAGAAGGATCTCCGGGTATACCCACGATATCCGTGACCCGGCCGCCCATATTGGCAGGACCGATAGGGCGGAATTTGATGTTTTTGAGTTGGTCGGGCTTGGGTTGCGCATAACCATTCAGCACAGCGCATAGGGCTAAAAATAAAGTGGTGAGTCGTTTCATTGGATAAAATAATTTAGTAGGGTTGAAGATATTAAATCATAATCGTGTCTTATAAAAAATGCAATCAGAATCAACAGTAAACCTTATTCCATTGCTGTGTTTGTCTTGATTTCCACAGGAGGCTTTCTACTCCAATAGCTCGCTAGAATAGACCCGGTAATATTCATCAACGGGCCAAACAATGCCGCGGCTAGCCCTACCGTTGCGATCTTACCCATTTGATTGGCGAGTGCTGAGGCTAGTCCTCCATTCTGAAGTCCGACTTCTATGGCTACTGTACGACAATCCTGCTCTGGTAACTTGAATATTAATTTGGAAGTAAAGTATCCAAGCACGTAGCCGCCCATATTATGCAGGAATACGGCCAATAATAACAAACCCCCTACCGTACTTAAGGAATCATGACCGGCCGCAGTCACGGTGACAATGATAAATGTTATACCAATCATAGATAGTATGGGCAGTATTTTTTGAAGTCGCAGTGCAATTGATTTAAAAAAAGTATTCAATAAAAAACCTAACAGGATCGGTAAGATCACAATGAGGAAAATATCCCACATCATTTTGCTAAAAACAATCTCAATATAGCCTCCGCCCAATACCTTCATAAAAAAGGGAGTCAAAAACGGAGCTAATAATGTGGCGCAAGTCGTAATCGTAATCGATAAGGCCACATTGGCTTTGGCGATATACGCCATGACATTGGATGCTAATCCACTTGGACTGCTGCCGATCAAAACTATACCAGCTGCAATCTCGGGAGGGAAACTAAATACCTTCGTAATCAGAAATCCTAACATTGGCATAAAGGCAAACTGACAAAGTAAACCCACAAACACGCCTTTGGGGTTTTTGATCACCCCCTTAAAATCTTCTGCCGTCATGGTCGCACCCATACCAAACATGATGACTTGCAACATGTAAAAAATCAACGAAGTGAGTTTTACATCGCCCACTTGTATAAAATAAGTGGGGAACAGATAAGCGATGATGACCGCTATGGCTATAAAGATGGTGTAGGCATATTTTTTCATTGCAAGCGTTGATTTCGTGCAAAATACAAAACTTGATATTGTGGCCTAGCTGTTCAGATAAAATTGTTTTTTTTACACGGCGAGCAGGATCAAAAATCAATAGTTTCTACAGGTGGGGTGTTTGGATGACCCCAATTTAATAATATCGTCTTTGATTTTTGCTAAGAGCAAAAAACAACAAAAATTGAATAAATTCCGAGTGTTAAATTTTTAAACTTAATTAGACCAAATCTAAATAATGTTATATTTGAGGCTTAATTATGAAGCAGATTATTACCTCGATTCTCCTGATACTACAGGCCAGTTACAGCCTTAATGGCCAGTCTATAATGCGAGACACCACTGATAATCATCAATCCTACCTTCCCGAAATAACTGTCGTTGGTCGTTCATCTTCAAATGATTATCAACAAATGCCTGAGATTGTAGGCACAGCAATATATGCGGGTAAAAAAAATAGTCTAATCATAGTTGATAATGTTTTGGGCAACAAAGTGACCAATACCATGCGACAGGTCTTGGCCAAAGTACCTGGTATCCATATCTGGGAAAGCGACGGAAGTGGTATTCAAATTGGCATAGCCTCTCGCGGTTTAAGCCCAAATAGATCCTGGGAATTTAATGTGAAACAAAACGGCTATGATATTGCCGCAGATCCTTTTGGTTACCCAGAAGCTTATTACAATCCACAGATGCAAGCTGTCCAGCGATTAGAGATCGTACGAGGTCAATCAGCCCTTCAGTACGGACCACAGATCGGCGGTCTGATCAATTATATCCTCAAAGATGGCAATCACCTATCCAAAGCATTTAATATAGAATCCGAGCAGACCATCGGTTCAAATGGCCTCATCAATACATTTAATGCTATAGGCGGAAAAACAACCAAACTACATTATTATGGATTCTATGATCACCGAGCTGCTGATGGGTACAGAGCCAACAGTCGATATCAAACGGGGACTTTTTTTGGTACGGTGACTTATAACATCGCACCCAAAACACAATTGTCATTAGAAGGAACCAAGTGGTCAATGTTAAGCCAGCAACCCGGAGGTCTCACTGATCATCAACTGTATCATGATAGCAAAATATCCTACCGCAGTAGAAATTGGATGCAATTGGATTGGAAGATTGGTGCCATGACTCTAGCCCATACTTGGAAGGAGCGCAATAAACTTCAATTGAAAATTTTTGTTATGCATGCTGATCGCAATAGCGTTGGCTTCGTACCATCAGGAGGTATATTGATAGCCGATACCCTGAATAAAACAATCGGTACGTTTAATCCCCGCACCATTGATATAGACCGATACATCAATTATGGGGCAGAATCCAAATGGCTCCAGGATATAAAACTAGGGGGTAAGCGTCATATCCTAACTGCCGGCTTAAAAATTTATCAAGGGCAGACCGATCGATGGCGGGGAGGTCGCGAAAATGGTTCAGGTCTTGATTTCACAATAGAAAAAAACCCCGCAAATGCGTGGAATGGGGTCATAGATTATCACACATTTAATGCAGCCATCTATGCAGAAAGTGTTTTAAAACTAGGTACTAAATTATTGATTATACCGGGATTCAGATCAGAGTACCTCGCGGGCGAGGCCTCAGGGAGTAGTGGACTAAAAGATAATACTCCTATTCCATTGATCGCCCGATCAAAATCGAGATCATTTACACTTTTTGGGCTTTCAGGTGAATATCATTTGGGTAACCTTGAAGCGTATGGAGGTATCCATCAATCCTACCGCCCTATTCAATTTGCAGATCTTACCACCCCACCGACCAGTGACGAACTCGATCCCAATCTCAAAGACTCTAAAGCCATCACTGCCGATCTTGGTGTCCGCGGAGATCTTGTAAAAGGATTAAGGGTCGATGCCGGAGTCTATCAGATGAAGTACCAAAATCGAATAGGCACCATCAGACAACAGCGGTTGGATGGTACCTTTTATAATTATAGGACCAATATCGGAGCCAGTACTTCCGTGGGATTTGAATGTCTTCTGGAATGGAATATTCAAAAATCAACGAAAGAACATTACGAAGCAGAATGGATTCCGTTTATCTCTTATGCCTACAACCACGCTACTTATGATAAACTCAAAATCACCACTCAAATCGGAAATCAAATCAAAGAGACCATACTGAATGGGAATAAAATAGAAAATGCACCGACTCATATCCTGCGTACAGGTATAGAGTTTAAGTCAGGCCCGATAAAGGCCCAGGCTGGCTACAGCTATACCTCTTCAATGTATACTGATGCCAATAATACGATCATTCCTACCGCAAATGCTCAAAATGGCGTCATACCTGCATATCATATCACAGATCTTTCTCTTCAATATAAATTTAAAAAATACATATCGCTTAAAGGGGGGGTAAATAATCTCACCAATGAGGTTTATTTCACCCGACGAGCAGGAGGTTACCCAGGTCCGGGGGCTTTGCCCGCCGATGGGCGTTCGGTATGGCTAAGTTTATCGTTTATCTGGTAATTTTAGTCACTTTCGTTAAAAATGAAGGTGTGTGCATATTTTTTGTATAAGACTGTACTCATCAATCCAACCCCTTCTATAAACTTTGGGGCTTTCTTTTTACCTTTGGGTCAAATTTTAAAGATACCAACCTAATGGATATATTTGAACGAATCCGTGCCAATATGGGCCCACTCGGCCAGTATGCCGATATAGCCGAAGGCTATTATATTTTCCCAAAATTGACCGGTGAAATTGGACCTCGCATGAAGTTTCAAGGCAAAGAGGTGATTTGCTGGAGTATTAACAATTATCTCGGCCTGGCCAATCATCCGGAAGTGCGCAAAGTAGATGCCGATTCAGCAGCAGAATGGGGTATGGCATACCCTATGGGTGCTCGACTTATGACTGGTCAAACAGATCAGCATATCCAGCTGGAAAAAGAGCTGGCGCAATATGTACATAAAGAAGCCGGGTGTTTACTCAACTTTGGGTATCAAGGTATGATATCCTGCATCGACTCTCTGGTCACTCGACGAGATGTAATCGTATATGACGCTGAAAGTCACGGCTGTATCATCGATGGCGTGCGGCTGCATATGGGCAAGCGCATAGCGTTTGAGCACAATAATATGGAGAGTTTTGAAAAACAATTGATCCGGGCTGTTAAATTGACTGAAGAAAGTGGCGGGTCGGTGCTCGTCATCTCTGAAGGGGTCTTTGGTATGCGTGGAGATCAGGGCAAACTCAAAGAAATCGCTTCCTTTAAAGCTAAATACCCTTTCCGTTTTTTGGTAGATGATGCACATGGATTTGGTACTTTGGGTCCTAATGGCGAAGGTGCGGGTGTGGAGCAAGGGGTCCAGGATGATATTGATATCTATTTTGGCACTTTTGCCAAATCATTTGCTTCGATAGGAGCTTTTATAGCCGGACCTCAGGATATCATGACCTTCCTGAGATATAATATGCGAGCTCAAGTATTTGCTAAGTCTCTCCCTATGCCTTTAGTAATCGGCGCATTGAAACGATTGGATCTGATGCGTAGCATGCCTGAGCTCAAACAAAGGCTCTGGAAAAATGTGGATTATCTTCAAAAAGGACTTCGGGAAGCCGGATTTGACATCGGCACTTGCAATAGTCCGGTGACTCCTGTCTTCTTAAAAGGACATCCGATGGAAGCCTCGCAGATGGTGCATGACCTCAGAGAAAATCACCACATCTTCTGTACTATGGTGATCTACCCCATCATACCCAAAGGCGAAATCTTGCTGCGATTGATCCCGACTGCTGTCCATACTATTGAAGATATTGATATCACCTTGACTGCTCTCAAAGCCGTCAGTGCAAAATTATCTCGTGGTGAATACAATATCGAAATACTCAATCCTTTGTTAGAGCAAGTATCTGCTGAGGCATAAGGAGGGATTGAACTACATGTTTCTGTCCCTGACTGCTGTCCCTTGCGGGGCACAAATTCTTGTCCGGCCAGCGGTAGGCAGCGGTAGGCAGCGAAGAGGTTTGTGCCCTTCGAAAATGCAAAGATCCAAAATCATTTAAAGACGAAAATTTAAGTCCCGATGAATAAGCAGTATCTAAAAAAAATGGTAAATCTCAAGATAAATGCGGTTCAGGGTTAACTCTGGTGTGTTCCAAAAAACTCCCGCCTGAATGCCGAAGGCGGACAGGGACCGAGCCCGCCTCCCGGAGGGCAGGCACGAAGCGGATTTTCTAAAGATACCATCAATTGTCGGAGATACTGTTGGGAAATGCAGTGAACACGGAGCGAGCCTGCCTGCGGTAGGCAGGTTTTTTTTGGAAGCTATACTTTAATACTATAACTTTTAATAGCGCGAGTTTTTTGTTACTTTTTTGCCTGACCTCCGGTAGGCGGGCGGAAAAAAAGTAAAAATGCCAGAAAAAATTCTCTAATTTTTTCAAAAAAACAATAGGCTTGCTTAAGCCTCAATTACGTTCTTGCGTTTTCCGGCAGCTTTGACTCAAAACAAAACTCAGATTCGCTTTCAAAATTAACTACAATAAAAAAAATTTTAAGTGCTTAAATCTAGGGTGTCCCAGTGCGGAAAACAAGAGCGGTTTTTTAAATTAAATAACAGTGTATTTCTGGCTCTTCGCATTTTTGGGTACTTTTAAACACAGTCCCTAGGCGTAGGTCCATTAGGGATTGTTAGGCTTCACATAGGACACTTAGTCGATTTACTGAAGTAAATCTTAGCATTGTGAAGCAATTCCCCCTATAAGACCTCGTTATACTTCTTTCAAGATCAATTTTCTATGTGAAGCCTACCAAAATCTATGTTCCTGCGCCTAAGGGCTGTGTTTAATTAACAATGAAGCTTTTAACATGCAGTTTTCGGAAAGCTAAAAAAATATTCATTTATGCGATGAACCGTATTTCCTTTATGAGGTGGCTTTAATTTCTATTCATTATCTACTCTTCAAATCCAATGCAATTCCAATGGTTGCAGTCAAAGTAATAACTACAGATAATATCATGTTTGGGTGTATCTTTTTAAATATTGCTGGAAAACTCTTAGGTGATTCTATCCCGTCAGGCCAAGTACTTGTGCCTGGAAATAGTAATGCAGGAATAAACATTCCCCAAAACAAAATTGGGGCCAGTCCAGCAAACCATGTTACAAGAATTGAATTTTTATCGGTATAATTTCCCCACAAGAGAAACAAAGCTAAACATTGAATGACGGTGATGGATAAATATTGAATAGCCCAATGCAGTCGAGCATGTGGTTTCCATTGTGGATTAGTCATGTGTGTTTTATTCAAATCCATTATTGATGGAATAAGAATAGTGATCAAACACAAAAATGTAAAGATGATTTTTGATGTCAGTATCATAAAGTTTAATTAATGGAGTGAGTTGACTTTTTTGCGTTTAGTAACATGTATGCTGAAATAATGCATATCATAGGAAATACAATTGAATATATTTTGTGAGGTGGAAATTGATTTAACCAGTTGGGCCAAGTGGTTGGATGTGCAACACCGTCTGGCCAAGAATCCGTTCCTGGAAAGAATGCTGTGAAAGGGAAAAGCCCCCAAAATAGCATTGGTAAACTACAAGATACAAGTATTAAAAGTCTTGATTGATGTTTTTGCCAAACCAAAACGATTGCAAGAACAATCGCCCAATGAAATCTTGCATGTCCCGTCCAAAGTGGATTAGTCAAATGTGTTTCGTTTAAATCCATGACATTAAGTATAAGTAGCGTTGAAACAGCCACGTATGTAATCATGATTTTGCCTACATTGTTTCTCATTTTATTGTGAGTATATCGCCCGTTTCAAGAATAAATGTTTTGGTATTGGGTGCTTTCACAGTTGCTGAATCAACAAACTGTTTTGCATCACCATTATACTTTAAAATAAATTTGTCGTGAAATTTGCCTCCAGTATAATTGTAATGAATTGGAACAGCTACTTTGGGGTTTATAATAGAACATAGTTCTGCTGCCTGTGTGGCACTCATGACCACTTGCTTGTTAAACATAGGGCGAATCATCAATCCGTTTACCGAAAGAATTGCTAAATCAATTTCAGAAAAACGAATTTTAATTTCACTTAATTCAGGTATTAATTGAGAGTCGCCCCCGAAATAAATAACCCTGCCTCCTATCTCCATCATAAATGTATTTTCTTTAACCTTGTGCTTGCCTGGGCAGGCAGTTACTTTAATTCCGTCAATTATTACTTCTTGCCATGGGTCAATTTCATGCACATTGGTAAAGCTCGCTGCTATTACTCTATCTCCCATCCCAACAGGAACAACAAACGGAACACTCTTATCCGGATAGGTTTTGAAAGTTTCAATATCAAAGTGGTCGTAATGGTTATGTGAAACAATTACCATTGAAAGTTTTGGCAGTTTGTCCTGGGCAAATGCCAACGGTTCACCGTGGTAGTATCCACTTTTCTCACTGAACCAAGGGTCAGTAAGTATAATTTTATTGCCCACAGTAATGAGCGTGGTTGCATGACCAATCCGCACAAATTTTATGGTGTCGGCATTCACTTTAGAGCCACTCCAATTCAATAATTTTTGTGGATAGGTTGCTCTAACCGGTGCAACCAATAAGTCGGTAGAACAGCTTTGCAGAATGATTACTACTGCAATTGCGAATGAAATTTTTATCTGCTTCATATTTTTTTGATTTAATAATTATGAAGCAAAACTCCGCATTAGTTTGTGCTTGCGCATTCACCTATGTTAACTTCGGTGGATGGGCTATTTGATTTCGTATTCTTGAAAGAGATTGTGGCTTAATACCAAGGTAGGAGGCAATTAGATATTGCGGCACATGCTGAACAATGTGAGGAAACTCTTTTAGCATATTCAAATAGCGTTGTCCAGCTGTTTCAGTAAGCAAACTAATTTCTCTTTTTTCTTTCCTTAAGTATAGATAGTTTGCAATTTTTAATGCAAACTGTTTCCAATGTTCTGATGAATACAGTAGTTGCTGATAAGTATCATAACTCCATTGTGTGAGTAAAGCTTTTTCTTCGGCGCGTATAAAAATTTGAGAAGGGGTCTGCGTAACAAAACTAGAATAAGAAGTAATGAATTTATTACTACCAGAAAAATCTTTTACATGTTCACCATCACTGTTCATTATGAGAAAACTAAACGTGCCCTCATGTATAAACGAAAATGATTTACAGGTTTGTCCAGCTGAAATAAGAAAATCACCCTTCTTCATCTCTACATCTTTTCCGATTTTCATAAAATCATTTATTTCCTCCTCCGTGAAGGAACTTCTTGACTTGAGAAAAGCAGGTATGTTTCGTGTGTTGTTCAAAGCTCTATTTTTTTCTGATTTGCTATGGTTACGAAGGTATAAATTTATAAAGATAGCGGCACCGAAAACGGTGCTGCTTTTGTCTTTGCTTTTTTGGGTGGCGGACACCCTCTTTCATTTTTTTCGGGTTGTCTTAGTGTGTGACCAAAAAATGAAAGCGTATTTTGTGCGTTGGAGTTCGTGATAATATAACTACTAACAATAAAGGCAGGCGGGCAAAACTCAGATGGCAAAGACCTTCATCCACGGCTTGCCCTTGAATTTCCTGCTTGTTCGGCATATAGAGAATCAAATTCCTGGCCAGCCTGCGCTAAAGCTCCGGTAGGTAGGGAACCTTTCGTTTTGGCATTATTGCCTAAACAAAGTGACCCTGGAGTAGATTTTAAATTCTTTAGCCGCTTCTGCTATCTCAAAGGTTTCTTGTAGTTCGTTGTCGTTTATGAATTGGTAAGTCTCTCGTGCTTTCCAACCTTTGGGGATGTTTTCCAAAGCCACGGCAATAAATATCAATGTTTTTTTATCCTCGGATATACTGTCAAGTACATACTCATTGACAAAACTTTCTATGTGGAATTGCCGCAGTTTAAATTTTCGTAACCCTTTATCGTAACTAAAATAGCCTAGATCCTCATGTACTTCTCCGCTTAGATTTTTGGCAGTAGGCACATAGATTGATTTGTTTTTAATTTCAATAAAGTTTTTGTTTAAAATAAAGTGATACGATCGTTCATATTTCCCTTGTCCGGGCTCCCCACCACCTTCACCAGACCATTGACCAAGGAATGGTTTTAAGGGCAACCAGATGCTGTCTTTTTTTGATGTTTGACTACAAACTAAAGCTGGAATTAAACACAATACAAACACTAATTTTTTCATGATGCTTTAGTTTTGCCAATTCAAGTTACACCATAAAAAATAGCTGCCGCCACAAGTTTTGCAGTATGTATTCACATATGAACTTCTACGATAAATATCCGCAACTAAAATAAAAAGATTTTTTGATGTCCAATTAGATTCAAACGAGCTCAACCACAAGAAAGCGCACTCAAAAAAACCCGTTCTTTGTTCACGTACACTAGCTTCGGAGAAGCTTAACGTTTGTAAGTCAGCATCCATCCATGGTTATGACTTTTGAGAAGCATAAAGCTTCGGAAGTCTAACTACACTTAAACGAGCTCAACCTCAAGAAAGCGCACTCAAAAACAAACGGGTTCTTTGTTCACATACACTAGCTTTGGAGAAGCTTTACGTTTGTAAGTCAGCATCATTACAGGTTCTTGACTTCGGAGAAGCATAAAGCTTCGGAAGTCTAACTTGGTAACTTGGGACAAAAGTGATCTCCACAAAGTCCTAATATGCTTCAAGGCTAAGCCAAGTACACAAAATACTTGCTTAACTCCAGCCTTAAGGCTGGGGTTAGCGCTGTATGATACCCCGGCTTTAGCCATGACGCTTGTCTATATTCTTTCTGGTTGGCAAATTTCCCTAATATGCCCTTTAAGTTGTTTTCAGTCATCAAAAAGTGAAATCCGTCACTCACCCGAGATTTCTTGTCTTTTCCCCATCTGATTTAATTTTCTTATTTTTGAAAGTCTTCTTAAAACTGTGCCGGTATGGAAAAACAATCTTTTGGACCTCAGGAAATTTCGCCTCTAAAAAACCTGGACGAATGGGAGGCTGATGTCCTCACCCGATATCCCGAACCTCACGTAGCTGCAAAGGCTAAAGATGAATTCCGGGATTATGAAAACAATACCCGAGATGGAGTCAAGGAATTTTATCGACTTAATCATACCTATCAGACCTATGATTTTGTACAAGAAAAGCGCAAAGACTATCTCGCGTTCAATAAAAAAGAAATGCCCATCTGGGCTGCCTTTGATTTTTTAAATTCATTGGTCGATGACTCGGATCCCGATATCGAATTGGATCAGTGGCAACATTTATTGCAAACTTCCGAAGCGATCCGTGCAGATGGTCACCCGGATTGGTTTGTGTTGACCGGACTGTTGCACGATATGGGTAAAGTGTTGTGTCTGTTTGGTGAACCGCAATGGGCCGTGGTTGGTGACACGTTCCCGGTAGGTTGTAAACATTCCGACAAAATAGTATATCCCGAGTTTTTTGCTCTTAATCCCGATGCTGCTAACTCGACCTATAACACGACGATGGGCATCTATGAGCCACACTGCGGCTTAAAAAATGTCACGATGTCTTGGGGTCATGATGAATATCTATATCAAATGGTCAAAGATCATATGCCGGAGTCGGCTTTATACATGATCCGATATCACTCGTTTTATGCACAACATCGCGAGCATGCCTATAATCACCTCATGACCGATCATGATCACGAAATGTTTAAATGGGTGAAACTGTTTAATCCCTATGATTTGTATTCTAAAGCCCCGGTGCCTCCGGATACCGATAAGTTGAGACCGTATTACGAGGCCTTGTTAAAAAAGTATCTGCCGGAGACTTTGAAGTTTTAATGAAAACTGTGCTACAGAGCATTGCTTTAATCTTCTGTGTCGGTAAATGTCATAAGTTGTTTTCTTAAAACAAACAGCGATTCAACAGCAAAAATCGTAGTTCGTTTTTATCTTTTTGATTAAAATAAATTCATGAATAAATTGCATTGGGTAGACTATGGGGTCTTCCTGCTTTACTTCCTGATTGTATCGGGCTATGGCTACTGGATCTATCACAAAAAGAAATTCCAACAAACTGATACCAAAGATTTTTTTCTTGCGGAGGGCTCACTCACCTGGTGGGCTATCGGTGCTTCTTTGATCGCTTCTAATATTTCTGCAGAACATTTTATAGGTATGGCCGGCTCAGGATTTGCGATGGGACTGGCTATTTCTTCTTATGAATGGATGTCGGCGGCGACCTTGATTCTCGTAGCTGTTTTTTTTATACCGATCTATCTTAAAAACAAGATCTATACGATGCCGCAGTTTTTATCTAAGCGGTATAACGATACGGTAGCTACGATCATGGCCGTGTTTTGGCTATTGCTGTATGTCTTTGTCAATCTTACCTCCATCTTATATCTTGGTTCTCTGGCAGTATCGAGTATATCGGGTATACCTTTTTTATATTGTATGATAGGCCTGGCTCTTTTCGCCATATTTATCACGCTGGGCGGTATGAAAGTCATCGGGTATACCGATATCATTCAGGTCGTGGTATTGATCCTCGGGGGATTGGTCGTCACCTACCTGGCGCTCGATATGGTAGCCGAGCAGTTTGGATCTAAAGGAATATTCAATGGGTTGGCATTACTCAAGACACAAGCCGATGATCATTTTCATATGATTTTTTCCGAGGGTCATAAGTATTATTATGAATTGCCCGGGTTTGCCATTCTTGCGGGAGGTATGTGGATCAACAATCTCAACTATTGGGGCTGTAATCAATATATCGTACAACGCACGTTAGGTGCTGACCTACCGACTGCACGCAAAGGCATCTTGTTTGCTGCTTTTTTAAAACTACTTATTCCATTGATCGTGGTGATCCCCGGTATCGCCGTCTATGTGTTGCATCAGCAAGGCGCTTTCGCCAGTGAGATGGTCAATGCCGTCGGCGAAGTAAAACCCGATCATGCATATCCTACGCTGATGAATCTTTTGCCTATCGGGCTCAAGGGCATATCCTTTGCAGCACTGACTGCAGCTATCGTCGCCTCGCTGGCAGGCAAGTGTAACAGTATCGCTACTATATTTAGTCTCGACATTTATAAAAAGTTTTTAAAGCCAGCCTCTTCTGAAACACAACTCGTAGGCGTAGGTCGATGGTCAATAGGTATCGCATTTATCATTGCGCTTTTAGTAGCCCCACAGCTCCGACAATTGGACCAAGCTTACCAATTCATTCAGGAATATTCTAATTATCTCACTCCCGGAGCATTTGCTTTGTTTTTTCTGGGCTTATTTTGGAAACGCACTACTTCTGCGGCGGCGGTCACCGCAGCGGCTATTTCAATTCCACTTTCTGTTGCATTTAAATATCTTCCGACTACTCCTATCCCATTCCTACATCGGACCGGCTGGTGTTTTTTGATTTTGGTGGCGATCATGGTCATCGTCTCTTTGATGGATCCCCGCAGTAAAAACAATCCTAAAGGACTTCAGCTCGAGGCTGCGATGTTTAAAGTAGATATGCGGTTTGTGATTTGGTCCATATTGATTATGGGGATATTGGTGGGATTGTACACGGTGTTTTGGTAGAGAGAATATTTATTATATCAACGCGAGGTTGCGTTTTTTTGCCACGGAGAACACGAAGAAGCACGGAGCAAGCAACCAAAATTCCTCCGTGCTTCTTCGTCTTCTCCGTGCTTCCCAGTTATAGAATTTGTCTAACATTAGTGAACTATTTTTTAAACAATTACAAAAAATACTCCCCAAAAGATTATACATTGTCAAGTGACAAAAAACTACCCTGTTTTATATTTTAATGGGCTTGACCTCCGCACAGTAGAGAAGAGTTTCCCTAAGACTGTGCATCAATTACAGTTGGGAGATTTTAAAAGTGCCGATGTACGCAAGATTGGAAGTACCGGATATTATAGAGCTCGACTCGATCTGCGCGATCGATTATTATTTAAATTATTAAGGTATGAGGGCCGAGTCTATATTTTACTTTTAGAAGTAATCAAACATCATAATTATGGTGGTAGTCGCTTTTTGCGAAGGCTGTTTTTGCCTGCAGAAGATCAGTTTATAGAGATCCACCAGATTGAAAACGAATCGGTGAATGAGCTACCGGAATTGTCTTACCTCAATCCTGATAAAAACAAAATCCATCTGCTCAATAAGTTTATCTCATTTGATAGACTACAAGAGGCCCTCTTTAATATACTCCCGCCCTTGATCATTATTGGATCGGCCGGAAGTGGCAAGACTGCACTGGTCTTGGAAAAAATGAAAACCTTGCCCGGTACTGTTGCGTATATATCCTTATCCAAGTTTTTAGTGGAGAAAGCCAGTCAGCTCTATTATTCAGACGGTTATGAGAATGAGCAACAGGATGCAGAATTTCTTTCTTTGAATGAATACCTCGCACAATGGAAAACTATAGTCGCGCGTGAAGTGAACTTTAGATTGTTTGAACCTTGGTACAATCGCCATGCACAAGCTTTAAAGATCCATGAACCTTATCGGGTTTATGAAGAGTTTAAAGGAGTCATCACCGGCTCACCTACCCATGCGGCCTGGCTTTCAAAAGAGGAATACTTATCTCTCGGCATCAAACAATCCATATTTCATCCTGATGACAAAGAAAAGCTGTACCACTTGTTTTTAAAATATCTGGAGTGGATGAAGGAAAACAATCTATATGATAGTAATATCCTCAGCCACCAATATCTGCAATGGGTCAAACCGAGTTATGACTATATCATCGTCGATGAAGTTCAGGACATCACTAATGTTCAACTCAAGGCCATATTAAATTCATTGAAAGCTCCGCAACAGTTTATCCTCACCGGTGATAGCAATCAAATAGTACATCCCAATTTTTTTTCTTGGAGTAAAGTAAAATCATATTTTTATCAAAGCGGCGACCAACATCGTCAAATCCAGATTTTGCAAACCAATTATCGAAATAGTCTGGCGGTAGTGCAACTGAGTAATCTATTGCTTATTATTAAAAATACACGATTTGGCAGTATCGACCAGGAAAGTAATTATTTGGTACAAACAGTCAGTCAGGCTCTTGGTGAAGTCATCTTATATGCCGATGATGAAAAAAAGAAAAGTGAACTCAATCGACGGACCCAACAAAGTACGCTTTATGCTGTGCTTGTACCTGATAATGCAGATAAGGAGGCCGCCCGTAAATATTTTAAGACTCCCCTCGTATTTAGCATTCAAGAAGCAAAAGGGCTAGAATATGAAAATGTAATCCTGATCAATTTTATTTCTAAACACGAAGTTGAATTTAAAGCAATCATGGATGGAGTTCGTCCAGAAGATCTGACAGTTCAGGAATTGAAATACAACAGGTCGGCAGATAAATATGATAAAGATGCCGAGATCTATAAATTTTATATCAATTCTTTATATGTCGCGATCACACGTGCGGTTAAAAATATTTATCTCTTTGAAAAATCCCTCGCACATCCAGCATTACAACTTTTACAATTAAAAGAAACTCAACAATCCATCGAGGTCAAAGAAGTAAAAAGTAGTCAAGAAGAATGGTTAGACGAAGCCCGCCGGCTGCAAGAACAAGGCAAATTCGATCAAGCTGAGCAGATCAGAGCAAAGTATCTGGGCTATGATTACATCAGCTCTGAAGCGCTAGAGTTATTGATAGGTTTGGCTCTGGATCCTGCTAAAAAAGAGTCCGAAGTATTTAAGGAACGTAAACAACTGTATCAATACGCAATTCATCATCAACGATATGACTGGATAGATCGTCTAGCCAAACTTCAATTGCAACGGGCTATCTTATTTATGAAAGAATATAGGCAGCACCGCAAAGAATATTCCAAATGCATTCGATTGGGCCAGCTTTCAGGTGCTATGGTTTATTTGAATAAATACGGTGTTGAATTTACAGATGATGAAGGGCGCTCTGGGCTTATGTTGGGTGCCCTTCACGGGCAATCCACTTTGGTTTTGGATTTATTAAAAAGAAATGCATCGATCTACACCCTGGATCAAAAAGGATTTCTTGCACAGCACCTCTTGCTCGACGGTTTTTTCAAAACTACGATTTTAAAGCACCCGCAATATACCAACACCGTACAACTCAAACAATTGTGGTATGTACTTAAGCCTCCAGCTATCCGGATCTCTTTACCTGATCGACAAATCCATGTCAATGGTCATAGCATGGCTTTTTTCCTGCTTTTATTGATGCAAGTCAAAGGACCTACCCAGTCCAAACAAGCTCAAACTACACACAAAGAGCATCCGGAGACCCTATTCAAACAAGGTGTTTTTGAAATGGACGATTTTGAAAAGCTTGCCGCCATGATGCCTGATGAAGTCCTACCAACTTATCGTAAAAACAGATCTTATATCAATAGTGTACTGGCGGGTAATGAACTATCTAAATCAGATGACCCAAGGTGTAAGATGTTGTTTTTACGAGTACAGCGTGGCTGGTATGTTGTTCACCCGGAGTTGAAAATGGGTTAGAAAGATGAAAAAGGAAATGGCTGAAAGTATCATTTAGGAGAAAACAAAGAATTGATTCAGAAGCTGAAGACATGAAGAAGCACGGAAGCACGGAAGAAATTCAATTAATCAGCCGTGCTTCCCAGTGTCCTCCGTGGCAACTCTTGTCTGCATACACTACATATTCTTTTTCGGTTGCTCTGCAACCTCTCCAATTATTTGCCACGGAAGCCACGAAGGAGCACGGAAGAAAATCTAATAACCTCTCCGTACTTCCCAGTGCCCTCCCTGGTAAATAACTCAATTACAAGGATCCAAAGCCGTATCTACCCGTATCCCTCCGTATACTTTATTTTGATCGCCACAATCTTTTACTTTTAACGTGCTGTATGCATACACTTTGTTATGAGCAGACTTAGGGGTCAAAAATCCAAAACGATGTGTATCGCCGGTCAATTCTATATCATAGGCGGCGTTTCCAGATGCTATATTATGCTCTAATAAATTGTGGTGTGCTCCATCGATAACTAAATAACCAGCAGCAAAATTATTATTAGAGGTGTTGTAATTGGCCAGCCAATGACTGGTCGTACCTTTAGTCGCCACCACCGTGCCTCCCGAGGCAAATCCGCCAGCCGGTACTTTACATAATATTTGTCCATACAGACATTCAGTAGTTTTATTATGAAAATCAGTGCCTTGTGCTCCTCCCGTCCATATACCAAATAAGCCACCATCTATTTCATTTTGAATGACGAGGTTTTGTCTTCCGTCGGAAAACACAATGCCATATGCATCTGGCGCGAGGCCTTGTAGCCAGCTCCGATTGCAGTGTACTTTGTTCCTCCAGATCGTATTATAATCGCCATTGTATACAAATATGGAGGAATGCCAGTTTTCAAAAGTATTGTCTAAAATCTTTATTTGATCTACTTGATCAACAAAAACGGCCAACCCTGGTATAGCATCCTTGCCTTTAAATGTCACACCGCGAACAGTACTTATATCCGATCCATTTTTAAAATGCAGTCCTGCAAGAAAATTATTTGAAGTAGTCGGCAGGGGTGTATTGCTAAATATAAGATTAGCTCCATACCCCACTATAGCCACCGGTCTATCGATGACCACGGTACCAGTTTCAAAATGATCGCCCGGGTCTAGTACGATTACATCACCATACTGAGCAGCTGCTATAGCGGCTGCTAATTTATTGGTAGTGCCAGCAGCGATATGGATTTCCTGGTGACGCGGCTCCAGTGATGGTTCACCTCGTAGTTCTCTTTCTATGTAGCTAAGGTCTTCTGCCCTGATATTCGCTAGATATTCTTGAGGGATAAATTTTTTAAGGCCATCGCTGGGTTTCCATTGTTTGATTTCAGATGATGCGGTTGGTGATTCGTCAGTTATTGCGGGATCGTGGGTACAGGCGGCGATCAGGAGAAGTGCTGATAGGAGGAGTGAAAGTTTGAATTGCGTTTTCATTGTTGATAATTAGATTTAAGGTTTACGTATATGGTTTGTGTATTTTATGGGTAGGGTGCACTCTTGTTTGGAGTGTATATAAAATTAATTTGTTGTGGCGGATTATTCTGGAAAATATGATAAGTGGTAGGTATTAGTGGATAGTAGGTGGAATTGGTGGATGAATGGTAATTAGATGGTAATGTAAAGATTTGTTAATGGATCAAGAGTCTTTCATACTAATTATGATTAGATTAATCACCAAAATAATGATGTACATAGATTTAATTTGTAGGGCATTTTTGGGGAAAAATCCTAGATCTATATTTAAAATAGGTTAAATAGACTATGATTCTAAGAAAGCTTTATTGTAATCCTAGTCAATCATACCATTAACATTAAAATCACAGTATAAGACAATTAGAAGCCTGCGAATGTAAATATCACACTAATATCTACCTTAGTAAACTATTAAACAATTAATACTGTTAATCATTACCATAGAAGTATTGAAAATGTTTTAGTTTTAAATAGGCTTGAATTTAAATAATTTCTCAATGTTTCTTTCACTTTTGGATCTTCTTTAATTAACTTCATTTGGTCTGAACTTCTATTGATTAATTCATTTATTCTAAGAAAGAGACTTTTTCGCATTTTATTAATAACTGTATCCATTTTACTATGAAGGTCATCGAAATGGTCTGTATTCAATTTTCCAATTCTATAGGCATCTGATACACTTCTTCTAAGCTTTATTAAATTACTAATATGAGTTACAATTCTATCATTTATTAAAGTAAACTGATTAAAATACATATATGGATTAATAAGGCCAATATCAGTGACTGAATTGAATTTACCTTCTTCATAATATTTACTTAAGCTTGTCTTGAGAGACGCTTGTTCCTCTTTAGAATAATTTTGTTGTTTCATGAAATTTGTTAAATTATTTTCATCAATAGATCTTAAGTTTCCAAAATCAATTCCAGGCAGACTTTCATCAGGGATCCTAGATACAGAATACGAAATTTCTGTTGTAAACTTATCATGATAATAGCTTGAGTATAGTGCCATGATGAAGGCAAGCGCTAAAGTTCCGATAGATATTCCTCCTATTAGTGCTAAAAGTAACGAAGCTAATGTTTTACTCAATTTTTCATTAAAATGTATGATATATTTATTTTTAAAATTAAGAAAATCTATATTCATATCACTTTTTACTTGATCAAGATGATTTACAAATTGAGTTAATTGATATGGTTTGATTTTTCTATTGCTTATTATGTAGCAATATGAACCCAGAGTAGGTAAACTATAATCAATACCGTTATATTTACCTTCTGGATTTTGGGTATTGAAATTTGAATATCTATAATTTGATTGATGGAAAGTATTTATTTCATCAACTACCGAGGGTTCAATTCCAATAAAACCAAAGTTATTAGACCTACGGTGTAGTAAATCTTGAATTTTAGGATTAGGTTGACCGGATATGAAAAAAAGGCAATCATATTTATTAGTCTCTAGCCCAATTATTGCAGAATCCAAATTATCATTTGCTATTTTTCTGACATTTGTGATTTTAGGAGTAGTACTATTTAAAGCTAATGTAATACTAGACAAAATTTTAGAAGCACTTCCAACTTTGCCAGATGCCACCGATGCTCCTGCAAAATAATTTTTTAAATTGGAATTGTAGTATCCAATAGACAGATACTTATTCTTAAAATAGTTTGCGGGATCGGTGTTCTTCATTATTGAATCCTTTAGACAATTCTTTCTTCGAAGTTTTTTCTTATAAAGAATATGAAGTTTTTCCATGTAAATTGGAGCAACATAGTTTAATTCAGATTTGATTTGATCATTATCTCTAAAAATATCTTCTTGTACAAATCCAACTCCCTTTTCATCATTATTGACACTTATTGCAGTTTCTGCTCCACCGGAAGGTGATGGAAGGTGTATTTTGTAAAGATTTGGATGTCGCTTCACGATTTTATCCGCTAATTGATAATAAACTCCTCCTGGTTCACCTGCATAAATATTAATTTGAGAGTTTTCTTTCGATGACCTAATTAAATTAAAATATGATAAAATATTTAAATCTTGATTGTAGTATTTTGTAATGAATGTGTATAATACTCCGATAGAAATTATTGCAGGAATTACTATTGCTGGTTTTAGATATCTATAATTTACATAAAACAAAATTAAAAATATACCTAAGCCAAATGATGCTATTGCAACTTGTATAAGATCATAATTCTTTATAAAGTAATAAAAAAAAAGTATAAAAAATAAAATCAATATTACACTCAATACTTTTTTGCTCATGAGTCTATTGGACAATTTAAAAAATTGTTCAAATGGAAAGAAGACTGATTTCATTTATAATAAATTGAGATAGTTTCTAATTTTAAATTATATATTTACTTCAAATGATATCTGTTCATTCTAGTTAATACAATTTTTCTTCAAGTAAACGTTATTTATAGCACCTTTGATAGGCTCCAATTTTTACTTTTAAATTTCTAATTCCCCCATTACCACAACCCCGGCACCATCCTCTTCACCCTCCCCATATACTCCACATACTCCCTCCCAAACTGCCCCACCATCACCTCTTCTTCAGCCCTGATCCTAATCATATAGGCCAATCCCATCAATACACACGATACAATCAGTCCTAACCAAGAATGAAGTAATCCTGCGCTCCCTGCAAATGCCAGATAAGCCCCCAAATAACTAGGATGTCTCACTATAGAGTATGGCCCAGATGTAATCAGTTGGTGATGATCTACGATCTGAACAGAAGATGTGAAGTTTCTACCTAGTGTAATAATCGCCCAGATCCGAAATGCCAGACCCGCGAGGAGGGTAATGAGCCCCACAGACATCATCATGTCCCAAGTATCAGGCGTACCTCTATAGTAAGCCCAGTCCATGACAGGCACTATCACACTTGGAGCAGCTAGTATGAGTATTATCAGCACAGAATATTTATCCGTGTCCTTCCTGACTGTTACATCCTCCTTTTTGATCTCTGGTTGACTAAGCCATACCAATGCACATGCTGCCATGAGTGATAGGATCAGTGGATGTAACATAAGATCGGGCTTGCCTACCAATGGCGTTAAATAGAACAAGACTACCAAGATAATAGTGCTAAAGATCCTTTTCATTTAGTATTAGTGTCAAAGGGTGTACTTATTTCAGTGACAGCAAGCACCAAATTGTAGTTAATTGTTAATTTATAGAGAGAAATAAATATTAGTAATACGATTAAGATATAAACTATCAGTTTAGAATCATAAAAAATGTGAGAGGTGGTTTGATTTGTTTTCATCGTATTCAAATTTAATCATGTATTCATCTGAAATATCTCCAAGCCTTTTAAGTGATTTTTCTTATAATTCTGTAGTAGTAGTAGTAGTAGTAGTGATTGAGTATTAGAAAATTTTTTTGTGTCTGAGCTAGACTGGTTAGATACTATTTGGGGACCATCAAGTACCTCAAATCCGCGTGAGGTGTAATAAGCTTTATGAGTAGGAAGGCATGTAATAATACAAGCATAAACAGTATTAGCATATTTATAAAAGATATGATCAGTAATAGCACTCACTACACGAGGTGATCTGTAATCCTCATGAATGGTGAGCCTGCTTACCGAGCTTATTTTTTTATTTAATGATGTCGCTTCTTCAAGTAAAGGCTTGAGTATTTTAATTGCCTCCGGATAATAACTCAAGACAGGAAAAGGTACTGTCGGATTAGTGAGAGCTCTGGAAAAAAAGACCTCATCATATTTAGATACTAGCTTGGGTATCCATTCAGATTGGTGAGAAAGTTCGTCAAACACAACTCTTAGATATGCAGCTACTTTGTTTTTAGCAATGTCAAATAAGCCATAATGCACAGAGTATCGATCCCATTGCTCCATATCGATCCCATATTTATTATCACTAAAAAATGCATACTGCTTACCAATCCTGTATTGATCATATTTTAGTTTTAATAATAGATCAAGTTCATCAACACTTTCTGCTGCTCTAAATATCAAATTGTTGATGTCCATTTTTTGTTAATAGTTAATATTATTTATCAACAATTGTTACTTCTGTTTCACGTTTAAGCAAATCATTTCATCTCTATTGTATTCATCCGCCATGTTCTCTAGTTTACTCTTCAATGCAACTGGATAGTCAGTTTTATAGCGTAGTAGCAGTAGTAGTAGTGAAGCATACCCTCCTGACTTCTCTACCGCTGCCTCGGCTACTGATTTAAATCGATAATAATAGTAAATCAATTGGTGTAATTCATTACACGAGATTACTGCATTATAAGGTAGTCGACCAAAATAGAATATAGCAATACTGCATTCTATCATAAATCTTGAAAGCCTTAGAGATCGGGCTTGGGGTATCAAGGCAAAGCGACCCGCTTCACAGAGCTTTTCATTTTCATTTTGCATGCGCTTCATCTCGATGGCAATTAGACTTACAGCTTTAGGAAAATAATCCATCACAGAAAAAGGTACTCTAGGTGTAGTTTTTGCAAGTGCCAACATTTCAGCTGAACATTCCTCAGCAATCTGAAATATATTATCCTTAAATCTCTGCGCACTTTCGACTATAACTCGCATATAACCAATAGGGGACTCTTTCTCTGGTGTACAATGATACAATCCATAATGACTGGCATTTTTATCCCATTCATCTATATCTATTCCAAAATCATTTTCCGGAATAAACATTTTCACTCGACTATTGATATAAGAATGATATCGCACTTGTAGCAATTCCTTAATCTCCTCGCATGTGCGAGGCTCACGATAGCAATAATAATTATACATTAAAGCAGTTTCGAATTGCATTTTGGTCTAATTAACATATTTAATTCCGGAATCGAACATAATGAACTGTCTTCCAACATTTCTAGAAACTTGATAACTTGCGAATATTCTGGATAATTAGCGCTTTTCAAAGGATAATTGGTGAAGATTCAATTCTTATAAATACCTAATGAATTTAAAAAGAGGTCTTTTCTGTTTCTTGAAACATTGAGAGACTTTCCATTACTCAAAATCACTTGATGCCCATCTTCACGATCATATCTTACTATTTTGCAGATATTCACAATGGTCTCATTATGAATCCTATAGAAGTGTGAATCCTTAAGTACATGCTCTAAAGTTTTTAGGGGCATGGTAGTAAATATTTTAGAACTATCCTCCAAATGAACCCAAGAGTGATTCCCATCAGATTCTATATAAAGTATCTCAGGAAGCTTAACTAGGTGACAACCCTTAGAGTAAACCAAAGCAAGTCGTTGAATCCCTAAGCATAAATGTTTTAGTTTTTGTGGCTTTTGCATTTATTACATAGCTTTTATTTATATTCAATACCTTGTTATAGGCACTTGTTACTTAATAATTTTTTTTTATTTTTGTAGTCAATTAATAGCAGTGATTAAACCAGAAATTAAATTGCAAAACGAACAGATCCTTGATGGTATAGCTGCCGGGGACGAGAATGTCTTAAAATCAATATTCCGAGACTATAAAGCCAAAATCATAGCTTTCTTAAAAAAGGATAATGCAACAACAGAAGAAGCTGAAGATATATTCATGTCTAGTTTGGAGATAATATATCATTCCTTGTTGGAAAAAAAATTAACTCTTGATAAAGCAACATTCAAAACATATTTTACACCAATATGCCTTTTTCAATGGGGCAAAATAAAAAGGAGAAAAAAGTTTACAGGATATGTAACAAAAGCACGGCTCAAGGTATATATAGATGTGATAGATTATGAAAATGAGTGGGTAGAGCATCAGAGAATGGTATTATTTAGAACAAAAATGTCGAACCTGTCTGATGAATGTAGTAAAATACTGGGATGGTATCTAAATCAAGAAAAGTCTTTATCCGAAATGAGTGTGCTGTTAGGTATTAGTGAAGGTGCACTTCGCAAAAGAAAATATGATTGTAAGGAGCGTTTATTCAAAATGGTGCAATCAGACCCTTTATATCACGAACTAATTTAGAGTCTATGAATTCAGAAACGTTAAATGATAAAATAGAACGATACCTTTTAGGGCAAATGCAAAAAGAAGAAATAATATTGTTTGAAAAGGAGATAAATAATATTCCAGAATTTCATGAACTTATCAAACTTCATAAATCGCTATTATATGCATTAAACCATGAGAGAAAGGCATTTCGAAATAAACTTGAGGTAATAAACATGATTGAAAAAGAACATCAAAATAATAATAAAATCTCAACTTTCCGTTTTCCAATAGTTACATCTACAATGTTTATAATTATAGCTGCTGCAATCTTCATATATAAATCTAGAATAACTAATGATTCTAAATTTAAAGGTGACGAGATTAATGATACTCTAAAAGTTAAACCGTAATCATGCATTAGAAAAAGAGTAAGGAGGCTTTATTCTTTCAAAATTTGTAAAGATATGTTCCAGAAAATGTTTTCTTTCACCAGTAGCAGCAAGCAGTAATTTGGTTTTTCTAGCCGATCGAACGAGGTAA
>JANOWJ010000016.1:0-89663 GCA_031417835.1 Saprospiraceae bacterium | reverse complement strand
CCAGGGAGGTACCCTATTTTATATATCGAGCTATGCTTTATTGGCTTATACAAGGTTATATCCTAATTCCTTCATACAAGTTTGCTAGGTCCTAAAAATTATCCAAATGCCAATAAGTCGTGACTTATTAAGCAGGCCCTACTTATATTTTTTGATGATGTTTTTGGCTTCTTGCTTTAACGCTGGAGTAAAATCTATCAAGACATCTTCCGTCACACCTTGTAAGTCGAAAGGGGCAGGCTTGGTCGGGAATGGTTGCGTAGCGCACTTTGTTCTTCCGGTACATCGCTGACTGGGACCGGCCGCTCTTCGATGGGCCATATGGGGCGGCCATTTTCTCTATCGAATACATACACAAATCCTTGTTTGGATACTTGAGCTACGGCTTTGATCGGACGGCCAGCTACCACAAGGTCTGCCAATACAGGTGGAGCCGGAAGATCATAGTCCCAGATATCATGATGGATCATTTGGTAATGCCACACCCGTTTACCCGTTTTGACCTCGAGGCATACGAGGCTTTGAGAAAATAGGTTATCGCCAGGCCGGTGTCCGCCATATAAATCTCCGGTCGCAGCTTCCAATGGTAGATATACATATCCTAAATCTG
Organism: Saprospiraceae bacterium; assembly: GCA_031417835.1. GTDB lineage: Bacteria > Bacteroidota > Bacteroidia > Chitinophagales > Saprospiraceae > JADJLQ01. The sequence goes on along the minus strand of JANOWJ010000016.1, from coordinate 89,053 downwards.
GATCAGCAGATAGCGGTGGCCAGGCTCCTACATTACCTGTGTTTTTCCAACTATCTTTTTCCCAGGTGTCATTACCGAATTCTCCTTGCTGAGGAATGGTATGAAAGATCCATAGTTTTTTACCGGTCTTTGCATCATAAGCGGATATATCACCTCTCATTTCCTTCATAGATCGTGCAGCTAACCCCGTAGGAAAACATGAGCCGGCGATAATGACATCATTGACGATGATAGGTGGTGATGTAGATCCTATAGTCGACTCTATCGGTGCCGCTCCTAGTTCTTTTCGTAAGTCAACGATACCTTTTTGCCCAAACGAGGGTACTAAGGAACCAGTCTTGACATCCAAAGCTACCAATTGATAGGCCGGCGTGATGTAGACGACTCTATCATTTCCATTTTTATTTTTCCAATAAGCTACCCCTCTTCCAGAGTTTTGCCTCGGTGCATATGCTGTACGTTCACCTTCATTCATGGTATAGGTCCATAACGTTTCGCCGGTCCTGCCATCTATGGCGACAACTGCCCTTCTGGATCCGGCTGTAGTATATAATATGCCGTTCATCGATAACGGAGTAGCTTGATAGTTAAATTCGGGATTTGGTCCAAAATTGTCGGCTTTCCATCGCCAAAGGATCCCCAGCTTATGTACAGTAGTTGCATTGATTTGATCTAGTTGGGAATAGTTGGTGCTGTAATAATCACCGCGATGTTGAGGCCATTCCCCTTCTACACTGATCAGGTCGGCATCCATTTTTTTCGGAGCATATTTATAAGGCACATTGGCTGCTGGAGCCGGGCCTAACACATACTGGGACCAGTCTTTATGATCTACAGACAATACCTGATCACCCGGTGGATAATTATTTAATTGCAAGATAAATGCAATCAGAGCTGTATAGGTCTCATCATCATAACTGGCTGGTTTGTTTTTAGGCATCGTAGCCTTAGTTACATTATATAAGGAGGCTATGTGCTGATCCTTCCATTTTGATATGAATAATGTACCTGTCAATGGAGATCCTCCCTCGGTGCCTCGCCCGGTCTGACCATGGCAACTGGCACAATCTCTGGCGTATAAAGTGCTGACCGATGCGGCCTGTGCTAAAGTATAAATCCCATGAGTCGCGTTTTTTTCAACAAGGGGAGCCTCTTGATTTGATTTACATTGTATCAAGATCAGTATGAATAAAGGTAAGAGGCGAAGTACAATGGTCATCATAAAAGATATATTCAACTGTAAATATGCATTAGACTTGGATGATTAAAGGTCTGCTTTTAATCATCTAAGGAATTGAATCTGAATTTGTAATGAATAAATTTACTATTTTAAGTGCATGTAAATTCGATAAAAATGCGATCAATACCATGCATATATGATATACAATTTCTAAGTTTTTTTATCAAGGCTCGCTTAGTATAGTTTTGGGTCAAAGCGTCCGCTACGGCAAGACCGGTGCGGTTTTGTACCTACGGCACAAGGCTACCTTCAAAAGCGTGTTTTACCAAGATGATATGCCTAGCGGCATAAAGCTCAAACAACTTTGTCTTTTCTTAGTCAAAAAAAATCAATCAATTAAATCCGTTAGGATTTTGATGTCGGTAAAGACAAGAAAAGATCATGGCTCTTTGTGCCGTATGGCACAATATAACTGCAAACAACAAAGAATTAAGAAGTTTAATGAGTGAAACTTAAGCGGTCTTATGTCTACAATATAAGTGACCACTCCAACAGCTAGTTTTTGTAAAGTGATTTGATTTTCCCGCAGTGAAGTGAAACGGAGCGGATCGCGCAAATGTAGATTAGGATTAGTACTTTTCTGATAAGTGAAAATCAGTTATTCCCGCAGCGGAGTGAAACGCAGCGAAGCTCTCAAAGTTTGCAAAGTATTTTTAAACCAATTTCCTTAGCATCCTTGGAGTTCTCCGCTGAATAAAAAGGTAGAAATCCCATTAGGATTTTTCCCGCAGATCGCGCTGATGTTCGCGGATTATGAGTTTTTTCCCTCGGCTAGCGTAGATCTTCCCGCTAAGGGTACTAAGTCTGCTAAGAATTATTCAACTAATTTCCATCGCTTCGCTGTGTCCCTAGGATTTTTCCCGAAGATCGCGCTGATGTACGCGGATTATGAGTTTTTTCCCTCGGCTAGCGCAGATCTTCCCACTAAGGGCGCTAAGTCCGTTAAGAATTATTCAACTAATTTCCTTCGCTTCGCTGTGTCCCTAGGATTTTTTCCCGCAGATCGCTCAGATTTACGCAGATTAACTTGTCCTTGCCTCCTTGCCTAAATCAGGTAAACCGTATTCAGGCAAGGTCAACTCATCATTCATAACTCATGACTATTTGATCAACGAAAATCTGCGTTATCTGCGGGAGATTATTGCGCAGATGAACGCAATAACCCTAAAAGTCCAACCGACTTGCTCTGAGCTCCATGGTATTACCTATCGATCCAGTCACTCGGCCTCTGCAATTGGCAGATCCACACTGACAGTCAAAAGGCTCCATGGTTTCATCCAGAAGAGTAGCATAGTCCAGGGTCAATTCTTCATTATTTGCGATGGCGCGGGTGGCTATTACATTGAGTCCATCATAGGCCGTGTTAGGATCGCAGCTGTGATTTTGTGGCGCCCACACAGACGGGTCATCATCCCATAAGATATAGATGTGTTTGCTCAATGGCACTGCATATCGAGCAAACAAGTCTTTCTCCTCCGGAGTCCAATGCTCGTCGACATATTTTTTATTGACGATGCGATGGCTACGGGCTTCATTATTAAATATGATTTCGTGTGTGGCTATGGATTGATTTGCATAGATGCCAAAGCCATTGATCGAGTCGCCTTTTATGGTATATTTTTTTTGCTGGGACTTATACCGATAGATTCCTTCTGTTATGATATGCTGTAAAAATCCTGCCTGACCAATCCCATCGAACTTGAGGATATAGTCGGCACTACCTTCATAACCATCAGAATAAAATACGGAGCACGTAAAGTTTATTTCAAGAAAATAGATTTCATTATTAGCATTGACTCTAAAATCTAACCGGGCATACCCCACTCCACCGAAGCCTCTGAAGATACGCTGAGCAGCGGCGCGTAGCTCTGCCTCTAATGCCGGATCCTGACAAGGTATATTCGCTTCGGTATGCAGTTCTGAAGTTTTGAGGGCATAGGTTTTATAAGCGAATCCTTGCGGGAAAATATATTCTACAGGTTTAAAGGTTTTGCAATGTTTGATGTTCGATGGATCGGCTGCCACTAACACTGTAAATTCTCTGCCTTCTACATATTCTTCTATCAAAAGTAGATCAAACTCTTTTAAGATTTTTTTTGCGGTAAGCTTCAGCTCGGTCAGGTTAGTGACTTTAGACTGATCATCGATGCCCAGACTATCGCCTGCTTTAGCCGGTTTGACAAATAAAGGAAACCGAAGTTTAGCCACCTGCTGCTCCAAGGTGTCTATAGAATCTATCAAAGCATAGCGCGGTGTATTGATCGCTTCGGTAAAAGCCACATACTTCATGAGCTCTTTAGTCGGATCGTAAAGTCTACTGGTAGGTCCGGTGAAAGGAAGTTTAAGCAGCTCCAATGCATAGATCACATCGATAGATGGAATGTCCCAATCCAGATAGCCCTCACACAGATTGACAAAGATATCATACCCTTTATTCCGCAACTCACTGAGTTGTTTGTAGGTGTATAGTTTATTGAGAAAGATGTGATCGACCTGATGACCAGGCAACAATCGACTTAAATCCCGAGGCGGATCATAATTTTTATAATCAACAGAAGAAGTGGAATAATCGGGTTGCAATACACAGACTTTCATCTGTCCAGCAGGTAATAGAGTCATGATGGTATCAAGATGCTGTGTCTACCAGATCAGCTGTGACATATTGTTCGAATCGCACCATGGCGTCCGTCAGGATTTCATGGATCAGGATGTCGTAGGTTTTATTGGTCTGCTTTAAAATGGCTCCAATAGAAGTATAATTTTCGTCTTCGCTGAGCCCACATTGAGCGTTGACCTCTAATACATACATCTCACCGGTCAATTGATCCATCCGGATATCGATGCGCCCATAACCTTTGCCCTTCACTGCGATGTATGCATCTCTGGTGATCTGCTCTATAGCCGGCCACAATGTAGTATCCGGGGTTTTATATTCATAAAAATTACCTTGCAGAGGCATGCTAGTCTCCTGTTCATAGATTTCCCATAATCGCTCAAAGGATAAAAACTTTTCATGATCTGGTAAAGATGGATGGAATACCCGCTCTACCGGAGCATAATATACCAATTGATCCGGTTGATCATACGATCCTACTATAAACGTAGTGAATTCCGGTCCGCTGATAAATTTTTCAGCTATGACTCCACCTACACCAAACTCCCAGCCTCTGTAGCCGTTAAACAATTTTTGAACTTCTGTTCGCATCTCTTCCCGGGACGACACTACATTTTTTACACCGACACCCAAGGAGCCTCCCGATACTGCCGGTTTGACGATTAGGGGAGTACCTAATCGTTTGAAGATACCTGCGGGGCAGGGATTAGATTCCTTAATGTCTTTCCAGGGAGCATTACTAACCCGATGGGTATCGAATGCTTTTTTCATCGGTATCTTAGAGGTAGTGATATCGTAAAAATAGCTGTCTGCACCAGTGAACACTAAGCCACTAAGTTCAAGTACTTTGACGACTGAGATACCCGGAGTGCCGTTGACCTCATCACCATCACAGAGATTGAGTACGATCGGGAATGTTTTATCGACGATGGATTCCTGTTGAATTTCTTTGATCACCGATTGATAATCATCTAATGTCACGGGTTTCCATACCCAATTCATCTTTAATTTTTCGAAGACCCAGGTATATTCTGCAATGCTTTGACTAAAATCGTAGTAATAATCGATTTGAGCATCATTCGTTTTGAGATGAGGTGCAAGCACCCATACCTTAATCTTCTTATTTCCAATGAGGTGTTTAAATCTACGCGTAAGCTTCATAAAATAGATTGAAGAGAAACAGATTAGATCAAAGAAGCCAAAGCTTTTTTAGCTTGCCGTTTGGCCTTAGTTTTGACTTTAGCTTTGATATAGTCAGATAGATCATACGTGTTGATGACATCTTGATCTATAGCGTGAGCGCCTTGGATATAACCTAAACACTTTTTGCTGCCGCATCCACAATCGAAGGGCTGAATCATCTGCCATTCTGTAGAAGGATAAAAATAAGTCAACTGCTCGCCTTGTTTGATGTTTCGCACACAACGCAGGACACCATGATCTACATCAAACCATACATTAGGGTTGCAGCCGTGATTGATAGACGCAAGAAAATCTGGATTGAGTACGATGTGTTTGTTTTCTGCAATCTGTACTGTCAAGTAGGTCGGCGTAGATTGAATCTGTTTGGAGCCAAATTGGTAAAGTTCTTCGCCAGCTTTGATATCGCGAGTAGCAATAAATGACCGCTGCTGACTAGTATGATCATAAAAAATGTCACCCAAACCATGACGGCTGAGTACCTCGATTTCTGTTTTGCCTTGTTTCATATAATAAAATTGATGTTTCCGATGTAGTGTATAAACCAATGGTAGTACTCATGCTTTTCCGAGTAGAATAAGAGTAGTAGAGAAAGTAAAGGATAAGGAAAAGGTAAGATGAAGGATCAGCTTCCAAGGAGTTTGATGTTATTGGTTTATTTATTTGCCTCTTTTAAAGACTTAAAACTATATTAATAATCTATATCAACCAAATATTCTATAAAATAATTTCAAAAAAATTTAATAAGATCATGTATTTTATAAATGCATCCTATTGCATCACTTAATGATTGATGATGGAAGTATATCTTTTTGTTATTTTCAATACTATGATCATACTGATAGAAACCTGCGAAGTATTGATTTCAGAGGGCTCACAAGCATTGTTATTCATATCATTCTCCGTCTATATTCCAGAATCTTCTCATTAACGTATCCTTTGAATGTGAATGAAGATCAACTGATACAATCTCTGATGTTACAACTAAAAACATCACTGCATATCGACGATCATGAGTATTCAATAATGTCTTTCATGCAGATCATATGACCATAATCAAGGTATACGTTTAAAAAACCTGTAAGATGATATCACTTTTCTTTGATGATACCGTTTTTGAAAACCCTTTTTCCATAAAGGCCAACAGACTAAGGTCATTGTTTTGTGTACTTGAGTTCGTGGAACGATAAAAAGGTACAGATATCCAGAAAATGCTAAAAAAGCCCAACGAAGTAAGTAGGGCCATATCATCATTCGCTCAAAATCGACTAAAAATCTAGGAAAAGGACTATCCCTACAGTGTTGGCAGCACATACACCGCTTATTTGTCAGTATCTCCGGTCTGATGGTAAGGTTAATTCAAAGAATTTTTCTCATTTTTACGATGTGAACGAAGAAGACCGAAAACGATACGACTCCGTGTTTGAACGTGAGCTTTTGCCGCACATCAATGCCTTAAGCACTTTTGCCTTCCATCTCACCCTCAACGAAGACGATGCAGACGATCTGGTCCAGGAGACCTATATGAAGGCATATCGATTCATAGATAAGTATTTGGAGGGAACTAATGCTAAGGCCTGGTTGTTTAAGATATTGAAAAACGCTTATATCAATGAGTATCGGCGCAAAAGTAAAGCTCCGACACACGTTGATTACGAGGATATCATAGGGTATCAGGACAATGAGGATAGTGCGATCGGTGAGTTTACCGATTTGAGGGAGGAGTTGTTTAAACATATGATGGGTGATGAAGTGACTAACGCCATCAACTCATTGCCCTTGGATTTTAGGACGGTCATTCTATTGTGTGATGTCGAAGGATTCACCTATGAAGAGATTGCTAAAATCCTGGATGTGCCGATCGGGACCGTACGATCCAGACTTTTTAGAGCTAGAAACGATTTGAAAGACAAGCTAAAGCTATACGCAGAAAAAATGGGCTTTACGGATAAGCGCAAACCCAGAGTACGTAAATCAGAGTAACTTAAAAAAAACATTGGTTCAATTCTAAACGATTAATCGTATGAGAAATCCAGATCCTATCCATGAGTACCATCGTATGGTCAATATGTTCCTTGACCAACAATTGAATGACGATGAAAATCGCCAAGTGTTACACCAAGCCCAGGAAAATCCTGAATTTCAACGGGTATTGCGTACTGAACAAAATTTCAGAGATCTGATTAAGAAAAACGTGGTACAGCGAAATCATACCAGCGCCCGGCTATTGGAAAATATCCGCATAAAAATCTCTAGTCAGGATACGGAGCTGCGATAAAGTAGGGCTATAGCCTCTTTATTCCTATTTCAATATAGCGCTACCGAAAAGCACTGAAAATGCTTTGCACCAAATCAATACATTCGCTTTTTTGGAAGTATCTACATCTGATGGAACTTCGATTTTAAAATTGCCTGTGAACACCGTTTTGGATAATTCAGCATAGTTTTTAGCATTACTATCTTCTGCAATCCAAATTCTGATATCAGGGCCCGGGTCGGTCTTAAAATTTTCAAAAACCAGATATTTTTTGCCAGCACTGTCTTTGGAAAGTTTTACCAGGCCAGAAGTAGGATGAGATGCCCCTGTGAATGTGCCTTGAGAGATCACAGTCAGGTCAGTCGGTATGTTGTTGTCGCCTTCTTTTAATTCTTTGTTACAAGATATCAGGATCAAGAAAGAGGCAAGGAAAAACAATTTTCTGGTGATATTCATTTTGTGATGGTTGAAACGGCAAAAATATGGAGTTTAGTGCATAAACACACAGGTAAATTTAATATTTGTGGGACGGCTATCCAGAGTTTCTACTCTCGATATAATTCTACTTTGTCAAAATACTATATATTTATAATGTTGTACTTCTCCGAAGTACATTGAAACGAATAAGAAATGATTACAATGTTATGCGTCTACCGAAGCTAAAAGAATCTTCCTATAGTTTCGGAGAAACTCAACTTTTGTAATAGAGACAAGTCTGAGTTTTCGTACTTCGGAGAAGTATAACATCGAAAATTTTTGCCCTCAGGTGCTAATTTGGCAAAGTAGAGTTACTAAATGTGGAATATGTAGGAAACAATCTGGGTCCGAGACAAAACAAAAGAAATGGTCGAACTAACTGACCTTATCCTTAAGCAACCAAGGTTAATTAAGATCTGATATGTGGCTCAATCTATCGGACGAAGGTCCTTACTGACCTTTTTCTTTTCCCTAAAGACCAGTTGCGAAAGCTTAGCCGATAAGATGCCAAATCCTGCCCCGGCCACGACATCATGAGCCCAATGTTTATTATTCAATACTCTGAATACCCCGACCGTAGAAGCTGAAGCGTAGGCTAATACACCTATCCAAGGCTTATTCCTGGCAAAATGATCGCTAAAAAGCGTGGCAGCTGCAAATGCATTGGCAGTATGGCCGCTAGGGAATGAATAATAATCTTCACCATCGGGTCTCAGGATGTGGCTTTCCTTTTTGATCGATAACACCAGGATGTTATTTATGGTAGTAGTCAACAATAGTCGCTTGGTGTATAACCACAATCTATCCTGATCGTCAATCGCACCGTAAGCAAAACCAACCACAATCGGTGCGTGTTGTAACCAATCATCAATCGAACTGTGAAAATTGGGGGCGTTTCGATCTCTACTGATCTGGATAGCTTTGCTGTTGATAAAAGTAGTTTGATGAATAGAGTAGGCACCTAAAAGGATCAGTGCTGATGGCAGGGCAAATGATTTGAGTCTTGGATGATACGGGACATGACTGCCAGCTATAGAGTCGGTCTCTATGGATGATTGGGCTTGTATTTTTATAGTCCAACATAAGACACTACATAGCAGAAAAAGTCTTAGCAACATAGAGTTTAACGTTTTGAAGTTTTGAAACTGCAAGCACAAAATGATACGATTTGATACGTTTAGATTTGATTACGATACGAAAAATGTCTTTGTTTTCAGTTGTAAGGTCGTCTTGTTGCGAGTTCGTCATGCCTTGCTACTAAACTTTTTCGGGCTTGCCGAAGGTAGAACTTCATAAGGACTAAAAAATTGGTTTATTCCACTCTTTGTGATTTCATAGTGTAGAAAGCCTTTCGGAAATTTCAAAATTAGACAGATTATCACCGTGATAGTAAGGTCCGTGTTCTCCTTTTTTGCCTAAATACAGGTTGGCGCGCAAAGGCGCAGCGAAGTGAAACGAAGCGAAGGCGCAAAGAAATACAAAATTGAGGTTTAGATCGCTAGGATACGTTCTCGATAGGGTTCCCTCTAATTGGTGCATGTGTGAAGTCAACAAACATCTCATGACAAAAAAATTCGTTCAAAGCTCGTGGCATCATCTATACAATCTAGCCAAAACCGGAATGAGTGATCCATATCCTCAAACTGTGCTGTATACTTATTAAAAACAGTCACCTGTTGATGATCTACCGAAGGGCTGACATTCAGCAGTGCACCATATGGCTTTGACCAATGGACATCCTGCGTAATCCAGAAAATTTTTTTACCAGAAAAGGAATATAAATCATAGTCGGCATCTTTTACAATCAAAAAATCAACCTGAGGTAGGGACAATTCGGGGTTTTCAATCTGAATGCCAATTTCCGGGCCTTCTAACCAGGCTTGGATGTCGGGGAGATTGCTGATCTCTTGCTGAAATGATATGTAGGGCACTCCGGCAGATGCCAATATTCTGGCTGTATGGAGATCAGGTACCGAGGTGACTAATGCGATGTGATGCATCGGATATGTGATCAGGATTCAAAAAAACATACCGATGAACCTACCCATTTAAAATCAGCATTATATCGTACTCCGATCATCTTACCTTTACTTAGGCGAGCGAGGTTATGTACGATCCGGGGTCTGGTGTGAGGGCCTTCCCACAGAGCCATCATGCGTATTTCACATTTAGCGGCTATATCTGGAGTGCGAATCACAGGGTGATAGTTTACTTTTTTCTGCAAGATCCATTCAGTAGGCTCTTTGATCGCTTCAATATCTTTTCGGGTCACATCGATCACTACACCCATACCCGCATAGGAGTAGACTGGCTTGAGTACATATTGACTCAGATCATCCGGGATCGTCTGGAGATCAGATATAAAGGTAGTCTGCGGTACAAATTCACTTTTAATAAAAGGTAAGGTGTACTTAGAAACTCTACAAAACCAATTAGGGTGTGGAAACCAACTCACATCGAGATCTTGTCTAAGATCCACTGCGGGGATATTCATGGAGAAAAATTCGTCAAAAATCAACCGATTGTAAATTCTGGAGACTTTTTGTTTTTTACCATTCTTATCATAAAAAAGTTGTCGTCCCTCCTGAGTCAATCGAGTGACACATACCGCATCGATACCGAGATATTTTTTAGTAGCCGCAAAATCAACTTTTGTTTTTTGAGCTTCTGGTTTGTAATCCAGCAAAATCACTTCATCTATCGGGGTGTCGCCGATGATTATTTTTTTAAGTAATTGAATATAATCTTCTTCCTTGATGTCTATATAATTGTCGAAATGATCCGGAATTCCAAAAGCTTGTCTGCAGGCATTCGCTTGAGCGATTTGAAAACAATACAAAGACGGAAATCCTTGCATTTCGATCAATTGGGGGCTAAGCCTACCCTCCTCATCCTGACAGACTCCAAAATCAAACACCATCATCGGGCTATACCCCGGGTCATTGGCAAAACGAAGATCCGGAGTAATAGCTTTTTCAGAGTTTTTGATAAAATCAGGATGTGTCACTGTATCGATGAGATCATTACAAGCGGTCAATAGTTGTTGTTTAAATGACTTAGCTACAAAGACCGGTGTCTCCGCCAGATGGAATAGGGGTGCTTCGCCCAATAAGTCAACTACGTGAGCCGCATAAGACCGATACTTTTCTTCTGTGAATGAAGCATTGTACCAAGATCGGACAGAGTCTATCATAAATTTGTTTTGATGTTCATTTAAAAGAAAAAACCTTGAAGCAAAGGTACTTCAAGGTTTTTAAGTTATACTTTTTAATAGAATGAGGCTATTAATGCGCTGCCTTTACTCCTACAGAATATTTGCTTCTAAAGAAAAACAAAAATCCGAAAGCTATGATCAGGATCATGGGGAACCAGGCTATATTATCTAATGTAGCTTGTCCTGCTGCTAATTCCATGGCATCACCGCTGAGGCCGCTGGCTACTGCATTGGCCTTTTCAGTATCCAACCATTTGCCGATGATCGGTTGGCAGATAGCCAATCCTACCATGCCTACACCACCGATGAGCGACAAACCCAGTGCACCGGTCTTGGGTATATAAACCGCCACAAAAGAGATCATATTAGGCCAGAAAAAACAAACTCCTATGGCAAACATGATCGCTGCTAAATATACCATGCCACCCGATGCGGTGCTCATAAGATAGATGCCAAAGAGAGAGATGATCGCTGAGGCTAGTAAGATACCCGGGATACTTAGTCTGTGGATGACCGGACCGGCAAACAATCGACCGATAGCCATCAATCCTGTCACTAAAAACAGTACCACCAAAGGTTGTGCTCCACTCGCACCTAAGATCCGCTCCACCCAGGACTGGGTACCGAGTTCCGTAGTAGCAGTAAGCACCATACACGCCAACATAAATAAATATAACGGCGAAGAGAATATCGCTTTGATATTGGATGCCGTGCTGGCTTTATCCATTTCATTAGCTGTTTTAGGAAATTGTTGACCGTAAAACATAATACCATATATCGCCAGTGGAATATACATGAATGCTATTTTCGTCTGCCAGGTACCGCCCATATTGCCTACAAATAATGCGATCAGCGATCCGATGGCTAGTCCACCAGGGAACCACACGTGGAATCGATTGAGCATAGTCGCTTTGTTATCATCATACATATCAGAGATCATGGGATTGTAGGCTGCCTCTACCATACCATTCGCAAAACTTACAAAAAATGTAGATAAAAACAAGGGCATGAAACTATTGGATAATATAGAAAACGTAATGCCTAGGAAATGACATCCAAACGCCACCCAACCTAATTTTTTGGGACCCAATGAATTATACAATGGTCCGCCGACTAAGGTAGCAATAGGGAAGCCAAAAGCGCCCATAAAATTGATCCAGCCCAGTTGGGTATTTGTGAGCTGAAAGTCTTTGGCCAGGTCATTCATGATACCTGCCCGGATGGCAAAGGCAAAAGCTGTTGTAATCAGCGCAAAACAGCTCGCAGTAAAGAGTCTCGATTTATTGATCATAAGTTAACATTTAAGGTTTTTATTGGATCGAATATAGGAAAAATAGTTTTCGTGGGTTATACTTTTCTAGGCAATATTATATCGCTCGGATTGCACGATATATTTTTCCACGCTGATTTTTGATTTTTTCGCTTCACACTTGCGCAGTTTATGGTATTCCTTACCTCTACTTGCACGATTTGTTGGTACCATATGTATTGTTCATAGTTTGACTTAGATTAATTTAGCCTTTTCCAACTTATCATTACATTTATGCCATGTTAAGATCCAATCTATCTGTCAGCCTTATACTTATAATAGTATTGATGACCTCGTGCGCCCAAATCTCGTCATTTCAATCTGCGCGTACTACCGCAAAAGGGGAAGGTGAATTTGGAGCCAGCCTCAATGTAGCGGGCATCACCGGTGGTTTTGACAATGAAAGTTATGCTGCTCCCTTGATCGACCTATGGGGTCGGTATGGCGTGGGATCTAAAACAGATATCGGGTTAAAAGTCAGTACCGGACTGACGATTGTGTTCGATATAAAACAACAACTGGTTGGAGATCAACAATCCAAGTTTGCATTGGCTGTAGGAGGTGCAGCTGGGGCCTTCCCAGCTGGAGCCTTGGTATATCAGTTTCATATTCCGGTGTACCTTTCTTTTCATCCGAGCGAAAAAATAGCCTGGTATCTAACCCCCCGATATGTCAATCAGGGCATATCCGGTGCAGGTAGTGCAAATTATCTGGGTTCGTCGGTTGGGGTTTTATTCGGCAAAAAAGTGAAGTTTGGTATTGATATCAGTTATTCCGGAGTGCTGGCTGATCCGATCGGCTTGGAGGATAGCAATCTCGGAGCCGGTCTATTTAATCTCGGCTGGGGTATCAAAATCCCAATCCGATAGTATCCCTTAAATGTGTTGCATGTGCACGATCGATATCTTTATTTAGCAGTAGACCTGTTTTCATTTATTGTTCCGTTCCTTTTTGCTTTTGAGCGTAGATGGTTGCATTTTATTGGCCAATGGAAGAGTATCCTCTTTGGACTCAGTGTGATGAGTGGGTTTTTTATCGTCTGGGATATCTTGTTTACTTCCTTGGGCGTGTGGGGATTTAACGATCGATATCTCTTGGGGGTCAGGTTTTTTGAATTGCCGCTTGAAGAATATCTTTTTTTCGTACTGATTGGATTCTGTTGTTTATTTGTCTATGCATCTATGAATCATATCATCCGCCAGACATGGCCGGAGCATTGGTTTAGAAAATTATTTTTAGGTGTCGCCATTATTGATCTACTGATCGCAGGCTGGTACTGGGATCAATTGTATACGTTTTGGGCATTAGGCTTGAATGCACTCGGGATTCTAGTATTACTCCGTTGGGGAGCTTCCTTTTTTTTGTGGAAAAAATTTTTTATCGGTTATGCGATCAGTTTTATACCATTTATGATCGTCAATGGGATTTTGACTGGCAGTTTTACACCAGAGCCGGTGGTCTGGTATGATGACCAGGAAAATGTAGGAGTACGGCTAGGCACAATTCCGATAGAGGATAGTCAATATATGATGTTGATGTTATTGATAAGTATATATGCGTATGAGTGGTTTAGGCGGGATAGCAACAAGATGTTATCTTAAAGTCTTTGCTGCTTTACGGCTAAGGGTTGCCACGGAGGGCACGAGGCAGCACGAAGGGTTTAAACGATTTTCTTTCGTGCCTGCCTTCGGAAGACAGGTTCCTTCGTGTCTTCCGTGACAAATAATCATACAGGTTGCAAAGCAACCGAAAAGAGTCTATCATAAATTCAATACTTTTATGGCGGTTATGAAAAATAGGATGTCAATGAGTTGGAAGCCTTGTTTTAAATTTTTAAACATTTATATCTTGTTATTTGGGTTTATGGGCAACCATCTCTTTGCTCAATCCGATACTTCTTCCTTTACTGACGAACTTCCAGCTATTTCGATCAGTGCCTACTCCAAGCGCAGTGACCTTATGCGTTTGCCGGCCGCTTTACAAGTATTACAAGATAGTTTGAAACTAGACCATTCCTTTTCGTTTGCATCCTCATTCAATCAGGCTCCCGGCGTAAGATTAGAGGAGCGGTCGCCAGGCAGTTATCGGCTGAGCATCAGGGGATCCACTCTCCGATCACCCTTTGGCGTACGCAATGTCAAGGTCTATCTCGATGGATTTTCACTCAGTGATGGCGGTGGAAATACGTATTTACAATTGATCAATCCGGATCTGGTACAAAAAATTGAGTTATTAAAAGGCCCCGCTTCTAGTCTTTATGGAGCCGGTACCGGCGGAGCCCTATTACTGAGTACTGACCGTATTGGCAATCAAATACAAGCTGGAGTCGGAAGTTATGGCAGATGGCATGAGTCTTTACAATTATGCAAACAGTACGCTCGTTGGAAGCTCCAGTTTTTTCAGAGCCATCAGGTTGGCAAAGGGTATCGGGAACAATCTGCTATGCGGCGAGATCTCATACACACCAGCCAACAGTATCAATCCGGCAGGTCTACTTTGCATCTTTTTCAATGGTATGGGGATTTGAAGTATGGAACTCCTGGAGGACTTACTGCTGAGCAATTATCCAATAACCCGCGTCAGGCTCGCCCTGCTGCAGGCCGCATACCCGGAGCAGTGGAACAACAGGCTACGATCTATAATAAGACCTTGATGGTCGGCGCTGGATATGATTATGAGCTTTCATCGCGGTGGATCCTGGCCACCAAAGTACACGGTTGGTATACCGATTTTAAAAATCCATTTATCACTAATTTCGAAACGCGGTTTGAGCATAATCTTTCCTTCCGACCGGAATTGAAATATTTTAAGTCTTTGCCGCATGGCAACCTTGAGTGGACTACCGGCTTGGAATATTTGGATCAAAAAAGCCTGATCAAAAACTTTGGAAATAAAAAAGGTGTACGGGATACCCTTCAAAATGCGTCCAATGTCAATAGTTATCAAACCAACGGATTCACCCAGGTGCAATGGAATCATCGCAGATGGCAAGTATTGGCCGGAGTGGGTCTCAATCAACAAGTGTTCAACTACAAAAACAGATCAACCTCTAATTATATTCGCAAAGAAAGTGGTCCTGTGCTGATGCCCAGGTTATCTGTTTCGCACACCCTTGTTACGAACCAAAGTATATTTTTATCTATTGCGAGGGGCTATTCACCCCCGACGGTCGCCGAGATCCGTCCTTCCTCCGGTGAATACAATCAAGAATTGTTGCCTGAGCAAGGTTGGAATTTTGAGTTGGGTTATAAATCATACTCTAACCGTCTAGACTACTCCCTTAATCTATATGCACTACAGCTGCAAGATGCTATCGTACGACGCAATGATGTCGCCGGGGTAGAATATTTTATCAACTCGGGCGGTGCCCGTATGAATGGTATAGAATCCTGGACTCAATATAAATGGAACAAACTAAAAATATCAGCAGCCGTCGCATGGCAACCCTATATCTTTCAAGATTATAAACAGCGGGTGACGGATTTTAGTGGTTTATCGGTGACGGGGGTACCTGAGTTTACCGCTTCTGGTCAGGTAGAATATCATATAGCAAAACGCATACACCTCGGCATGGGTTGGTATCATCAAGCGGATATGCCTCTCAATGATGCCAATACGGTACTATTGTCCCAGTATGATCTTATAAATGCATTTGCACGGTGGTCCATCATCAAAAGCGTGCAGTTGACACTATCGGGAGACAATCTTTTGAATTCAGATTATAGTCCGGGACCAGACATCAATGCGGCTGGCAATCGGTATTTTAATCCCGGGGCACAGCGCAGTATCATGATGAGTGCACGATATATATGGTAGGCTCAACCAAGGGTAGCTCGCGCGACCCTTGGCTGAGGATAAGAATTTGTTTTCGCCCTGAAGGGGCACGATACTACTAATCAAAATTTCGTACTTATTCCTAATTGAAATTGGAATGAATATTTTTTTCATTCATTTATGGTAATCATTCCCGATGTTCTTACTCTACCGTTACGACTTAGGCTTCATCAGATATTGATCCATCCACTCGACATTCGTCTGCATGGTCTTCAACACCATGCGCGGCTCTATTGGGCCATGAGGTTGACGAGGTAAAGCCAATAAACGCACCGGAACACTGCGTCGGCGCAACGCATTATAATACATCACTGCATTGCTGAATGGCACTCGCTGGTCGGCCTCACCATGTTGCAACAGCACCGGAGTCTTTACATGTTGTACAAATCGTAATGGCGAATGTGCATCATATAAAGCCCAATCATTCCATGGATCGGTCTTGAAGTAAGAAGGTAAAAAACCTTCGATATCGTCGGTCAGATTTTGATGTGCCAGATCTACCACCGGAGCACCAATACTGGCTACTTTAAATCTATCGGTATGGCCCACGATCCAACTGCTCATAAAACCTCCGTAACTCCAACCCATCACTCCCATTTTGGCCGAATCAGCTACCCCCAATCTGATCACCTGGTCTACGCCATACATGAGATCTTCATAATCCATGCCACCCCAATCTTGTCTATTGGCCATACGAAAAGCAGCACCATAGCCTGATGATCCCCTGGGATTAGGCCGGAGTATGGCATACCCTTGTTCTGCCAGAGCAGCCAAGGGATAGGTGCCACTGTTAGCAGCTACGCAAGACTGTAGGAATACACCTGCAGGGCCGCCATGTACATTTAAGAGAAACGGTACTTTTTGGCCGGTGACATAGTTTAATGGATAAGTTAGTAGGCCTTCTATCTCTTGCCCATCTTTGGACTTCCAACGAATGACTTCCGTCTTGGGTAAGGGTTTATTGGCCATTTCACTATTGATCTTAGTGATTTGTACAGGATTGAAGGAGGATAATGAACTGGTGTATGCTTGAGGAAGTGTAGCAGGATTCTGAAGTATAAATGAAGCCTGAGTGGCTTTGGCATTTAAAGAAAATCCCGTCAACAAACTCTTACCGCCTGCATTCCAATGGCTTATTTGTTTGCCATCTGCACTCAAAGTATAGATTGCATTCCACGTTTTATTTGCTTCGGATACTATAATGTTTGCCCCATCACCAGTCCACCCGATCAGTGCGACATTTTCATCGGGTGTGGCTTTTAATCTCCATGATTTTTTATCTGCCAACGATACTATTTTGATATGATCCGGTCCTGACCAATCAACGGGATCAGCCGTACTGTGATAGGCGATGTATTTACCATCCGGACTATAGAGAGGGTCTGTTTCGCCAGCTGCGGTATTTGCCAAGGCTGTAGTTTTACCGGTTTCAATGTTGATGATGGTGATATCGCTATAGATATTGTCATTGACCTCTGGCGATTTTCCATGACTATACACTATGTTTTTGTTATCCGGACTCCAATCATATGCATTGATCGTGTAGTGGTCTGTCGTCAGTTTTTTCATCACGCGTTTTCCCGCTGTGTCTTTGAGATGAAGCTGTAGCACGTAGAGCCTTGATTGTTTGATCTTTTCATCCATAAAATACCAATCATTTTTTGATTTAGTATTTTTCTCTTCATCTTCAGCCGTATGGTCTGCTAATAACAAAGCGATCGATTGACCGTCTTTGCTCCATTTGTAACTCGTCACTCCAGATTTTACATCAGTCAATTTTTCAGACTCTCCACCTCCCACTGGCAAGATGTAAAGATTGTTTTTGCCGTCGCGGTTTGACACGAAACTGATCCATTGTCCGTCAGGGCTCCATCCCGGTTGAGCTGAATTTTTATCTCCCCGGGTCAGTTGTACAGGATTAGATGGACCACTTGCTTTAACATCTGTGATCCAGAGCTGTTGGATATATTCACTGCGCTCGTCGGTCATCAAAGCTTCGCGTACAGCATACACTATTTTTGAAGCATCGGGTGACACGGCTGTTGCTGAAATGTTTTTTAGGGTAAGACACTTTTCCGGAGTCCAGATATTTTGACTGGACAATGGATAAATCATCATGCATATCCCGACAGTTAAAATAAGGCTAAACAATATTTTCATACAACGGTGTTTTTATTGGATTACAATATACAAAATAAACCTGAGCGACGAAACACCGTGTAGCTAATGGCTAGTATAATTTTATGCCAAAATCATTGGTAAGAATATTTCTATCTAAAATCTAGGTTTAATCTTAAAGACTTTTTTCAAAAACCATCATCGCCAAATCGCTTTTAGGTTTTACTAATTTATCTAATGTAGAGCTAATGGGTAACAGTAACTTCTGAAGCCGTATAAACATCTTGTTCATGGGCTGAAGTATTGGTCATACCGTTTTAATTGAACTTGTACTTTATTAGAATTTTGCAGATTTAATCTTAAAATCTTCGGCTAAAATATATTTCTTCATCCAATCATTGTTTTTTAGCTTAAGCGATTGATTAAACTCGCCATTGAAACATTTTTTAAAAAAATCTAAACTTGCTTTCGGTATAATCTCGGGGTATGACCTACTCGACTATACGATTTACCTAAAAGATGGGGTACATGCCTATCCATCCAACCAAAAGTGCCAAAAAAATCATGCTCCATATGATCTAATCCAATTAAGTAATTGTGATTATAAATTGTTTTATCAAACCAATTGAGATTCCCGCCTTTATCATGAGGATTGTAAAGGTGCATGATAGGCATCGTGAGTTTTTCCAAGTTGAAAAAGGGGAAATGCTCTAATAAATAAGGGCCGAAATCAGAGCCAATACCTCCATCAAGGCTCACTATGCCTTTGACGAGCGGATTGCGAACTGCAAGGCCCACCGCAGATTGGCCGCCGAAACTGTAACCGACCAAACCAATACTTTTTACGCTTAAATCCAATTTTTTAATTGTTGAAAACAAAGCAAATTCTATATCTCTGATTTGGGTCTCCATACCCACTGTGTTCACATCAAATTGGTTTTGCAAATACCCTTTATATGGCACATGGATCACGACTATGCCATGACTGGCTAAAAATTGTCCTAGCAACAGGTATTGAAACGCTGATCCATGCATCATCAGCACTACGGGGTATTCTTTTTTTAGAAAAGTGGCTTTATGGAAAGCTTTAGTTTTGTTCTGCTCTTTGAAAAAAGAGACTAGCATCAAAGAATCAGCCCCGCCATTTATTAGATTATTTAAAAAAATGGAGACTCGTGGAATCATTTTGTGCTTTGGAGATATTCTTTTGGTCTTCTTTTCCTTCTAGCTCAATATAATTTTTAAAGGTGAAGACCGGTTCTGATTTAAGTATTGCAGGATACCATACGTTTACTTGAATCATTCATCCCATTACGGCTTGCTCTCGGGAAGGTCGTGAAAAGTCGGTTTCTACATCAGACCGGAAACCTACGCTTGATTTACCATACTCTATCCTTTGTAAATTTTGGGCAAGCCCACTCATACAAAAAGTATAAAAAATCACACATAAAAATAAAATTGCCTTTTTCATAAATTATTGATTTTAAAGACATGTTCACGAGTATCGGACGGGTCTGAACACCATTGGTAAATGTAAAGGTTAAGAATAGAACTAAACTGCCCACCATACGTTCAACTCTGTTGGATTCGAAAATCACATATCGAATATCCGGTGGACCACAAAACCTATAAAAGAGAGAACGTACTTTTAATTTTTGAGATGCGAGTAAGCTTAGTATAAAAACGCTTTAAGCCATAGCTTTGCTTTCCCCATTTTTCTTAAGTTTTAGTTATTTTTTTAGTACTAAAATAGACTTTTGGGGGTTGAGAGCTCTCTACTTAGATTATATAATATCTAACTACTGCTACCAGCTACTCTGTCTAAAAATTCTTTTTTCTTGCGCCTCGATAAATCTACTTGGGTGCCATTGCTCAATTGAATCTGGCCGCCATAATTTTTAAGGTACTTACTTACACAATCCATATTGATAAGGTGCGAATGGTGGCATCGGAAAAAATTATGTGATTCCAGAATTTCCTCATACTCGATGAGGCTTTTGCTGGACATCAATTTAGTGCCATCTTTGAGGTAAAACGTAGTATAGTTGCTATCTGCCTCGAGGTGAATAATGTCGACAATAGTCAAAAATTGTAATCCTTCAAGGCTCGCCACGGCCAATTTGGAGAAGGGTTTATTTTGATGAAGTAAAACTTTTCGTTCGTCCGTGATTTCTGTGTCTCTTGCTTTTTGAATAGTGCTTTTTAAATCCTCTATATCTATCGGTTTCAAAAGATAGTCGAAGGCCGCATGTTTTATAGCCTTGATAGCATACTGATTGTATGCTGTCGTAAAGATGATATGGCCGGTTCGATCTTTTAGATTAGATAACATCTCAAAGCCAGACATCTCAGGCATTTCAACATCCAAAAAAATGATTTCCGGTTTATACTTTTTAATAATTTCTAAACCAAGTCTACCATTTTCAGCTTCCGCCACTACCTCGACATCCGGGCAAAATAGTTTCAGCTTTTCTCGCAACGCCAGGCGGCCATGCATCTCATCGTCAATAATCACCGCGGAGATCATATCTGTTTTAATTTAAGATTTACCGTCACTTTTGTTCCAGCTATCACCTCACCATTCAACACATCTTCGATGATGATGCTGGGGTGCTCTTCATGATTAAACATTTTTATTCTGGATTGGGCTAAGGTCATACCATAGGATTTGTCATCTGTAGATCTGGTTTGATTCGTGTGATGGGCTGCTGATCTACCGACTCCATTATCCTCGATAATGTACTGCAATGTATCAGCGACTTTTTTTATCGAGATTTTTAATATTCCACCCGTGTCGCCTCTGTTTTTTAAACCATGGATGATTGCATTTTCCACCAGGGGTTGTACGATCAATGGTGGCACTTCGAGCCCTGATTCCTCTAGAAAAGGATCCAGGTCATAGCTGGTTTTAAAACTATAATTATTGCGGAGTTCTTCCAATTCGATGTAGAGCTTCAGGGATTGAATATCTCGGTTTATACTCACTGTATTGGTATAACTTCCATCTAAAATATTGCGGAGTAACTTTGCAAATTTATTAAGATAGGTAGTAGCCTTATACTTATCATTGGAATATATGAAGGCATCGATACTATTGAGGCAATTAAAAATAAAATGTGGATTGAGCTGCGCTTTGAGGGCTTGCATTTCAAATCGTTCGATGTCCTGTAAAAGTCGATCTCGCTGCAAAAAGATTTCTTTATTCTCAAATACCAATATCTGATTGGTTTTCTGCTTGATTCGATTTTTTTGATACAGCAATCCTAACATAAATAGAGCTATTAGGATCCCAAAAAACAAGTACAATTGTTTTTTTTGATGACCTTTTTCTTGTTGTAGTGTTTTTATTTCCTGATTTCTTTTTTCCTCTGCATATTCCATCGCATCGATCGTGCGTAGGACACTGGTATTAGTGATCGTGTCTTTGGCGGCTATAGCGATTTCATAAAAATGAAGAGCCGAGTCCGTGATTTTAAGGTCACCGTACAACTGCTTTAAGAAAAAAGCACTTTCTTTTACCAAGGGATACAGGTGAAGGGTATCGGCTATTAGATATGCTTGTATCCCATACTGCTTTGCCAATGAATATGACTTACGCTCAGTGTACAGTCGCGCCAGTCCAAGATACACGGATGGTAAATCTTCCTTGACATTATTCATTTTAATTTCGACAAGCGCCTGGGTATAAAACGAAAGTGCCTGATCATAATCCTTAAGCTTGGCATAAATATCACCAAGGGTCGTCTTGATATACCAACTAAAAAAGCGATTATAATCATTTAGTGGTTCTTTTTTTAATCGATTTAGTCCTTGTAGCCCGTAGAACAAAGCAGAGTCTATTTGATTTAGTTTCAAGTAGTAGACCGCTGTCTTTTGCGGATTACCTAATATTCCCCGACGGTCTACGACACTGTCGTGTGCTAACAATCGCTCATATATGATGCTTGCTTGAATCTGATACTCTAGTGCTTTTGAAACATCTCCTAAATTTTCATAATTCATTGCTATAAATGCCAGCACTACATGATAGTACTCTTCATTTAATTGTTCTGCCTCTGTTTTTAATTGTTGAAAGACTTCTATGGATCGTACGGCATCTCCGACTTGCATGTATTGAAATCCAAGTTGGGCTTTAAATCCACTCGACGGTATGGGTGGATTGTTTTTTTCGCAGAATTCGATTGCTTTTTTTATATACTCAATAGTCCTATTAAAGTCACCGTTTTTCCACAGCTCGATCAGGGTCTGGTATGTTTGAATTTTGGTCGTATCATGTGCGTTTTGTAGTAGAATTTGATTGAGGCTATCGTCTTTGTACAGAATGTCATCTTGTGCCCGAGAGCGAGTGAAAGCGAACATGAAACAAGTGAACAACAAACTAATCCGCATCGATACCACTATTTGATCTAAAAGTAGTTAAAAATAATTCTATCTAGCATGTTGTGTCGACCACTTCGTATGGTTCATTGATTAGTTTATCCTGATGCATTGATTCCATTAGATTATATCAGCCGGTAAACTAATTTTAAATTCACAATATTCCCCCTCTACGGATGCCACCTCAAGGGTTCCACCATGAGCTTTCGTAATAATGTCATAACTCAAGGATAAACCCAATCCCGTCCCATGGCCTGTAGGCTTAGTCGTAAAAAAGGGCTGAAATATTTTGGAGCGAATGTTTTCGGC
This sequence comes from Saprospiraceae bacterium, assembly GCA_031417835.1. GTDB lineage: Bacteria > Bacteroidota > Bacteroidia > Chitinophagales > Saprospiraceae > JADJLQ01. Next base: position 66,104 of record JANOWJ010000016.1, on the reverse strand, counting down.
GATACCTAGCCCATTATCCTTAATAATTATTTCAACATGATGATCCTTGACTTGCGATCGTATCAGAAGGGTAGGAAGATAGGCATTGCCTAGTTTTTTTTCTTTTTCGCCCATGGAATAAAACGCATTATTAAAAATATTGAGCAGGACTCGACCGACATCAGAAGGTATGATGCTCAAAGTGGGTATACTTGGGTCAAGTTCTGTAATAAGGTTTGCATTGAATCCTACCTGCGCCAGGTCGTCGGAAGAAAGTGTTTTATCTTTTGCTCGAGCGACATGATAACTCAGCTTAAGAAATTCTTCAGCGAGTGCATTGAGATCGCACTCCAGTTTTTGTCCCGGCTTAGCTTGCGAGTGTTCCAGCATCGACCGCACTATAGACTCAGCTCTTTTACCATGGAGATAAATTTTAGAGGTATTGGATTCCATATCATTCAGCAGCTCTATGACATTCGATGCTTGCTTTTGATCTTTATCTTTAAGTAACTCTTCTTTTAATTCAAAAATTAATTCTTTATTGATTTCGGAAAAATTATTGACAAAGTTTAATGGGTTTTGAATTTCGTGGGCTATGCCTGCAGTAAGTTCGCCAAGAGAAGCCATTTTTTCAGCATGGATGAGTTGCGTTTGTTTATCCCGGAGGTCTTCAATATAGCTCTGCAGTTGTACTTTTTGAGTTTCTATAATGCCATTTTGCTTATTTAGTGTAGAAATCGTTTTTTTACGCCGTTGATTATTTCTATATAGCGAGATTCCTCCCAGGCCGATAAACAAACTAGACAATCCTAAGAGCTTGATTCTATTATTAAGCGTCAGTTGTTTTTGAAGATTTTCAGTATGCTGTTCTCCCAATTGCCGCTCGTAGTGCATAGCCTGCGACTTTTTGATTTTATCAACACCCTGCATAGAGTCTTTGACGGCGATGGCCAGATCATTGTATTGCAATGCTAAGGCATAAAGTCCCTTTTTTTCAACCGATTGGCGCATGATCTGGGCTGCTTGATACATCGTTTCGAAATAAGAATACTTTTTAGCTGCTTCATAGGCAATAGTGCTTTTGGATAGTGCTGAATCCAACGACCCAAATTGTAAGTACCATTTAGCCAAAGCCAATGTGTTTTCGATAGTTTGGTTGGCCGCCCAGACCCATGGACCAGTAGAACTAATCGCTTCATCCAGATATTTTTTGGCTGAGTCTTTTTGATGGAGTAGAATAAATGTATTTGCCAATAATCGGGTGATCATGGGCCTAAATTGTTCTTGGATAGATGTATCCACCTCTGTCAACACCTCATAACCCCTTCGACCATACATCAATGCCGTATCCGGGACATTTTTTTTGAGATAGATTTCACCTAGATTCCATGGAGTACCGACATCATTGCGTTGATCTAGTATGATTCCTTTAGCTTTTACCCGTTGGTCCATCTCATAGCCTGCCATCGTATAACTTAGAGCTTTCTCCCAATCCCCCTGGGCCTTGTAGTTCATACCAATAAAGTGATATGCCGCAGCATAAACCTCGGTCTCCGGCTTAGACACGTTAAAGAGTGCCTGAAACGCCGCGATAGATCTTGGGTAATCATCGTGATTCATATAGGACCAACCCAACATTGTCCAAAGTCCGATTACCCGATTGTTTTTTATTTTTTTTGCTATGTCTATCGCTTCTTTTAAATACGCTATAGATTTCTCGTGATCTAAGCTCTCAACCTCACCGAGCCAGGCTAGAATGTCTATCCGTGTGGTGTCTTTTTGAGGATGTTGAGCTAATTTTTGCAAAAGACTATCTACCCGATGCTTGTCATATTGCGCATAACTATTTGTCGTGCACGACAGTAGTATAATTAGGATAAGTACCGATTTTGATATATGTGATCGCAGTGCACAGTTCATAATTAATTATAGTTTGATGGTGCAGTCCAGGAAAAAAGCACGAGGTTGAATGGCCATCGTGTAGTAGTTCGCATTGGGGTTTTGTTTTATCGTTTCTTTGGTAACTGATCCCGTATCGAAGGTGCCGAAAAAAACGCCGTTTAATATAGGAGCTGTCCAATCCATCACGCCAAAATGATCGAATAGATTATTGATACTGCATTTGAGGTTTATCCTTTTATTCAGTGCATAACTGAGGTTAAGATCAAACTGACTAAAGGCTGGGAGATAAAAAGCTTCATTGATATTGGCTGTGCGACGGGCCAGGCTATACCAATTGAGGCCGGCATATATTTTTTTGTGTTGATACGATGGGGTGATATTTATGATATAGGGTGCAGCATAATAGCTGATTTTTTTGCCAGATTGATCTATGATGATATCGTCCTGAGGTCCAAGATCATTGGTATTCCAGGTCTGATATTTATCCGTGTAAAACTGTTGTATCACCGCATTCGATCTAATGTTCCATTGAGGGTTGATTTGTATACTTGCTTCCAATTCGATGCCAGTGGCATGTGCTTTATTGTATAATACCGGCAAATTGTAAAACGTAGCGTTGGAGCCTACGCTATTGCTTGCAAATGTAGCATAAGGCACATCCGCTAATATACTTAGGAATGGTGTCACAGTTATACCTACAGTTTTTGATTGATACTTTACCCCTCCTTCCAATTGGATCGTTTCTTGAGGTAATACATTGGCAGATGAGCCGGCATCCTGACTAGCCGTATAGGTACTGATATCTGCCACCTTGCTTCCATTAGAATATCGGACATAAAAAGCCAGATTTTTATTATGCTTGTAGTTGAGCCCACCACTATGGGAATATGCATCGGATCGTTTTTTATAAAATACAGGAGCCGTCAATGCCCCGGAATAATTATCATAAATAGTGAGTGGGTTTTTATCAAATCCACCTGAAGTAGATTTTTGATTTGCCGTGGGTACCCGATAACTATTGGAAAAACGAAACCATTCATAGCGCGCTCCCCAGTCTAAATTTAATCGGGAGTTAATATCCCATTGATGTCCAATAAACAATGCGTTATCCCAGGTTTTGACATCATTGTATTGAGCATAGATTGGTCCATAGTTATATCCGGAGACTCCCAATGGATCCGTATAATGTTGTACAGGGCCACCATCAGCAGGAGCATATTCAATGGCTATCAATTGGGGTTTGTCTTCTATCGTCGATAGGCCCGTCCCGCTACTTGCACTTGCATTATAATATCGAGTTCGACTTTTGTTCGAATATAAGCCACCGGTGACCTTCATCGTATTCCACGTTTTACTAACCGTGCCTTGATAAAAAAAATCATTCAATTTGGAGTCTACATAATAGAGGGGCGTAAAAAACACACCATTGGATATAATGTCAGCACCTGGTAGGTTGCCATCAAAAGTAAAAGCAGCCGATGAGGTAAAATCATGCGTGAGTGTACCGTAGACTTGTTTAGTAGCCGCATTAGAAAATTTATACTTCCCTTGATTGCCAAAAATATCAAATACGATATTGAATAAAAAAGATGAGACATCTGATGGATACACAATGAATGTACCTACATCGGTCGATCGTTTTTGTGCGTACTTCAATGCATGACTAGTCTTCCAAGAGGATCCTAATCGCTGCTCCCAGTGTAAGCTTAACGAATTATCTTTTAAATGATTAAGATCCCGACTGTCGTAATCTATAGTGCGCACACCATCACCACTGGACGGAATCGTCAGTTGTACCGCATCGATGAGCACTGAACTATAATTCTTAAACTGGCCGGCCGGTCGGGGTTTATCAAAATCTCTGGTCGGTGTAAATTCAAAATCTTTGGTGTGATCATCCAGCCATTTTGCATAAAACTTTAAGGATCCTGAGGAGTAGGTTTTGACGATATTCCATTTGATTTGTCCTCCGTGACTCAACGGATAGCCAGGGTATTTTGCCCCATCAGCCCGTCTATAATGTCCCCCTATATGGTAAGTCCACGATTTGTCATTGCTTAAAGGACCTCCCATAGAGCCTTCCATACGCAGATAAGGATTTCTACCATTGCCCTCTAAGCCCACTCTGGAAGAAATCATACCTTCAAATTGGTCACCTCCGGACTTAGAGATATAATTAAATATACCTCCTGGCGCATTCACCCCTAAAATAGATGCAGAACCACCTCGCACGGCTTCTATCTTTTGAAGACCTATGTCGGATCGTAGATAACCACCGGGATTGCCACTTTGACCAGATACCATCGGCAACCCATCTTCCTGCATGGAAATATAGTATACACTCCCATCAAAAACCATACCTCGGGAGTAAATCTGATTGCGCAACTCACCCCGGGCGGATTGCACAAATACGCCAGGTACCATTCTTAACAACTCCGAGGAACTATTGGGTACGATATACTGCAATTGTTTGGTAGTAATCGTAGTGATAGCCACTGATGACTCTATCCTTTTTCTTGGATCAAATACACCCGTGATGATGACCTCCTCCAACTGTTGAGGATCCGATTCTAGATATACTTGAAGCTCTGATCCTTCAGGGCTGATCGCAATCGTTTTGTTTTTATAGCCTATATAACTTAGCTCTAATAGATCCCCGGACACTGCAAGTACCTCAAATCGTCCTTCGGTATCTGAGATGGTACCTAGGTTTTTTCCTTTTATAATTATGGATGCTCCTACTAGTTTTTCCTTGGTCGATCGATCAGAGACTGTACCATGCACTTGAGCATGAACTATACCTTCATAAAGAAATAAAATTATTTCGGTTAAAATACGAGGATTCATGGCTTAAGCAGTTTATACCAGTAAATCTAGGACCTATGACTCTATAAATACCCACAGGTGATTTGGTGGTCGACTTGAGTGAATATCTGGTCTTTATCGTACTCCTTTTGTGCTTTTTTGTACTCCAAAAAGACTTTAGTCTGTAACCTTTTATAAAAATTAAAGTATTCAATACATGATTCTACTACATCGATCAATGTTTTTTATGAGCGTACTAGAATCTGCGATGATTGACCCTTGCAGTCCCAGGATTTTTTAATCAATCCTGTGCAACTTCTATTGATATAAAGACTCTTTAATCCAGTTTGTTGAAATTCCTGATTTCTTATGAAAAAAGCGCTCTTGTTTTTTGTATGGATTTGTTTTGCATTACCAGCTGTAGCTCAAGACACTAAATCTGACAAACAGGTCATAGAAAAGAAAAAATATACGACCCTACGACTGTCCTCACCTATCCACCTGGATGGGCTATTGATAGACCCCGCCTGGCAAAGCGTAGCTTGGGGAGGAGATTTTACGGAATATCAACCACAGGAAGGTCAGACTCCCTCGCAAGCCACTTCCTTCAAAATACTCTACGATGATGAATACCTTTATATAGGCTATCGATGTCACGATACAGAGCCGGATTCGATCATCAAGCGTATGAGCCGGCGCGATGGATTCCCGGGCGACTGGGTAGAGATACACCTTGATAGCTATCACGATCTGCGGACCGCATTTTCTTTCACCCTTTCCGTATCCGGAGTACGGGGCGATGAATTGATCTCCAATAATGGCAATTTTGAAGCCAATTGGAATCCGATCTGGTCGGGTAAATCGCATATCGATAGTCTAGGCTGGACTGCTGAGATTAAAATCCCGCTGAGTCAGTTGCGATTTGGCAATGAAAAAGATAAAGTGTGGGGACTACAAGTCATGCGCCGTATTTTCAGACATGAAGAGCGGTCTACCTGGCAATATATCCCACAAAGTGCTGGCGGATGGGTTAATAACTTTGGCGAATTGCATGGATTAAAAAATATCAAAGCCCGTAAACAAATCGAAATAGCTCCTTATGTAGTTGCTAAAACAGAAACATATAAACCTGAGATCGGTCATCCCTTCCTCACCGGCTCAGACTCCAAGCTTACAGTGGGCGTCGATGGCAAAGTCAGTGTCACCAATGATCTGGTCCTTGATTTTACAGTCAATCCGGACTTTGGTCAGGTAGAAGCGGATCCATCTCAGGTGCGGATAGATGGTTTTCAAAACTTCTTCGAAGAGCGAAGGCCGTTTTTTATCGAAAGTGCCAATATCTTTGATTATCAACTCACCGGATCAGAGGCGGGAGGGAATTATGACTCAGACTTATTATTTTACTCACGGCGTATCGGCAGCTCACCCCACGGCTATGCAGAGCTATCTGACGGTCAATTCAGTAATTCACCTCAAAACACTCCTATCCTGGGTGCAGCAAAATTCAGTGGCAAAACCAAAGATGGTTGGAGTATAGGTCTACTCGAAAGTATTACTCAACGGGTATCTGCCACCATAGATGATAAGGGTGATCGCAGCAAACAAACGATAGAACCCCTTTCAAATTATTTTGTAACCCGCTTACAAAAGGATATCAATGAAGGCACGACCCAGATCGGTGGTATCCTGACCGGAGTCCATCGAGAAGGCAATCTCAACCATCAATTACATGATGCAGCTTATAGCGGAGGTCTTGATTTTGCCCATTTTTGGAAAAACCGGGCTTGGTATGTCCGAGGTAATATCATCCTAAGTAAAGTAAGCGGATCTAAAGAAAAAATCTTGGCTACGCAGACTTCGTTTGAGCATTTATTCCAACGGAGCAATGCTAGTGAAATAGAAGTCAATACAAACAGGACTTCATTGAGCGGTAGTGGTGGTACGATTCGTTTTGGAAAAATAGGTGGCAAACAAGGGCCGCTGGGGCAGATTATAAAATTTGAGACTGGTCTGACCTATCGATCTCCAGGTTTGGAGTTGAATGATATCGGCTTTATGCTGACTTCTAATGAAATCAATCATTTTACCTGGGCAGGACTACAGTTTCAAAAACAGATCGGTATCTTTAGAAATGCCCGCATCAATTACAATCATTGGTCCAGATGGGATTATGGCGGACAATTTTTATATCAGGCATTCAATACCAATATGCATGCAAGCTTTACAAATAACTGGAGAATCGGATCAGGGCTGACCTGGGAGCTATATGATGTGTCCAATAATGCTTTGCGAGGTGGTTCATCGTTGCGTCAACCCGGCGGACTTGGCAATTTTGCTTATATGAGTACTGATACCCGAAAAAAGCTTACCCTATTTATTAATACCTTTCATGGCTGGGGTTTTGGCCATACCGTGCGAGCCAGCAATTACAATGTCACCTTACAAGCGCAACCCAGCAATGCTATCAATGTGAGCTTCAGTGTCGGGTACAGTAGAAATTGGCGCAAACAAGATCAATATGTAGATATCATATCCTATAATGGATCGTCTAAATACATCGTCAGCGAAGTGAATCAAAAGACGCTCCGATATACTCTGAGGCTCAACTACAATGTCACTCCCGAACTTACGATCCAGTATTATGGTCAACCATTTATCACTCGACCCGTGTATAAGAATTTTGGTCTCGTAAAAGATCCACTGAATAAATCGTACGATGCCCGATTCCATCGATTCGATCCCAGCCAAATCAAACAAAACAGTGATGGGTATACGGTAGATGAAAATCAAGATGGTCTAGCCGATTATAGTTTTGGAAACCCTGACTTCAATTTTGTACAATTCCGATCCAATCTCGTAGCACGATGGGAGTATAAACCCGGATCAGAGCTCTATCTGGTCTGGTCACAAGGCAATACCCCTAGCGTCGGTGTAGAACCAACTACAAGGTTATCTGCTAATCTGTTCGATCATTTGTTTGATGAACAAGGCAAGAATATTTTTTTATTAAAGGCGACATATAGATTGGTACGATGATGGGAATTGACAATTTGACAATTTCACGATTGGCTAATTCAGATTTTCTTTGCGCCTGCTTGCCGGACAGGCAGGTCTTTGCGTCTTTGCGAGTATAATCTTTCCGCTGCGAGCTTTATCCTCAAATGAAAATAAAGAAAGTTCTTTGCGCCTAATTGCCGGACAGGCAAGCCTTCGCTGCGTTTCACTCCGCTGCGCGCATCTTTCGAATGCCGAATGGTTCGAATATCTCGAATGAAGAATTCAAAAATTCTTTGCGCCTGATGGCCGGACAAGGCAAGTCTTTGCGCGCCTATTTGTCTTTTTTTCTTATTTTGAGACATAGAATAGGCTTTCATGAAACGTTGCGCTAAAACGAACGCCTCATAAAAATATTCGGTATGATAAAGGCATGGTACTTATTTGTTTTTATTTCTTTTGTGGCTTGCCAAAGCAAAAAGAATGCATACAATGATAAAAAGAGTACTAGAGACACTATAGTTAATGAAAAATCATTTATCGTTTTAGGTGGCGAAAGTCAATATGTAGAAATGTCAGGTGTTTCTACAAAAAACCCGGTATTGCTTTTTTTACATGGTGGGCCAGGATGGCCTCAAACACCCCATCTCAGATACTTTAATGCAGACTTGACGAAATCCGTGATCCTGGTGGCTTGGGAACAATCGGGATGTGGAAAATCATTTATGAAGAATCCGGAGCCCAAAATTTTGACGCTCGAACAATTGGTAAAAGACGCGCACGAGCTCACTCAGTTCCTAAAACAAAAGTTTGATCAAAAGAAAATTTATTTAGCAGGTTTTTCTTGGGGCAGCGCACTGGGCCTTCATCTAGTCCATCAATATCCAGAAGATTACGCAACATATTTTGGTATTTCACAAATCATAGATATAAATAGAAGTATTGATCTTTCCCGGGAATGGATCAAACGACAAGCGATAATTAAAAAAGATGAAGAAACCCTGAAACTTTTGGCACAATTAGAACACAAGGATACCTCCCTTTGCAAAACTCCCCTAGACTGTTTTTTTAAAAAGTATGAACTATTGACAAATTACGGGGGAGCCATTTACAAAAAACAGTCAGAGGAAGCGATAAAAATAGCTGAATCAAAATATGAGGATTACAAAAATTACGACTGGCTTAAAGGTTTTATGTACTCCGCCTCTCGGCTTGGAAATACAATTTTTGAACTCGATTTTACACATATGACTTCACTCAATGTGCCGGTTTATTTCTTCGTGGGGCGGCATGATTGGAGTCTCCCTGCAATAGTCACCGAAGATTTTTTTAATCGCTTGACGATGACAAAAAAAGAAATGGTCTGGTTTGAAGAATCTGGCCATGAATGTCTAGAAGAAGAGCCGATCAAGTTTAATACTGAACTCTTAGCAAGGATATATAAATTAGATTAGCTTGAAATAGAGTGCACCATTGACGAAAAAAATAGGTATTCGATACTTAAGATTAAAATATATTCAGTGATTAGAATAATTTACACGTGAAAAAGACAACCTTTATGTTTTTAGGATTTGGGGCCACCTTTTGTTTGGGTTTCTTCTTCAAATCGATCATAACAAAACAAGGCAACAAAATCACTGCTATTGAACAAACAGATCAGAACAGTAAAATAATAAAAGAAAAAAATATGAAATTAGGAGCATTTTCAGTGAGTCTTAGTGTCAAAGACATTACGACTTCAAAACTATTTTATGAAAACCTTGGATTTAAAGTCTTTGGGGGTGGCCTGGAAAAAAATTATCTGATTATGAAAAATGAGAATTCATTGATCGGACTTTTTCAAGGCATGTTCGAAGGAAATATCTTAACATTTAATCCTGGTTGGGATGAAAATGCCAAAAACATCGAGCAGTTTGATGATGTTAGAGAAATTCAACTACAATTGAAAAATAAAAGTATCAAATTAACAGCCGAAGCAGATGAGCATACCACTGGACCGGCCAGCCTCATGTTAACCGATCCTGATGGCAATGTTATTCTCATTGACCAACATCGCTAAGTAGATTTGTTTTTACGCTTATTTTGGGATAAATTGAAGAACATCATTATAACATGACTACAAAGGAACAGCCTCAATCCAAGCAAGCAAATTTAATTCGAGTCTTTAGAAAACTTCATCGACAAATTGCCATTGTTTTATTTGCCTTCTTTTTTATTGTTTCGGTGACTGGTTTACTTTTAGGTTGGAAAAAAAACTCGTTTGGACTTATACTCCCGCCTACATCAAATGGTATTTCACCAGATTTAAAGACTTGGCTCCCGTTTGATAGCCTACAAACGCTCGCCATAAAAGCCTTACACGACTCTGTTTCTGCAGATTTAGCTGTCGATTTAGAGCGGATAGATGCTCGTCCATCAAAAGGAATAGTGAAGTTTGTTTTTGAAGACGACTATTGGGAGGTTCAGTTGGATGGGACTACCGGAAATGTATTACAAATCAGCCGTAGAAAGTCGGACATCATAGAAAATATTCATGATGGAACCATATTGGATGTTTTATTCAACACCAAAAATGATCAGTTCAAATTATCCTATATTACTATTATGGGCCTAGCATTGCTTATGCTGACGGTGACCGGGTTTTGGTTATGGTACGGACCCAAAAAAATGCGTAAACAAAAACAAGCTCATCCTAAAAAATAATTTTCCCGTACGGATCATTGGTATGGTCTTCCGAAAAGGTGATTTAAAGCAAGATTCTGAATATAATAAACGACTTCCAGGATAGCGTAAAACTTATTCTGTACCTAAAAAGTTTGACTTCGCATCAATACATTTTTATAGATAATAAATGATCGAACCCTTTAGCCCTCATCTCCACACCTGCACCGGCATCGCCAAAATACCCTCAGCTGATCTGATGTATAGATAATACTGCCCCATCGCTAATGTGGAGACATCGATGATTCGGAATACATGACCAGCTTTTAATTTCTCCTGCGGATACATCCGAACTGTTCTACCCAGTACATCTTTTATCTCCAAAGAGGCATTCATTTCTTTGATCAATTGATACTCTAATCTTACATTCGTATTAGCCGGGTTAGGATATAATTTTACTTGTTGTACGATCTTTAATAACTCCTGATGAGAGGTCACTATTCTATTTATACTAGAAGCAGCAGACCAAAATCCTTGCGAATGGCGCAAAGTTGGCAATTGTGTCGCGTTTATGATGGTCTGACCAACAGTACCTTTCAACACGATAGCCGTATTATTCATAAACGAAGCCCCATTCGCTAGGACGGATGGTTTGAGGTTTACATTTTGTGCAGCGGTTTTTCCAAAACTTAAGCCTACTATACAAAAAACAAAAAATCGCATCATAGTTGTAGCCATTTATTGAGCGTGATCTAATACATATGATTATTGTCCTCTAGAGGATTGTGATTTATTTATTTCGGCACGATATCTAATCAGGTCGACTTTAAGATCATTTATAGTTTCTTTTTGTTGTACTATTTGTTCTTGTTGTTCTTGTATAGCCCTAGTCAGGATACCGATCATTTCAGCGTATCGTACTCCTAGATGTTGCACAGGTTTTTTTATACTCTTTTTAGAGATTTCGTCATATACAAACTCTTCTGTCACGACGAGATCAGGAAATATTTCTAATAGATCCTGGGCTATAAATCCGGTATGTTTTGTAGATTGATCCTCTCCTGAATTCCAATTGTATGTTTTTACTTTTAGATGCATGACTTGATCCAAAGTAGAAGAGAGTGGTTTGATATTCTTTTTTAATCGAGCGTCTGATGTATTGATGGTGCCATCTGTAGCAAAAACAGAAGACCACTTAAAGGTGGAATTTCCCAGGCCAAAGCCGTTATTCGTAGTTGGTCTCAAGGTACCCTGACATGCTATTTGATTGGCGCCACCATCGGTGAAACCCTCTACTGAACCAAAATTTAAACCATTAGCAAAAAATGCTTTCCCGGTGACATTAAGTTTAAATCCTGTCCTGGGTACATCTGTGCCGATATTAATAGATTTATCTGTGCCGTCATCAAATACGATAGTATTATCACCTGTTGTACCATTTGCTTCAAAAGCCAGTTGACCATTGGAACGCATCGCCATATTAAACTTCTGACCACTGCGATCAAAGATCAAAGATGCGGGACTTATAGTGGACGCTATTCTAACACTTCCTGATACATCCAATCTTTGGTCCGGACTATTTGTACCTATACCTACGTTACCGATATTGTTATTAAAGATATTATTGCCAGATGTGGTCCATGGTCCTGTACCCGACGATAATGATGCAAGATCTACGGTGCCACCACCAAGAGAAAGACTCAACATTTTGTTTCCACTGTTAAAAGATAATGATTGAATCTCGTTCGTTGCGCTTTGGTCTACTGCGGAGATATTGTAGAGTAGAGGTCCTGCGGAAGCAGTGATCACATTGATACCACCTCCGGCTAGGATCGATACCGGTTTGCGAATAACCCATTGTGGCGTTCCGATCATGGGTGCATCATAGATCAATGCATCATTATGATTAGCTCCTACTCCACTGATATCTGCAGGAGTGATGGTGCCATCGAGGATTTGACTGGTTGCGATTTTATTGGCCCCTACCGTCGGATTGGGGTAAGTGCCAGTGAGATCACCTCCCGCCGAAGTACCATTCTGAATAAAATTGGCTGTGTTAGGTATCACTCCGGGTGCAAGGTCCGCACTTTGTATTGTACCATCCAGTATATGAGTAGATGTTACTTTACTATTGCCTATTGTAGGGTTGGGATACGTACCATTAAGGTCACCGCCTGATGCAGTACCATTTTGAATAAAATTGGCTGTGTTGGGTATCACTCCCGGAGCAAGGTCTGTACTTTGTACCGTGCCATCCAGGATGTGCGTAGAAGTGATTTTGCTATTGCCTATCGTAGGGTTAGGGTAGGCTCCTGTGAGGTCGCCTCCTGCAGCTGTACCATTCTGAATAAAATTGGCGGTACTGGGTATCACTCCTACAGCGAGATCACTCGCTTGTATCGTACCGTCTATAATATGTCCGGAATTTATTTTGTTGGGTGCAAGAGCTATCGTTGCTATTGGCCCCGTTGGATTAGTAATGGCCAATGAGCCATCACTGCTTTGTAAATCTTTGATGCCTTCACTCGCTGGTATAGTGGCGATAGATATTGAATTACCTGCTTGGGTAACTGTAGTATTGGCCCCGCCTTGGATCAACACGGTCCCCTGAATGCCATTGACTGTAGTCACCACACCAGTAGCTCCCGTCGCAAGCGACTCAGCTATGGTGGCCCGCTCAGCCCTCAAGGCATAAGGCGATGCCGTCAGCGGTGTTCTTGGTGTAAGCTCCACCCCAAAGTCTACACTGACGCCTAAGAAATAAGCTTTGTCAAAAGTAAGCGCATTGGGTATAGGCACTACACTACCTATAATAGCATTAAATAGTCCTTTGACTACAGGGAGGGTCTGGGACTCTGTATATATAGGAGTAGCGCTCGCCAGATTATCATATAACTTCAATGTGAGTGTCCTATTGCCGTCCGGCAAAAAATTGCCCAAGGCATCGGTTAATAGCCCTTGATAACTAATGGTACGCGGCATTTGTGCAACTGCGTGAAGGGTGACAAATAGTAGCCCCAACATAATAGAGGTTTTAATTCTTGTTTTCATATTGATCTATGTAATAAATAAACAGAACGTTACAAACTTTAACAATATTGGCACTTTAACGTAAATGCGAAAGGAGAAAAAATCATTGAAGTTTCCGTTCATTAAACTTTGATTCCAACAGGGCTATCGGGCTACCTCCTCTTTGTCGCTTGCTTAGCGATTGAGCTTATTATGACCTGTCTGCAAAAAAAAACAATAAGTAGGTCAATGTTTTCACAATAAACATTGTTTTTGACAACATCTCGACATATAAAGACTTTATTTAGCATTTTCACAAAAATAATCACTATATTTACAATATTAATTCAAAAACGACTTCTATTATGCTAATTCAGTTCTCTATGAGAAACTTTAAGACATTTAAAGAAAAGATAGTCTTAAACATGGTTGCGTCTAACTACGACAAGTCAACAAGAGAGCAAGAAAATGTTTTCAAACAAGATGACTTCCAATTACGCCTCTTGAAAAGCTCTGTAATTTTTGGAGCCAATGCCAGTGGAAAAAGCAAATTCATAGAAGGTTTAATGTTCATGAAGCAGTTCGTAATCCAGTCTTCTAAAGGTCAAAAGGGGGAACCTATTGAAGTAGAGCCTTTCAAACTACAAACTGATTCTGAAAAGGATTCGAGTGAATTTGAGGTAATTTTTCTTTACAAAAAGGTAATGTTTCGATATGGATTTGAAGTTACCAATGAGAAAGTCCTTTCAGAGTGGCTCTATCATCGTCCTAAAACCAAAGAAGTTGAACTTTTTTATCGTGAAAAACAAAAATTTGAAATTCACAACAAAAAATTCAGCAAGGGAGCATTTTTAGTTAAAAATGATGTGATTCGTGATAATGAACTTATGCTTTCCAAAGCAGCCCAAAATAATGATGAAACTTCAGGTACAGTTTTGGATTGGTTTAAAGGACTTAAAATAATCTCTGGGCTAGACGAACGTGGATACCATGGTTTTACCATGGGCAGAACTCAAGACCCCAAGCATAAAGCTAAGATTCTTGAATTATTAAAAGTAGCAGACTTAGGTATTCATGACATTTCGCTTGAAATTCTTGATGTATCAAAGCTACCTACAGAAATGCCACAAGAATTAAAGAGCAGGATATTAAAAAAGGTAAAAGGCGAGGGTGCTGAATTTATATCAGATGTTCTTACAACACACAAAAAATTTGATGGCAATAAAAAATTTGTTGGTGATATCAAATTTTCCTTAGATGAAGAAGAATCATCAGGAACAAAAAAATTCTTTGCCTTGACGGGTCCGGTCTTGGATTCACTTGAAAATGGTTATGTATTAGTTGTTGACGAACTTGATTCAAAACTTCATCCAAACCTTGTTTGCAAGTTGGTTTCTCTTTTTAATTCCGTTGAACACAATCCGAACAATGCCCAATTAATTTTCAATACGCATGATACGAATTTATTGGGTTCTGGTTTGTTCCGAAGAGATCAAATTTGGTTTACTGAAAAAGATAGAATTGGAGTTTCAAAATTATTTTCTCTTGCTGATTTTGCTGTTCGGAAGAATGAAAAGTTTGAAAGTAATTATATTGAAGGTAAGTACGGAGCTATCCCTTTCTTGAATGCCTTTGAAAATCTTTTTAACTTTAAAAAGCTGCCTAAGAATGAAAATGAAAAATAAAAAGGCAGGGCAAATTGAAGCTAAAGTAAAACATCTTGCATCAATAAAAGCTGCTAAAAAAAGAAGACGAGAAGAACCGATTTTAGAAAGAGACAAGCCAACAAAGAAAGAGAAGCCAACCATCCTGATAGTTTGTGAAGGTAAGAATACTGAACCAAGTTATTTTGAGCAATTCAAATTATCATTGGCTACTATCACAACAGTGGGCAAAGGTTTCAATACGGTTTCATTAGTTAAGCAAGCAATAGCGTTGAGCAAGAAAGGGAATTATGAAAAAATTTGGTGTGTGTTTGATGCTGACCCAAAGCCAGAGAATCCAAAACAAGCACAAAACTTTAATGATGCTGTTAAAATGGCAACAGAAAAAGATTTTGGAGTTGCTTACTCAAATCAAGCATTTGAATACTGGCTATTACTGCACTTTGAAGACCATCAAGGGGGTGCAATGAACAGAGACCAATATGAAGAAAAAATAAATTCATACATCAATAAGTTGGGCGCAAATTATGATTATGACAAATTTGTCTCAGAAGATTTTTTCGATGTACTCTTTGCAATTGATGCAAAAACGAAAAAGGGAAGAGTTGACTTAGCCATTGACAGAGCAGAGCGAAATTACCGCAAATGGAATCATCGCAATCCAGCTAAGGAAGAATCAACAACTACAGTGTTCAAACTTGTGAGAGAACTAAAATCCTACTTATAAAAGTAAACACAACTATCCGGCAACACAAATGAGATTGTGGTCCTATGAGTAGACGAAGATCGAATACAATAGCTTGAGCCCGATGATTAAAACCGGCAATTCACTAGGGCCTCTTCTACATTCTAGCTCTTTAGACGACAGTCAAAGTCATGTAAAAAACCTAGCTCATAACAGCGCTGCTGGATTGACACAGTGCGGTATGACTCCTGTCTGGATATAGGAGATAATATTTTCGGCAGCTAGTCGCGACATGCCATCACGAGCTTCTACCGTGGCAGAGCCGATATGGGGTAGGATACAAGCATTTTCCATAAATAAAAGAGGATTGTCCTTAGCCATTGGTTCAGGATTGGTCACATCGAGCCCTGCTGCCCAGATTGTTTTATTGTTTAATGCTTCGATTAAATCTATTTCGTTATGGACACCACCTCGAGATGTATTGATAAAGATTGCAGTGGATTTCATTTTAGCGAAGACCTCTTTATTAAATTTACCTCGGGTCTCATCGCTTAGCACACTGTGGACCGACAGCACATCACTCTGAGCTAATAATTCTTCAAACTCGACGCGCGTAGCCCCCAATTCTTCTTCAGCCTTTGCATTTCGACTGCGATTGTAATAGATGATCTTCATATGATAGGCTCCTTGGCATCTTTGAGCCATCACCGTACCGATCGCGCCTAGACCATAGATGCCCAGGGTCTTGCCATACAATTCCTGACCCAGGTGAGCTGTTGGTTGAAAGGCACCCCAACCTCCATCAATGATTTTTTTATAATTAAAGAAAAACTTTCTGGAGGCCGCGATCATCAATCCAAAAGCAATATCTGCGGTAGCTGCACTCAGTACATCCGGAGTATTACCTACTGGTATGCGCAGTTTAGTAGCTTCCGGTATATTGATATTATCATACCCTACGGCAAATTGTGAGATCATTTTAAGATGTTTGCACGCATGCAGAAAATAAGGATCTATTTTATTTTCTCCCAAGCTGAGTAGGATATCTGCTTGTTGACTTGCTTTAATAAGATCTTCCTGAGCCATGGGATACGGCTCAGGCCAAATCGTAAGCTCAAACCCTGCTTTTCTTAATAAATCAAATCCAATATCAGGGATCTTGCGACTTGCAAATACTTTTAGGGTAGACATAAAAATTCTTTGAATCTAAAATATGCCCTAAGATACATCCGGGCTTGAAATCTGTATGCACCGAAATTTATTTCAACGATCAAACTTGCTTTGAATATTATTTTGTTGGTGCTTGCTTTTACAATAAATAGAGTTTGCTGTGCAACATGTTGCCAGCGAGTTATTGTTTAGAATGGAGGTTTAAAAATTATTTTGGTGTGACGACCTTAATGGACGAGTCTATTTTTCTTTAGAAGAATTGAGATAATCTTTGTACTTCATCTTACGGAAAAGTTTTTTATAATCACCATCTGCTGGCAATGCCATTGCTGTTTTATGGTTATGTACAATTTTTTTAACTCTTCTAAAGGACTATACTTTATACCTTCAGGTTCAATGTTTTTATTCGAATATTCTTCTTCCATTTTATTCACACTCTTACCCTTTTTAAAATCGTTTTTTTGATTATGCTCAATGGTGGTTTACACAAAAAAATCTACTCGCTACCGAGTAAAACTAGGTCCCGATCACCAATTTCTTAGCCATCTTCTGCGCTTTCAATGCTAGTTCTGTAGCCAGAAAACAATGTTTCTGAGTCATGGCAGTCTCCGTCCTATTGGTAATATCATCCAGCAATTGACGACCATAAGGCAACTCCACCGTCTTGCAATCGATATACTTGGTTTCTTTATTATCTACTAGGTAGAGGTGACTACCGCTGTCGACCCTAGTGATATCTATATTTTTACGCACCTCTATATATCCGTCTGTACCGAGTATAGTGAGTCGACCGTCACCCCAGGTCTTGAGTCCATCCGGGGTAAACCAATCATTGCGGATATACCCGGTACCTTTATTGCCGCGTACAGTCATATCTCCAAAATCTTCGAATTGTGGATATTGTGGATAATGCACGTTTCCCACCTGAGCCGACAATACATCAGCCGAAGTGGAGCCTGTAAAATATAAAAACTGATCACACTGATGTGACCCGATATCACAGATGATACCGCCGTAGTATTTTTTATCAAAAAACCAACTTGGTCGGGATGCAAGATTCATGCGATGCGGTCCAAGTCCTATGGTTTGTACTACTTGACCTATAGCTCCTGCACGCACTAGTTCGCCGGCCTTTACGGTTGCACGATTTTCAAATCGTTCACTATACATGATCGAGTAGATCTGTTTGGTCTCTTGTTGCACTTTACGGACTTGAGCAAGTTGTTTGAGCGTGATGATCCCGGGCTTGTCAGCCATATAGTCTTTGCCATGCTGCATGACGCGTATGCCCAGTGGAGCGCGATCGATCGGGATACCGGCACTCAGGACCAGCTTGATGCTTTTATCATCGAGGATTTCTTGCTCGCTGCTGGCTTGTTTGGCATTGGGATAGCGTTTGGCAAATGCCGCAGTTAGGTCTGCTTCTTTAGCATAATAAGAGACCAAAGTTGCACCGTTGCGAATGATCGATTCACACTGGCCGTAGATATGACCATGATTCATACCGATCACTGAAAATTTTACTTCCGCTAAAAGTTTTTTATGGATATAAACCGGAAGAGGATTTATCGATTCGTAGGCGAGAGCGTTTGACGAGTTACCCAATAAGCCGATACCTAAGGCGGTAGAAATACTGGTTTTTAAAAACTTTCTCCGAGCTGCAGATTTGTTTTGATTCATAAATTTGAAAATTGAATCTTAAAAGTAGCTATCTATTTCGGATTTCAGATGTCGGATTTCGCAATACTAGGTTCCGACATCCGACATCGCAAATCCGAAATAACCCATCCCGAAATCCAAAATCATCCATTCCGAAATCGCAAATCCGAAATGTTTATCCCTCCCTCATTCCGAAATTCGAAATCGCAAATCCGAAATTGTTTACTCCTCCGACATCTCACATCCAAACCCCAAGCTCCAATCACCCATTCCGAAATCCGAAATACGTACTCCTGCCTCCAAAATCCGAAATTGTTTACTCCTCCGACATTCCGAAATCCAAAATCGTAAATCCGAAATAGATACCTATTTTTATTGCAAATTGAACTGTTAAGCTAAAAAAATTGAAATCCTATTTTACCAAAGGCAAGCTCGAAGCGGGAGTAGATGAAGCCGGGCGTGGCTGCCTCGCTGGTCCTGTATATGCTGCAGCAGTAATATTACCACCGGGCTTTCGCAATCCCGGCATCGATGATTCCAAAAAACTCAATTCAAAGGAACGCGATCGACTGCGATCTATCATTGAAAAAAAGGCGTTGTACTGGGCAGTAGCCATGTGCTCGCCCATGGAGATCGATAAATTGAACATATTATGGGCTTCTGTAAAAGCCATGCATAAAGCGCTCGATAAAATCAAAACAACTCCGGATCTGATCCTAGTCGATGGCAATCGATTCAAGCCTTATAAACAAATAGTGCATCATTGTATCGTAGAAGGTGATGCTATCTACCTTGCCATAGCAGCAGCATCTATATTGGCAAAGACATATCGGGATGAGCATATGGCTAAGCTCCATTCCCATTTCCCTCATTATGCATGGGATTCTAACAAAGGTTATCCTACCAAAGCACACAAAGCGGCCCTGCATCAATATGGTGATTGTGAGCACCATAGGAAAAGTTTTCGCTGGAATCTACCAGTACAGGGAGAGTTATTTTGACATCCTCATTAGTTAGGGTTTTTAGCCGTGTTAAAGTAATCGTTAAACCCCTTTTCTTACCGTTATATTTATAAATCGATATCTAATTACGATTTACGGGTTATTCCTTCTATGCCATTATGTCTTATATCCTTTAAATTCATAATTCATAACTTGTAATTTGTATTTGGACTTCGCCTTTTTGTCCGAAAATCCTGGGGGGTACATTATTTGATACCTTTGTACTGGCGCAGACCAAGCCCATTAATATATGTTTGACCGAAATTTATATCGTTTAGGAGGGAATGAAGAAATTGAATTCCCAATCATAGCTACCGACGAAGAAGAAGAGAAATCATCCGATACCGATCAACCGGAGTTATTAGTAGTATTGCCGCTTATCAATGCCGTACACTTCCCGGGTATCGTGATGCCCACTACGATCACTCGTGAAAAGTCCATCCAGGCCGTCCATCAGGCCTATCGTGAAAACAAACGTATAGCTGTCATCACGCAGAAGGATGCCAATGTAGAAGAGCCGGAATTTAAAGATTTATACAAGGTAGGGACCATCGCCCGCATCCTAAAGCTCTTAAAGATGCCCGATGGTACAACCACGGCTATCCTGCAAGGGCGCAAGCGAGTACGCATCAAAAATGAGCTTACTGAACAGCCGGTCATGACGGCCAACTTTCAATCTCTATCCTATAAAGTCCCTACTGAAAAATTAGAATTTGAAGCACTGATCGGTACCATCAAAGATCTTGCAAAACGCATCATAGATCTTTCCCCTCATATCCCAGGAGAAGCTGCTGTCATGTTGCGAAATATCAATGACGACGCCTTCTTGCTCAATTTTATTGCTTCCAATCTCGGTGTCAACCTACAACAGCGCCAGCAGCTATTGGAAAATAGTGATCTGGCCAAAAAAGGGCAGGCTATTTTGGAATATGTGCATAAAGATCTTAGACTTTTGGAGCTCAAGGATCAGATCGAAACAAAGGTGCGCGGAGATCTTGAGAAACAACAGCGCGATTACTTCCTCAATCAACAACTCAAAACTATCCAGGACGAGTTGGGCCAAAATCCACAGGAAGATGAACTCAAAAAATTAGAGACTCGAGGCAGTGAGAAAAAATGGCCAAAAGCGGCGAAAACAGCATTCGATCGGGAGCTCGGCAAATTGCGTCGTACCAATCCTCAGATGGCTGAGTATGGCGTGACCCTTAATTATGTGGAGCTTTTGCTCGATCTACCGTGGGAGTCATATACGAAGGACAATTTTGATCTCAAAAAAGTAAAAACAGTGCTGGATCAGGATCACTTTGGCCTCGAAGATGTAAAAGAACGAATTTTGGAGCACCTGGCTGTGCTCAAACTCAAGGGTGATATGAAGTCACCGATCTTATGCCTCGTAGGCCCTCCGGGTGTAGGTAAGACTTCTTTGGGTAAATCGGTAGCCAAGGCTTTGAAAAGAAAATTTGTACGCATGTCACTCGGTGGTCTGCACGATGAAGCTGAGATCCGAGGCCATCGGAAGACCTATATCGGTGCCTTGCCGGGTCGAATCATGCAATCCATCAAAAAAGCAACATCTTCCAATCCTGTATTTATCCTGGACGAAATCGATAAAATGGGCAAAGACTTCAGGGGTGATCCATCCTCAGCCTTATTGGAAGTCCTGGACCCAGAACAGAATACAGCATTCTATGATAACTATCTTGAACTGGAATACGACTTATCTAAAGTCTTATTTATAGCTACTGCTAATTCACTCAATAGCCTGCAGCCGGCACTTTTAGATCGCATGGAGATCATAGAGCTCAGCGGGTACTCCACGGAAGAAAAAATAGAAATCGCCAAACGACACTTAATACCCAAACAGCTGGAAGCCCATGGTCTCAAACCTAAACATGTCAAACTCACGGATGAAATACTAACTTTTGTAGCAGACAGTTATACCAGGGAGTCGGGGGTGCGATCTATGGAGAGACAGCTCACCGGTATCATGCGCAGAGTGGCCAAAGAAGTGGCTTTGAAGTCCACGTATACCATCACCTTAAAAAAAGCAGATGTGATCAAGATGTTGGGTCATGAAAAAGTAAACCCTGACATGTATCAGGATGTGACCATGCCCGGAGTAGCGATCGGTCTGGCCTGGACTCGAGTCGGAGGTGATATCTTATATATAGAGTCAAGTCTGAGCAAAGGCAAAGGCAAACTCACGCTCACCGGCAATCTTGGTGATGTGATGAAAGAATCAGCAACTACAGCTTTAAGTTTTGTCAAAAGCAAAAGCAAACAATTTGGCATCGATGACTCGATGTTTGAGAACTTTGATATCCATATTCATATCCCCGAAGGTGCTATTCCCAAAGATGGTCCATCGGCAGGTATCACCATGCTTACAACGTTGGTATCAGCATATACCAATACTGCGATCAAACCCCACCTTGCGATGAGTGGTGAGATTACCTTGCGGGGTAAAGTATTGCCAGTCGGTGGTATCAAAGAAAAAGTACTCGCTGCCAAACGGGCCGGCATCAAAGAGATCATACTCTGTAAGGAAAATGAAAAAGACATCAAAGAGATCAAGGCAGATTACCTCACGGGACTCCAGTTTAAATATGTAGATCGAATGGAGGAAGTGATCAATCTGGCGATATAATTTTAATTTACTGACCATGAGTTTTCCAGTTGCCACCAGACCATTGGAATATGTAGCTTTCTTTAATTTTGAAGTTAGAGTGCAAAGCGAACCAGCATATGTATTTATAGCTATTGACGCATTTGATGCGTTTGCTTTTAATTTAGGAGCCGCCATGAATGAAGACGCAACCACTGTGAAAGGCTGTATCTATGCATTGACTGAAGATCCAGAGTTTAAACATCGCAATCAAGGTGTCGGATTTACCATCATCCTGGATAAATTTGGTGATCTCATCCCTGAGCTCACGCCCATCATTCATACTTTAGGTGGGAAAATAAGAGTAGATTCTGTGTATAATAAATATCTCGCTATACCGTTGCTTCAGGCATTTGCCAATATTAAATAATAGGATCAATCAGAGAAATAAAGGCTTCCTCTCGAAATGAATAGCCGTGTGATTGCCCAAGCTAAGTCTTCAAAAATATATCTTTGATACTATGACTCAATCCATCGCCCATATCGCTTTATTAGTCCACGACTACGATGAAGCGATCACTTTTTATACTCAACGATTAAACTTCGTATTGATGGAGGATACCAAACTATCTGAAAGCAAACGATGGGTGCTGATATCCCCGGTAGGCAATAAAGGTTCACAACTTTTATTGGCCAAGGCTGAAGGCGATCTACAATCACAAGCAGTGGGCAACCAGTCCGGAGGTCGGGTGTTTTTGTTTTTATATACCGATGATTTTTATCGAGATTATGAGGCGATGGTATCTAAAGGTATTGAGTTTGTAAGACCCGTGTCGGTGGAGCCTTATGGTGTCGTCTCCGTATGGAAAGATCTATATGGCAATCTTTGGGACTTGATAGAGCCGAGATGAGTCAATCACTGAATTAGACAGGAATTATAACCCAATTGATATCAAAAAAATGTACGTATATTTGTACTTAATTTTGTAAAATGCAAGTTTTAAACTATTCAAACTTCCGAGCCAAGTTAAAAGAAAATCTCGATCTGGTCTGTCAAGAGGATGAAACTGTCATTGTTAATCGCCCCAAAGGAGAAAATGTAGTTGTGATTTCCCTTAAAGAGTATAATGCTATTCAAGAAACCATGTATCTATTGAGTACAGAAAATAATCGAAAACAATTACTTGATGCCATTGAGGATGAAAAAAATGGCAAAAATGAAATCCATGAATTGATAATTTCCACCCATGATCATAGCGTGGAATAGCAGGGCCTGGGATGATTATTTATATTGGCAGAAAAATGATCGGAAAATCTTACATCGAATAAATACTTTGATACAAGATATCTCCAGATCTCCTTATGACGGAATTGGAAAACCTGAAAACCTTAAAAACGACCTCGCCGGGTATCGATCGAGGAGGATTACGGAGGAGCATCGACTCGTCTACAAAATATTAGAAGATAGAATTTTAATCATACAATGTAGATTTCGTTACTAGACGAACATGGATTTGATTAAATACGGGTCATACAACTATGGACAATTCGTACATCAAGCTTTTAAATATTTATTAGGGATGTTAGCTGGTTTATAATTTATGCCATAGTTGGCCTTGATCAAGAGGGAAATAACCTCATAAATATCAGGCTCTGTCCGTTGAAACTGCCGCAACAAGCCCATCATAGTATAGCTGATCGGATTTACAGCTGGTATAAATGTTTCCCAATCATAGCTCTTACCCCATATAAGTCCTTTAACCGAGTGATTGAGGTCTGCTTTTTGTTCAATCAAGTATTTCAATACATCCATACTGCCATTGGCGTGTTGATTTACAGTGTGAAATATCGGGGTATGTCCTCCAAACCCATGATCATCCAACCCTGCTTTATTATTTATATCAGCACCATGTTTTACAAGTATTTTGGCGCTTGCCAGATGATTATACTCTGCACAAATATGCAGTAGCGAGACTTTGTACAGTGGAGTAAACGTGCAATCGAAAGTATAGGAGGTGAGTAAATGATATTTATTGTTTGCCAGCAAAGAATCTAAAGTCTCAGAGTCGTCTAACAATACAGCCAATAAGATTTTATCCTCAAAATCCAAACCATAATCTACAAAGGCCTTAATACCCTGTTTGAAGAGCGGTCCGCGAGAGTACATATTAATTAATGAATAGATGAGCGGTTTGCCATTGATCGAGACATTGGGGCTGACGCCATGTTCAAAACATTCTTTTATACCGGCAATAGATTGGATTTCAAAGTCGATGATGATTTTTTGAAGATAGTCCATGAGCAGAGTTTGTAGATTTAAAAAATAGTATAATGATCAGGGGTCTCTGAAAAAGGACTCACCTTTACACCGGCACTTTAGCAGCTTGCCTACCTAATAACTTCCATCGACCGCCCTGCTTTTGCCAGGTCATCAAAATAATAATATCAAGCGTGCCGCTTACTTTTTTGTTATACGTATCGCCAGTCAGTCTATGTCGTACTATCGCAGTCTTGCCTGATATTTTTATCTCTTGATCGAAGATGATGAGTGAGGTAAAGACCGATTGGCCATCTATAAATTCCCGAACAAAACCTGCCTTGTCTCGTACCGTGCCACTGCTGTGAATATAGAGAAGCTTGTCTGCTGCTATATTTTCAAGAAGCTGATGATCCGGTTTGATCATCACTTGTCGTAGTTGTTCTACCGCCTGGGCGACTGCTAGCTCATCTTTGGACTGAGCCTGCATCGGTAGGATCAAAACAAAAAAGACGATAATAGTAAATAGATTTTTTTTACCCATAGTTTGTTGGACTGTTCACGAATATAATTATTTTTCAACTTTAAAAACAAGATGGTTGAAGATGAATGATCTGGACAATTTTTATTTTAAACACTCCGAAGAGATCAATGGTTGTCTTCAAGCCATGAAAAAAATAATTCTGGCGTATGACCCGGATGTCACCCACGAATGGAAATATGGGATGCCTTTTTTTTGTTACAAAAAGAAAATGTTTTGTTATCTCTGGATACATAAAGTCTCAGCCCAACCCTACATCGGCTTTGTAGAAGGAAAACACCTTGCGCACGCCCTATTGATCCAGGAAAAACGAACCCGCATGAAAATTATGCGCTTTGACCCTACTAAAGATCTACCGATAAAAACGATCCAAGCCATCTTAAAACAAGCCCTCCATCTTTATAAAAGCGGGACCATTAAAATAAAAAACTGATGGCATACTAGAAAGTTAACCTATACCCACAAACCATTCTCCAAAAGCACGCCACCACGCAAAATGATAAAAGGTCATCGTACTTATATGATAACATAGCAAGAGTATAAAGCTGATTAAAAAAGCATCTTTCCGTTGATGTACCCGCCAATCCCAGATTATAAATATCAATAAGATGAGGTCGGCCAGTACAAATCCAAACGTAGGTACTATCGGTATCCCATCGATAGTCGGCATCCATGCGATCAGCTCGCGGAAATGACGATGGATCAGCCGATCTGTCACCGGGGTAAATAATGGAAAGATCGTACACACCATATACCTGGCATGTAGCAATGGTTTTTTGCGATGATAGATGGCTAAACCATACAAGATGGCC
Organism: Saprospiraceae bacterium; assembly: GCA_031417835.1. Lineage (GTDB taxonomy): Bacteria > Bacteroidota > Bacteroidia > Chitinophagales > Saprospiraceae > JADJLQ01. The sequence goes on along the minus strand of JANOWJ010000016.1, from coordinate 40,360 downwards.
AGGACTACACTGGCATTGACCATAAGCGCCAGATTGAATAATTGAATATTACTCCATTGGTTGTTGTCTTTCATAATATGATGCACCAGTTGAAGTGTGGCAAAGAGCATGAAGGGCATCAATAAGTAAGAAAACTTGCCGAGCATGCTGTGCCAGCTGCGTTTATTGATCCGGATCAGGTAGGCTTGTGTGATCAACATCAAGACCCAAAGAGTCATCGCTATCCCGTGGGTATGATACAGCGGTTCCACTACCTGACGATTCCAGACCGGTGTAAAATATCCCGGAGAAAACGCCCAAATCACCAAAACGAAAAAAACAATAAAAACCCAAAACGATTTTTTAAAAAGAAAAAGATCTAATTTCATAAGTTACATTTTAACCAGGCGACGCATTAATTATCGAAGTAATTATTTTAGTGCTGATACCCTTATTTCACAGGATAAAATCGAGCAGAACCCATTGATCTTTCGAAAGTAGAAATACTTTTATATATAGCCGTGTTTTATTTATCTTGTTGGCCACAATCCATATATGTCTGCTGATCCCTCTTATTATTCTATTCCCGCCAAAATACGACGCATGGAAAACCTGCACATTGTATTCTGGCTGCTTAAGGATACCGGTTGGTGTCTCAATCTCAAACCACTTGCAATCTTCATGATCTTTCCTACGTTGATCATCGCTGGTGTGATCACGTATAGAAATCGGGCTATACTTTCAGAATTAGCACATAATCTGGCGGTTATTTTTTGGATCACTGCTAATAGTACGTGGATGATCATGGAGTTTTTCGCCTTAGACGAGACTCCGGTGCTAGGCCCGATCTCCGGGAGATATCTTGCACTCATACCGTTTGGAATCGGCATTTTGATCCTGTTGATCTATTATATATTTTTGAGGGGTAAAGAGAGACCGCGCCCTATGGATTGACCATATCCGACTCCTATTTAAGTAAGCTATTCCTTTAGATCAGCCATGCAATTCTAATTTTATTATTTTTATTGGATTATTCAATTTACCGAATGGCTGACCAAATATTAAGTAATAAAAAAATCGTGATTATAGGTGGCACTACCGGCATGGGTTGGTCAGCAGCCCAAGCATTTGTATTGCACGGAGCTCAGCTGGTACTCGTCGGCAGAGATCCTAATCATGCCAATGAAGCAAAACAGCTGCTTGGCACACAAGTAGAGGTGCTCGTCGGTGATGCCCGGTCAGCAGATACTGCAACTCAAGCGATCGATATGTGCATCGATCGATTTGGCGGATTTGATGGCTTGTATCATGTAGCCGGTGGTAGTGGTCGGAAGATGGGTGATGGACCACTGCATGAGCTCACGATAGATGGTTGGAACTATACCTTGGATCTCAATCTTACCTCTCTGATGTTATCCAATCAGGCTGCCATCAAAAAGTTTAAAAAGCTACAGCAATCGGGAACTATATTAAATACCAGCTCCATTTTAGGTTATTCACCGGCGGCGGCTCTTTTTGCGACACATGCTTATGCGGCAGCTAAATCTGCAGTGATTGGTTTTAGTAAATCTATAGCTGCATATTATGCAGCATATAATATAAGGGTCAATGTCATCGTACCTTCTCTGATCGAGACGCCGATGTCCCAGCGGGCTATGGTAGACCCTACGATCATGGAATATATCAAAACAAAACAGCCTTTGGATGGGGGTCGAGTAGGTCAACCACAAGATCTGGATGGCCTCGCTACGTATTTTATGAGTGATCAATCCCGATTTACCACAGGACAAGTCATCGCCGTAGATGGCGGTTGGAGTATCAGTGAAGGTCAACTCCCAAAACCATAAAAATATCATGAGTCTGTATAGCATTGGCATCGACCTCGGTGGTACGCGGATCAAAGCAGTAGTCATCGATCGGCAGGGTACAGTCTTACACCAGGTGTACGCACTCACGCAAGATGGGAATGATCGGATCTGGAAAGAAAATATTGCAAAAGTGATTCGAGAGTTAAGCAACCACCTTGATCTACAAGATGCCCCAGTCGGTATATCGGCCCCTGGCATCCCTAATAAAACTAATACGGCCATAGCTTGTATGCCGGGTAGGATGCAAGGGTTGGAGCATTTTGATTGGACCAGCTATTTAGCTAGACCCTGTTATGTGCTCAATGATGCGGTCTCGGCTTTAGTAGCTGAATCTACTTTTGGTATAGCGTTGGGTAAAAAACATGTGGTGATGCTGACACTAGGTACAGGAGTAGGAGGTGCTATTCTAATCAATGGTCAGCCCTATCAGGGATCGGATGGCAAAGCAGGCCATCTCGGTCACATCGCTATCAAAGACGAAGGCCCGCCAGACATCACTGGACTCCCGGGTAGTCTTGAAGATTGTATTGGCAATTGTACTATACTCCAACGCACGGAGGGAAAATACGACAGTACAGAAGCCCTGCTAAAAGCTTATCGTAACGGAGACCCTTTTGCCCAAAAAGTATGGCTGACCTCTGTGCGTCATCTAGCTATAGGACTTGCCTCCATCATCAATGCATTATCCCCTGAGTTGATCGTCATCGGAGGCGGTATCACGGCAGCTGAGTCAGACCTTTTTGATCCCCTTCGAGCCTATATGAATACATATGAATGGCGACCGTTTGGTACGAGTATTGACATAAAAAAGGCCATCTTTGGCGATCTGGCAGGAGCTATCGGAGCAGCATCTTATGCCAGGCAACAAAAACGACTACATCAATGAATCTTACCAAGGATTATCTGGACAGGAGTGCTGCTATTATCGAAAAAATAAGAGCCCAGCACAAAAAAATTGATCAGGCTGCCGATTGGTTTGCTGAAAGTATCCTGGCAGGACGAGTTGTACATCTATTTGGATCGGGCCATAGTCGCATTATGGTCGAAGAGATGTGGCCTCGGTATGGTTCTTATCCCGGGTTCAATCCCATCGTAGAGTTATCGCTCACCTATCATAATAATGTAGTTGGAGCTAATGGTCAGCGACAAGCTATGTTTCTTGAAAATGTACCCGGATTGGCAGACCGGATTTTGAGGAATTTTGCCTTGACAAAGACAGATACAGCGCTGATCGTCTCGTCCAGTGGTTGTAATGTAGTGCCTATCGAAATGGCTGAGCTGTTTCAAGAAGCAGGCATCAAGGTAGTGGCCATCGTGACTCAGGATCATTTGGAAAAAAGTACCAGTAAACGATTAGATGGTAAAAAGTTAACGGACTTTGCTGATCTGGTGTTGGATACGGGTGCCCCTGCAGGAGACTCCATGGTCTGGGTGAATAATTTGGCTACGCCAGTATCCCCGGGATCGACAGTCGGTGGGATCTTGATCGTCAATAGTATCAAAGCAGAGCTGGCGGATAGACTTACTAAAGCGGGCCAACCGCCCAACGTATTGACTGCGTCGTGTATCGTCGGGCAGCAAAAAGCCATCGCCTTATTCGAGTCTGCTTATGATGATCATGCACAACGGATGTCTGCTTTGTATCATGAAGTAGGAAAATCAAAATTGTAATTTAAATTAATAAAAACAGTCATGAAGTCGACTCCCATTCGTACAACCGTAGTAGGCAGCTATCCATTCCCCGGCTGGTTAGAGTTTGCAGTGCATCACCTGGACCAATTTGGCAAAGCCGATATAGAAGAAATGATAGAAGACGCAGTGATTGCTGCCATTCATGATCAGACTGCTGCAGGTCTCGATGTAATCACCGATGGTGAACAAACCCGATTGGATTTTAATCTTTCTTTTTATGGGTATATTGAGGGCATAGAAAAAAATGAAACTGAAACCCGGAAATTTGGACCGCCAGCTCACGATCAACGCGGCAAAAACAATATCGTCGGTGAGCTCAAAGCTCCTTATGGTCTCGGTACCATCAAAGAGTATTTGCGATTAAAAAAATTAGCTCCATCTGGGCCCATCTTGAAGGCCAGCATACCAGGCCCATATACATTAAGTGGTAGACTATTGCCAAATGCTCAATATAAAGATCGCTATGCTATCACAGAAGCATTGATGCCGATCATCCGCAAAGAGTTAGTCGATCTGGTGGTAGCCGGTTGTACCGAAATCACGGTCGATGAGCCATCGATGAGCTGTTATGCATACAAAGAAGATACGACTCGATTTGTAGACATCTTTAATAGGACCGTACAACCTATCATCGGAAAGTGTAATCTGAGTACACATCTTTGTTTTGGCAATTTCAAAGGCAGACCCGTTGGGTATAGAAGTATCAAACCCATGTTGCCTGATTTTCTGGATCTGGCGGTAGATGAGATTCATATCGAGATGGCCAATCGTGAATTTGCAGAACTTGAATTATTAGCACCATTTGCAGAAAAAATGAACGTAGCTGTCGGCATCATCGATGTGAAAAACTATTATATCGAGACCGTAGACGATGTTGTAGATCGTATCCATCGTTGTCTGCAATACGTGCCTGCTGAAAAACTCTCCGTAGCCCCTGACTGTGGCCTCAGTCAAACTGCCCGATGGGCATCGAGACAAAAATTAATCAATATGGTCAAAGGAGCAAAAAAAGTACGCGAATCGATATGAGCCTTATCCCGGCGTATAAAAAAGGGCAAGCACTGATTGCTGAGATGGATACATGCCATACCGGGGATGAATCGCTGCGCTTATGGTGGCTGGGGCAGTCTGGCTTTTTGATTCAGTACCGTGGTAACCGCTTATTATTGGATCCTTATCTCTCGGATTCCTTGACCCGCAAATATGCTGGCACTGACAAACCTCATGTGCGCATGAGTGAGTTGGTCGTAGACCCTGATCTGCTCCGGGACATTGATGTCGTCACTTCCAGTCACAATCATACTGATCATCTGGATGCAGAGACCCTGATCCCTATCCTAAAAAACAATCCGGGTATTCACCTGATCATACCTGAAGCCAATAGATCGTTTGCAGCTGATCGATTAAAAACTAAAGACACATTTCCAATAGGATTGAATGATGGTCGATCCGTCAGTTTGAGCTGCTTTACCTTTCATGGTGTGCCCGCTAAGCACAATGAAATCGATCGCGATGAGTGGGGTCAGTGCAGGTATATGGGCTACATCATTCAATGCGGACCTTATACCATCTATCATAGTGGTGATACGTTATGGTTTGATGGGATGGTAGATCTATTAAAGCCTTATCACATCGATATTGCGTTGTTGCCGATCAATGGAGATGATCCCAACCGGAAGGTAGCTGGCAACCTTAATACTTCCGAAGCGGCCGCGCTGGGTAAGGCCATCGGAGCTAAATATGTCATCCCTTGTCATTATGATCTATTTGAATTCAATACAGCTGATGTGCGTGAATTTGTTGTAGAGGCTCATCGGCTTGATCAACAGGTAATCGTATTGAGGCTAGGGGAGCAATGGGCGATAGGCGATAAGCACTGAGCAGTAGTCGATAGATAACTTGTGTTGCCTAAGCTTAGTTATAATAAATAACAATAAAAAAAGAGGCTTCGGAGAGCCTAACATAAAATTCAAATCACAACAATCAAATAAAATTTATGAAAAATTTATCTGCTATTTAATTTTAGACCAATGCCAGATCCGCTTATTACTTTATTGACACAATTTTGTGATAACTTCTGGTTATTCTTGTGGCACAAATGACAATAGCTTGATATCATGGCCAGTGGACTCCGGGTACTTATAGTAGAAGATGATCAGAATCTTGCCCAACTGGTATCTATCCAGGTCTCTTCTTTGTTGCCAGCTGTAGTGGACATCATCGACAATGGATGGAAGGCATTGGATCAGGCCATGAGTACCCACTACGATTTATTGATTTTAGATCTGATGTTGCCTGGCCTCAATGGTCTGGAGATTTGTCGAAAAATAAGGCAGGTCAATAAGATCCTGCCCATCTTGATGCTTACTGCTAAATCAGAAGAACAGGATAAAGTCGATGGATTTAATATCGGTGCCGATGATTATCTGACCAAGCCATTTTCTAATGGTGAATTGGTAGCCCGGATCAAGGCTTTGCTGCGCAGGACCAATAAAGAAATCAAAACGATAGACAATCCTCCTTTTCTGCAAAATGCTGCGCTGCGCATGGATATTGAAAACCGATCCCTGTATAAATTAAGCGTGCCGGTAGAGCTTACGGCCAAAGAATATGATCTTATGCAGTTTTTTATGAGACATCCCGGTCGTGCCTTCACCCGTCAACAGCTACTCGATGAGGTATGGGGCCCCCACTTTGATGGTTTGGAACACACCGTCAACTCTACGATCAATCGGCTGCGCTCTAAAATCGAGTCAGATCAAAACAAGCCTGAATACATCCTTACAGCTTGGGGCGTTGGTTATCGATTTCGAAATAATTGACCTAATATTGTCTCTTCGTGAAAGGCCTGATCAATAGAGAAGTATTGTCTAATCCTAGATCTCGCAGGATCTTATTAGCTACATTCATTACTTTTCTTGCGCTGAGCACATACTTCACCTTTTTTACTTATGGCACGCTGATCAAAAATCATCAGGAGACAACCTTGATGAGGCTGTTTGGTATTGTCAATTCTACAGCATTATTGATCGATGGAGATCTGCACGATATGTTGATGTCTATGTATCCCAAAAAAGATGACATCGACAGTACGGGTGATGATATGTACTATCAGCAGATTCAGGCACTATTAAAAGCCAATGAATCTGCCAATATGTTGAAGACCCCATTATATACGATAGTGTATGATAGCACAATACATTCTTATGAGTTTGGGGTCAGCTCTGCGATCAAGCCCTATTTCCGGCATCTCTATAAAAAATTTCCAGATCAATTGTTCGAGCAATATGAACAAGGTGGTATGATCCCTCCTTATAAAGATGAGTTTGGTCATTGGTTGTCTGCGTTTGCTCCGATAAAAAACAAAGCCGGCAAGACGGTCGCTGTATTACAAGCTGATGAAAAGTACGATTCTTTTATTAAAATCGTAACTACCACCATTTGGAAAAGTGTTTTATTAAGTTTGTTGTTGATCACCGCATTGTTTTTTGTGTTGTTGCGCATATTACATCATGTATTATCCAGAGAACTAAAAGATAAAGCTGCACTTCAAGCTGCTAATGAAGCCAATAAAAACATGAGTCACCAGCTCGCAGCCAGCCTGAATGAACTGAAACAAACGGACGAATTCCGGAAGGAGATGATTGCTAATTTTTCACACGATCTGCGTACACCTCTGGCTAGTGTCTCGGGCTATCTCGAGCTCGTACTCAATGATCGCGATCACCAACTGAAAGAAACAGATACGACCAATTACATCAAAATAGCGTATTCCGAATCTCAACGACTCAAACGGCTGGTCAATGAGCTTTTTGAATTGTCCAAGTTGGAGTCCCGTCAAATCAAATTAAACGAAGAATTGTTTTCTATGCCGGAATTGGCTCAGGATGTACTCAATAAATATCAAGTGGATTGTAAAGAAAAAAATCTAACCCTCACTACAGAGTTTGCACCTAATGTCCAGCTCATCAAAGGGGATATCAGTTGGATCGACAGAGTATTGCAGAACCTTCTCGATAATGCTATCCGCCACTGCAATACAAATGGGTTTATAAAAATCACCATATTCGATGAAGCTAATCGTCAGCATATCAAAGTGTGCAATTCCGGAGAGCCAATACCAAAGCAAGATTTACCTTTTATTTTTGATCGTTATTTTAGATCCACCAATAGACTTGCTTCGCAAACGACTGGTCTGGGCCTCGCCATCGTAAAAAAAATCATCGAGCTCCATCGAGGTCAGATCCGCGCAGAGGTGGATGGAGATGTGACTACCTTCCGTTTTTCCCTAAGCTTACTATAAAAAATATTTGGCAATGTTTGCTTGTCTGTTGACCATTGCTGATTGCTCTTTACTATCTTGTGATACTTTCGTGATATCTCGTTTTCATCTTTGTGAAATAAAAAACAAAACATCATGAAACAATTATCTTTTTTATCCACTATGTTTTTCTCAGTTCTACTTACAATAGGTGTTCTTTCTTGTAGTAAAGATACCGAGGTACTTGTCGACACCGCTGCACCACAAGGTTCCTTTTCCGCAACCCGATCCGGTAATATCATAGAACAAAACGCAACTGGCTCTAAAGGAGCGGTACAAATAGGTAAAGACTCCAAGGGGGTAGATTTTTTAAAATTTGGATCGGATTTTACAACCGTCTTGGCTACCGGTACAGTATCTGTGTATATGAGTACCAGCAGTACCTTTAAAGCCGATCCCGGCAAAGGAAATCCAGACCTTAAATTAGTAGGTTTCGTGAAGTCCAATGGTGAAATGTATATCAAATTAGCGTCTAGCGTGGAATCAAAATTTACGCACCTGATCTTATGGTGTGGATCAGCTAATGTACCATTTGGTAACGCAGAATTGAAGTAAGGGTATGGGGTTGGCCGATTTTTTTCTTTGAAATTTTTCGGCCATTTTTTAAGTTTTCAATTGCTTCAACACACTCGTTATATGCTACCATCATTAAAATTATTCTTAAGCATCCTGGTTTTGTTTATCAGTACTAGTTTATCCAGCCAAAGTGGCTGGACTAAAAACAAAGGCGAATTTTTTGGCAAACTTGATTTTTCCAGATTGTCTACTGACAAGTACTACTCTCCCAATGGTACCGCATTGATCACGAATGTTTTTAATCAAAACTCCTTGAACCTATACGCCGAATATGGATTAGATCCCCGATGGACGGTCTTAGTAAACGCCCCAATTTGGAGACAGAATAGTTTTGAAACTACGCATAAAGTCAATGGCATTGGTGATGTCCGAATCGAACTAAAATACAAGTTGATCAAAAACAATAATTATCCGGTGTCCATCAGTATCGGACCGGAACTACCCACCGGGCGGGCGAATGCATTTGCACAAAGTAAAACCGTGGCTCAGGAAAGAATAAATCTTCCCACAGGTGATGGTGAGTTCAACGTGTGGACGACTCTGGCGGCATCCAAGTCTTTAGGCAAGGGTTATGTCTCTGTGTTTGGTGCGTACAATTTTAGAACTACCTACAAGGGCCTTGCTTTTGAAGATTTATATCAGATCGGTGGTGAAATCGGCGTCAATCCAATCAAACCACTTTGGATCAATGTCAAGATCCGGGGCCAATGGGCGACCGGTGAGAGCAAACATCCGGAGTTGGGATTTGTACGAGGAGATGGCACTACGTATACATTGATCAGTAGCGAAGCTTTTTATCGATTTAATAAACAATGGGGCGCCTCCTTCACGTATCTATCCGGCAATGACTGGTTAGCTCCATTTAAAAACATTTATATCGCCTCTTTTTTTTCCATTGGGCTTACACATGAATTCCAACGTAAACTAACGACAAAAGCATAACTTTTCTTTTAACTCATTCAATATTTGAACAATGAAACAATATCTGTTTTTATCCATTTTGCTATTGGCCTTAGCTTGCAGCAAAGAAGATTCGACCATCAGTATCCCCATAGAAATTCCGAGTAAACCAACTACTCCTGTTACCACACCCTCTAATCTAACTGTACTAAAATCCGGTAAATTTAATGGGGCAAATGGGTACCCGTCAGAAGGCACAGCACAGTTGACCAAAGATAGTCTTGATCGATACAGTATCCGTCTGGCTGAGGATTTTACGACATCCTTTGCGACCGGATCAGTGACTATTTATTTGGCGACTTCCATGGTTCTCAAATTAGCCGATGCGACTAACTATACCAAATTGGGTATAATTGATAAAAAAGGCATGCATAATTTTGCTTTAGAAGGCAAGCCTAGTGAAACGTTTAGTTTTGTGATTGTGTGGTGTCAGCCTGCAGGTGTAAAATTTGGTCATGCCGAAATGAAACAATAATGAAAATTGTTTTTTTTATAGCAGGTCTTTTTCTGGTTACTTCGTACAACAGTTTTTCACAAGATTTGGATTATAGTGCGTACTCCAACTTACTAGCCAAATATGTAAGTGCCACCGGAGTGGTCGACTATACTAACTTAAAAAAGTCAAAATCCGATCTTGACCATATCGTGATATACTTTGCAGATCACCCGATCGCCAAAAGCGCTGCTAGAATGGAACGACTGGCATACTGGATCAATGTATACAATGCCAACACACTGAAGCTAGTCATAGGACTTTATCCAATAAAAAGCATTTTAGAGATCAACAACGGCAAACCCTGGGACCTTAAAATCGTAAATTCAGGAAAAGAGGTGTATTCACTCAACCAAATAGAAAACGAAATTATCCGCCCAGAATTTAAGGATGCCAGGATTCATTTTGCCCTCAATTGTGCAGCAGTATCCTGTCCACCGCTTTTAGATAAAGCATATACTGCCGCTGATCTTGATCAGATATTGGACATGCGGACTAAATCATTTATTACTTCAATGCCCAACAGTATAGCCGTGTCAAAAATATTTGAATGGTATAAAAATGATTTTGGAGATGTAATCAATTTTATAAATAAATATGCAGATATAAAACTGGCAACAAATAGCCGATTGACTTATAGTGAATATAACTGGAGCCTGAATCTAAAATAAAATAGATTGGCATGTTAACTCAGATTTGATAATCTTTGTTGTCTAAATAAATCGAATAATTATTATGAATGAACATTATTTTAATTCCCAAGATTTAAAAAAATTTAGCACAATTGCTGAATTTCAAAAGCCTATGGCTGATAAGTTTTTTGACTGGTATGGTGAGGTCTTCAAAGATGGAGCGCTTACAGCTAAGGAAAAATCATTAATTGCCCTGGCTGTAGCACACGCCGTGCGATGCCCATATTGCATCGACGCATACAGCACCGATGCTTATGAAAAAGGTTTTAGCAATGCTCAAATGATGGAAGCCGTGCAGGTGGCCGGAGCTATCCAGGGAGGTGCTGTGTTGGTCCACGGAGTGCAAATGATGAATAAAACAAAGGAAATCTCCATGTAATTTTCAAAATCATTGAATCGAACATGAAGTCCCTATTAGCTTCGCATCATAAGCTAGCTCAAGCGCAAGAACAAATAGACATCTTGGAACAGGAAGCTGACAATCCAGATGAGATCTTGATACCCTTTCAGCAAAAACTGGAAGAAAGCTTTTTGTATCCTTTGAAGCCTTCCCAGATTAATGTCTTTCAAATAAATCTGGGTAAGATGTGTAATCAAGTTTGTCGACATTGTCATGTAGATGCCGGCCCTGATCGTAAAGAAATCATGACGAAGGACACGATGACACAATGCCTTAAGGTGTTGACTGCTCATCCTGAGTTGACTACAGTAGACCTGACAGGCGGGGCTCCGGAGATGAATCCACTGTTCAGATGGTTTGTAGAGGAGATCAGCATGCTGCAACGACATATCATCGTACGGTGCAATCTTACCATCATCAGAGCCAATAAAAAATATTACTCGTTGCCTGATTTTTATAAGGCTCACCACATCGAAGTGGTTTCCTCACTTCCTTTTTATAGTAAAGATCGTACAGATCGTCAGCGAGGCGATGGTGTATTTGAAGATTCTATCCTGGCGTTGCAAATGTTGAATGCCGTAGGGTATGGCATAGATCCTGAACTAATCTTAAATCTGGTATATAATCCGGCAGGCGCATTCCTCCCTCCCGCTCAAGATGCCTTGGAAGTAGAGTACAAACAGGTGCTCAAAAAAAGTTTTAATATTGATTTTAATTCGTTGTACACAATCACCAATCTTCCGATCAGTAGATACCTTGACTATCTGTTGCAAAGTGGCAACTATCAAAACTACATGGAAAAGTTGATCCAGGCGTACAACCCAAAAGCTGCCAGTAATGTAATGTGCAGAAATACGATATCTATAGGTTGGGATGGTATAATGTATGATTGTGATTTTAATCAAATGCTGGAGATGAAGATCAATGTGCCCGGAAAACATATATCACAGTACGATAGTCATACCTTGCAACAGCGGGAGATATTAATAGGCCAACACTGCTATGGCTGTACAGCTGGTGCTGGCAGTAGCTGTGGCGGTGCGATCACTTGATTTATTTTAAAATTATCCGTTCAACATGAGTGCAACCTACCTCGAGACTACTAAAAATCTTTATAAAGAAGCAGCAGAAAATCCTGTGGCGGGACTTTGTTGTACCACGACACCCATTTGGCAATTGCCCGAATTGAAAATACCCTTAATCATGCAACAAATGAACTATGGTTGCGGTAGTACGGTGCACCCCAGAGATTTGGTCAATAGTCCTAAAGTCTTGTATGTAGGTGTAGGGGGTGGGATGGAGCTATTGCAATTTGCATATTTTAGTAGAAAAAATCATCATGTGATTGGACTAGATGTAGTTGACGAAATGTTAACAGCATGCGAGAAAAATTTTTTAGAAGCAGAACAACAAAATGTCTGGTTTAAAAAGGAATATATCGATTTAAAAAAAGGCGATGCATTAAATCTACCTGTGGAGAATAGCTCGATCGATGTCGCGGCGCAAAATTGTTTGTTTAATATTTTTAAACAAGAAGAATTAAAAAAAGCCCTACAAGAGATGTATCGCGTGCTCAGGCCCGGAGGCCGCTTAGTCATGAGCGATCCGATCAGCGACTCTACCATATCTGAGGAGTTGAAAAGTGATGATCGATTGAGAGCACTTTGTCTGAGTGGTGCTATCCCGCTCCACGATTATATAGCGATGATCACTGCCGAAGGATTTGGCACCATCGAGATCAGAGCCAAAAGGCCCTATAGAATATTAGATCCAAAAAATTATGCCACTGATCACATCATCTACATTGAAAGTGTAGAAGTGTGCGCGATCAAAGATCCTGTGCCAGCAGATGGACCTTGTGTCTTTACTGGCCGGACAGCCATTTACTTTGGTCATGAAGAATACTTTAATGATCAAAAGGGACATACCTTAATGCCCAATCAACCACTCGCCATTTGTGATAAGACAGCCCAAGCCCTGCTAGCTATTGGTCGGGAAGATCTCTTTATATCGGACAGTACTTATTTTTATGACGGCGGTGGCTGTTGTTGATCATACAAATCAGAATGTTATGAAAATCGTCATCATAGGAAATGGTATTGCGGGCACTAATGCGGCACGCTATATCCGCAAATATAGTGATCATGAGATCATCATGATCTCCGGAGAATCAGATTACCCCTTCTCCCGTACGGCACTGATGTATGTCTATATGGGTCATATGAAACTTGAGCACACTAAGTTATATGAAGATTATTTTTGGGCTAAAAACAGGATACAGCGCGTCAAAGCCTGGGTCCTGCACATCGATGCAGCTTCGCACACCATCTTGTTAGACAATGGCCACCAGCTAAAGTATGATAAATTGATACTTGCTAGTGGGTCCAAGTCCAATAAATTTGGTTGGCCAGGTCAAGATCTCAAAGGGGTGCAAGGCTTATATCACCAACAAGACTTATCATCTATGGAGGCCCACTCTCATCTGATAAAGCGTGCAGTGATCGTTGGGGGAGGCTTGATCGGTATAGAGATGGCCGAGATGTTCCATTCGAGACATATCCCGGTGACCTTCCTGGTACGAGAGGCCAGCTTCTGGAATGCTGTATTACCCAAAGAAGAGTCTGCTATGATCAACGAAGAAATCCTACAGCATGGCATCGACCTTAGATTAGGTGACGAACTGAAAGAAATCTTGCCAGACAGTCAAGGGCAAGTCAATGCAGCGGTCACAGGTAAAGGAGAAAAAATCTCTGCACAGTTTGTTGGGCTTACCGTAGGGGTTAGTCCAAATATTGAGTTTTTAAAAGACAGTGGCATTGAAACAAAGCGCGGAATACTCGTCGATGAGTATTTACAGACTTCTCAGCCAGATATTTATGCCATAGGTGATTGCGCTGAATTGAGATCTCCAAAACCAGGGCGTCGTGCCATCGAGGCGGTGTGGTATATCGGGCGCATGATGGGTCAGACAGTCGCCCACACCATTTGCAAGCAGCCGATATTGTATGATCCGGGTACTTGGTTTAATTCTGCAAAGTTTTTTAATATCGAGTATCAGGTCTATGGAGATATCCCAGCCCAGACGCCGGAAGGTATTCAATCTGTCTTTTGGCAGCATGAGTCGGGTAAAAAATCCATTCGAATAAATTACAGCATTGCCGATCAGGTCGTGACAGGATTTAATCTGATGGGTATTCGATACCGGCATGAAGTGTGCGAAAAATGGCTGGAGTCTCTTACACCGATCGAAGAAGTTTTAAAAGATTTGAGTCTGGCCAATTTTGATCCGGAGTTTTTTATATCGTATGAGTCCGAATTGCTAAAAATATATGAAACGGCATCCGGGCGGCAACTTAAGTTGCGATCCAGTCGCAATCTTAATCTCGTCACCCGGTTTTTACGAAAATCTACAATCTAACCCATTATGTCTATGCAACCATCCCTATCCATAGGAGCTAGCCACCTGACCCAACACCTGTCGTTGCAAAAAAAAGTTGCCCTTAGTCTGGTAGGTATAGGTGCATTGATTCAAGTGATCTACTGGGTAAATTTTACGACACAGCAGGCCTCCTTCCACTTATGGACCTCAATAGGTTTAGCCAGCATCGGTGCCTTGTGGTATACCTATGAATTATATAAAGGCCAACCTTTAGGTATTAAAAATAATAATCTTTGGTTTTCTTCTCTGTCCAATAAAGGGATGTGGGCTTGGGTCTTGGCTATTTTTCTTACCGGCTTTTATGTCCTCCTCTATTGGTATCCTCAATATCTTGGTCAAGGCGTAGACGGAACAGAAAATACAGGCTTGGTCCATTTGTTTGATCCATTGAGTTTTGCCCTTAAAGGTAAAGCAGCCAGCCAGTGGTTTGTCTATGGTACCTTATATACCCTGATCATTCTATTGATGGGTATAAAGTTTATATACAAGTATCGGCATAATCCGTATCAGATCTATCGTACGATATCGGTCATGTTTTTTCAGACTGTGATTGCTTTTATACTCCCTGAAATCTTGCAGGGATTGAATAAACCTTATAATGATTTTAAAAACATTTGGCCACTCAATTATTATTTTTTCTTTGACTGGCATTTGGATGAATTGATTAAAGATGGTCTGTTCGGTTATTTTATTTTATTCTGGGGCATCCTTTCCTTTTTGGTTTTTACGCCGATCCTCACTTATTTTTTTGGAAAACGATGGTATTGTAGTTGGGTGTGTGGTTGTGGTGGTCTGGCCGAGACTGCAGGTGACCCATTCCGTCATCTATCAGATAAATCGATGAAGGCTTGGAAGATCGAGCGATGGATCATCCATGGCGTGCTTGCTTTCGTGGTGATTATGACCGCAGCCGTATTGGTGACTCGATTCACTGGCTTTAGTAATTTGTTTATATTCAGTAGTTATGATTTGAGTAAGTGGTATGGCTTTTTGATCGGGTCCGCATTCTCAGGGGTGATCGGTGTAGGATTTTATCCACTGATGGGTAGCCGGGTATGGTGTCGTTTTGGCTGCCCGATGGCCGCCTATCTGGGCATCCTCCAAAAAACTAAATCCATGTTTCGAATCACGACGAATGGAGGTCAATGCATCAGCTGCGGCAACTGTTCTACCTATTGTGAGATGGGTATCGATGTCAAAGCGTATGCACAACAGGGGCAGGATATCGTACGATCATCTTGCGTGGGTTGTGGTATCTGCTCGGCAGTGTGTCCTCGCGGTGTCTTGAGATTAGAAAATGGATCTTTGGATATGGATATCCGTACAGAAGTGAAGCGTACCGTGCACATCCGAGAGAGTGAGGTAGGATTGTTGTAGAGGATCGCGCTTTTGTGGCATTGTATTTCAGAGCCCATTATGGCATTTACCTGTTTAGTTTTGGGCCAACAATTGATTTTATCCTTTAGGTTTAAATCAGTAGTAAGAAAGTAGACTATCTTTATACTTTATTATATAATGGTTAAAAGATATCCCCGTGTGTTGTCTTCTGGTGCCAATAATCTCGTCATTGCACTTAACGAACACGAAGTCGGAAAACTATTTACCGGCGATACGCGATCAGACATTGGATCTGAAAGCGAAAAAATGAAATTTGCAAACACCATCAATGGTCTGGTAGTTAAATTTATTCGCCTGGATGATCAAGATGATTTGCACAGTGAGGTGTTGGTGATGGAACGACTTTATCCCATGGATTACAGAGCTTATGAATTTAGTAAACGAGAGCTATGGTTGGATGTCTTTGTAGATGAAGTCACCCAACTTCATCTGGCTGGTTTTGTACACCGTGACCTTAAAAGACCATCAAATATCTCTGGGGATCGATTTGACAATATCTTTTTGACAGATCAAGGATTGCGCTTGATCGATGTAGGTATCTCTGCACTGCAAACTCAGGTAGGCGAAAGATTATTTCAAAAATTTGTGGCAGAAGAACTAAAAGAAATTGAATTGTTCAGTGAGTATTTTTTGAACCGTTAATCTGAGTATTTTGTGAGACCATTAGCCCCCAATAAATGCTTGAGTATATTGATTTGACTCGATTGATAAAAAACACACGACTTCCCCTTTTACAAATGACCTACGATCAACAACCTTTGACATTCGATGGGAGTGGGAGTCAAAGATGCTGAATAGCTCGCACCGATATCTGATGTCATGGTGATCGTAGATGTGCTTCTGTACTTGTGTAGAGCTTGCTTCGCAACACAGAGCAGTGATTTACCCATTCGATGGAAAGAGGAATCGGCTATAAAGACTTCGTCAGAATGGAAGGCATAAATTCGATTCCAATCGAATTTATGGGTTAAAAATCAATTCGTTTATAATATACCGTCTGAGCGCTCATCGTGTCATTACGGTATTCCTTATCAAATAATCGATTCATATTATTACCTGCCAAATCCTCCAGTCTCGACTCTAATTTTAGTCTGTACCTTTTGGTGAGATTTGGGGCTTTTATTTTAAGTCGAAGTGATGTACCCTCTTCGTTAGGCTCTGCATGTTCAACCAGGTTATCATCCTGAGCGTCAACTACGGCAAAAGTATGATAAAGTAATTCGTGATCGAGCGGCTCTGGGAATAGTACTTCTATTTCCTGTGAATTCAATACAATGCAAACCATATGATCAAGATCTGGGGATAGCGTATCGCGACCACTTGTATAAAAGGACTTCTCGTGTATTTGATTCAGTTTTTTACCATGCATATCCCGCCATTCCCCCAGGATCAGCAGTTGATAATGGTTTTGAGGCTCTAAAGGAGGTCCGAGCTGGTCATGAGGTTGAAGACCGCGTTTGATTCGACCTGGATTAAGCCAGAGAGTGAGTTGGGTGCGATCAGCATTCCACAATTCGTTGGACAGATCCATAAATACTTCTGATAGGGTATCGGTCTCGTTTTTGATCAGTCGGATATATTGAATTACTTCACCAGCCTGCATTGGGCTTGAAAACCGGATATAAAATTTTAAAAGGTTTGCGGGTAACGTATCTTGTATCGGATAAATCGTGTTCACTACAGGGGCAACAGTATTGCTTTCCGGAATCCTTATTTGACTGATTGGCTTAGATTGAAAAACGACCTGATAGACCAATCCCGGCGTGAACGGTATCAAAGGATAAAAGGTTAAACCTGTCGGCGCAGATTTAAACTCACCCAATATCATGGCCGGATGATCTACCAGATGGACTTGAATAGATTTGTTATTTTCTGATATATATGATTCGCTCCAGGTATCAATGGGAATGTTTAATCCTATAGCTTTATCTTCTTTCCAGATGACGGTGATCTGACCAGGACCTAGTCGGTGTCGGCAAGCCATAACTAAAATAAAAAAGACCAAGCCGTACAGTCCGTACGATTTGGTCTTTCCGAGTATCTGAATCATCTAAGGTCTTAAGAAATCAACCAATCGGACAGGGTGATCAAATCCAAATCCCCATTGCTCTTGCGTTGCAACACGAGGATAGTCTTTTCATCGAATTGATCCATTTGCAAGATATTCACCACAGGTAAAGTAACAAAATCTACTCCCGCTGTCGAAAAACTTTCTTTGATGGGCTCTGTCAAGGCCCCTTCGAACGATTCGATGTTTTTATACTTTATGCGCATCAGTGGCCTGTTATTATTGGCAATCACCAGATAACTGTTATCTCCCTTTTTAATAGTAATCATATCTATAGGGGAATTTCCGGCGCCAAACTCGCCCACCGTTCTTCCTTTGATGTGTTTACCAGCCTTCAATTGATCCATTGGGAATAGTACCAGCGGAGTACAGGTATAGCTGGCGACAAGATACTCTTTGCCATTTAAGGTGGCAGTGGTAAATGTCTTGATCGGAGAATTGGTTTCATACTTGCCATGGGCAGCATGATAGATCTCTAAGGATGCATGATCTTGCTGATCTGCAAAAGGAAACCGTATCGTCCTAAACGTAGAACTAAATTCCTGATTGGATATACCACTGACCATGACTTGGCCATTGGTCACTTGAAGGTCAGAAATCACAGATTCGCGCAATGATCTTCCACCTCGGTCTTTTTGATCTTCAGATGGTATATTGGCGATAGAGGCCGTGCTATAATATACATCTTTGAGGCTTACAGATTGGATTTTATCGCCTTCTACAGCCAGTACGACCGGAGTGCCATCGATGTTTTCCACAGCTAAATATATCTTTTTAGAGATCGGGTTTACAGCCATGTCTTTGATGCGAATATTTTTAACCTCTGTACCCAAAGCCGCAGCTATTTTTTGATCTATATTTTTGAGCTCAATTTTTGTTGGACTGGTTTGTACAGTTTTATCTTTGGTGTCGACAGCAATCACCAGAGCAGATTTAGAATCGCCTAAAAACAAGATACCATCCGTACCAAATGCAATAGCGCTTATTGATTTTATTTCCGGTGTGCCGAGTTTAAATCCATAATTGGCTTCTTTAGTACGGAAGGCTGTAGTCAATAGGACCACACCGATCAACGCGCTAAAAAAAAGGATTAATTTTTTCATGATAAGGGTTTTTTTCAAAGATACAGGATAATACAGGGTAAAATATAGCCTTTTTAATGAAAGTATGTGGGTGTTCAGCCCTGACAAGGCCTCTTACTTCAGGCAAGGCTAGCCCGAGCTACGCTTTGCTCATGATCCAAAATGTTTTCGCCTTGAAATGGCTTCATTCCATAGTCCTATTAAAAGGCTTTTGTCAATAATGGTTCTTAAATCTCTCATCAGACCTTTCCGATGAGCGTAAAAAATCAATAGATCTGTACTCGTCGGCCTCCAAGATTATTGTTCCAAAGTCGACCATTTCTGATACCCCACTCAAAGATAACTGCTGATTGATACACAGATATGCCATGATTTCGAGATATTTGTGATAAAAGGACCCTACCAAATTATGTCAGATATCGTACCAGTGGCAAGTGACTATGTAAAACAACTGTTGAATTCCAGTTTATCTTCATCTCATTACTATCATAATTGGGATCATACTCGGGAAGTTTGGGAGGAGGCGCGGGATCTGGGTCAGGCAGCTCAATTACCGGACGATCAGTTAGAAATCTTGCAGCTGAGTGCATTATTTCACGATACAGGATTTGTAAAGTCCTATTCTGATCATGAGACCCATAGCAAGACCATCGCCCAAGAATACCTAAAAAATCAGTCCTATTCTGATGATAAACTCCAACAGATATTATTGACGATCGAGACCACCCGGGTACCCCATCGACCCGCAGATAAAATCGGATCATTGCTCCAGGATGCTGACCTAGCCTCGCTGGCAAGCCCTAAATGGGAATCTTATAATATCAATCTAAGAAAAGAACGAGCCGCCCTAGAACAAAAAGAATTTACGGATCTGGAATGGGCCCAGCTAAATCTCGAATTCTATAAAAACACCGTCTATCAAACCTTAGAGGGCAAAACAAAATACGATGAGCAAAAAAAGACGAATCGAGATATGCTCAAGGATCAAAGCAAGCTCATAAAAAAACAGTCTAATCCCTCCCTCATTAATGGCAATCGTACTGCTGAACTATTGTTTAAAACAGCACTGCGCAATCATATCAATCTGACTCAGATCGCTGATAACAAGGCCAACATCATGCTCACTGTCAATGCCATGATCCTCACCTTTGCGATGCCGATTTTATTTCAAAAAGCGTCTATCCGAGAAAACTGGTATTTTGCAGGACCGTTCACCATTATAGGATTCTGTTGTATCATATCTATCGTCTATGCAACACTTGCGACCCAGCCCGGCAAGTTCCAGGGCAAGTTCAAAGCGGATGATATGGAAGCCGGTAAAGGCAGCCTTTTTTTCTTTGGCAATTTTTTTGCTACCTCACTAGATGATTATACAGCCGCTATGAAAAAAGCACTGGCTAATGAGGATCGATTGGACGATAGTGCTATATTAGACCTGTATTTTATGGGCAAATCCCTTGGAAGGAAATTTCAATTATTGCGGCAGTGTTATTCGTTTTTTCTTTTCGGAATTATTATAGGTAGTGTGCTGTTTGGTTTAGGCTATCTCTTATCTAAGTTGTAGTCTGGGACTTCGTAGATGTCTACGATTTGTATTCAACTAACGTACTGCTCATCGAAAGATGATAGCCCCATTTACCAAGACAAATCAATTTTGCGCCCAGTATCGGCCGATTGTTTGATGGCTTCTATTATTTTTAGATCTATCCAGCCTTCCTCACCTGACGCCGCGGAGGTTCTATTCGTACGGATACATTCCACAAAGTCATCCAGTTGATCTATCTGCTGGTAGGCTTTAGTTTTGAAAACAAACGGCTGCGTTTTTTCATTATTATATTCCCCTTTAGCTCCTGTAGCATTGTAGGACGGCTGCAGTGTATACCATCGATAGCCGGTAGTAGCATGCAGTCGATCAATGTAGGAAGAATAAGTCGTTGTCGAATTGCATATCGCACCGCCGGGGAAATTCATCTGAAAGGTCATCCCCTCATAGATCTCTTTAAAAATAGTTTTGTCCAACACGAAACCCTGTGCTGATACTGAGCCAGGTAACTCTCCGATCGTGCGCCGGGCTCCCTGAATACAATAGACTCCAAGGTCCATAATCGCTCCACCGCCACCTAAGGCTTTATTTAGTCGCCACACGTTAGGATCGGCCATAGAAAATCCGAGGCTGCTTTCTACCATTTTGATACTACCATATATTTTTTGAGTGCCGAGTCTCCGCATCTCCAGATGATGGGGCTCAAAATACAGTCTATAGCCGATGGACAGTTTCACCTTATTTTTTTGGCAAGCTTCTATCATGGCTTTGCATTCCTGCACATTCATCGCCATCGGCTTTTCACAGATCACATGTTTGCCGGCCTGTGCAGCCCTGATCGTGTATTCGGCATGCATCGCATTGGGTAGTACGACATAGACTATATCTATGTCCGGATTGTTTATGATCTGGTCAAAGTTTTGATAATTGTAGATGTTTTTTTGAGGTATATTATATTGTGTCGACCACTTCGCTGCTTTTTCCGGGGTGCCAGTCACTATGGCAGTTAGTTTACAGTGTTGAGTGTGTAAAAGAGCAGGCGCTAGTTGATGAGTAGAGTAATTACCCAGACCGACGAGAGCTACGCCTAGTTTTTTGGGTTCCGCCTGTGTATAAAGCCGTGAAGACATCATGAGTAATGCTGTAGAACTCATTGCTTTTGTAAATGTCCTTCTATTTATCTTGTCCATTTTAAACAAACGAAATTAAGGTCATTTTTGCTTTTTAGCCCGGTTGCCGTTTACTTGGCTCCTTCTTAAAATCAGTCAAATCAAAAATCTGCATTGATTAAATAGTTTTGAGAATTACCCTATTTTTCGCTTAATTGCATAAAAAATTAAAGTTATGAGTCAAATTAATCGTAGAAACATTATAAAAGGGATTGGGGTCTTAGGAAGCAGTACCTTATTAACCACAGTGACTCATGGCATGACGACTGTGCCGGAAAAAAACAAACCCTTCAAGAAAAAGTTTTCATACTGCTTTAACTCCAGTACGATCCGAGGTCAAAAAATAGGAATAGAAAAAGAAGTAGAATTAGTAGCCAAAGCCGGCTATGATGGGATCGAAGTGTGGGTGCCTGTGCTCAATGAGTATAAAAAAAGTGGCAAATCCCTCAAAGATCTTGCTAAAAAAATAAATGATCTGGGCCTTAAAGTTGAAGATGCTATAGGATTTGCACCATGGATCCATGAAGATAACTCGATCAGATCCAAAGCACTCGAGCAGGCCAAAGAAGAGATGGAGATGCTGACCCTGCTGGGATGTCATCGTATCGCAGCACCTCCTGCTGGTGCAACGGACAAAGAAGTACCCTCATATGATGCGGTGGCAGAGCGGTTTCGGGCTTTAGTAGAGCTAGGGGTACAACAGGGCGTAATACCTCAGCTTGAGTTGTGGGGATTTTCCAAGACACTGTACAAAATGAGCCAATTACTCTATGTAGCTGCTCAGTGCGCCCATCCCCAGACTCGGTTACTCACCGATGTTTATCACTTATACAAAGGCGGATCCAACATTGACTCTCTCAAAATGGTCAGCCCCGAGTCTATCGAGATCTTTCATATGAATGATTATCTCGCCTCCTCCAATCCCACTACCATCACCGATGCCGATAGAATCTTTCCCGGTGAAGGCGTCGCATCTATAGCCAAAATCCTCCGCGATCTGGCTCATAATCGGGATCGTATCGTCATCTCCCTCGAACTCTTCAACCCACAATATTATAAACAGGATGCAGCCGTGGTGATCAATACAGGATTGGCTAAGATGAAGGCGGTGGTGGCGAATGCTATGGCTTAAAGAATAGGAGGGTGTGTGGTGGTATATTCCAATCTGGGATTACTAATGGCAATTTGGGGAAGTATAAAATGGATAGTGGAATAAAAATTGATAGCTGCTTGAGATAGCAACTATTTAATCAGATTTATTTTGATGAGTAATTATATTTCCATTTGTATCCAGTTTAATGGTCAGTGCATAAGCTAATCACGCAGCCAGTCTTATCAAAAGTGTAAATTGCTTCATTTTTAAAACAACACAAAAAGCTAAAGACAGCCAGCTGGCGGCTACAAATTGTATTATGAGTACTGGATTTCAATAAGTAGTGTATCAAAGATGTTTGGTAATTGAAATGATACAACAAGAATTTTAATTTAGCCATGATTTTAATACTTTATATTTCAATAGCCGTTATCACCATGATGACTTTATTATATATGCAACATAATAAATTTGGGAGGTTGCCATCTGGTGACCGATTGGAGCAGTTTAATAAATCTGCAAATTACAAAGATGGAAAATTTGAAAATTTCAATTACACACCCCAACTGACGGAAGGTTACTCCATGCTTGGTGTGGTATATAAACACTTTTTCAAAAAAGCAGCACGAAGAAAACCAACCGACACTATACCCTCTATTAAAACGGATTTATTAAATCTTTCAACGGACCAGGATATTTTAGTGTGGTTCGGACATTCGTCTTATTTTATGCAGCTTGACGGTAAACGAATTTTGGTCGACCCGGTATTTAGTGGAAACGCCTCACCAATGCCTGGTTCCAACAAATCATTTAAAGGAACAGATATTTACAGCGTAAGCGACCTGCCTGATATTGACTATCTTTTTATCACTCACGACCATTATGATCACCTTGACTATGAAACAATTTTAAAACTGCAACCGAAGATAGGTAAGGTTATTTGCGGTTTAGGGGTAGGGTCGCATTTTGAGTCTTGGGGTTATGACAAAACGAAGATCATTGAAAAAGATTGGCATGATACCGTACCATTAGATGATATTTTTGTTTTCGTTACTCCAGCCAGACACTTTTCAGGAAGAGGATTAACCAGGAACAAAACGTTATGGTGTTCTTATGTTTTGCAAACGCCGTCTATGAAAATTTATATTGGTGGGGACAGCGGTTACGATACCCATTTTGCAGACATTGGCGAAAAGTTTGGCCCTATTGACTTAGCTATTCTTGACAATGGGCAATATGATGCGGCTTGGCGATTATTACATGCATTACCACATGAGGTTTTAATAGCAGCTCAAGACTTAAAAGCTAAAAGGCTTTTTCCTGTTCATTCATCAAAATTTGTGATGGCCAATCATCCTTGGGATGAGCCCTTAAAAAAAATTATTGAGCTAAATAGTAAGGCCAACATACCCTTAATGACGCCGTTGATTGGTGAAAGGGTCAACTTAAAAGACAACCAACAGGAATTTACACCATGGTGGTCAGCTATAAAATAAATGAAACTGTATATTAGTTTGCCGGATTCTTGAAGTAGTCAAAAAAACAAATACTCCATAAAAGACCGTACTTTTGACCGTACTCTTAATCGTACTCTATCATGATCACAGCTAACGAACTGAAAATCAAAGGAATAAAGGCCTTGGAAGAACATCTTAAAGACCAAAAAGAGATTGGAATCACCGTGCGAGGTAAAACGAAATATGTGGCCATGACGATCGAACAATATGATTATATGCGTGAATTAGAATTAGCACATGCTTATGAGCAGGTGATGAAGGATGTAGCGCAAGGAAAATATGTTGTAGAAACAGCCGAAGAACATATGTCCAGGGTCTGGCCTGAAATTGAGTCAAAATAATTATGCCTAAACTGATCACCTCAGCATACTATGAAAAAAGACTTGAGTTATTTAAGCAGAAACACTCCGATCTTAGGAATTCGTATTTAAAAACAATAACCTTGCTCGAAGCAAACCCCCAACATCCATCCTTACGATTACACAAATTGAAAGGAAAGCTAGTACCGTTTTATTCCGTATCGATTGATATGAAATATCGTATACTTTTTGATTTTATGATACGGGATGATCAGATTATATTGATTGATATCGGGGATCATGCTTTGTATGGTGGATAAGGCACAAAAAATCTAACCTGCACGTAGGATTTAATTTAACAAATGACGAACCTTGGTCGACATATACCACTCATCGGCATCTTATGTTATGTCTTTCTATATTTCTATGCAGCCTTTTTGTATCCAGGGGGGTCACAAGCGAATGCACATGCTATTGGCTTTGATTGGGTGCATAATTATTGGTGTGATTTATTACATGCCACAGCGATCAACGGAGCTCTTAATCCGGCCAGACCAATAGCTATAATTGGAAGTGTGATTTTGGCATGCACGGTCGCTTATTTCTTTTATACGTTTCCTCATAAAAGAGCTATGCCTCATCCGTGGGCTCTTCTCACCCGATATGGCGGACTTACGGCCATGGCCTTTGCAGTTTTATTGTTTACACCCTATCATGACCTGGTATCCATCATCGGTGGTTTTTTTGGAGTGCTTGCACTGGTTGGGGTCTTTAAGGAATTGATTCAATCGGGTAAAACATCAATACTAGGACTGGGCTTGTGGTGTATGCTATTAATTTTGATCAATAACTTCATCTACTTTACGACTCTTGGAATAGAGGTGCTCCCTTTTATTCAAAAAATAACGTTACTCTTTATTTTTAGTTGGATTATTTTGATGAGTCGGCAACCATATCGAGCCCTATAATATTCAGATGCCAGCATTATATCAGTGACCGCAATAGTTCTACACTTTTGATAACCCCGGATTCTCCTGATTCATTTCCTTCAAACTCGATTGAGATATAACCATTGTAATTTACGTTATTCAGTATAGCTATGATGCGCTGATAGTCGAGTTTCAACGTATACCATACTCCGCCGCCATAATAAGTCTTTGCTTGAACAAAACAGGTATAGGGAGCTATCATTTGCAATTTCTCATAAGGATCTTCCAGAAAATTTCCTGTATCCATCAAAAGTTGTAGCCATGGATTATCGACAGCTTTCATGATCCGGATCATACCTTCTGGAGTAGAGCCCAGTCCCCAATGATTTTCCAGAGCCAACAAAACCCCAAGTTCTTCTGCACGAGTCATACATTGCTGAATGCTGTCTATACACCATTTATACGCGTCGTCTTCGGTATATCCGGGTAGTGCAGGCTCCTGACCACGTTTTTGCATAAATTCATCAAAGGATTTGATCGTGCCCCATCGGCCGGTATTCAGTCGCATGCAAGGGATGCCCATCTCTGCTGCTAACTCCATGCAGTGTTTTGTATGCTCGATATGCTTTTTTAGTTCTTCAGCGTCCGGGTGCACAAAACCCTGATGGATAGAAAGACAGGTCATGGCTATTCCATGGACAAAAGCATGTTTTTTGAGCTTATGCAAATACGATCGATCTTCACTAGCCATCTGGCGATGCAATACATCGATGCCATCCAACCCCAACGACGCCGCGTGATCGATCACTTTCTCGATAGGATATTTGTCACCCTTAAAGTGCCAATAGGAATAACTCGATACACTGAGCTTGATCCGACTTTTGAGATTCGTCACGGCGTTCGTCTTGCCTAACTCCAATGGCGCGATCAAAGCCGCGGCCGGAAGCAGTCCGGAGGACTTCATAAATTGTCTTCTTAGCATGTACTAAAAATACGAAAAGAACTTCATTTTACCTTACACACACAGAGAGTAGTGAGAGAAGACCGTACGTTTTAACATCATTTTAATCTAATGAAAACACATACAAAGCCATATAGTAAATTGTCAATTCCACTTCTGAACCTCTGTGGATAGGAACAAGGCTAAAGCTTGATACAATAGTTTAAACGTGAATTCCGAAGAACTATTGATGGACTTGTGTACCATTGCCAGATGCGAGTTTTACACTATTGATGGTGCATATAGGTTGGAAAGCAGTTGTACACTTTGGCTTCAATAAGCTCCAAATGGGCGCAATCCCTTTTAAAAAAACTGTTGGTAATAGGTTTAAAAAAGCGTAATGAAAGTTTTCATTACACTTTTAATCGTAAGACAGCATGCTTATTGATGTGTCGGTGGTAATTTAATATTTTTATCTTTTTTTATAGTTCCTTTTTTGGTGCCTTCTTTTTGCTTAGGCATTTTGACCTCTTTTGACTCATTGACCGTTTTATCATGGCCTTTTAGACCGTTTTTCTTTTTGCTGATAGTCATATTTAAGGAGGAAAATAATATAAAATTTAAATGAATTTGATGTTGTGATTAAACATTGATTGCGCCTTCTCTTCCAGTCACGAGATTTTTTCCGGTGGCTACAGATGCAATCATTTTTAAAAAGTTTATCATTTTGTTTCCATCAGTATCCCAATAATAAGCGGATGTAGGGCTTACTTTGATGATGGATATATTCGGGTCGTCTTTGCCTTTGGGAAACCATATTTTAGTAATTGGTGTCCATAGTTCTTCTGTTTTTGTACTGTCAATAATTATTTCGGCTTCACCGTTGACCACGAGGTAACTGCTTTTGCCTGGATGCGAAAAAAACAGTTGTACATGTTTATTTTGCTTAATGTCCGTGTTTTTATCACTGTTCCGCTCACTAAAAAACCAGATATTGCCCTGATCGCATACATTTTGGGCTGACATAGGTCTGCAGGTGGATCCATCGTCTGTTTTAAGATTGGTACAGAAAAGACAAACCATGATATCATCCACCAAACTTTTTAGTTTGTCTACAGCTTCCTTGTTTATTAAATTTTCAGTGTTGTCCATTTTGTTATGTTAAGTGAGATTAAATTTTTTCACATTCTTTTTGACACATTAAAGAATGGTCAAGATGAGTCCTCAGAGATGGAATCATAGTACTGGCCCACACTCTGATGTCAGGATCGGTGCATTCAGTGGATGCTTTTTCAAATAAAGCAATTGCATCTTTGTGCGCACTGACCATTAAATCACTGTATTCTTTTCCAAAATCTGAACCCGATGTTTCGTTTAATTTTTTGTAAGCGATTTGGCCGTTTTCAGTTTGAGAAGTAGGCAATGAAATGTTTTTTGAATAGGCCAATTCAGTTAAAGCGGCTAATGATCTGGTATGTTCATCTTCCATCATTTTGCCTAATTCTTTTACATGGCTTATATTGCTTTTTTGTTGGGCTAATTGACCTAAACTAATTTCTTCACGATTTATTTCCGCAGCATTGACTAGAAACTGCGCATCTTTTTTATTGTTGTTATTTTCAAATTTTTCTTCGTTTTTATCTTCTGCAATTTCTTTGGTGTCAGCCGGTTTGTTGTTCATGCAGGATGATAAGCCAATAAAAACAGTGATAAGAAGGGCTGCCCGACATACTAATTTTTTGAAGTGATTCATTTTAATTATTTTAATAGTGATAAAGAGGTGTTTTTATTTTTCTTAACTCAATTATTACGGTGCAAAAATGTGAGGTTATTTATGGTTGCCGTTACATAAATTATTATAAAAGTTATATGATTTACTGATCATATCGTTTAGGAGAGATATGGTGCGATTAAAAGAGGAATGATTATGAAGTGTTATCGCCCAGAAGGGGCAATATTCCTATTTATTTAAAACTAATTATCTGAACAAATGTGGAATTGATGCGCTCAAACAATAGTAAAATGTTGTTACTTTCTCGCTCCCAATTACTTTAAAAACGGAAGATCCACCACCTCAGCAGCAAGAAGTTTTTCGCCAGCTTTCACCAGGATAGAACTGCCTACTTTGGCAAAACCTACCTCTACATAACCCATGCCGATGGGATAGCCAAGACTAGGAGCCATCGTGCCTGAAGTGACTTCACCGATAAGGACCCCATCCGGGGATAGGATAGGATAATGTTGACGCGGTACCCTGCGATCCAACACTTTAAAGCCAACTAATTTTTTTTTGATGCCGTCAATTTTTTGTTGCTTGAAAAAACCTGAATTGGTAAAGTCCCCTTTATTCAATTTCGTGATCCATCCGAGGCCCGCTTCGAGTGGCGAGGTGGTATCATCGATATCATGACCATACAGGCAGTAGCCTTTTTCTAAGCGCAATGTGTCGCGGGCTCCCAATCCGATAGGCTGAATATCATAGGCGGCTCCGGCTTCAAAGATCGCATGCCACATGGCCACAGTATGTTTTTCATCAAAGTACAATTCATAGCCTCCGGCTCCGGTATAGCCAGTCGCAGATATAAGTACATTATCTATACCCGCCAGTCGGCCTTTGGTAAATGTGTAATAGGCTAATGAATCTAGTCTGACCTCAGTGAGCGACTGCAGTACTAGAGTAGCTAGCGGCCCTTGTATTGCTAGTAATGATATCTGATCAGAGATGTTGATCACCCGGGTATCAAGATGATTGTGTGCGGTCACCCAGTTCCAATCTTTTTCGATATTATCGGCATTGACTACGAGCATGTACGCTCGTTCCCCGGCAGTGCATTGATCCTCATTAAGTCGATAAACCAGAAGATCATCTACTATACCCCCGGTATCATTAGGCATACAGCTGTATTGAGCTTGTCCGATAGCGAGCTTCGCCACATCATTGGTCGTGATAGATTGTATGAGGTCTAGTGCTTGAGGTCCTTTGACTATAAATTCTCCCATATGAGAGACATCGAATACGCCTACTTTATGCCGCACTTGCAGATGCTCTTCTGTGATGCCTTTGCTGTAGTAAATCGGCATATTGAATCCGGCGAATTCAGCCATACGGGCTCCAAGTCCTTTATGAACAGAAGCTAAAGCGAGTTCTTTCATTCTAAAAAATTGATGCGTTGGATTTTGTCGCCGATCTGAATAGCATTGACCACTTCCTGGCCGGATACAACTTCCGCAAATATCGTATAATTTCCATCCAGATGTGGCGTAGGACTATGAGTAATAAAAAATTGACAGCTTTCCGTATGATTACCACTGGAAGCCATACCGACCATGCCTGCTTTATTGTAATAGATCGGTGGAGTCTCAGATCGAATACTGTAATCCATGGATCCATAACCATCGCCGCGCGGACAGCCTCCCTGTATCACAAAATTGGGCACCACTCGATGAAAGATTTTACCGTTAAAAAATTCTGATCTACTCAACCGTACAAAATTGAGCACAGTAGCTGGAGCGATGTGTTTTAATAATTTGAGTTTGATACTGCCTTTATCGGTGACGATCTCTGCATATTGTCTTATGCCATCCAAGCTAAAGTCGGCGGCCGTCAGCGGCTTGTAATTGGACATCGGAGTGAGCGGGACTACAGTACCGTTGATGGTGTTGATAGTTTTGGTCAACATATATTGTACATATGGTTTGGCCGACAGACTTGATTTGATCTGTTCGAGTATAGCAAGGTCTACTAACTTTTTTAGTCCAAGTGCTTCAACTTTCACACCAGACTCCATGATTTCGAGTGCTGCATCATCCCCTTTTTTTAATTGTTCATAGACAAATTGTAGAACCTCTTTTTTTATGGATTCAGCGGCACCACCGAATGCATTTGAAAAATATTTACTCTTGATCGCATCCAAGCCACCTTCCATGACTGCAGCATGAATAGCCGGTATCCCGGATTGACGACCGATATCCAGGATATAATTGATGTTTTTAGGATCAGTGGCCAATGCTTTGATACAGGATGTCTTTTCCTGCAAATTATCGGTGCGACTTAAAATTGATTTTAATTCACCATTGATATTTCCTTTGGTGATGCCATAGGCATAAGAATAGTTTTTATTGGCGATACCGAGTAAAGGAACTTTGATGTGCCAGGATAGATTTTCTCGGGCTATGTTTCGATAATCATTGGCATCAACCTCCCGACCAAAATCACTTAGGTACTGAAGTGCTGCTGTAGCTATAGAGAGGTCAGTATGTTTTATTGCTCCGAGCACGATTGGTTTGACCCGATTGTAGTCATAATTGCTCAATGAGCGTATCGCATTGGCAGTTAATCGGCCATCTTCATTCTTGTTAATCACATCTTGTAAAACCGTCCAGGCGGATTCTGATTTTGTTTTTCCAAGAGCTAAGATTAGCGGTAATTTGACATCCTTATCATTTTCAGCGCGATACACCGTCGCTAGTGCATCAGCATTTACAGATAAGTCCAGATTTTTAGCTCGGGCAAGATAATGGGCAGCCATCAATCGTACTTCTTGGGGAAATCCCGGAGTAGTCAGATATCGTATGGCTGTAGCCGTGCCTGCAGGATCAGTCATACCCCTGAGCATATATCGGAATATACCTCGCATCTGGCCAAGCAACAGGAGCGTATCCGTCGGTTTATAAGTCTCTACGGTAGCCATAGCTTGTAGAAAATCAATGCTTCCTACACGACCTATCGCTTCGAGTATGGCTCCATTGATCGGTGAGTTGATCCCTGAAGTATCATATTGTCTAAATCCACGGATTAAAGCGGCTTGAATTTTGCCAGCACCCATCAGACCAAGACTATGCGCTGCAGCGGAAGCCACATAGACATTAGGATCCAGGATCAGTGAAGCTAAGGTGTCAGCAGAGGAGGAATCTCTTACGGATCCTATAGCTAAAGCGGCAGCGTATCGTACGGATGGATCGTCAGAGGTAAAATAAGAATATAAAAGATTTAGATTCTGATCATTTTGAGCCTGCAAGACTCTGCGGATAGTCGTATCCTGTAGATTGAGCTGTACCGATTGGAGATCGATGACTTCCGAAGAGTTTTGATCTTTACGTACCGGAATACAAGAAAACTCAAAGGAAAGAATAAGGCTAAAAAGGGAAAGGTAAAATACTTTAGAAACGATGCTCATGAATAATTGTCTCAATAAAAATTTAAAAACCAGGATAATAGCGAAAATGGATCCAGATCAGTTGGTTTATTAGCTTACAAATCGCCCGCGAAGTTAGATATAATCCCAAAAAAACGCAGTACAAATGAATTTATTATCCTCCGAATCCGACCCTTACATTTGATTTGTGACATGAATCACAACTTCGGAGGCTCCACTTAAGTTGTTTTCCGATTTTCTCCATAAATCCATCCTCCCTATAAATAAAAAAACCTTTGGTCTAAGACTCAAAGGTTTTTCATCTAAAGCTAGTTTTTTCGTTCGTTTAAGGTTTTGCAAAGGCTGGCATTTGAGCATATTGCATGATGTTGCGCACACTAGCCAGGGAGGGTCTGACTCGGAGATTGTTGATCTGATCTAAGATCTCCAACATCTGTCGCTCATCACACTTAGATCCGCCCCACAGGCTGTCTTCATCTGATTCACCAAAATTGAAAGTTACTAGTTCGTTTTGTGTAAAGTTTTTCACCATATAAGTTTGTTAATGAACAAAATGTTTTTACAGATATTAAAACAACTAAATCTTATCGAATATTGCAAACAAATCTGGGTTTCAAATGTTAATGTGGCAATAAACTGTAAATCAACATTATATAAATTTATCTTTATTTAAATTACAGAAACCTAAAGATATAACTGCTTATTAACGGAGATCTAGCAGCACCAATAAAGAGGAGATAGTGGTCAGCCATAATATCATTTGTTTAAACCCAACTTCATTTAACCGACTTAAAAGGCGCAATCCAAGCCAAAACCCTATCGCAATGAAGGGAATCAAGGCAAGATTGAACAAAAAACTTTGCATAGAGACAGTCTTCCAGACCCAGATGTGAAAAGGCAACTTAAAGAGATTAAGCATAAAGAACAACCAAGCTACCGTACCTATAAAGTGATCTTTAGTCAAGCGCATACTGACGAAATAGACATTGGAAAATCCCCCGGCAAGATTTCCAATCATTGAAGTAAAGCCGGT
Source organism: Saprospiraceae bacterium (assembly GCA_031417835.1). GTDB lineage: Bacteria > Bacteroidota > Bacteroidia > Chitinophagales > Saprospiraceae > JADJLQ01. The sequence goes on along the minus strand of JANOWJ010000016.1, from coordinate 7,713 downwards.
CGCCAGCCCCATACTGCTGGCAAATAATGGATGTGTAGGAATAGGCGTCTGCGGTTTGCGATCCCACCAGAATAAGGCTATGAGCGAAATCAGAATGATTAATGCCATCAATCGCTTGAACAATTGATCATCGATGGACTGGCCGCACAAGGTTGCGAGGATCACCCCGCCCATCACCCAGGGCATCAGTCGGATCAGATGTGACCATACTGCGCGTCTTTTATAATACCAAACGGCCATGATGTCCGCCAAGATGAGCATAGGTAACACCATCCCGGTAGAAGACTTACTGTCGAGAATCGAGGCCCATATCGATATAGAGATGATAGAGATGGTGTTGATGCCTGCCTTTGACATGCCGGTGATGATCGCAGCGACCAAGATCAACATCCATTGCACTCCGGTGAATGTATAGGTGTCGAATATTGTAGCGAGAAAAAGCATGAAAGACTGGAAAAAACGTAAATGTAATTGATTTGATTCCTCGAAACGGTGATTTATATGATTTATACAGATCAATCAAATGTGGTAGGCTTATATTTATATTCGATATGGACGATAGCTACACATTAGACCAGGTATATGACCCAATAGCATTTAGAAAACAAGGTCATGCGTTGATCGAGGTACTGGCAGACTACTTTGAGACCGTTCAGGAGGATAGGGAGGCACTAGTGATCCCCTATGTAGATCCAGAAGAAAGTTACAAGTACTGGACCCAAATCTGGGAGGATGGTATGAATCACGATCCTACGGAATTGTTTAAAACTATATTGGACCGGAGTGCCAAACTGCACCATCCCCGATATCTGGGCCATCAGGTATGCGTGACTGCACCGGTGACGGCTCTCGCCAGCATGGTATCGTCGATTTTAAATAATGGAATGGCTGTATATGACATGGGTATGGTCTCTAATCCCATGGAGCGACTAATCTCAGAAGCATTGGCTAAAAAAATCGGTTGGCAAGATCAAGAGGCCAATGGATTATTGACTTCAGGTGGTTCATTGGCTAATCTTACGGCACTACTGACCGCCAGAGCTAAATACTCAGATGTCTGGGAGCAGGGCACATCCACCCAACTAGCAGTCATGGTATCCGAAGAGGCCCATTATTGTATAGATCGGGCAGTGCGCGTGATGGGCTGGGGTGACAAAGGCATCATCAAGATCCCGACCAATGCCCGGCACCAGATGGATACGAGCCTGCTCCAGGCCTATTATGACCAGGCTCAAGAAAAAGGTATAAAGGTCATTATGATCATCGGTTGTTGTTGTTCTACTGCTACCGGGTCATACGATGATTTACAGGCCATAGGTGCATTTGCACAAAAACAGGACTTATGGTTTCATGTCGATGGAGCTCATGGGGCAGCTGTCCTGTTTTCTGATCGATATCGATATCTCACCGCTGGCATAGAGGCCGCTGATTCGGTGGTGATCGATTGGCATAAAATGATGATGACCCCGGCGTTGGCGACATCACTAGTATATAAACGGAAACAAGACTCCTACCACACGTTTCATCAAAAAGCGCAATATCTATGGGCCAATCCTACCTCGCAAGACTGGTTTAACTCCGGTAAAATCACGTTTGAGTGCACTAAATATATGATGGCGATCAAGATATTTACCTTGTACAAAACCTATGGCGAAAAAATATTTGCAGACTATGTTGATATCGTTTACGATCTGGCCAAGACCTTTGCAACGTATCTATTGCTACAACAGGATTTTGAAATCCCAGTGCAACCCGAAAGCAATATCGTATGTTTCAGATACTGTACACCAGATGAGGAGCCATTGTTGAATGCGTTGAATCAGACCATTCGGCAAACCTTGCGCGACAAAGGCAATTTTTATATTGTACAGACTACCATAGCCGGAAAGATTTATCTTAGAATCTCGATCATGAATCCTAAGACGAAGATGCATGATCTTATGGATTTGATCCATTCTGTTCGTTCGATTGCAACCAAAATTGAATAACATTGTTAGGTTTGTTTGAAGTTTGAAGGAATCGATTGTGTTATTCTACATCGGCTTTTAATTTAATCTAGATGATAAGTACATATTTATAAGATCAATCATAATCAACTAAAATAGTATACCGTGAATAAACTGATCAAAGGCTTGCATCATGTCACTGCCATGGCAGATGACCCGCAGCGGAATGTGGATTTTTATGCAGGCATATTAGGAGTACGGCTAGTCAAAAAAACGATCAATTTTGATGCACCGCAAGTATATCATTTCTATTATGGAGACGAAGAAGGTCTGCCGGGTACGATCATGACTTTTTTTCCATACCAGGGACTTGCTCGAGGTAGACGAGGCAAAGGCCAATTGACAACGACATCTTTTTCTATACCCGCCGATAGTCTTGGCTATTGGGTGGATCGATTAAATAAGTTTGATATTCCAGTTAAAGGACCTCAAACTCGATTTGACGAATCGTTTATTGCTTTTGAGGATCATGACGGACTTGGCCTTGAGCTGGTAGCTAACGATAAGGATCTGCGCCAGGGATTTACCTATGGTCAGATCCCATCCGAACATGCGGTCAAAGGATTCTTTGGAGTGACGCTCAGTGAGGATAGTTATGAGCGCACAGCAGCGATGCTCAGCACTCAACTCCATCATGAATTGGTCGGCGAGGCGGGCAATCGATTTAGATATAGTGCTAGCGGACGAGTCGGTGATCTGGTAGATATCTTGTGCGTACCCGAGTCGGTGCGAGGTCATAGTGGAGCGGGCACTGTACATCATGTGGCATTTGCGACGGCAGATGATACGACCATCCAAGCAATGCAAGCTAGTTTACAATCCAATGGCGTGCAAGTCACCCCAGTGCTAGATCGACAATATTTTCACAGCATTTATTTCAGGGAGCCGGGAGGCATATTGTTTGAGGTAGCTACGTGCGATATTGGGTTTACCCTGGATGAATCCAAAGCACATTTAGGTGAATCGATAAAACTCCCATCATGGCAGGAAGTACATCGGGCAGAGATCGAACGTGGCCTGACTCCCGTCACAGTAGATTGGAAAAAATTTGTTTAGTCCCCACCATAAGATGACCAAGCCCCACTACATCATGTCAGGTCGACCCCTCGGAGAAGCCCCAAAAGTATTAGTCATGCTGCATGGTAGAGGATCGACCGCAGAAAATATCCTGGCGATTGCGCCACAACTTCAATTAAAAAATGAGTTTGCCATCATAGCGCCCCAAGCTCCGGATCATACCTGGTATCCGTATAGTTTTTTGACCCCTATCCATCAGAATCAGCCTTATCTGGATCAATCTTTAGCTAGAATACATCTTATCATGGAAGATATTTATGAAGCCGGTATAGCTCACACCAGCGTTTTTTTGTTGGGTTTTTCTCAAGGAGCCTGTATGGCTTTGGAGTACGCTGCTCGTCATGCTCAACCCTATGGAGGGGTGGTGGCATTCACGGGTGGTTTAATAGGGGATCGAATTTATGATGAATTCTATCAGGGTGATTTTGAAGGAGCGCCGATATTTATAGGCAGCAGTGATGTAGATCCACATGTGCCTCTGCACAGAGTAGAGGAGAGTACCGTGCTCTTAAGAAAAAAGGGGGCCAAAGTCATCGAAAAAATATATCCGGGCATGGGCCATACGATCAGTGCCGAAGAACTGGCGATGGTGAATGAATTGATTTTTCAAAAAATCTAGTTCGAACGTTTAATTTTTTTCTGATCCCCCTAGGTCTTTGCATACAAAACAGGACCGATTTTTCTGAAAAGCATCATTCCTTGCAAAAAGAGAGTTTAATGAACTAATTCTTAAGTTTGTATTCCAATAATTTACAAGAAAACTTCTCAGATGTACAAATGGTGCCTTAGCTCTGTCGTATTGTTTTTTATTTATTCGGTTACCGCTCAAGAGATTAAGACTCCGGTAGGTATGGCGCTCCATGTCATCAAATCGGATGCACCTATTGTGCCAGATGGCTTGTTAGACGAAACCATATGGAGTGAAGCCGAACCAATTGGTAATTTTTGGGAAAAATTTCCTTTGGATCACAGCAAAGCTGAATTGAATACTACGGTTAAGGCCGCATATGATGACCGCTACTTATATTTTGCGATCACGGCTTACGATACTACGGATCGATATGTCGCCAGATCATTGAAGCGAGATGGGTTTATCCGGAATCAGGATGGTATCGCAGTCATCCTCGATCCAGTAAATACTAAAAGCAATGGATTTGGATTTGCAGTCACTCCTTATAATGTTCAAGCAGAATATCAGTTTAGCGCCAGTACACAATCTCAGGAACTAAGCGCGGCTTGGGACAATAAATGGAGCTCCGGTGTAAAACGGTATTCGGATCGGTATGTGATCGAGATGGCTATTCCATTTAAAACTTTACGATTTGATGCCAATATCAAAACCTGGGGTGTCAACTTTATTCGAAGCGATCAAAAAAACAATAAGTTTTATACTTGGACTAATGTGCCAGCACAATTTCCAGGATTTGACTTGGGTTATTTGGCCAAATTGGTATTTGACGGTGAGCTGCCTTCTGTCAAGGGCAATGCATCGTTGATACCTTATGTCACCAGCACCATCAGGAGCAATAATGAAAACAATCAAAGTGTTGCGCTCAAAGCCAATGCCGGCATGGATGCTAAAGTATCTTTGACTCCTTCACTCAATTTGGACCTTACCATCAATCCCGATTTTTCACAAGTCGATGTCGATGAACAAGTTACTAATCTCACTCGGTTCAATATCTTTTTACCTGAGCGAAGGACTTTTTTTTTGGAAAATGATGACATTTTTTCTAATTATGGTCCACCTCCGTTCAGACCATTTTTTTCAAGAAAGATAGGTTTAGATAATGATGGCAATGCCATACCTATTGTATTCGGTGGTCGCTTGAGCGGTAATATTACAGAAAAGACCAGGATCGGACTTATGAATATGCAGACCGCGAGAAAAGGGAATGTAGCTCCTCAAAACTATTCGGCATTTTCGGTGCATCGACGACTCTTTGGCCGGTCCTTGATCAAAGGGTATGTGTTGAATCGACAATCTAATATGACTGAAGCTGAAGAGCAGAAAAACCCGCTTGACAAGTTTGGTCGCAATGCAGGTATCGATTACGAGTTTACTACGAATACCGGAAAACTAAGCACGTGGGGCGGCTGGCATACCTCTCAAAAGCCGGGCATCAACGACCAGAAAACATTTGTTCAATCTGGAGCCGGATATTTTGGACGCTCTTTTAATTCCGTCCTCGACTACAATAGGCTAGATAAAAACTATTACGCTGATATGGGGTTTATCAATCGCATTGAAACATTTGCGACCAAAGGCAATAATTATGATCTGGGGGATACGACATTTCGCAATGGGTTTCATTCTATCTATAATCAGAATGATTTTTTTATATATCCAAAAGAGAAAAAAATAATCCGCCATGCTCTCGGATTACAAAATACAGCAACATGGTATCTGGATGGCGACTTTAGTGACCGCAGTCACACATTGAGTTATATGATTTTTATGAAAAACACATCCATGTGGACCGTGCTTATAAATCATCAACAAGAACAACTAAAATATTATTTCCCATTACCTTCAGATAAGCCCCTTGAACCCGGTAATTATCAATACACCAATTATAATATCCAATATGGATCGGATACTCGGAAAAACATTCAATTTGAAGCAGGGCTCCGACTTGGTAATTTTTATAATGGAACGATTACACAATATCGCGCGAGTTTAATCTTTCGTCGCCAACCGTATTGGAATGTCACCTTGACTGCACAGTATAATGATCTAAAATTCCCAGCAGGATATGGCAATACCAAGCTCTGGCTAATCAGCCCAAAGACGGAGATCAATTTTTCAAATAATTTATTCTGGACCACTTTTTTTCAATACAATACCCAACAAACTAATTTTAATATCAATAGTCGAATCCAGTGGCGTTATAAGCCCATGTCTGATCTATATATCGTATATTCGGATAATTATTTTACGGATACTTTTAAAAACAGAAATCGGACCCTGGTATTAAAATTGAATTATTGGCTTACTGTGTAATTTGCCTGATAGATATATTTGCTCATTGTTTTCCAAAGCATCACTATCAATAAGTATCAAAAACCTGATGATAGAAATTAGCGGAATGAGTAAAGATAAAGCAGAGAAAAAATGGTTTGTAGAAAACCGTTGGATACCTGCCGTAAATGCTTTGAAAGAAAAATACGAATATCCCGAATGGTATTTTATTGAAGTGGCAAACGACATCCGAAACATCAAGAATCAGTTAACCGAAAAAATTCAGAGTATATGAAATCCGAAGAAATAAAAAACCTGTTTGCTCAATTTGAAGCGGCTGCAGCCGAAATGGAAGGTGTAGAATGTTGGAGCGCCAGAGAATTGCAAACGCTATTGGGGTACAACAAATGGGAAAATTTTGAAAAAGTAATTGATAAAGCAAGAGCTGCCTGCACCAATGCTGGTGAAGAAGTTACCGATCATTTTCCTGATGTCAGGAAAACGATACCTATGCCCAAAGGTGCGGAAAAGGAAATTGAAGATATTCTGCTCACGCGATATGCCTGCTACCTTATAGCGCAAAACGGTGACAGCCTCTGCCGAAATTACTTTTTCTTAAAAGGAGTCTTAAATGCCGACTCATACTTTTCAATCCAATCTTTCACGGTCATTTTACGCATCAACTCACCAAATAATTTAAAGGGAATTTTTTCGGGCTTTTTAAAACGGATACAGCTTTTACCCATATCCAATTTAGCATCGGTATGTTTTGGATATTCGGTTACAAACCATTTCAACAGTTTTGGGTCAGCATAAATGCCCATGTGATAAAATGCAATAAAATTTTTCTGACTGGCAAAACCAGCAAACGGCAATGGATCGGTTGGCTTACAATGGTAACCGTTAGGATAAAGTGAATGCGGAACAACATAGCCCATCATTCCATAACCCATCGTTTCCTTAAAACCTTTGGGAAGATTTTTTAATACTTCTTTGCGCAATTTTGTCATTGCTTCCTTTCTATCTGCGGGCAATTCAGCGATATACTCATCCGGTGTGGTTGCTTTTGATTGCATATATGATTGTTGTTTTCTTTTTTATATCAAGTGTAAAAATAAAATATAAAAAACTAAAAGAAAGCGATATTCAATTCTCCTGAAGGTTTCATTGCTTTGGGTTTTTTTGCGTTACGCATAACGGTTTGCAGCTTGCCGAAGGTGACTATTTTCAGCACAAATTTTCATACGAAGAACTAAAGTTTTTTAGATACCCACAAAACTGTCTTTGGAACACAGCCTGCCCCCGCCTTTTGGATAGGTGCTGTTATAGGCTGTGTTTCTTTCATTTGTCATAGTTCAACTTTCGAAGGATTTTATTTTTCACAAATTTCTTTCAACTTGTCGAGTGCCTTTGGGTAGGTCTGGTTCATATAATCTAAAAAATCTTCTGTAGTGTCTAAGTCAACCGTAACGATTGTGGTTCCATTGTTTTCTTCAAAGGAATAGTTTTCAAATCCGTTTGCCCATTTTTCTACTTCTGGTCCTTCAGTAATTTCCTTATCACCTTTTAAAAGACCATAATGTTGAATAGAGACAAACCGATTGGGAATATTTTCAGCTATCTTAGAAACCATACCTCCCTTTTCTCCTTTTTCATCTATTCCAAGAA
>JANOWJ010000015.1:0-2742 GCA_031417835.1 Saprospiraceae bacterium | reverse complement strand
AAATGTGACATGAGAAGCGAGGTCAAAGTACTAACCTACTTTTGTAGAAGAACGTAAATGGAACAAAATTGATTAATTCCAATTTCTCGAAAGCTTCCTCTTTTCGATTCTATCCTTTCTCTAATTTCAAAATGAACTTACTTCGTGACATACGAGGGTGAACCACCTCTTCCCATTCCGAACAGAGCAGAATTTGCGACGCCCCTCGCTCCTGGATGGAGCTAGCGCTGATGGTACTTGGGTATCCCTGGGAGAGTAGGTCGTTGTCAATTATGCACAAAGTCTCACTCAATAGGACTTTTTTTGGGCCAAGAGTAAGCTTTGTGCCTTGAGTTATGAGTTAAGCGAGCCCTTTTCTGCGGTTTCTCCAAATTTTAGGATTGCATAGATATCTTTTCTTATTGGCCTCTATTCAGCTTCTCTTGTCTAGCTGCTAAATGCCTGGAAAACTTTTGAACGATAAGTCTTTTTGTAGAAGTAAAAAACTGATGCCCTGATATATTTCTCTCTATTTTCACTAAGTCCTGAATAGAGTATATCACATCTCCACCATATTTCTCTTGATATTTGAATCGAAATAAATCATTTTCTACGAAAACAGGGATGACTGAGAATATCTCTTTTTCCCCTTTTTTAATTTCTAACTTACAATTTGAATTTTGTTCTCTAGGAGGCACAACATCCAGATCTGAATGGTGATCACACAAGTCATATAAAACACCCTTTGCCTTTTCAAACAATTCCTCTATAACAAAAATATCCAGTGGGCCAACAAAACACCACTTTAGCAGCCCTTTTGGGGTTCCCCTATTCACAATCCGGCTCGCAATGATATGAGTTGGATTATGCACCGTAAAGCAAATCAGTATAAAGGTGCTTGTGATAATTGAAGCCAACGATTTTGAATATTCTTTATCTTCATCTGCTAATTGAATTTTTTGATAATAAAATTAAATGCGTTTTAATGGCAGAATTCGTAAAAGAACATATAATCACCTATAAAATGCTCAAGGACCTTGATGCATTGTATGAGGAAACAGAAGACCAGGGAATCCTGGGGAAGCGGCGTACAGGACTGAATAGCCTTGTAGATGACCTACGGAGTATTCGTCGACTGGTTGAATCAGGGGTGACGGTAAAAATTGAGGGAACAGATACGATTCTGACAACTTGGACGGATTTCTATGATTGGGCACATGCACGCTATCACATGCTCGAAGACGGTGCTGACCGCTGGATAGGGGATGACAACTGATATCCAAGACTCATGCTCAATTTTAATTTCTAGGATTGACCTTATGTGCATTACAATTGAAAATCAACTTTAACCACTTAGCCATCTACTCCAATGCAAAATGCGAGGTTAAAAAATGGCCATACACATTTACTGGAATTATAATTGTCGTCTTGAATAAAAAAAAGTAAACTGTTATAATGTATGGCCGCAACAAATATATATCAATTGGATTATTTTAGATCAAATATGTAAAACTTTAATAGTTTATTGCTTTAACATATCAATCCATTATCTGAAGAGCAGAATTTTTTAAACAAATTCTGAATCGCGCCATTGTTTTTTTAACTCTTTGAAGGCTTTGGGATCTTTTAATTCAAGGCTATCGAAATCAAGATCATCCGAGCCCATTAAAGGTTCTTGGAGTGGAAGTCTATTCGTTTTTTCTTTATTCAGCATAAATTGAATCCGTTCTTCACGTTCTTTGATTTTGTCCAACTCTTCATAAAACAATCTTTCCTCCCAATCTTTGCCAAAGCCAGGCCAGCCAAACACTTTGGCATATTTGATCGCCATGGCTAAAGTCAAACCAAGAACAGGATATATGGACCAAAACTGATTTCTATCACTAACAAAGTTTAAAGCCATTAAAAAGCAACTAATCGCAACCCAAATAAATTTGAACCGATAAAAGGATTTGAGCTCTTTGACTCTCTTTTCAGCCTTAAGATAGGTCAATGTTTTTTTATCCATTATTCACTGCGTTTGATCAAAATTGCGATAAATATCTATGAATTGCAAAGGAATATCATTTCTATCGACCAAATTTGAATTATTGACCATTGACTATGGATCTGGATAGACTACCAACCAATGCACCCAAGCCGGAAGTAATGCCTCCGATGATGCCAGTAAGAACTACTAGTACAACTATATTAAGACTGCCAAAGAGTACCCCGATCTTAGAGGACAATCTAGAAGCAGAGGTTATGTCAATATAAATAGCAAAAGACGACCACACGATGCCTCCGAGCAAAAAGTAGATCATAAAGCTTTGGGATGGTCTAGTTTTGACCAAAAAGGTGCACAATGCCGCCAAAATGGCTAGTGAATACCAAGGCAAATAGGATTGAGCTATCATGCCAAAAACAATAAAAACAAGGGCACTAATGAATTGATATTTAATCACTTCTTCTTATTTTTTAAAGGTTTGACTATATATGGATGCGAAATTTTCTCTTGCATGGCCGAATACAGCCATTTGGTATCGTCCTGCCGCCCAATCACTGATCATATTATCATAATACTTGGAACCAGGATTACCACTTTGACCGCCAGGGTAGATGACATGGGCTTTGGTTGTATCATTAAGTTCTACAACCATCCTCCACGAAGGACCTGAGCCATTGTAAACCGCATTTAAAACATCCGACATCCCACCTATTTGAACATTTTCGGTTGAAAAACCAGGCAAATTGGCTATATGTTGAATTTTGGTTTTAGAAAAA
>JANOWJ010000014.1:0-1810 GCA_031417835.1 Saprospiraceae bacterium | reverse complement strand
CACATCAACATCATTGATCGCCGGTAAACATAGATTGATCGTAATCGCAGAAGATAACTGTGGCAACGAAGACACCACCTCGTGTATCATCGAAGTAAAAGATTGCAAAAAACCTACACCATATTGTTACAATGGAATCGCAACAGTGATCATGCCAAGCAGTGGGTCAGTAGTCGTATGGGCTATAGACCTGAATGCAGGATCATATGATAACTGTACTAAGAAAGCCGACTTGAAATATACATTTGCAAGTGCTACAGGTGCCATCAGTGATACCTTTACGTGCGCAGATGTACCAAACGGAGTAAGTGCAACAGTAGAAGTAGATATCTATGTAACAGACGCAGCAGGCAATTCAGACTTCTGTCGCACCTACCTGTTGATCCAGGATGGCAATGGCAACAAGTGTGAAGATAGAGCAGGCGTAGCAGCAGCGATCAGTGGTAAAGTAGCAACAGAAAGCACTGAGCCAGTAGAGAATGTAGTATTGGAGAGTAAGTCAAGCAATGCTATCCCAGCATTCAAGACGGATTCAAAAGGTACTTATTCCTTTACGAATCTGCCAATGCAAAACAACTACAGCATCACACCTAAGCGCGATGACGATCCTACCAATGGAGTAAGTACGATCGACTTAGTATTGATCCAGAAGCATATCTTAGGCGTACAAAGCTTGACCAGTGCTTACAAAGTAGTAGCAGCGGATGTAGATCGCAGCAATGATGTAAGTGCAGTAGACTTGGTAGAATTACGTAAACTGATCTTAACAGTGTACGACAAACTTCCAAACAATACTTCCTGGAGATTTGTACCAAAATCATATAACTTTCCTGTCCCTTCGGGAAGCAACATCCAAAATCCATGGGGCTTCCCAGAGAAAATCGATGTAACAGGATTGACCAAAGATGAGTTGAATCGTGACTTCGTAGGTATCAAGATAGGTGATGTAAATGGTACAGTGGTACCGCATAGCTTATTAGGAGCAGAAGCTCGCGAAGCAGGTGCATCGTTGAGATTCCGTACAGAAGATCGACAGTTGAAAGCAGGTGAAGAAGCAGTAGTAGAATTCACAGCAGAAAACTTCAACAACATAGAAGGTTACCAATTCTCTATAGCTATGAAAGGCTTGGAATTGAAATCAGTAAATGCAGGAGCATTGAAGATCACAGAAGGCAACTTCGGTATGACCAAACTGGGAGCAGGTTATGTCACCACATCATGGAACGAGAGCAAGAGCATCAGCGTGAACAGCAAAGATGTATTGTTCAGCATCCGGGTGAAAGCGACAAAAGCCTTGACCTTGAGCGAGAGCTTGATCTTCAACTCAAAATACACCAAAGCAGAAGCGTATAACACGACAGGCAGCTTAGGCGTAGCATTAGAGGTAGGCAAGCGATCAGTAGCTGGTTATGCATTACATCAGAATACACCAAACCCATTCAAGTCAACTACGATGATCAGTTATGATCTGGCTAAGAGTGACAAAGTGAGTTTGAAGATCACCGATGTGACTGGCAAATTGGTCAGAGAATATAGCCAAAACGGTCAAAAAGGTTATAACCAAATGATGATCAACCGTACAGATGTAGGTGGAGCCGGTGTGTTGTATTACACGATCGAAACCAAAGACTACACTGCTACTAAGAAAATGATTTTGGTAGACTAAACGTAATGATGATGTCAAAGCGGGCTAGGTCCGCTTTGATGTTTTTATCCTGAACAAATCAGGAACCATAAAGAAAGAATTTTAATAGTAAAAGATTCGGAATTCGTCTTGAGAAAGGGCTTCGTAAGAAGCCCTTTTTTTATG
>JANOWJ010000013.1:0-21768 GCA_031417835.1 Saprospiraceae bacterium | reverse complement strand
AGGCAAAAAAGCCGACTCTGCAGGGACTCCAGCTTCAACTCCTGATCCTGTCGCCTCAACGCCCGCTCCTGCAGCTGCACCGGTGGTCAATCTAGAAGGCAAGAAGACCTTTGAGACATATTGTATTCTTTGTCATGGTGTGGATGGTAAGCTTGGGCTCAATGGCTCAAAAGATTTATCCATCTCAACGATCACCACTGAAGAGCGCATTGCTCAGGTGACGAATGGCAAGGGATTGATGACTCCATTCAAAGAGATTCTAACCGAAGCTGAGATCAAGGCCGTGGTAGAATACACGGAGTCTTTAAAGAAATAAAATGCCCTTTGAAACCTATCATGTCATAGGTTTATTATCCGGATCATCGCTGGATGGGACCGATATTGCTTTAATTCGATTTGATATAGACCGACAAGATGCCAAGCTGGTAAAGGACTGGCAGATTGTTGCAGCCAAGACTGTACCCTACTCCATGCAATGGGTTGAGCGGCTCATGGGCTTACCAATGTCTTCTGCTAAGGATTTAGTCCTGGCAGATACTGATTTAGGCCACTATTATGGCCGATTAGTGATGGAGTTTTTAAATCAACATCCCCATACAGATCCTATAGACTTGATTTCATCGCATGGTCATACTATTTTCCATTTTCCTGATGATCATACAACTACTCAGATTGGAGATGGCGCAGCCATAGTGAGCGAAACCAATATCGATACGGTCACTCAATTGCGCAGTGTCGATGTCGCTTTTGGAGGTCAAGGGGCGCCTTTGGCTCCTTTGGGCGACCGATTTCTTTTTCCCGGCTATACATACCACCTCAATCTGGGTGGAATAGCAAATATTACAACGAGCATAGATGAAGCCATGATTGCTTTTGATATCTGTACATGCAATCAGATCTTTAATGGCTTGGCCAAGACCATAGGCCTGGAATATGATCACAATGGCGATCTGGCTCGTAAAGGTGAGGTGAATCAGGAATTATTAGCGATCCTGCAACAAGACGAATACCTTAGCAGGTCTTACCCCAAGTCTTTGGACAATACTTGGTCTCAGACCCACCAGGTCCTACCTGCCATATCTTTTAATGATTCGATTGAAAACAAGCTGTGTACCGGGGTGGAGTTTGTAGCTATCGAATTGGCCAAAGCTTGCTCCCAGTTAGCACCACACCACACCTCAGCTCCATCGAGTGTACTAGTGACTGGTGGTGGTGCATTGAATGGCTATCTGATCTCAAGAATGAAACACCATAACCCAGGCATTGAGTTCGTATTACCTTCTCGACAAATCATTGAATTTAAAGAAGTCAGTTTTATTGCATTAGCGGGACTATGGAGATGCCTTCATATACCCAATCTGTACGCATCCGTGACTGGCGCTCCATCAGACACTATCAACGGTGCATTGTATAGTAATAAAACCCTGCACCGATGGCCTTAAAAAAACGGCTACTGATCACTGGAGCTAGCGGATTTATAGGCTATTACATAACGGAGCTGTTGGTCCAACAACAATACTTGGTGACAGCCCTGTGTCGGCCCGAAAGTGCTGGTCTGAAAAAATTAAAAACCGTACTTCCTGATATCCATATCGTATATGGCGATATCAATGATTTCGACACTTTAGATCTGGCCACGGAACAGATCGATCTTGTCATACATGTAGCAGCTAGAGTAGATTTTGAATCCACATCCCGGTCTATTGTACATAAAGTCAATGTAGAGGGGACTACTCAATTGATCAACTTATGCATTGAAAAAAAGATTAACCAGTTTATTCATATCAGCTCTGTATCCGCATTGGGAGGCCTACCCGATCAAAAATTATTTGATGAATTCGCGCTTTGGGATACTAAAGCAGCTCATAATATTTATGCGGTGTCAAAGCATCTTGCCGAATTAGAGGTCTGGCGTGGGTCAGCGGAGGGGATGGAGGTCTGCATCCTAAGCCCATCCGTGGTGATAGGGAGGTGGTTTGATGATCATCACAGTATGCAACTGTTTAACATGATTAAAAAACAGCTGCCTTTTTATCCGACAGGGTCTACTGGGTGGGTAGATGTACGGGATGTAGCTGTTGCAGTTCAAAAATGTGTTGAGCAAAATATATTTCAAGAACGAATCATACTCAATGGCCATAATCTAACCTATAAAGAGATCATGGACGACTCGGCTACTATCCTCAAATTAAAAAAGACCTGGTATCGGTTGTATTACACACCTACATGGCTTGGGGCTAAATTGATCAATCTGATCTGTAGCCTAATCGGAAAAAAATTGGTGATCCCAAGTTCGGTTGTGAAAGCCATTTTTAATCATTCAAGCTACAATGCTCATAAATCAAAAGAAATTTTGCATCTAGAATATAAACCCATTGATGAAAGCCTAAAATGGATCTTAAAGGACAAACCAGACCACTAGATTTTTAAGGAGCGTCTTATTCCTTTTTGCTACCACTGGCTATCAAGATGCCATACCCTGGCAAGACAAAATGTTCCTGGTCAGATCCAATAATCAACTCCTGACCCGACCAATGATCTACTATCACTGTACCAGCTACAGCAAACTCTTTAAAAATGTACCAACTCAAATAGATTGGAAAAGCTCCAAAATTAAATAAACAAAATACCTGTTGATGATCCGAGTAGCGCATGAAAGCTGAAAGGTGAATATTTTCATCCGGTAGCCATGTGATATTTTTATGATCAGCGATCGCAGGTAATAATCTACGGATTGTCAACAGCTTTTGAGTGGCATTAAATATCCTACCTTCTATCGTATGCGATTGCTCATGCAACATGTTTTTTCCCCAATCGATCATCGGTCGGTGCATCCACCGATTGTCATACGCTTTGCCTCTATCCTCACGATAGCTGTAATCATTTGTATAGCCCACCTCATCTCCATAGAACAGCATCGGTAAGCCGCCTATAAAAAAACTATGAGCTTGCATCAAAATGATTTTCGCTATTGAAGTATGGATAGCGATCTGGTTGTTTTCGAGCATTGCTTTCTCCAACCCGCACAAAGCGGCGAGTGTGCCACTGATGCGAGCATCATTAGTCCTAATATTCACAGAAAACAATGCTCCGGAAGCAGGACTACCCGAAAAGGATCCGCTATAATATTCTTTCAAAAAATGGCGATGCGCAAAAGCATCAAAGCCGGCTCGCCTTATATCGTCGTCAGAAAATCCCAATCCGATGTCATCATGACAACGCGTATAAGATATCCACGATACGCCGAGTGGTTTAGCCAAAAGTTCTGCTTGAGCAAACTTTAAAATTCGGGTTTTACCGGTAGCCAAGGCATCCCATTGCAAAGCCATCAAAGTGGCATTATAGGCAAAATCACACTCCCGGGCAGTATAAAGGCCTGTTCCAAAGTATTTCATGATCTCCACGGGAGATACTATGGCTTCGCCTAATAAAGCTACTCCAGGAGCTACGATCTGAACACAGTGTTTGATCAATCTCAGGATTTCATGTGCTTCCGGGAGGTTTTGACAGTTAGTACCTGGCTGCTTCCATATAAAAGCAGGGGCATCGATCCGAAGTATATCTACACCGAGATTGGCATAAAATAGAATGTTATCTATCATGTCTACCAAGACCATAGGATTGCTAAAATTAAGATCCCACTGATAGTGATGAAAGACGCTCATGACCCACTTGTTGCATTCTGGAATGTAAGTGAAATTGCCAGGCGAGCTTTCGGGGAAAATCTCAGGCATATCCTGATCGAATCGATCTGGGGTGGATCGATCGTCATACATATAATAATAGTCTTGATAGTTTGTGTCCCCTGATCTGGCTAGCCGTGCCCACTCATGCTGATCAGAAGTGTGGTTGAGCACGATGTCCAACATGACATACATACCTCGACCATTCATATCTGCGACTAGTGTTCGAAGGTCTTCTAAAGTGCCAAACCGGGAATCTATATTTCTAAAATCCGAAACTGCATAACCACCGTCACTTTCTCCAGCCGGGCTTTGGAAGATGGGCATTAAATGGAGCAGATTGATACCTAGATCTTGCAGGTAATCCAGCTTGGATGACATGCCTTGTAGATCTTTTGCAAATCGATCGACATACAAGCTCATTCCAGCCAACTGATTGGATAAAAACCAGCCATTTTGAGCCGATCTGGCTTTATCACTCGATCGCAAGGCCGATGACCTTTGAGTCATTGCATGACGCAACATCATTTTTAGACTTAACCACACTGACTCCGATGATGGCTGACCTCCGTAGAGTAGATCATAGATATTCTTTATATCAGACTGATGCTGATCCCACAATGCGTCAAAATGGATATAAACTTCTGTTTTAGCTTTAGGCTTCAAAACTGTAGAAGCTGAAGAACTCCTACGAGTGCTTAACTTTTTCATAAAAAATTCAATATTCCGATTTATGTAAAAAGCTAAGTTTCCGAATCAACAAAAATCTAAGAAAGGAATGCAATAATAAGACAAAAAAAAGTTGAACCCAAATTTTTTAAAGGCTTGCAATTTTTAAGGAATAGATATCAGAATTCATGCTATTATGTGATGTGCTGGAAGCCGCTATCGCGATCCTGATAAAATGTATTTAGCTCGCCCTGTCTAAAGTTTTATAAATTATTGAATACAGAATCGTCAAATCTTTTAAATTTAAGTATCTTGGAGTATGAAGGTCAATCTAGATGAACTAGTCAAAGATCGTATCATCGGACAAGATACTGCTGACCTGATCCGGACTTATTATTTAGGCAAAACAAAACCCAATGATTCGTCGACGATGGTCCGTATCATCTCGATCATCGGGGTGACTCTGGTGGGACTTGGCCTCATGCTCATCATCGCATACAATTGGGATTCTATGGCCGACTCCTTACGATTGGCCACAGCCTTATTCCCCTTGGTCATCGCTCAGGTGATTGGTGCATATAGTCTTTGGCACTCAAAAAACGACACCTGGCGAGAGTCAGCATCACTCAGTATCTTATTCGGCATTGGTATTGCTATGGCATTGATCAGCCAGATCTATCAAATGGATAGTAGTTTGCAAGATTTTTTGCAGTGGTGGATTTGTTTAGCTATACCCTTAATCTATATTTTCCACTCTGGCGCCACCTCACTGGCTGTCTGGATCGGTATAGGATGGTATATCACTGCAGGATCTTGGGACAAAACTAACCATCAGGCGGTAATGGCTTTACTGTTCCTTTCAGCGACCATTATACCATACGCGTTAAAAGGTTTTCATTCTGACCGGTCTGCTACCTGGAGTTGGCACCATTGGTTAGTGCCTTTAGTCTGTACTATTTATTTGTTTTCATTAAGTCCATGGATGTGTTCACGATTGAGTGCTTTTCATTTTTTGGTTTTGGCAATGCTTTTTGTATCTGTTGGTCAGCGTACTTATTTTGTGGATAGACCGCTGATGAATGGCTACTATATCTCTGCCTTCCTAGGAATTTGGATCATTGCTTTTTTCCTTTCTTTCGGATTTTTTTGGACTGAAGTTGAAAACAAACCGTTACTACCATGTATAGCAGATGCTCATTGGTTATTACCAATCCTATCCACTATTGTCATGCTGGGGTTGGGTTATAAATTTTATCAAAACAGATTTCAAAGCTTGCGGTCGAAATTGTTATTCTATATGATATTGGCTTTGACACTGGTGATTATCTTGGGAGGAAGTTTAGGTACTTTGGGTCAATTGCTGGTAAATATTATTATTATCTGCAGTATAGCCTGGTTGATTTTTCAAGGGATTCAAACTCAAAAACTCATCACTTTAAATACAGGATTACTGGCACTAGCAGTATGGATCATTTGTCGATTTTTTGAATCGGATATTTCATTTGCCTGGCGCGGTGTAGCATTTATTGCTTTAGGTAGCTTATGTTTTTCATTGAATTATGTATTACTCAAACGAAAAAAAGCATGACCATTCCTAAGTCCTGGTATCTTCTTTCTTTTTTGATTTTATGTCTAGGTCAATGGTATATCCTTGGCGGCTGGATCATCGATAGTGAAAAGACTGCAGCGCAAGGTACTTTCATAAAGATACCTTGTATGCAAGTTGACCCTATTGATCCCTTTAGAGGTACGTATCTCCAGATTCATCCTCAGCCGGCTCAATTTGAGTTTGAAGATAGTGTAATGTACTTGGCTGGGGATGAGATTTGGGTACATTATGCTTGTCTGGAAAATAATGTCTGTACATTTCAATTTGTTTCAAAAAACCAAACTTCATCAGATCATCTTCAAGCCATCTTGTGCAAGGTGACTTATGTGTATCGATCCCATCAAGACAGTTCCAACCTTCCCGGCAAATTTATTGGCACCATCCAATATCCATTTACCCGCTATTATGTACAAGAAAATGCAGCTATCAAACTTACAGAACAATACAATGCAGCATTACGAGATACTTCATTAAAAGTCTATGCCGGATTGTATGTGTTGGGAGGAAAAGTACACTTAGAAGGATTATGGGTAGGTGATCAAAAACTAGAGTGATCGCTCAGTGGTAAGGTTATGTTTGTACGATCATTATCTTTTTCATGGAATGAACTTTTAATGGCCGTTTTATTTTAACTGTACCTTAAATCACAACTTTAATCGCACTCCCCAATGATTCAATACTCCAGTCATCCATACACACAGGAACGCAAATAGGAGTGACTTGACCAAGCCAATACCGCCTGTCAATAAGATGTCTGGTAGGACTATCCCCAACAGCTGGATGAGTGCATATAAAAAATAAGGCATAAGGTAACATAATAAAGTGTCCGTACCCGCTGGCTTGATGAAGGTAAACCACTTCGATTTACCCTTTAAATCTACCAGCCAATATAAACTGATAAAAGCTAGGATGGTAAAAGCACTACAGATAAATAGCCAAGCCGGGGTAGCTCCGAGCTTTGCTATACCCCAATAGGGTCGAGTGATGTATGTAAGTATGACCAATGACGCAGTACATAATAGCAATACAATGAAAATGGATTTATCATCTTTTCGATCTTTGAAATACCTAAAAATAGTAGAAGTCACAACACCCCCCAAAGCCAGACCAGTCAAAGTGCCTCCCCGGATAGGGTCAGGTATAATATTAAAAAACGAAGGCATCATCTTAGCATGATGCAACATACTCAGTATTGCAAAAAAAGTCCAAGTACCCGCGATCACATAAAAGTTATTTCTCGCTAAAAGTGTGATTAAACCTGCCGCTAGATAAGACCATCCGATCAAGCCTAAGATACCCCACCAATGCTGTGCAAATCGAAGGATAAGATCATCAGAGCCGCCGCGATATATATAGGCTAAACAAATTAGGATGATGATCCCAAGAGCTTTAAGACATTTAACCACAGTGGGATTAATGGTTTTTAAATAATTGTTCCAAATCAAGATAAAACAAAGACAGCAAAGGGGATTCCAAACTCTCCGACTAAATCCTGTCGCAGCTTCATTGATAGATTCGCCATTGACCAAAAAGACACCCATGACGATCAAAGCAAGTGTGCGCGCTAAGATGTGCTGGACTAATTGCAGATCAGTCGCTCCCTTGTTTCTTCTTGAATCTATTGAAAAGGGCAATGAAAGTCCTACAATAAATAAAAAAGCCGGAAAGACCGTATCGGCCAGTCCTATACCATCTACACCGCGCTCTACATGACCAAGCCACTCTGGTATACCCGATAGAGACCATAGGTCATTGACGAAGATCATTAAGATCATGGTGAGCGCGCGAAGGATGTCTATCGTATTACTGCGCACTATGGTTGGTACGGAAATTTCATTCATCGTAATAAATATAGAACATAATAAGGAAACACGAAGAATGTAGCTTCATGAATTAATTCCTGCAATTTGATCGCTAGAGCATCCTCAGTTACAAGCCGATCAACAAGATATCAATCTACAATGGCTAGCTTAAAGTATTCCTCGATTTCGGCAGCTGTATAGCTTTTCAAAGGGCTGACCAATCTAAATCCTACATAAGGCGAGTCCGTATTCCACCATTTGCTTTTGGGTATTTGCGGGTCCCGTACCTGCCATTTAGGTTCGGATTTGAGTCGATAGGTAGGCAGCAAATGATCCGGATCATCATCGATGTAAGCGCCTCCTTTCACCGTACGACTATGTTTTTTCGTAGGGATCATCCAGGGATTGAGGCTCGCGGATTTAAGTTGGTCATAATAATCTACTCTGTAATCATCTGATGTCCATTCTGCCACATTGCCCAGCATATCATATAATCCCCAGGGATTGGGTAGTTTTTGACCGACTTTATGATACTTATCATCTGAATTTTCATAATACCATGCATAGTCCCCGATCTTAGTAGCATCCGCACCAAAATAATAAGGAGTAGTAGTACCAGCTTTGCACGCATATTCCCATTCAGCCTCAGTAGGCAGCCGATAGAAACGGCCCGTTTTTTCGTATAACCACTTACAATATTTAAGTGCTCCTTGTTGTGTGGTGCTGGCCATTGGAAAGCCGCCGCGATCCCCCATACCAAAAGTAAGATTTACATACTGCGGCGTAGGCCGAGTGACTGCATCAGCCTTATACTGGATCGTAGGGTGTTCTGTTTTGTCTGCATCCTGATCGCGTTCTCTAAAACAATTAAACTCATCGTACGTGACTTCGTAGATACCAATATAAAATGAATCCAAACTGATCTTGGCCTTTTGAGGTCCCAATTCCACCGTGCCGGAGGGGATGGATTTCATTTTGAAGGAGAAGGAAGTCCCGGGTATCAATTGAGTGAGTTCATCCGCCTGAGCTAAGCAGATCCTGCAGGTCACAGCGAAACAAATAATTGAAAAAAGAGTTTTATATTGCATGTAATGATTTAACTGAATACAAAGATATCTGAAGCTGGGTATTTCTTGTTTTTAATCTATCGGTTTGTCTTAATTCTTTTGTTTTTTAAAGTTTTCTTAGGTTTTGGTTTTAGCTCTTTAGCTTCGCGAATCTTACCCTTAATATGAATGGCGCAAAGCGAACGTATTGGATCATAAGCATATGGTGTATCCTGTTTTATTCCTATAGCTTGATCATTTCCTATCAAGTAATAAATGCACCGACTACTCATTGCTTATTTAAAAAAACCTTTGGAATACCCTGTGCCGGCTGTGGAGGCAGTCATGCTATACAAGCCATCATCAGAGGGGATTGGCGTGAGGCCATTATTTTTAACCCATTGGTTGTGATTTGTTTTTGGATTACCACAGCGGTAGGCCTCATGGTTTTTTATGATGTTTTGTTTAGGAAAAAAAGCCTGATAGCATTGATTGCAAGATTGAACGACTACATAAAACACCGCAGCGTGAGCAGATTGTTTGCCTTTATATTGATTTTGGCCTGGCTGTATCTCGTATTTCGATATCGTTGATATGCTTGTGCTTACTGATTTCACTCTGGCCATGACTAAAAAATAAGTTTTGTCATTAGGTGAACAGGCTTCATCTTTGCAATGATAACTAATCACATTCTGACATCCTCATGTTCAATTTTAGTAGTAAACAGTCCATATGGAAGATCTATCTATCGGCAGCCGGAGCAATCATTGTGGTCTTATCATTGATTTATGTTAATTTTCTAGCGACCAAACTCGAGGCAACAGAACGGACCAGTGTAGAGCTATTTTTAAAAGCTCAGGTAGCCCTTACTAAGACAGGCAATGATATCAACAAAGATGTCACCTTTGAGCTTCAGGCTATAGAAGAAAATAAAACTCCATTGATTGCTACGGACGAAAACGACCGAGTGACCTGGGGCCGTAATTATGGCAATACTAAGGACACCAGCAAGTCCTTTTTATCGAGAAGATTGGATAAGCTCAAAAAACAAGGTATACAGCCGATTCGATCAGAACTAAATAATGTATACTTTGAAAATTCAGCGATCCTCAGATGGCTTAAGTTTTTTCCATATATTCAGCTTATGTTATTGCTCGGGTTTGTGACGCTCGGAGCTATTGGGTTTGGTGCAAGTCAACGGGAGCAACAAAATAGGGTCTGGGTCGGTATGGCTAAAGAGACCGCTCATCAATTAGGCACGCCTATAGGAGCTATCGTGGCCTGGGTCGAAAATCTTAAACTCCTCTCACAATATGAGCCTGATAAACTTGAACTCTTGGATGAATTGAGATCCGATGTGACGAGGCTGGAGTTAATAGCCGAGCGATTTTCAAAAATAGGATCAAAACCAACATTAGTAAAAACGAATCTTAATTTACAATTGGATCAATGTAGGAGCTATATGCAAAAACGTGCTTCCAAAAAAGTAAAATTTGATTTTCCAGATTTAGAGGGCGAGCCTACCTATGCCATGATCAACGCACCTTTATTTGATTGGGTGATGGAAAATCTTATGCGCAACTCGCTCGATGCAATGGACAGTACCGGCACGATAAAAGCTGAAATCTATAAAGAAGAAGATCAGATCTGTATAGACTTATCAGATACCGGAAAGGGAATGTCTTCCGGTCAATTCAAACAAGTCTTTGAGCCAGGGTTTACCACTAAAAAAAGAGGGTGGGGTCTGGGATTATCTTTGGCAAAAAGAATCATTGAAAACTATCATAAAGGAAAGATCTATGTAAAAAAATCCGTAATTGGTACTGGCACGACTTTCACTGTAAAATTGCCGCTTTAATTTGTCGTTTCTCTTCTTAAATACTGCTGAACTTTAAAAAATCCACTACCGCCTTTTTCAATTTATCCGGCTGATCTGCATGTACCCAATGACCCGCATCTTCTATCGTAGTGATTTCGGCATTGGTAAAAAGAGCATGGATCAAGGTCTCATCTGATCCTGTAATATAATTGGATAATGCTCCTCGTATAAAAAGTGTCGGCTCATGATATGGTGTCTCAGCAATAAGCGGCACGTTGATCTCATCATAATGTTGATACAAGGCTTCAAGATTAAATCTCCATTTAAATCTGCCTTGATCATCTCGCACAAGATTTTTTAATAAAAACTGCCGAATGGCTACTTCAGGGATGTCCTTTTGCATCCATTGATCAGCCTGAATCCTATTTGTAATCACCCCAAAATCCATACTTCGCATGACCTTAAAGTAAAGGGTGTGGTGTGGTGGATAAGACTTCGGCGCAATATCAATGATTACCAGTTTTTTTATACGGTGGGGGTGCTTCAGAGCAATATAACCTGCAGCTTTGCCACCCATCGAGTGGCCTAGAAGATAGACCTTGTCCAAGCCCAGATCTGAAAGCGTTTCCAGAACATCCTCGGACATCCATTTATAATTAAAATCGTCTCCATGCGGGGATAGACCATGATTGCGCAGGTCCAGGGTGATGACCTGGTATTGATCCATCATTGATTTTGCAAAGGTTTGCCAATTATCTGACGAACCAAATAAGCCATGAATAATGACGATAGGCTCGCCTTCACCATATGTCCTATAGAATAATTTCAAAAGATCAATGGTTTGAACAAAGGAAAGGAAGGCTATAATAAGCCCTCAATGATTTTTTCTTCCGTTATACCTTCGGCTTCAGCTTTGTAGTTTCGTACAATCCGATGACGCAACACCAGCTTGGCAATGGCTTGCACATCTTCAATGTCTGGAGAATATTTGCCCTGAATTGCTCCATGTACTTTGGCCCCTAATGCCAAAAACTGAGAGGCTCGAGGGCCTGCTCCCCAACTAATATATTGTTTGACTTGAGCAGTAGCCCTATCCGAATTAGGCCTTGTTTTAGTAGCTAAGTTGACAGCATATTCGAGCACATTATCTGCTATCGGGATTTTACGAATGATATCCTGATAAAACATGATGTCTTCGGCATTCATCACCAATCTGAGCTCTGGATTATGTAGTGAAGTAGTGTTTTTTACGACGGTCACCTCATCCTTGAAGCTGGGATAATCCAATAAAATATTGAACATAAAACGATCCAATTGGGCCTCCGGGAGTGGATAAGTTCCTTCTTGTTCGATTGGATTTTGAGTAGCTAGTACAAAGAATGGTTTGGGCAACAAATGTTTCTGACCGCTGACGGTCACCGATCGTTCTTGCATGGACTCCAGCAGAGCAGCTTGAGTCTTGGGCGGGGTACGATTGATTTCATCGGCTAGTACGATATTGGCAAAGACAGGTCCACGATTAAACCGAAATCGACGCTCTTCGTCTAGGATTTCAGATCCGGTGATATCGCTGGGCATAAGATCCGGCGTAAATTGAATTCGATTAAATTCCAGATCCAATACTTGTGCAATAGTAGACACCAATAAGGTTTTTGCCAGCCCTGGCACGCCTACTAAAAGGCTGTGCCCGTTAGCAAATAAGGAGATAATCACGGCTCTCACGACCTCATCCTGGCCTATGATTACTTTGCTTACTTCTCTATTCAAATCTTTAAAGGCTTGGCCCAGAGCATCTACCGCTTGGACATCGGTCATGTTATTTCGCTGCATATCGTATTTAAATTAGTGCAAAAATAACACAAATAACACAGGAGGTCCGTATTCAATGATTCTGAAGTCTTAAAGAAATGTTATAACTAAGTGTGAGGTAGGTGCTTAGCTACTAATCCCGAATGACCGAATACAATTATTTGTACAAACTCAACAAGAGTAACCTACTTAATCGACTCACGAAAGCCAATTGGGTTCCAAAAGGTTTCACATGATTAGAAAAATGTATGCGGAATCATTCCTTTTCTATAGTTAAAGGTGGCCCAATGACTTGCATATCATGGTCTGTAAATATCTTTTGCATTTCTTTTGATGTTGGTTCGTGGTCCAGTGCAGCCACGGTAACAAAAAAGTGTTCTAATTGACCAGCAGGTTGTAAAACTACAGTCATTTTACCTGTTTCAGATACTTGTGTCCAGGCATGAGGAACCTTTCGTGGCAAAAAGATACTGTCGCCCTTTACCAGATTAAATTTGTCGGTTCCAACCTGAAAATAATAAGAGCCTTCAATAACATAAAAGAATTCATCCTGCGCGGAATGAAGATGTAAAGGAGTCCCTTTTCCTTGAGAAAGTGATGTTTGCTCAAAAATAGCTAACGCTCCATCGGTATCGCTTCCTGAAACTTTCAGGTCTAAGATGTTTGAGTTTACTCCTTTCAATTTTAAATGCCCATGTATTCGCCCTTCGCCAGCATTAATCTTAAAACCTAAGCCTTTTCCAGGCAAGCTTATACGGAGTTTAGCAATGGCTAGGTAAGGGGTAGTAAAGAAGGCTATAATTGCGGTAATAAATTTTCCTCGTTTCATAATATAGTTTTTGATGTGCATAGATCAGATTAGGAAATTCAATCCTATAACTTTTGGGGAATACGATATTTAGATCAATGTAGATTTATTCCACTTTTACCCAATTTATCACTTTACTATAATATTGAAAATCAATTGTCAAATAATACACGCCGGCGGTTAATAAGTCCACCGCTATAAGATTGTCCCCTTTGATGATTATTCCGGAAATCAGCCGGTGGCCACTCACATTAGATATACTATACTCAGCAGGTGCCGTCACCTGGAGGTTGAGCCTATCTTTTGTTGGATTAGGATATAATTTTAATAAGATCTTATCCGATGCATTGGATTTGGTCGGAGTACGATTACTTTTTAAAGCCAACGAAGATTCGACCTCAGCCGCACCTATAGATGGAGGATTTCTATAATTTTTACCATAATAGTCGGTGGCTATACCGGCAGCTGCTTTACCTTTTTGGTAGGCGATGCTTGAAGAAGTGATCGTAAAGCTAGCTGTATTTAGCATCGGATCACCGATGATTTGCGCGGGATCAACTACCGGCAGTACAGGTCCGCTCCATGCCACCTGACCTTCTTTAAACCAGAGGTTATTAGTGAAGATAAAAGTCCCAGCCGCAGTATTAGGACCTATATTGACCTCTGTCGACAAGGATGTGGTCACTATGAAGATATTGTTTTGGACCGTATTGCGACCGCTTGGCTCAAAACGAAGCGGATCAACCGTTTCTTGAAGGATGCGCATAGCCCAGCGCCCGGGTCGGAGGATCGTATTGTTGATAACTTTACAATCTACAGCCCCGACAAAAGCAAAAGGAGTCTCTGCTCCTTCAAATACATTGCCATATACGGTGACTGTGCTCGCTTCAAATGTCGCATTTTGAGGCCTAAAAAATTCTAATCCAGTACTTCCCCCTATATTGACAGCTCTTGCCCCGCCATTGACAAATCGGCACCGCCGTATCGTGATGTCTTTGCTCCCGCCCTTGATTTGAATACTATTGCTACCCATATTTGAAAATTCAATGCTTTCAAATAAGCCCCGATGACAGCCTACCATATCTATGCCACTCCCACCCCCAGCACCATTTTGAAATACACAACGCTCTATCGTAAAATCGTCTACTCCGGATAGCTTCAACAGATCGTTATTGCCAGTCGCATTGATGCTTCTAAAGATGCAATCTTTGATCAAGATATGATGGGATGGAGTCGCAAAACTGCCGGCGTCATCGATATTCAGTCCATTGCCGGTCTGACTTTGAGCAATGATGCCGTGCAATTGGACATATGCTATATCAGAAAAATGAAAAGATTCTGTACCTCCGGTGAATAATACATTTTCCCCTGGAGCTGCCCTGATCACGATGGGTGCATTGGCTGTGCCTGTGAGATTGGTGATAAAAAAGGTCCCGGCATACGATCCTGCATGGATTAATATCGTATCACCTGCAATGACCTGACCCTGCATAGCATTTGGTGATGTCCACGTATATCCAGCGCCGATGTGCAACAATCTGGCGTAGGCCGCAGTAGGACCATTCACCAGGAAGAGGATCATCCAAAGTATGTAGTTACATTTCATCATGTTAAATTGATCAGAATACTTTTAATAACTATTCCTTAAAACTAAATATTGTATGACTATTTAACCTAAAGTACAGTCCATAATATAAAGTAGCGGATGAATGAAAGAATCCACCTCATATATTGAGCTATCTGTCGCGAAGATTGTGAGAAGAAATAGTGATTTGAGTCGGCACCATGATCGAGCTGAAGGCTGATTAGACTGGAGAAATCTATCATTTTAGATCGGAAAATGGATCATATCCCAGCCATCATGGCTTGCCCAGTGTCCTATAGGCCAATAATGTACTAATCACAATAAGGATGGAGGCCAATAAAAATGCAGACCCTGGAAAATGGATGGGACTGCTTTCTCGCGTAAAATAGTAAAACACGGAGGTCATCAACAGGGGACCAATGATCGTGGTCAAACTCATCAGACTCGTCAATGCGCCTTGAAGCTCACCTTGTGCGTTGCGAGGGACTTGTCCCGTGATGATACCTTGCAATGCGGGACCTGCTATGCCTCCCAAACAATAGGGTATACAAAATAAAAACATCATCCAACCTTGAGTGGCAAACGCAAATAACAACAAGCCTAAGGCATAGAATGAAAATCCTAAATACAAACTCCTTTTTTCACCAAGTTTTGGAATAGTAAAACGGATCAAAACTGCTTGAACCAGAGCTACTAAAACGCCCACAAAACCTAAAGAATATCCTACCATTTTTTCAGTCCACTGAAAAGTATGCATATTAAAAAATGTCCAGGTACTTTGAACAGAATGTGCCGCGAGATAAATAAAGAATAATGAACCTACCAATCCGATCACTGTAGGATATTTTTTGAGCTGCATCAGACTGCCGATGGGATTGGCTCGTTTCCATTCAAATGGACGACGATGCTCTTGATCCAATGATTCAGGCAGGACAAAATATCCATACAACCAATTAATAAAGGTAAGCCCTGCAGATACCAAAAACGGCACCCTAGGCCCCATTTGACCCAAGATCCCGCCTAAGGTGGGACCTATGATAAAGCCCAATCCGAATGCCGCACCCAACATGCCAAAGTTTTGAGCCCGATTTTCATCTGTACTCACATCGGCTATATACGCTGCCGCTGTCGTGAAACTAGCCCCTGTGATCCCGGCGAGTATCCTGCCTAAAAACATCCAGCCAAGTGTAGGAGCCCAAGCGGCTAACAAATAATCCAACCCAAATCCAAACAAAGAGATTAATAGGATCTTTCGCCTTCCGTATTGATCACTCAGAGCGCCAAGAACCGGAGAAAATATGAACTGCATAATTGCAAATGAAAACATCAGGTAGCCCCCATATTTACTGGCATCTGATATCGTACCACCGGTCATACCGGTCAAGAGCTTAGGTATCACCGGGATAATGATGCCAAATCCAATGACATCGATCAGGATCGTAAAAAAGATAAACCCTATACCTGCTTTATAGTTTTTCATAGCTTAATCGCGGCAAATTTAGAGCTAATTACTCAATGCTCATCGACAACTTCTAGCTAGACCATTTCAATCCTTGCGGTACCATTTTGCTGTGGAGTGATACAAAAGAAACCGACCCAATCAATAAGCCTATTTTAAAAGGAATCGTACCCCTTCTGGGCAAAAAGATAACGTGCACTCATAAGCTCATTTCTTGAGCTCCATTATTTTACTTTATACCAATGACATATTACAAATACAATGTTGAGAACGGTAGACTTGGATTAAATTTACAGGATGAAGCCTGGTGTTCTGTTTATTTTGGCTTTTACATATGTGGTTACGATTGGTGCACAATCAAATTTAATTCCCAACCCTGGATTTGAAGAGTATCATGAATGCCCAACATTTCTGAGTGATTTTAATGGGGTCGTCAAATTCTGGTTTACCCCTTCTGCTGGTACCCCCAACTATTATAATGTTTGTGGTAAAAATCCTGAGGTCGGTGTACCAAATAATTATTTTGGAGTCAAAGCCTCGATCAGTGGAGCAGCCTATGTAGGCATCATGACGAGCAATGCATTTAGAGAATACATCAGTGTCCCATTGACCGCTCCGCTTAGGGCAGGGCAGGCCTATCGACTGAGTTTGTATACTTCTGTGATTCAAAATAATGGTTGTACTTCGACCGGCTTAGACATCTTGTTT
Organism: Saprospiraceae bacterium; assembly: GCA_031417835.1. GTDB lineage: Bacteria > Bacteroidota > Bacteroidia > Chitinophagales > Saprospiraceae > JADJLQ01. The sequence continues at coordinate 4,771 of JANOWJ010000013.1, read as the reverse complement.
TCAACCACATTACCTAATGTCGATCTTCAAGGAACAAATATTATGGCTACGCCATCATTGACAGCCATCATCGATTATGCAAATGATCGATGGGTCCGTACAGAGCTCTGTTATGTTGCCAAAGGCAATGAAAAATACCTCACGATAGGAGACCTGCAATATCCTGCCGCTCACCATACCTGTAAGGATGGCAATAATTCGTATTATTTTATAGACGAAGTGACCTTACAGCCCTTACCTCCTATCTTAAAAAAGGAGGTGCAGTATAGTGCATGTAATCAGACCTTTCCATTTGAATTGAACGGAGCCATGATCGCATCGATCACGCAGGATATAGACCAATATGAATGGTTATGGGATGGAGTATTCAAACAACACAAAAGGATTATCGAAAAACCCGGGTTTTACAAACTATTTGTCGCATCACCCGACTGTGTGCAATCAGAATATCAGGTACAAATCCTTGATCAAGATTGTAATCATAACCTCTTTATGCCCAATATATTCACTCCGAATGATGATGGGCTCAATGATGTGGTAAAACTGAATATGCGGGGAATAGAATTCGAAAAAATTTCGATCATAAATAGGTTAGGGCAGGTTGTTTTTGAATCCAAATCCAGTGATTTTCAATGGACAGGACAACTGGGAAGTACTCCATTAGGCTCTGGCGTATATGTTTATGTAATCACCTATTGGGTAAAAACTTCAGGGAGGTATTCACAAAAAACGGGATCAATAACCCTAGTAAGATAGTACGAATGTTTTCACTCCATGGTAGGCGATGGATCACCTGCAAAAATACTTTATAATATATTCGCGTTTATTAGAACAATTTAATAAACAAAATTTAAGTTCTAAATTAGATCTCACCCATCTTGCTAGCGGAAAAATTACAATTGTTTAAGCCCAATTTATAGATTCAAAATTTATGTTGTCCATCAAATCATATTTGCTCAAGACTTTAGAGCGATTTGTCATTCTATTCGTATTTACTTTTAGTTGTATTCAGGTCGCACAAGCACAGAACACTTTTACCAACCCCATTTTGACTGGTTTTTATCCGGATCCAAGCATCTGCAGGGTAGGCGATGATTATTACCTGATTAATTCTTCCTTTGCGTATTTCCCGGGTATACCGATTATGCACAGTAAAGATCTGGTCAGCTGGCATCAGATAGGGTATGCGATGGATCGGGCTGAACAGTTGAATCTCGATGGCGCAGGGGTCTCCCACGGCTTATATGCTCCTTCCATTACGTATTACGATAGTTTGTTTTATATCACATGTACCTTAGTGGGTAAGGGGGGCAATTTTATTATTACCGCCAAAGATGCAAAAGGCCCATGGAGCAATCCAACCTTTCTGCCTGAAGTCGAGGGTATCGATCCATCCATTTATTTCGATGGCGAACAGGCGTATCTATTGTACAACAGTATTCCGCCGGATAATGTGGCTCTCTACCAAGGACACCGTACGATCAGAATCTATGCCTTGGATCACAAAAATCTTAAAGTAACGGGCGAACAAAAAATACTTATCAATGGTGGCACTGACTTAGCTAAACAACCGATATGGATCGAAGCACCACACATCCTTAAGAAAGATGACTGGTACTATTTATATTGTGCTGAGGGCGGCACAGAATTTTTTCACAGTGAAGTAGTTTTCCGAAGTCGATCCCTCGATGGCCCATTTATACCATATGATAAAAATCCTATCCTGACACAAAGAGATCTTGATCCATCCAGAAAAAACCCAATCACCTCGACGGGTCATGCAGAGATGGTTCAAACCAACACCGGTGCTTGGTATGCTGTCTTTTTAGGATGCAGACCCTACGATGGAGATCATTACAATACTGGTCGTGAAACATTTATGGCCCCGGTATCCTGGATCGATGGCTGGCCGGTCATCAATGCCGAACATAAAGAAGTACAATACAGCTATCCCGCTCCTGTGATAAATGGCCCGTTGTTTACTTCAAAAGTGAATGAATTTGCAAATAATCAGCTCTTTCATGATCACTTTGATGATAGTGTTTTAAATAAACGCTACACCTTCTTACGTACTCCTGTTAAACCATTCCATAGCATAAAAAAAGGCAAGCTCTGGATTGAGTTGGCTCCGACTACTTGCAGTGAAAAGAAAAATATCTCCATGGTAGCGGATCGTCAAAATCACATCAATGGCTATGTAGCTACACGAATGCAATTTCAAACCATAGTGGATAATGAAAAAGCCGGTCTTTTGGTCTTTCAAAATGAAAATCATTATTATTTTATGTGCAAATCTGCAGATCGGGGTCGGCCCGTAGTACAATTATTTAAGGGACTTGGCAAGGTTGCCGGCCACGCAGACACTTCTTCGCAAGGACCTCAACTCCTAACATCCATACCCTTGCGTAAAATAAACAGCGCTATCTTATTCAAAGTAGAAGTGAATGAAAAAGGCTATAATTTTTATTATTCTATTAAAAAAGGCGAGTGGCTATTATTACGGTCTGATCTTGATCGCAAGTTTTTAAGCACCAAGACGGCTGGTGGATTTGTAGGTTGTGTATATGGAATGTATGCGACTTCAAATGGTATACCTACCGTAAATACCGCTCGATATGATTGGTTTGAACATAAAGGTCAGTAAATATTCATTGACCTAATTTTTACACACTAGCTTAAGTTATGAATACTCCATCTATTCAGATCCTCCGATTGCAACACTCCGATGTGCCGTTGTTTCAAGATTTATTGATTTTGCTCAATGAAGTTTTCGAGTGCGATGATCAAAAGCAGCCGTCCGAGAATTACCTGAAATCTTTATTGGACAAAGAGGATTTTGTAGCCTTTGTATTGCTTGTTGATAATAAAGTCATGGGCGGACTCACTGCTTACATCCTCGCTAAATATTATACCGAAGGGTCTGAGCTCTATATCTACGACCTCGCCATTGATCCAGAAATGCAACGCCAAGGCCTGGCTACACAATTGCTGGAGGAAGTAAAAAAATATTGTAAAACTCAAGATATCCATAGCATGTTTGTAGATGCGCAAGAAGAAGACCTGCATGCCCTGGAGTTCTATAGGATCACCGGAGGTAAAGGGGAAAAAGTATTATTATTTAATTATGATCTGTAAATGAACTATGGCATTAAAGAACCAACAATCCATTTTTTCGAAGTGTTTTTATCGGAGCGCTTCGCCAGAATAATTCAAAATCAAGCAATCCCGCAGATTCATACATCTCTTTCATATTATGCAAAGTAATCGATTGGACATTAGTTGGAGTCAGGATAGCCAAGATTTCTATTAACCAGATACCGCAAGCTTTTGATATCTCCAGCGTCACTGTCTTTCTGGAATCATATATAGTGAGGGTGATTTGATCTTCTTTTTCAGTGAGTGGATAACTCACTTTAGGAGGCTGGCCTAGCCAAACGATTTTACTGGTATAATTTATAGATTCAGATTCCTTTTCGAGTAAGGCATTTTGAATAAAGTTTTTTTGAACTTTATCTTTTGGAATTTTAAAATCGAACCACTCTTGAAGTCTATAATCAAGGCACCGACCATGCATATAATTCAATAGTGATTTTTTTAAACCGTGACTAAATGCACTATGGTCTATGCCCACAGGATCTACAAAGTCCAAATCATTATTAGCAAACGTACCCATGACATGATTAGTTCTTTGCACCTGATACTGGTCAGGATACATCCCGACAGGACTGTGCACCGTCATTGCAAATTGATGCCAAAAGCCAGATTGAATGACTCCTACCTCAAACAGTTGCCGCACCATTTCCAATGAATCAATCGTTTCTTGCATCGTCTGAGTAGGGAATCCATACATGAGATAAGCATGTACCATGATCCCCGCCTCTTTAAAATTGCGACATACCTGAGCCACTTGAGCTACCGTCACTCCTTTTTGAATAAGTTCTAATAGGCGGTCGGAGGCCACCTCAAGTCCACCCGATACTGCGATGCATCCCGAGGCACTCAGCAGTTTACATAGATCTCGATTAAAACTTTTTTCAAAACGGATATTCGTCCACCAAGAGACACTAAGTTTTCGTTTTATAATCTCTAAGGCCAGTGCGCGCATACGAGCCGGAGGTGCTGCTTCGTCTACAAAATGAAACCCATTTTGTCCGGTTTGATGCATAATCTCCTCCATTCGATCACATAACAGCGTGGCGGCTATGGGTTCATACACTTTGATATAATCCAGGGAGATGTCGCAGAAAGTACATTTGCCCCAATAACATCCGTGCGCCATCGTGAGCTTATTCCACCGGCCATCGCTCCACAACTTATGCATGGGGTTGACGATTTCAATGACCGAGATATATTGATCCAACAATAAATCGCTATAATCCGGGGTGCCGAGTTGAGCTTGAGGATAATCTTTTTGTGCCGCCGTATTGATGTACTTCACCTGGCCATCGATCAAGGTAAATGTTCTCTTCAATTGTAATGATGCGTCCGCTATGATTTTTCCGCTGGAGTTCAACACATGATCTACTAGACATTCGAGAGGGACCTCACCATCGTCGAGTGTGATAAAATCAAAAAACTCAAAAACTCTTGGATCAGAAAGGGATCTTAATTCTGTATTGGCAAAACCACCGCCCATTACTATTTTTAGATCAGGATGGTGGGTTTTAAACCATTGTGCGCAACGAAATGCGCTAAATAAATTGCCTGGAAATGGCACAGAGATGGCCACAATTTTAGGGTGTATACCTGCTAGTTTTTGCTCAAGTACGGC
>JANOWJ010000012.1:0-14702 GCA_031417835.1 Saprospiraceae bacterium | reverse complement strand
CCCTGACTGCATCGGGAGGCACTAGTTATTTATGGAGTAATGGTGCCACTTCAGCTTCGATCTCAGTGACTGCAGGTGGCAGTTATACAGTCATAGCTACTAATGCAGGTGGTTGTACCGCTGTATCCGCGGCAACTTTAGTCACCGTGAACAGCAATCCGGTAGCTACTATAGTAGCAAGTGGAGCTATTACATTTTGTCAAGGCGGGAGTGTAGTGCTGATGGCATCTGCCGGCGCTAGCTATCTATGGAGTAATGGTGGTGTGACACAAAACAATACGGTCATGACTAGTGGCATCCATAGTGTGATGGTGACCAGTGCTGGCTCTTGTGTAAGTACCTCACAAGCGGTCACTGTCACCGTACTTCCTAATATAATACCTACTATCACTGCAAATGGTCCCTTATCATTTTGCCTGGGGGGTAGTGTCATCCTTACATCTTCAGTGGCCAGTGGGTACCTCTGGAGCAATGGCGCCACGACTCAAAGTATCACTGTCACGGCATCAGGCAATTTCAGCGTCACCACCACCGGCGAATGCGGAGGTGTATCGGCAGTGACCGCAGTCAGCTCGACTACTACAGCGATTCCTACAATAACGGCCGGAGGGCCATTATCGTTTTGCCCTGGCGGAAGCGTAATCCTCACATCATCATTAGCCGGCGGGTACCTCTGGAGCAATGGTGCTACAACTCAAAGTATCACCGTCACCGCTGCAGGTAATTATAGTGTAACCACTTCGGGTGTTTGTGCTGGTACCTCCATTGCGACTACGGTGTCTGTAGTTGCACCGGTGCCACCGACGATCACAGCAAGTGGACCTCTTTCATTTTGTCAGGGGGGTAGTGTCATACTCACATCATCTGTTGCTGATGGATATTTGTGGAGTAATGGAGCCACGACGAGAAGTATCACCGTCACAGCATCCGGCAATTTTAGTGTCACATCCTCTGGCAACTGCGGTGCTACATCAGCCTCCACCCCAGTCGTTGTGATGATTTCAGTGATTCCAACGATCACTGCAGGCGGTCCACTCACCTTTTGCCCGGGTGGCAGCGTGATACTCACATCTTCATCAGCTTCTGGATATCTATGGAGTAATGGAGCCACCACCCAAAGCATCACAGTCACTACAGCAGGTAGTTATACTGTAAGCAGTACAGGAAGTTGTATCGGGACCTCCACAGCCACTGTAGTCCAAGTCAATCCTGCATCCAGTCCAACCATCTCTGCCAGTGGCCCACTCACGTTTTGTCCTAGTGGTAATGTTATTCTAACCTCTTCACCAGCTTCTGGGTATCTCTGGAGCACTGGCGCGACGACTCAAAGCATCACAGTGACCACAGCAGGCAACTATAGTGTAACCACCTCAGGAGGGTGTGCAGGCACATCAGCTATAGTTCAAGTTATTATAAATGCATTGTTTGTACCGACTATTTCAGCTAGCGGGCCTCTTACAATGTGCCCTGGCGAGCAAGTCATACTGACTGCGACAGCAGCCAGTGGCTATCTTTGGAGTACAGGTGCCACGACCCAAAGTATCACGGTATCAGTAGCGGGTAGTTACAGCGTCACGACTTCTGGTCCTTGCGGTGGCGTCTCAGCAGCTACGACGGTCACAGTCACCTCAACCATTATCCCTACGATAACCGCTGACGGTCCAGTTTCTTTTTGTGTAGGCGAAAGTGTCACCCTCACAGCATCAGAGGCAATAGGGTACCTATGGAGCAATGGTGCGACTACCAGGAGAATTATAGTAGTGGTTTCTGGACAATATACGGTGACAGTGGCTGGCAGCTGTGCAGTCGTATCGGCTCCAGTCACGGTCGCTATATCAGGTACAGGAGCACCCACGATCACTTCCAGCGGTTCTTCAAGACTTTGTACCGGTGATAGTACCGTGCTGACTTCTTCATTGGGCATTGGCTACTTATGGAGTACCGGTGATACTACGCGTAGCATCATCGTGAAGGTTTCAGGCAGTTACACCGTGATCACATCCGGTGAATGTGGCGACACATCTGCAGCATTCGTGATTACCGTCACTACAGCCATCCCGGTGGTAATTACTGCTAGTGGAGCCACTTCGTTTTGTATAGGCGGTAGTGTGACATTGACCGCATCCAAAGGCAGTAGCTATTTTTGGAGCATCGGTGGAAAAATGCAAAGCATCCAAGTCAGACATGGCGGCGATTATTGGGTCAGGGTAGACAATGGCTGCGGTGTCAGGACTTCACCTATATTTAAGGTCGTAGTGACGCCTTATCCCGTATGCTCTATTGTGGCTACATCGCCGCAATGTGAAGTATCATCGACCCGTTTGTGTGCTTCAACCAATGCCAAATATCTATGGAGTACCGGAGATACATCACAATGTATCACCATCAGTCAAATCGGAACCTATTCTGTCACAGTGACCAATGCTTCAGAATGCAGCAGTACCTGTTCAAAAACCATAACTGCAAGTCAAGCGCCAGACTGTACGATAAGTGGAGTCAACATCTGCCCTACACAAAGTAGTTCAGTCCTTTCGGCACCTTCCGGAAATGTGTCCTATCTATGGAATACCGGAGCAACCACACAGACTATAACCTTAAAGGACTCGGGTGTCTACACGGTCACCGTCACAAACCTCAATGGCTGCGTGAGTACGTGCTCGAAAAGAATAGCGCTTGCTCCTTCACCAGATTGTCTTATAATGGGTGATTTATCCATATGTATTGGCGGCACTACAGAATTATCCGCACCTATGGGGTTTAAATCCTACTTATGGAGCAATGGATCTACTGAAGCTTGGGTCACTGTAGCGGATTCAGGTGTATATACTGTCATAGTAACCAATTCAGATGGTTGCGTAAGCAAATGTACTCAACGGGTCACTATGGAAGATTGTGGTGTAGTTTGTCTCCCAGGTTATCAAAAAACTGTTCCGAATTTCCAAACCATATTACAACAACAAAAGGCTACCGACTTAAGGCCAAAAGAATTCGATGCTCATCTAGTGCCACATATGGTTGTACCACGTGTGGCCATGCCACGAGTGGCTATGCCACGAATATATACGGAAAACTTTGAAGCAGTAGCTTATCCTAATCCATTTACACATTCTACTACTATCAATTTTACCACACCTATAAACAATGATCGATGGAAGGTGGAGGTATTTAATCTTCAAGGTCAAAAGGTGGCATCCCTTTTTGAAGGTCTAATCACCGCCCATAAACGTATTCAGCTGCGATTTGATGCAGCCCATCTCCTAGGAGGTATTTACTTTTATCGTATAACGAATGGCACTTCTACCTGGAGCAATCGGTTGGTCTTGAGTAAAGATTAAAAATCACTTAAACGCTTCTTTTAAGGGTATCGAAACCACTCGATACCCTTTTTTATTGTATGTATCTCGACAGGCGAAAACATGCTAATGAATGATGTCGCGCAGCGAAGCCAAACGTAATGAAGCAAAGAAATACAGAATTTTCGCGCAAAGACGCAGCGAAGTGAAACGAAGCGAAGACTTGCCTGTCCGGCAGGCAGGCGCAAAGCGGCAGCATATAAAGGAATAAAAAAATTACGCCATCGAGTAAATGAAGCGTAGACGCAGCAAAGCATTTTCGCATTGGGGAGTGAAACGTATCTGAGACTTGCCATTCCAGCAAGCTGGTTCAACGAGAGACAGGAATTTCGCGAAGCGATAGTAAGAGATGACTTGTCTAACCGAAATACAGAATTTTCGCGCAAAGACGCAGCGAAGTGAAACGAAGCGAAGACTTGCCTGTCCGGCAGGCAGGCGCAAAGAGGCAGCATATCAAGGAATAAAAAAGGTATCAATCGTCATTCGATCCATTCGTCATTCGAATCATTCCTTATTTATTGTATGAAATATTGTGAATCCATGCAATACAGGCACCGATGAGCCAGCTAAGAATAAAAGATTGTCCAAGTCCAAAAATTTCTTGTAATGGCGAAATATTCCTTCTAATTATTGAGGTAACATCAAAGCCATGAAGCAAGTTGTTGAAAAGTTTTATAGAACTGTCGTGACCCAGAATGTGCATGATCATGGCACAACCGAAGTATAGCAATGCACCTGTCAAACCAAACGCTAAGCCTAATTTTCTAATACTGATGTGATTCATGTTTATTCTTTTTATGGGTCAATTTTTTGGCTTTTCAGTCTAGCTAGGCTTTACGCCTTTCTCAACGACCGCATCAGTTCTTCTAATAACTCCATCAGCGTCTTATGTTGATGTACTTCTAGAGTTGTCATCGGAGGGCTGAACCTCGAGGGATTTTTTATATTTTTCATCTATTTCTTTTTTTATTTATTTAAACTTAATTATTTCCAAACTAAAATAAAATATACAGCTGTTTATTAAGCCTTTTGACCTAAGCTTATACACCAGAGCAATTCATTTATAAATAAGTGGGCCAGTTTATCCGTACCCACTTTATCAATGGCATTGCCGGTTGCGTCAAAAAATTCGTCTACAGTTCTCACTGGAAACATTGCTGCAACCGTGATGGCTCTGATTTTCCATAATGTAAATTGTAAAGATATCAGTGCCTGATTTCCTCCAAATACTCCATCTGAGACAGTAGAAATAGCAATAGGTTTATGATACCACTCTTCATAAAGTAAATCAATAGCGTTTTTCAAACTTGCCGGATAGCCGCCATTGTATTCTGGGGTGACGATGATAATACCATCAGCGGATTTTACTTTTTCTGCAAATTCCAAAACATCTTCTGTCGGATTGATTTGATTCTTCAATTTATCCTTGAATATGGGAAAATTGTATTTTTCCAAATCCACTATTTCCACAGTAGCTAACTTATGCTCAGCTATATATTTTTGAAAGTATAGTGCCACTCGGTGACTTTTTCGTTCTATTCTTACACTGGATGAAATCACGATGATTTTCATAGTTTTTGGGGCTTAGGTAAGTGGTATTGAAAATTGGAAAGGGCTAATGTTGTAACTTTTATTTGAAAATCTGGTGTGATTTAGTTCGAAAAACGCTTATTCGTTGGATATAACTATTGTGATTTAATGTTGACTTAACCGCTGGTCAAAATGACTTTTAAGGCTTTTTCACTGGTAGCATTTTCAAAAGTGCGGTAGGCTTCCAGAATGTCATCTAGCCTGAATCGATGCGTGATCAGTTTTTTGACCTCCAATTTCCGGGATAACAAATTGGTAAAAAGCATAGGCGTACTGAAGGTATCTACCAGCTGAGTCGTGATCGTGATGTTTTTTGACCACAACTTTTCAAGATGTAAAGTAGCTGCAGTGCCATGGACACCGATGTTGGCTATATGACCTCCTGGTGCAATAATTTCCTGGCACAGTTCAAATGTAGCAGAAATTCCTACGGCCTCAATAGCTACATCCACGCCTTTGTTTTTGGTAATGTCCATAATCCTTGGTACCACTTGTTCAGTATCACTATTGACGATATGTGTCGCACCCAGTGTCAATGCGGCTTTTAAACGGTTGACATCTTTATCTATCATGATGATGACCGATGGAGTGTAAAGCTGAGCAGTGATGACCGTAGCTAATCCGACAGGGCCTGCGCCGATGATTGCGATGACATCACCTGGTTTTACCTGCCCATTCAAGACGCCGCATTCAAAACCCGTAGGTAGTATATCACTTAACATGACCACTTCTTCGTCTACTGAACCTGCCGGAATTGGATATAAACTGGTATCCGCATACGGGATTCGTACATATTCAGCCTGCGTGCCATCTATCGTATTCCCTAATATCCAACCGCCGGTATCGCATTGAGAATACATTTGTTTTCTGCAATTCTCACATTTGCCACAAGCGGAAATACAGGATATCAATACATGATCATTCGTCTTAAAATTGGTCACTGCGTCCCCCACTGCATCTATAATTCCGACCCCTTCATGCCCCAAAATTCTGCCTTCATTTACAGTCGGGACATGCCCTTTGAGGATATGCAAATCTGTTCCGCAAATTGTAGTTTGCAAAATTTTTACAATGACATCTGTGGGAGCCTTTATGGTTGGCTTTGGTCTCTCTTCCCAAGTTTTTTGCCCAGGTCCGTGATAAATTAATGCTTTCATATCTTAATAATATAAATCCTATGATTTTCCCTTAAGAGCAAATCTGGATACAGATTGACCTAAAATGTTGTTCATAAAATTGTAACAGAATTCAATTCTTAGCATTTTTAAAGAGCTTAAGCGCCAAGCAATTCAGAAGAAAGAGGGAAAAGATATCCCCCCTTTCTCGCTGAAAGGATTAATGCTAAAAAACTTGTTTTTTGAGTAGTGTGGAGCTACTTTTTATTCTTATTGAACTCTTCCGGTTTGATACTGAGATCGAGTGTTTGATTTTTATAAACTATTAATATTATGGAAAGCGGTTTCGTTTAATATGCCTGTTTTAGTCTTGATGTTATTTAGCTTCAACGCCAGCGTCAGCTATCATTTTTTTACTTGCCGACACCAAAATCTCTACTCTTCGGTTTTTTGATCCACCACCTTTCGTTTTATTTGTATATCTAGGTAGAGTCTCGCCGTAGCCTTTTAACGTAAGCCTAGAAGTCAATATGTCGTTTTCAGACAAATTACCAATGACCGCAGAGGCGCGTCGCTCAGAAAGGGCTTGATTATAAAGCAAAGTACCTTTGCTGTCCGTATGTCCCTGAACCTCAATATTGGTGTCAGGATACTTTTGAAAGACTTCTCTCAAATTAATCAAACTATTTCTGGCCATTTCAGTGAGTTTGGATTTGTCAAAGCCAAACAGGATTTTTTCATTGAACTCGATTACAATGCCCTCTCCTACCCGTTCTACGCGTGCTTCCGGTACAGCAAGTTTCATTTCTTCAGCTTGAATATCCATATGGTGCCCTATCACGGCTCCTGTCGCGCCACCCACGGCAGCATGTATGATGGTGCCTAGTGCCGTATTACCCGCCTTGGTGGTATCGACGCCAGTGCCATTTTGGCCCATCATCAACGTATTCATACTGATGACACACAGTACGATGAGGAAAAGATGGCTTATAACAGATTGATTTGTTTTCATAATGTTGTGTTTATAAATGTTTAAGTATTCTTTAGATTTAATAAATGATTCATTGAAAATTCATAGATGTGCTATTTTCAATTTGCTTCCAGTGCAGCTTCTGATTTCATCTTGGCGTTGGCGGATACCAAAAATTCAACTCTTCGGTTTTGTGCATGACCTGCTTCGGTTTTATTGGTGTATTTGGGTAGAGATTCCCCAAAGCCTTTGAGGGTTAGTCGAGATCTAGGAATATCATGTGCAGCTAAATTGGCGATCACAGCGGAGGCTCGTCGCTCTGAAAGTGCCTGATTGTATTTTACAGAGCCTTTATCATCCGTATGTCCCTGTACTTCAATGTTGGTATCTGGATATTTTTGTAAGATTTCGTTTAATTTACCTAAACTTGTGATAGCCTCTGAAGTGAGCTTCGATTGGTCAAAACCAAACAGGATTTTATTATTAAATTCAACTACAATGCCTTCGCCTACGCGTTCTACTTGAGCCTCCGGTAGAGCATTTTTCATTTCCTCGGCTTGTTTATCCATCTTTCGACCTATAATAGCTCCGGTGACTCCGCCTACAGCTGCCCCTATAATCGCACCTAATGCCGTGTTACCAGCCACTTTCCCTATGACGGCACCAGCAGCAGCACCACCTGCGGTACCGATGACTGCGCCTTTTTGAGTTTTGTTCATTGTTTTGCAACCTACTGACAGTAGGATCAAAAGCAAAAGTTGAATCAGGATTGAAGGTTTTGTTTTCATGATATTAGTTTTGTGGGTAATAATTAAATTGTTTTGTTAGGTTACTTCTTAGATGCATTGTAATATTTTATGGCCTGAGGCATAAATTCCTTCATTTTAGCTATTCTATTGGCATCTGAAGGGTGGCTACTTAAAAATTCAGGAGTGTTTGCACCTCCAGCAGCAGCCATTCTTTGCCAAAATGCTATAGCCTCCTGAGGATTATATCCCCCCATAGCGGCAAAGTATAATCCATACTCATCCGCTTCCGTTTCCTCTTTGCGAGAAAATGGTAAAATCGCGCCTATGGTACTCCCTGCGCCATACGCCGTAAGAAACAGATTTTGAGTTTCTTTAGGCTTATTCGTAAGTGCGAAAGACAAGGCACTGCCGCCCAATTGTTGTAGTAGCCCCTGGCTCATTCTTTCGTTACCATGTTGTGCCACCGCATGTGTGATTTCATGGCCTAACACGATAGCGAGACCTTCTTCATTTTTAGTGATCGGCAATAGTCCGGTATACACCACCACTTTGCCCCCGGGCATACACCACGCATTGGCTTCTTTATTATCGATTAAATTAAACTCCCAGGAGTAGCCTTTAAGTACAGATGGCTGTCCCTTTCCATCGTAATATTTTTGAATAGCCGAAGCTATCCGCATTCCTACTCGTTTAACTTCATCGGCATCCCGATTGTGTAGCACTTTGTTTTCACTTAAAAATGTCTGATATTCTGAGCGGGCCACTGATTGTAGCTCCGGTTCGGAGACCAACTTTAATTGCTTGCGACCGGTCACTAAGTTATTGGTGCAACCGATGAAAATTAAAAAACTAAGAAATATCCATAAAGATTTCATGAATTTTAAATTTAGATTAGGTTAAATGTTTGACTAAAACTGTTGAAAAGATTTAATTATTCGAGCTTTAAAGCGACAAATTTTGGGCTTTTTAAGCTGTGCTTCATTACATAACTTATTATAATAGTTACAGGTTTTACATATATCATGACGATCTGTGAATTGTGTAAAACTTTTCAACATATGTGTAAATGTTTCACCTATAAATGCAACAACTTTGTGGCACAATTATGATCTTATTCTTGTTAAAGATGTTTTAGGTTGAAAAACAATTCAGAATTAAAGACAGATGTACAAAATGCTATCCGATGGGTACCACTATTGAATGATGCTGAAATCAGTGTATCGGTCCGAGATGGTGTAGTGTCTCTGACGGGTTTTGTGAACTGCTATATTAAAAAACTAAATGCTGAGCATGCCGCAAAAAAGGTCATTGGTGTCACTTATTTAGTTGAAAATATTGAAGTAAAAATTCCGCGTTCCTGGGTTAAAACGGACCTGGAAATAAAACACGAAGTACAGAATGCGCTGAAATTCAATTGGATCATACCTCATGATAAATTAAGTATCTATGTAGAAGATGGCTGGCTGACTTTGACCGGAGAGCTCACGTGGAATTTTCAACGAGAAACTACACTACAAGCGGCAAGTTATATTATGGGGGTAAGAGGTATCACTGATGATATCACCATCAAGGCCGAAATGGAAATGATTATAGAACAAAAGGATGTCGAAAAGGCGCTGGCTTTAAGTTGGACTTTTGATGATCATGACATCAATGTGAAGGTTTCCGGCACCATTGTGACTCTTACGGGAACCGTAAATTCATGGCAACAAAAAGAAGAAGCGGGCAGGATTGTATGGAATACCCCGGGAATATCTCAATTAAATAATGATTTGGAGATTGATTATTACTTTGATCTACTTTATTAAATCTCCAAAATTAAACTTATCTGCTTTCGCATAGCGAGTCTGAAGAATCGAAGCTGCACGGTCACCTGATGCGACCCGAGCCGATGCATGGAAAAACAAACTTAAAATTCATTGACTGTTTGGATACATTGGCATTAAAGGAATGTGTATCAGCCAACTACTTGAGCCTATTACATGAAGTGTGACCAAGAAGTTGGCATTAGTCGAAACCTATATAGATCAATACACCCATTCATTTCAAAATTAAGATTAAATCAATAATTGCAATTTTTTACCTAGCCATCAAATGATATATCGCAATTACTTCTTTCAATATGAGATTTATGTAAGTCTTTTACAAATTTGTGTAACAGGAGCTCCTATAGATCCACGCACCTTTGTGATGTGATAAATTCACTATAAAACTTAATATTATGAATACAACAGAATTGAAAGGAAACTGGAACGAACAAAAAGGCAAGCTCAAAAAACAATTTGCCATCCTGACAGATGATGACCTCTTATATGATGAAGGTCAACGCGACGAAATGTTGGGAAAACTACAAGTAAAATTGGGTAAAACCAAAAAAGAATTGGCAAAAATATTAGACCTATAGTAATCTTAATTTCAAACAAAAACAAAATGATAAAAAAATTTAATTTTATATACCTCGCCCTGATCATCACGACTGGTATGCTGTTATCCAATTGCCAAACATCTTCGCAAAAAGTCGATAAGGCAGAAGAAAATGTAGCCGATGCAAAGCAAGAATTGAAAGAGGTCGTAAAAGACGCTCAAACAGAGGCAATAAAAGTTGCCGACAATGTAGAATGGACTGTTTTTAGAGATCAGACGACGCTAAAAATAAATAACAACCAATCTGAGATTTCTGAACTAAAGACAAAAATGAAGTCTACTGGTAAGACCATGGATGCTGTTTATGTAAAAAAGATTGAAGATCTTGAACAGAAGAATAAAGATTTGAAAGTTAGAATGGATAACTATGAAAAAAATCAAAGCGATTGGGAATCGTTTAAGCGCGAGTTTAATCATGACATGGATGCTTTGGGTGCGGCTTTGAAAGACATCGTGGTCAATAATAAAAAATAAGAGCATATTCCTCTGCATACGGATTTTAGCAAACCAAAACAACTATGGATGCAAATACAATGAGCAAGGATAATCTAGAGTTGGAGAAATCTAAGGCTCATATTACCGTGGAGATTATTGAATACCTTGCCAATGCAGTCGTCATCAAAACGATCCTAAAAAAGTCAACGGGTAATATCAGCGTAATGTCATTTGATAGTGGCGAGGGCATGTTGGAAAAAAGCACACCGTTTGATACGTTTGCTCAAATCATTGATGGAACCGCAGAAATCGTTATTGCAAACGAATCATTTTTTTTAGAGACTGGCCAATCCATCGTCATACCAGCTCATGCTCCCAATTACATCAAACCAAATGGGAGGTTTAAGATGATATTGACGGTGATCAAGACCGGATATGAATAATCAAGAAGAACATAGCGTAGAGTAGCTATATAGGCTAAGGCTAGTATTTATTAAAAGTAATAATTCACTAGCCTGTTTTTATTGTCCTGATGAACTTAGAACGGTTCATGCTACTCGTTTAGTACGCGGTGCTATAAAATAATAAATTTTGAGATAGAGACGCATTATGCGACACCCCACCCTTTTCTCAGTCGTAGTTCTAAAGGCCAATCATTTGATTTTTATGTACAACCACAACCTAAACTCTTCTAACCAAAGGGGTCATAAAATTTTATTTGATCCATTTCGAATCTCCCGTTGAATTTTAATTACTTTTAATTAACTAAAGTACTTTTAAATAAGCAGAGTGAGAATTATTCGTGCCTTTAGGCTTCGGCTTTTTATATCTGAATAAACAATTGAAGCTCTGCCGATTTTACAATGCGATATCTATTTAATGGATTACCGAATAGAACAATCAGAGTTTTGATAATACGAGGAAAATTGGTATGCAAAAACAAGATATGTTGATATCCGAAATACTAGACCTAACAGATCAAATCAGAATCCGATTTCCTGCCTGGTATTCGATGTTAAATGAAACCCCAATATTTCCCACCGCGGAGCCATCGAATATAAGCCAAAGGGATTTAGAGCAATACTTGGAATCCATATCCGCTCAATGGCGTCATTTTAGCAAATTAGATTAGGAATTAAAAACCCCTTCTTACCATACTCGAAACATTCGTCATTCGAACCATTCGTCATTCGAAACACTCTAATCATTCGAAACATTCGTCATTCGATTCATTTGTCATTCGAAACATTCGTCACTCGATTCATTCGTCACTCGAATCATTCGTTAATTCAAATTTTTCCGCTTTTGTCTTAATTGTTTAAAAAAAGACGGCGATAGACCTGTTACTTTTTTGAATTGGTTGGATAAATGAGCGACACTGCTGTAATGCAATTTGTACGATATTTCAGTTAGATTATATTCATCATAGAGTAACATTTCTTTTACTCGTTCAATTTTGTGAATGATAATAAATTGTTGTATCGTGATACCTTTTACTTCAGAAAAAATATTGGACAAATAGGTATAATCGTAGTTTAATTTTTTACTGATATATTCCGAATAATTTGTCTCCGGTATTTCATCGGAATAGTGTACCATTTCGATAATCACATTTTTAATTTTTTCGATGAGGATACTCCTTTTATCATCCAGCAATTCCAATCCCGATTGAAGTAAGTTGACTTTAAGCTGTTCGTGTTGGATAGGAGTGATATTTTCAAGGATTTCGACTGACCCCAGGTCAACCACTAAATATTGTAGACCTAGCCGTTTCAATTCGTCTTTTACGATCATCTTGCAACGGATGCTCACCATATATTTGATATATAGGATCATGTTGTAATTACCATCAAGTTATACAAATTTGAACTATTAGCTTTGATACAGTAATCGCCAGAGAAAAATTTGAAGATTTCGTTAAAAATTAATACCCTACGAAGATACTAAATTTTTGGTGCTAGCCCCATTTTATTTGCTGTTTACTTATATATATCAACAATTCCAAATGTAATACAGTAAAAGCTGGAGTTAGTTGATTATATAAAAGGTAAAATCTTTTTATTCTACACATCAGACTTAAGGTTTAGATTCAAAGGCCAGTTCACAATTTTGATATTGGATGGATTGACAATTGAATGCTAAACATGAGGGAAATCTTTGATCTCGACGACAATAGCATTTTCGGCCCTAATGCACTGACCCTTAAGAAACTTTATATACTAAATTAATTAAGTCCCAATGCAAATTTCCGTTGTTTGGAATGAATAAAGCAAAGGACCAGATGATGAAATTCTATATTTTGATCCTTAAAGATTATGGCTGGATTATGATTGAACTTTAAAGCCTCATGGTATGTTAAGTATAAAGTCTTTCCGGATCTTTGAATATCTGTCAAATCTTGCATAAGCTAGACTTTATTGCGTGCTAAACCAATCAAAACTTGCGTTCAGGCGGCTTAATTATTCAAGTGAATTGGAGTAAAAAGTTCACTTTTTACTCCACCCACAGTTGTGTTCAAACTGGAAAGAACCAAATTTTGCTTAAATTACACAGGACCTTTTAATTTGCCCTCAAAATTTAGATTTATGGAAGCTGACACCTTGCATCCTAAGAAGATAATTCTCGCCGAAGACGATCCGGATGATCGAATGTTTTTTGAAGATGCTTTGCAAGAATTGAATATACCTGCAGAGTTAGTTATTGCAGAGGATGGCATCGTACTGATGGTGACTTTGGATGTCATCGTGCCACCCAAACCACTTATCATTTTTCTAGACCTAAATATGCCACTTAAGGATGGAATAGAATGCCTAAAAGAAATCAAACAAGTTCCTAAATTAAAGGAAATTCCGGTAGTTGTTTTTTCCACTACGGACAATCCGCAAACCATTAATTTAACCTACGAGCTAGGCGCTAATCTTTATATCCGAAAACCCAATACGTTCGAGCTTCTAAAAAAAGCCATTAAAATTACTTTATCGACTGATCTGGATAAACAATCCCCTAAAGAAAAATATTTACTAGTGGTGGTTTAAGTCCATTATTCCATCTATGCAAAATCTTGATCATAATCGGTTTAAAATTATCTTTTTTGTCGCTACCATTTTACTGATTGTTCTATCCATTCTTTTTTACCTCAGAATCAATAAACTTGCACATGCTAATGAAGTCGTCGTTCATGCCACTAAGGTGAAGCATTCGTTTGAATCCTCACTCACCTTATATACTGAACTTGAGTCTACATACCGTGGCTATATCTTGTCAAACGATTCTATTTATAAAAATTATTTTTTTAATTCGATTACGCTTCTGAAATCAAACCTCGATGAATTGGATTCATTGACTGAAGAAAATGCAGAACTGCACCAAAGTGCTAAAGCACTCAGAGTTTTAATCAACAAAAAAGTAGAGTTTTTGAGCTCCGCTTTATTGAATAAGGAATCTCGAACGAAGAGTCAGGTGCAATGGTCAGTAGATAAACAAATTTCGGATGAGGTCAAGCGTTTGATTTTTTTGAAGGAACAAAATTTGAACAACCTGATCCGGCAAAACTCTACTAATTTAAATATAAAAGACCTTATAAATCCTTTATATACTGTTTTTTTAATCTTGGGTTCGATTATCATCCTTGTGGCGGTGTACCTCAAGATCATGAAAGAACTTCATGAATCGGGCAGGCTGCGTAAAGATCTAGAACAGTCAAAAATCGAATTACTCCAGGTCAATCAAACACTAGTTGATAAAAATGAGGAGAAAGAAAAGCGGGCCGCTGAATTAATCCTTGCCAATAGAGAATTGGCTTTTCAAAATGAAGAAAAGGGAAATAGAGCTGCTGAACTCATCCTTGCCAATAGAGAATTGGCTTTTCAAAATGAAGAAAAGGGAAATAGAGCTGCTGAATTAATCCTTGCCAATAGAGAATTGGCTTTTCAAAATGAAGAAAAAGGAAATAGAGCTGCTGAATTAATCCTTGCCAATAGAGAACTGGCTTTTCAAAATGAAGAAAAAGAAAAACGAGCTGCGGAACTCATCCTTGCTAATAGAGAACTGGCTTTTCAAAATGAAG
>JANOWJ010000011.1:0-10530 GCA_031417835.1 Saprospiraceae bacterium | reverse complement strand
AAGTTTAGCTTTGCCATACTCTCTGTGATCTGATTTCACAACCTCCCCCCCCAGACTGTCCGCAAGCAACTGAGCACCATAACACACGGCCAATACTGGTACTTTACCCAAGATATTTTCAAGTGGTATTCTTAGAGCTTTAGGATCTTTTACAGAAAAAGGGCTTCCTGATAAAATTACGGCTTTCGTAGAAGGGTTCAATTCACATTGATGATAGGGTCTGATCTCGCAATATACATTGAGTTCGCGTACTCGGCGAGCAATCAATTGTGTGTATTGGGATCCAAAGTCTAAAATCAATACCTGCTCATGCATATCAATCTGCGGCTAATAGTCCTCGACCACTTTTTTTAATTAAGTTCTTTTCCTGGAGGTCTTTCATGATGCGATCTAACACACCATTTATAAATTCTTTACTTTTTGGAGTGGAGTATAGTTTAGACAATTCCACATATTCATTTAAGGTGGCATTAGTAGGGATCGATTCAAAATTTAAAAATTCCGTGATAGCCATTTTAATCAGAATCATATCAATAATAGCAACACGGTCTGAGTCCCAGTTTTTTAAAGTTGGTTTGATGATCGCACTATAATCCTCATCATTTTCAATAGCATAATGGAGCAATGATCTACCAAATGCTAATGTCTCGGATTCGGTGACCATATACTCTTTATAAAAATCATCAGGTGCGGGCAGTGATTTAAGTGTTTTTTTGATCGCTCCTATAATGAGAGAATCATCGTCTTCCCAGTTATACAGTTGGTCTTCAACAATTTCGTTGAATAAAGTATCTTTTCGCAAATATCGATAAAGCTCTAGTAAGGTTTCGAGATGGTTTTTTTGTTCAGAATTTTTATCACTATACGATTTATACCAGTCTAGTTTTGAAAATTCACTATAAATTTTTTTGAGTACATCTTCATCCACCCAAGATTCAAATCCGGATTTGTCAAATAATTTTTGAAGTTTTTTATTGGTAACCAGACTTTGAATTAATTCATTTTCATACAAAACCGGCCCAAAGGTTTTGTCTCCCTCTGTAGGAAGATATTTGTTCTGAATCTTATCTGCAACATTTTTCGCTTGCTTACAGATAGATTGTATCATGTATAGTTGAAATACATAAAGTGTAAAGGAATTATGAATAGATTGCTCGAAAATTTTAGGAATATGCGCTTCCTGAAGATAAGGATCTCTGTTTTTAGAAAACAAGATCTGCATCACTTTCACTCTTAAATTTCTCCTGCTTAACATGGGCTATAGTCGTCACTTCTGATCACACAAATATAAGTAAAAAAAGTATATGCTAAAATTAATTACTTGTGAAGTCCTACTCGCTTAATAATCAGTCCGTTAATTACTTTACCATCGACTTGAGGTCCGCCAGTTCTGGCAAATGCTTATAATGCCATTTTTTCACGATTTTGCCATCTTGCCACAAGATCAGTCCGGGGTTGGACCGCATGATGGTCTTTAGTAAAATGTCATCCGCTTGCAATATTGGATAGTTTGCCCCAATTGATTTGCTAAAGTCATTGATCTGGCTCACTCCGAGCCCCCCGGTGACTGCTATAGTGGGGATACCTTCTTTTGCCAGTTCATGGACCAATGGGTTAAGTTGGTCCTTAAAGATAGCCACTTCTTTGGCATCCGGGACAAACCGGTCTACGGTTGATATTAACGAATCAATTCTAACAAATACTCTGGTTCGTACTGTATCTTTTTTAACAATTGATATACTGTCCATAAAGATGCTATCAACAATCGACACTTGCTCAGATACATCCTGGCCGTGCACTTTGTAGGCGTTGATCATCAAAGAATAATTCTTGGCATTTAGCAGGTCAAGAGTGACATCAGCCCCTTTCAAATCCATAATTTGGAAATCACTAATCTTCGTTTTGGGTACCGTGGGTTCGCCATAATTAAACGTTGTACCCCACTCTTCCTTTGGATATTTTTTAAATTCCTTCATATAGGTGGCATAAGGAATCGAAACAACTTCATTGGTTGACTTATTTTTAATAGCTACTGATTCGATTTGCAATTGCTGAGCCGCATCCAGTTCGGCTTTACGTGTGGTAGCTATCTCAGCTCCATTTCTGAATGGTCTAAAATCCCAAATAGGTTCATTCATAAACGTATTGTAAAAACTGAATAATACTGTAACAATTAAACTTCCGATCATGATTATATTTCGAATACTTGATGACCACAATACTTCCCGGCTTTTTGCATAAATTAAAAATATAAGACCGGGAATCAACAAGAATAAATCCTTAAAAAAAGAAATCTTAGGATCCAATTTGAGAAAGTCTCCAAAACATCCACAGTCCGATACCCGCATTTGGTTTTTTTCATAATCACCCCAGGCAGAAAAATCAAAAAAGTTTTTATCCGAAGGGACATAGCCGGTCAAGTACGTAAATCCAGTCAATATCGTAAAAAAGATAAGTAGGGCAAAGAAGATGCGTGATGTCCACTTAGGAGCATATCCTATGATCAAGGCAATACCCAACATGATCTCTAAAATAATCATACCAATAGAAATCGATAAGGCATAGTCAGCCACAAATGGAAAAAGAGGAGCTAAAAACTTAGCCCAAGTAGGCTCAAACGTTTGCTGAAAAGCAGCGAAATATTGTTCCATTTTGAAAGCAGTTCCCATGGGATCAACTGCCTTAACCAGACCTGAAAACACAAACCAAACCCCACAAAAATTTTGCAACCATGACATCAACCATGAATCCGGTTTTTTAACCCATTTAGAAAAGACCAAGGTGAGTACCATAGCGGCAATCGTAAAGGCAATGATAAGCGTAGATAGTGTCATATAAATAGTTCGTTAGATTTTTTGAGTTTGATGGATCAGAATCATACAAAAGATAGCATAATTCATAATGTCCATATAGTTGGCATCGATGCCTTCCGATGCTTGAGTTACACCGCTTTTGTTTTCTATTTCTTTTATTCGAATGATTTTCATCAGGATAAGGTCCGTCATCGACGAGATCCGCATCGAGCGCCAGATCTCATCGTAATCATGATTTTTGTCGAGCATCAAGTGGTATACTTTGCTAGCATATAAATCATATTGCTCGATTACATTGATTTTATCCAGATGGTCCTCGGTATGCATTGTCTCACGATCCAGTTGAATCAAAGCCATAATACAATAATTGACGATGCCTATAAATTCGTTTTCAATAGTATCCTGAATTTTTTGATCTTTTTTTGAGTCAATGGAACGGATCCTGGCCGCCTTGATATAGATCTGGTCCGTAATCGAGGAGGATCGAAGTACCCGCCAAGCTGTGCCATAGTCTTGATTCTTTTTTAGAAATAATTGCCTGCATACGGACAATACTTGTTGGTATTGCTCAGGAGTCTGACTCATAGACCAAAGATACGATTTGCAGCAGGTAAAGACATTTATTTGCCAAACATTGACAAAAGTTTAGGAAGTCTGGATTTATTAATCTAACAAGATCATTCGTCGAGTGGCATTAAAAGCTTGAGATTCATACCGATAGTATAATAAACCTGTAGACCCTAAGATTTTTCTTTTCAGCACAATTTCTTGGTACCCTGCATTCCATTCTTTTTCGATTCTATGTAGAAGCCTACCGGTGAGATCATAAATGACTAAAGCTCCTCTCCCTTGTTGTACCAGATTAAGGCCGATCACGGTGCGATCATCAAATGGATTTGGATAGTTTTGATACAAGGTATTTTTCCCTGCAATACCCTCCCCTGTTAGATCGATAAATCGCAGGCTCAAAGATCCAATCTCTCCCTTGCCTTCATAACTTTCAGCTAAAGTATGTTGAGAGCCTATGTGAAGTTGTTCACTTAATCTGCCATCTTTAGTAGCGATAAAGTCAAATGCAAATAACAGTTGGGATTCATTTAAGTCAAGCCCAGATTGGGTAGCTGTGTTCCAACTCATCGTGAGCAGGCCATTGGCCAGCCACCTTGTGCCAAGATTACCTGACCCTAATTTCAATTGACCTTCTATCGTAGCTCCAGGCACTGGTACTATTAGTTTGAGCCCATCAAAATTAAGAGTGCCTTGCCATCCGGTGATTCCACGGAAATTAGATGACTTAAACTCGACATGTACTCTATCTCCATTTTTATAGGACTCTTCTTTTACATCAAAAACTAATCCGGTAGCACTGCTTCTGATCTCTGTACCTATTAGACTATGAGGTATTGCAGTGCCATTGACATCTCCTACCTTAATACCTACAAAATCTTTGACCATGCTCTCGCTGACATCTTGTAGGATTACTTCATTATTAAATACTTCATGATTTAATGAATTAGAAGCGGCAACCCATGGATGAAGAGGGTCAACAAATTGATAAGATTGCGGCACAAACTTCCAACTTGAATTATTAGGCAATTTGTCATAGAGCCCTAGGATCAATTTTCGCAGCTCGACCAGATCAAGTGCTGAAATCGAATGGTTATCATCTGCGTCTGCTGCAATGATTTTGTATGGCGACTTCAATCGATCCGTTCCTAAAATATGCTTTTGTATTAACACTAAATCAAGTGTACTGACCCCGTTTGTCGGATTATCTTCTCTGCTGGTTTTGACAGTATAGGTCTTGTTTAGAGGCAATGAGCCAAAATGGTAGGTTCCACCCACATCTGTTAACATAGAAGGCAGCATAATACTGGTTTGATCTTTGACGGATACTTTGGCATACTCTACAGCTTCATTTTGTTCAGTGGCCAAATGGCCACTGATAACACCCACTGCGGATGTCACAGTATCCTTACAGGTACCTTGCGGTCTGCCGCCAGCTATATCTGCGTTGTCTTGCAATTGAATATACGTTTTACATAGATCCTGATTGCCCGCATTGTCCGTCACATAGATATCGACTGGTATGATCTGCAGCTGACCATTGCTGCTCAGATCTACACAAGTAAATATGTGGCTCGATTGCGTCGTGTCTCCCGTAAAGCTAAAGCGCAACTGATCTTTTGGAGTACAATTGTCTTCACTGTTCAGATTAAGATCTTTGGCCCAAACAGTGACTGCTCCAGTGCTCGGCATCACCACGGTGGCTACGCCATTGATACAATACGGCGTAGGTTTTTTACAATCTCTGATTGTCAAATTCATGTCGCATGTATCGTCATTGCCACATCGATCTTGGCCGATGATCTTGATTTTGTAAATGCCTTCGGTATAGATGCCAGTGATCGCTTTGATATTTGATCTTAATTCATGTGTACCGTCTGGTCTGGTGATATCGACTCGGAAAATCACTTCGTCAGCACAATTGTCGCTACCATTCAATGGAATGTTGACCATAGTGCTGCAACCCGTTGTAATGCAGACCGTTTGATCTGAACAGGTCACTACCGGATCGAGTTCGTCGATCACTTTGATGATCTGGATGTATTGCATAAAGCCATCATTATTGTCTTTAATATGTCTATACACACATGCACGATCGGTACTGTTGGCTCTTAATCGGTCGTCTACGATTACATCAGGATGGTGTAGTACAGCATTGACATCGCCTGCCTGTCCCGAAAGCTGGCCTGCCTGTCCTGTAGGCGAGTACAAACACCAGTCGCTCAATGTCCAGGTCCGCACGATTTTATAGCACCCTGAATCTACTGTTTTAAATATTTCATCTCCATATCGCACGCCTATTTGCTCACATTCATCATCACTAATCAAAGGTCTTCCTGCACCCAGTCGACTGGTATCTGTGCGATTCAAAAAGTCACATGTCACTATTTTATCCTCTGGAAAAATCACTTCAAAATCACTACGATGTTTCACAATGATTTTTTGGGTAGCCGTCACGGTATTACCACATTTATCTTTGATCGTCCAGGTCCGTTGGATCCAGCCTTCGCTGCAACTATTCAGATTACCATTGTCCGTCACTTTCAGACTTGCATCATCCAGGCGACAATTGTCGGTGATGCTAAACTCTGATGGTTTGAGATCTTTGGTCGGTCTGGTTTTATCAAATAAAACTAATTTGTCAAAGTATAGTTTGGCCTGCCCGACTGTGTCATTCAGGCGGGGATCGATATGTCCTGCTTGGTCTCCCGAAGGGACAAGTACAGAATCAACCAACAACCACGATCTACAATAGATCGGCGCCCAACCAACACTTGGTAGACAAGCTTGTGGATCTTCATGATCTCCAGCCGCTACATGTATACCTAAGAATTCACTTCCACCATAATAACCGTGAATCACACCTTTGCTGTCTTTGATGTCTAGTGGCCAGGTAGCGCTCGTATAAATGTCACTGCTCTCACAGAAAGGTGCGTCTGCGTAATCTGGAGCTCCAGGTGCGCCTATTAAATTATAATTACTATTAGCACCGTCGCAATAGATGGTGATGTCTTGTAGCCCGGCTACGATTGGGGCTTGTTTATCATCTACTAATACATTGATCATACAGTCGTTGTATAATCGTCGTCGCAATTCCGCTGTCGGTGTAGCCCCATAATAGGCACTGGCAGCTGGTGCAAATGCCGATCGAGATGCAAACCATGCATCTAATGCGGCTTGACATAACCATGGGCTACTCGCATTACAAGTAGAAGTAGGCGCCGGACTCGTCCTGAAAAAATTCCAATTATGAGTCAGTCGATACTTAGCATCTGTATTGTAACAGAACCACGCATGTGCTCCACCTGCCTGTCCGGTAGGCAGGCAGGTCCACAGATGTGGATCCAGTATAGGCAGTTGATCTGCTTCGTACACGCGTAGTACTATTTGTTGAGTGCCACATTCATCCAATTGTACTGAATCTTTGAATACATAACAATTGATCCAACGCTCGATCTCTGCATCGTAATATACTTTATCAGCCCAATATGCAGCAAAACCGCAGCTATCTACGATTCGTTTTTCATAATCTTTACGCGCTCTCTCGATATCAGTCATCAGGGCTGCTGCAAAATGTAATGGTTTATCACAATTATCTCTACTGCCATTATCCAGATCCTTGGCTGCTACAGCTGCCCAACACGTAGCTGGGTCCCCGCCTGCCGGACGGGCAGGAACTGTCACTTGCGTAAATTCATCGCAGACCGGATTAGGTGGGGTATTATCTCTTACTTTCACCTGGATGGTACCACGAGATTCGTTGCCACAAGCATCAATCAATTGTACCTCGATGATATGTGCTCCCACGGGCAACCATACTTTACTTGCCGGCAGTGTACCTGTTAGTACACGCACGTTGCCTTCTTCTGTATAGTTTAGAGCGTAGAGTTGTTGAACCCGATTACAATCTGCAACCACCAAAGTGTCCAGATTGATATATTGGCCACAGTCATGCGGAGTAGTTGAATAGTCGGGCAATATTTTACTCACCACCACCGGATCGGTCGTGTCGATCACACTGATATATTGATAGCAAAGCCGCTCCTCGCCCGTACACCAGTCTGTAATGAACCAGGTCCGGAAAATTTTAAAAGCCCCACCACATATATCATATCGCTCATCCGTGTAATGGACTGCAAGTTTACATGTTCTATTATTCGGCCAGATGGCTACCAGTCCATTTTGTGTTTTTACTTGAGGTACACCGCTTACCGATGCATTGATTGTGCCGGTATTGCTAACTTGAGGAGCACAATAAAATGTAGTATCTCGTGGACATACAACGCTGTCAAGAGCGATTTTCATGATGTAATATTCTTTTGAATATTGCCTACTATTTTTCCATTGATCTGTGAGGACTAATTCACGAATCACCTTTCCTTGGATAAATACACTATCGCAACCATAATCAATAAATCGAGTACTCAGCTCTTGGATTCTTGATTGACCAATACAGTCATCCGGCAATTCATATGAACCAGATGGAATACTATTGATATCAAAACAAGTGACCGTATCCGGTGTAGCATCAAAATTGCTAGCAAGTTTATCTTCAATCAGGGCGGTACCCCAGCAAGTACTGACTGCACATGGTGCTTTCGTAGTCACTCTGTAAGTAATAGTCCGACCAATAAAGTCAACCCCAACACACAAGCCATCGATTTTTTGCCCTTTTTCATCAAACAATTCTATAAAATAAAATTCATCTCCTAAAAGCAGGCCTTCAAGAAAATCATCAGGCTCAAAACAATGCATACACGTAGCCCCTAAAGATACGTTCACATGGTCATTGCAGACTGATGGAAAACATATATAAAACAAAAATGGGTCTGAATCGTCTTCATCCAGTAATGGATTTATAGATCCAGGTATTCCAGTTCCATTGCCATCTAAAGTATTATCTGATGGTGTATTTGGAGCACCTCCACCATTGGCAAATGGACTTCCATCAAAATTACTGTCCATGTCTGTCAAGATATTATAGAAACCCGTGTCCTGGGCTTGGGCAATCTCAGAAACAACAACCGCAGTGGCAGATGATAAACCAGATCCTACTTTTAAGGTGAAATATATCACAACTGAATCTCCAGGTTGCAGACCATTCGCAGGCAGCAGTCCATTGTTGCTTGAAGCATATATACAATAATTACCGCCGCCGGCATTGATCCATTCAGGCTCCAATATTTGAGATCCTATACTGGGTAAATAGTTTATAATTTTTACACTATCTACCGGAGTCATATTGGTACCCATCTGATTGTACAAGGTGATTTTCATAGGTATAGTACCACCTATTGAACTATATACTGGTTCCGCAAGATTATTTACTTCCAATTTTAATGCAAGGTCAGTAAAACAAGCAGGCATAAATAAATCCTGAGAACAGGTATCTGCATTGCCACAACAATCTTTTATTTCATAAAATCGGGTAACTCTGTTGGCTCCACCACCCATAGTCATGATGGTGTTGATCAACGTAAAACTCATACTGTCAAGACAACAAGCCTCTATTACAGTCCCGCCGCCGGCTAAAAAGTCTGTAATCGTTGTACTTGCCGGAGGCACCGTTTCATCGCAACTTATAATATATACGGGAGGACAAGATATCTGAGGTGCAATAGTGTCAATTAAAGTAATCGTATCCAAAATGGAAGATGCATTCCCACAAATGTCAGTTGCAGTGTACGTTATTTGATATTTCAGGTTACCCTGGCAGACGAAGTCAATAATGTTTAAAGAAGTATCTAATGTGATAATTCCACCACAATTATCTGATACCAGAGGCATAATCAAAGCTAAAGAACTACCACATTGCAAAGTATCTTCATGAGGTAGAAGCATAATCACGGGTCGAATAGTATCCGCAACAGTAATGATCTGGATGCAGTTATTCGAATTGTTACAGCTATCAGTTGCAGTCCAAGTCCTATTGATTGTAAAATTATTGGGGCAAGTGCCATCAACTCTTACACTACTATATAAAATATTCGTAACGGGATTGGTGCAATTATCCGTGGCTGTGGCTAAGCCTGTGTTTTGAGTAGTGGTGTCTATACTGCAATTATCAGTTGCATAAACTGAAATAGCCAATGGACAATTTAACATAGGACGAGTGGTATCCGAAATTGTAATAACCTGAACACAAGTATCAATGTTATTGCATATATCCTTAGCCATCCAGATGCGATTTATTATGAAATTATCCGGGCAGCTACCGTTTACTTTGTTATCAATATAGTTAATGATCAAGCCAACAGTACTGCAATTATCAGTAGCAGTAGCCAGACCTGTAGTACTGGTCGCAGTATCGAGCTCACACAAATCACCTGCATAAACCACAATAGCTGCTGGGCAAGTAATGATAGGAATAATGGTATCCCGTACTGTGATTTTTTGTATACATATACTACTGTCGCCTGATATATCTTTGGCTACATAGATCCTATTAAATACCTTTTTATTGACACAAGTGTCGTTGCTGATAGAATCCTTTAAATGATACACGTTGACTGATCCACCATCACAATTGTCATTTATAATTACCCTGTTTACATTTACTTGCGGGGTGTCGGAAAGACAGGTCACCAAAGTATCAGCAGGACAGATAATCGATGGTGGGGCATTATCATTTATCACAAGCATTTGTTCACATTCCCGGAAATTGCCGCATAAATCTGTTGCTCGATATCTTCTGTTTATTTTTTGATCATTGACACTGACATACATTATAATTGTATCCTTGATATGCGTTACAGTTACTAAGCCGCTACAATTATCACTCACGCCGGTGACAGCCAGAATGTTTACTTGAGGGGTATCCGGCAAGCATTGAACTGTGACCATCGATGGGCAAGTTAACAATGGTCGCACGGTGTCGTTCACTATAACGGTCTGGGTATCTCTAGCCATATTCATACAGCTATCGATCGCCGTCCAGATATAGAGCACTTTCTTTTTATTAAAACAAGTACTATCCAGCACCTGTCGCAAGAAGGTCACGCGGGCTCCGCTCGTGCAATTGTCTGTGGCCATAACTGCTGCCGGGGAAACCACATTGGTTGCACAATTTACTGTAGCATCTGCGGGTACTCCGACTAACGTTGGATTGATGATATCATTGACCGTAATGATCTGTGTGTCTCGCGACATA
>JANOWJ010000010.1:0-19235 GCA_031417835.1 Saprospiraceae bacterium | reverse complement strand
GGCGGCATCATGATGTCAAAATTGGCTGGTACTTCTAAAATCCTAAATCGATTATTAGATCGCATCATTAGTGAAGTCAACATAAAATATAGTAGGTAAATTTTTTATAATTAAAAGACCAATTGGTCTAAAAATGGATATGAAAATTGAATCGTTAAAGCAAAATTTGAAACGAGAACATCAACGGATAACTGATGTAGTACAATCGATATCAGATGATCGATTTTACGATGCACCACCCGGCAAATGGACAGCTGTACAGCATCTTAAGCATGTTCAACTTTGTATGGAGCCGAGCATTCGGCTATTATCAGATAAACCCAAATTCGTCTCGAAATTATTTGGTGAAACAAAGGAAGGTAGTAGGTCGTACGAATCAATTTCTCTACTTTATCAAAACGGCTTGGTGCCAGGTATTGTTTCTCCCGAGAGGTTTGTTCCGGATATGATTTCTCTCGATGATAAAGAAAAAACTTTAATTGATTTTATGTACAAAGTAGGTTTACTCGCTGATACCCTTGATCTATATGCAGAGGAAGAATTAGATCAGTATTTGATCCCACATCCGTTGCTTGGACTGATTACCCTACGAGAGATGATGCATTTTTATACTTATCATGCTGTTCATCACATCAACAGAATTTATGCCACGATTTTGCATTAGTAAAAGTAAAACCGATGTTAACGAATATTGAAATGAAGTTGATTGGATTCTATTTAAATACATTGGCGAATATTTTTCCAAAAGTAGCTGCAAGGCAAGGTTTTTTTCTTTTTTGTTACCCCGTAAGGACTGCGATGAATGGTCATCAGAAATCATTTTTAGCCTCTGCTGATAAGTTTCCAGTTCCTTACAAAGATCAGACTTTACAAGGTTACCGATGGGGACAAGGCCCTAAAAAAGTATTATTCGTACACGGTTGGCAAAGTCACTCCTATAGATGGAAGCCTTATATAGACGCATGGTCTCTTGACGATTATACCTTATACGCCTTTGATGCTCCCGGGCATGGATTATCATCTGGCAATTCATTCACAGTGCCTGATTATACGCATGCACTGCTCAATGTAAAAGAAATTATCGGAGATGTAGATATCATGATCGCACATTCAGTTGGTTGTTTTGCGGTTCTATATGGCATGCACTTGCAATCCGATTTGAGATTGAAAAAATTAATTCTATTAGCTCCGCCGGGTCAAGCTTCAGATTTTTTGAATCATTTTCGAAATCTACTTGGCTTGAATCCAAAGATGGTAAATCTTATCATCCGCACGTTAGAGCATCGATTTAATCTGCCTTTGAGTTATTTTTCAACCATCACTTTTGCTGAGGCTATTCAAGTGCCTGGACTCATTGTTCACGATCTCCACGATCAGGATACACCTTATCAGAATGCAGTTGCAATTCAAAAAAAGTGGCCGCAAGGGCACTTGATCACTACTTCAAGTTATGGCCATCGGTTAAAATCGCCAAAAGTGGTCAATGCCGTTTTAGCATACGTACAGCGTGACACCATTCAATCTATTTGATCCAGCTATTGTATACGCAAGTATGCTAAAAGATCTGCCATATCTTGATGTGTCATATTATGCTCAAGTCCTTCCATCATCAATGAAGTGCCTAATGTTGTAAGATGCTTAATATTTGATTTCTGAAATAAGATTTTGGATCCACCCATTTGTTTAATAGTTATCGTTTGATCATTTTCTACATCGATCATTCCGAGTTGTACTTCACCGGAATTTGTTTCAAGCTTATGATTGATATATTTTGTTTCTACTGCAGCATTTGGATCTATGATATCATGCATGATGGTTTCTTTACTCTTGCGTGAGATTTCTGTTAAGTTGGGCCCGACATCTTTTCCAGTGGGACCATAGATATGACATGGACTACAGGTATTCTGGAATAATACTGCTCCTTTATCCACTAGTCCAGTCAACGTTAAGGCAGGTTTCATTTTTTCAAACACTTCTTTTCTTGTTGTGACTCCTTCATCTGAAAACAAAGCCTGAGCTCGTTTTTTGGTTCGTTCATTATCAGTCCACCAGAGTAAGGTTCTTCGCCGCTCTAGATCAAAATTCATTTCGCCAATGTTAATCGTCTTTTGTTCCAACCCATCCAGCAAATCCTCGTGGTACATTTTTTTATACAATAAAAGATCACCTGCATATTTCCGGATATGTGGACCTAATGACGGCCACATTTCTACTATTTTCAATCCTATAGCAGGTTCATCGATGGTTGAAAGCTGTCTTAAAGCTGCTTCCTGGATCGTTAAGGGTTGTGTGTGATTCAAACATTCGTATAATGCGCTTGCTTTGACAGAATAAGGTATCAGTTCTATGAATTGAAGCTGCAGTAGTCTGATGCTATCTGATAGCGTTCGATTGGCTAATAGTTTTAATGCGTCCTTACTATAGACAGAATAAATGTTTGAGTTAGGCAAATGCATTTTTTTTCTTAATAAAGCCATTGCAGGCAATATGGATGGGGGCCCTTGTTGTTCGATATCGTTTATGGCGGCAATCACTTTGTCCGAAGCATCCATATCTTCAATACCTGCAGCCAAGCTTTGAATAATAATGCCAATTAATAATTCGCTCCCTGGATTTTGGGCTAGACATATCAGTACAGATTCGGTCTGATCTATTGATTGTCCACTGATCCTGGCAAGGGAGTTCAATAGAACTTCGGATTTGCTATTTGAATCTATCAATTGTTTAAATATATTCGCCGGAGCCGATTGGGCCGCTAGAGTCAAAGCTGTATTATTCCATTGGTCATTTCTCAAACTTGAGGACACCATCAATTTACTAGTCAATACACGAAGATGTCGTTTAAAGTCAATAGCTGGAAGAGTACTCAGAGTCAATGCTGCTTGCATTCTTACCCTGGCCGTAGTATCTGACAAAAGATCAGAGCATAATACCATCAAAGAATCATCGTCCGATATCGATTGTTCTGCTAGGAGCAGAGCTTGCTCACGAACCTCAGGCGATTGGTCTTGAAGTGCCGAATAAAGTATTTCAACATTCAACATGTTATGAAAATGTAGTACCCATAATGCATGTGATTTGGCCATAGCATCAGAGGAAAGTATCAATTTATATAATGCCTGAGTATCTATAGTATTCAATTTGGTTTCAAGGAGTAGTCGATGAGCCGTTTTTCTGATCCATTGATTGGAGTGTTTCAATGCATCTATACATCCTGCATTCGTTTTAAATATGCCAAAGTCCACTTTATGCAGTGGGATTTTCGAACGGGAGACCTTATAAATCCTTCCTTTGTCTTTGCCCGCATTCAAATCCATTTTATTCTCCATTTCGTCCGGGATCCATTCTGGGTGCTCTATCACTTCTCTATACATATCTACGATATACATTGATCCATCTGGTCCAGCCGACATATTCACGGGTCGGAATGAGCGATCATTGCTGGCCAGGAAGTCTTTATTCTGGTATACTCGGGACGCTGCGTAAGAGGATACGTTCGGGTTGAGTTTATCAATGTGAATCAAGTTGAGCACGACATCTGCTATCCATATAGTTTGATCCATCTCCTCGCCAAGCGCAGCTCCACCGTAGTAGGTAATGCCACAGGCCCCTGAAAAATAGCCCGATTGTTCTGGATGATTTAATCGTGATTCTTGTTCACCTATTGGGTAAATCCGAGAGAGTCCATTTTCGTCATGATCTGATATATTTTCAAGGGCATGCTCTATCGGTAAACTTAAATTGTGATGGTACCGCTCTGGAAAAACTAAGTGGGAAATATGATTTAAATTGTGAGTTTCGAATAGATGGCCCCATTCGTTGGCCGTAAGTCCAAATCCTCCCGAAGATTCACCTAATCGCTCTAAGGTTTTGGATTGCAGGTTAAATCTGAAGTCCCTACCTCTCAAAGGTAAGGCTGTCGTGGTATCGCCCCACCAAAAAGGCACGCCAGAGTTGCCACCATTAGCAGCATAGATCCAACCATCCAGTCCACTCATGAGTCCATTATAATTGTGTTGAAGATTGCCGGTAGAAAATCCTCCCATTAGAGTGTCTATATCATGGTATAAGCCGTCATGGTTTAAATCCTTCAAATGGAGTAGATAGGGTGGTGCTGCCACAAGGATACCTTTGCTGTAAGGCATTATCGA
The DNA here is from genome assembly GCA_031417835.1 of Saprospiraceae bacterium. Classification (GTDB taxonomy): domain Bacteria; phylum Bacteroidota; class Bacteroidia; order Chitinophagales; family Saprospiraceae; genus JADJLQ01. Next base: position 15,084 of record JANOWJ010000010.1, on the reverse strand, counting down.
TGTAGCCATGTTGAGATGCTCAGCTATGATTTTTCGTTCATCATATAGCCCATCGTTATTACTGTCTATAAGCTGCACGATATAACTCTGCTGATCTTCCATCGGGTATCCCGGCATTTCCAGGACGAATATATTTCCGTGTTCATCAAATTCAAGATCCACCGGATCTTGTAGCAGTGGTTCTGACGCAACTAAAGTCAGATCAAATCCAGGTTGTATATGGAAGGAGGTAGGCACAGTGGGATTTTTTGGCTGACAACTTATTATACAAAAAAGTAAGATTAAGGAACTGATCACATTTCTACTATGCATGTTTGGTCTATTTAGCATGCCCAAGTTATGACTTTAGGTGTTTTTAGTTGACCATTTTCGGAACTTCAGAAAATAAAAAGCGGTAAGGCCGGTCCCTTTAGGAGGAGGGCTCTCCAGAAAGGGATCACTTTGTGAGAACCTCCACGGAGAGGGTAGTAAATAAAAAGCTGTAAGGGGAGGGCTCGAACCTCCACGGAGAGCTTAGCTTAAGTACATGCCTGGTGGTCAACCCCAGTCTGTCTACAAACAAGGACAGGCCTTATACTCAGTTTGTCGCTTGACTCCACCCCCGAGACAAGAGGGCATGTCTGCCAATTTCAACACCTCACAGTATTCAAAGAATCATTAGATCTAATGATGCGACAAAGTTATAAAATCGATCTGTTTTTTGCAAACATTACTTACTATTTGCCAAATATTTTAATTTTATACATAAAAATGTATATTTTATTAAATATTCATTAATATTATACTATCCAATTGGCTCGAATTAGATAAAATCTAAGCCGTCGCATTCACTAGGAATCCATTAAATTTAGCTTTCAGCTTCAGTATGCGACTAGTTATATGCATTTTTATTTATTTCCTGTTTATATCTGCCCAGTGTCAGAATAAATCAGCTCAAATATTCCCTAAAGAGACTATCAAAGGACTTACTCTAGTTGCGCCGCCCAAGCCTTTTTCAAACAGCCCATTTGACTCTATTCGCGGTATGAATTCCTCCTGGATAGCTGTGGTGCCGTATGCTTTTTGCAAAATAGGTGAGCCGGTAGTCCATTTTGACCATCATAAGCAAGATCACAGGTGGTGGGGTGAAGGTCGCCCAGGTGTCCAAGAAACGATAATGCAAGCCAAATCAAAAGGATTAAAAATCATGCTTAAACCTCAGATCTGGGTTGGAAAAGAATGGATAGGTAACCTTAATTTTCAAAAAGTAGAAGATTGGGAAAAGTGGGAAGCATCATATGAAGATTTTATAATCCCTTTTGCCAAGATGGCAGATAGTCTGAGTGTAGAAATGGTATGTATTGGTACCGAGCTGAAATCAAGTATTAAGTACAGACCAGGTTTTTGGCCAAAATTGATTTCAAAAATCAGGCATGTATATAAAGGTCGACTGACATATGCAGCTAATTGGGACGAATATGAACTCGTAAAGTTTTGGAATAAACTAGATTATATTGGGGTAGATGCCTATTTCCCATTGTCTGACGATCCTCACCCGGATATCAACAAGCTGATGTCCGCTTGGGAGCCCGTCATGATGCAATTGAGCAAAACATCAAAAAAACATCAAAGACCAATCTTGTTTACAGAGTATGGCTATCTCAGCGTCGATGGTAGTGGCGGCAAGACCTGGGAGTTGGAAGCCAGTTTAGCATCTAGAAACTATAATCCAGATGCCCAAGCCACCTGTTTAAATGCATTATTAGCTTGTTGTTCAAAATATGAATTTTGGCACGGCGGTTTTTTATGGAAATGGTATGACAATCCATCACAAATGCGCCGAGGATTGGAAAAAGACCATTCTCCACAAGGAAAACCTGCAGAGGAAGTAGTTCGAAAATGGTATGCTAAACTTTGACTTTTGAACCTTAAAGGATCTCAATACATCGAAAGGTATCTAGAATTCCTCCAATAAAATATTCAAACCTCCATTGCTCGGCAAAAGGTTAAAGTCGAGCAGCTACTGCATCCCAATCGACCACATTAAAAAAGGCAGCTAGATAATCAGCCCTTCTGTTTTGATAGTGTAAATAATAGGCATGTTCCCAGACATCGACGCCGAGGATTGGAGTGCCTTTGGCTTCTGCCACATCCATTAAAGGATTATCTTGGTTAGGAGTAGATGAAATAAATAACTTACCATCTGAACTTTTTGATAACCAAGCCCAACCACTACCAAATCTGGTCATCGCTGCTTTAGACAGAGCTTCTTTAAAAGATTCAAATGATCCAAATGTGCCATTGATCGCTTCGCCGATGATTCCGGTAGGGACACCACCTTTGCCTGGTCCCATGATCTGCCAAAACATAGTATGATTATAATGTCCTCCGCCATTATTCCTAATAGCTGGAGACAATTTTGAAACATTGACCAAAAGATCAACGATTGATTTATCAGCCCACTCTGTATTTTCAATAGCAGCATTGAGGTTGGTCACATAAGCCTGGTGATGCTTGCCATGGTGAATTTCCATAGTACGCGTGTCAATATGAGGTTCTAATGCATTGGTTGCATAGGGAAGAGCCGGAAGTGTAAATGCCATAACTGATTTATTCTTTAAAAGTGAAGTTAAAATTTATGATGTTCTCAACTGTAAAGGTAAGGGCTTCAACTAAATAATGCAGATAATCTATTATTAATAATTTTATATGATCCTGATTCGCTTCGTTCCCCTTTATTACCTTTGTACAAAACTTTCCTGTATGACATTTAGATTAGAAAAAGACTCGATGGGCTCCATTCAAGTACCCATAGATGCGTATTGGGCAGCACAGACTCAGCGATCGATGCAAAATTTTAAAATTGGAGGTCACCTCATGCCTATTGAATTGATTCGCGCATTTGCGATTTTAAAAAAAGCGGCAGCGCAAACCAATCTGGCCTTGAAAGTTTTACCAAAAGATAAAATGCAGTGGATCTCGAAAGTCTGCGACGAAATTCTCGAAGGCAAACTAGATGATCAGTTTCCATTGGTAGTGTGGCAGACTGGCTCTGGTACTCAATCCAATATGAATGTCAATGAGGTGATTGCCAATCGGGCTCATGTCTTGGCAGGTGGAACATTGACCGATGCAAAAAAAATATTACATCCCAACGATGATGTCAATAAATCACAATCGAGTAACGATACCTTTCCTACTGCAATGCATATCGCAGCATATAGTGCTATTATGGAGTGGACTTTGCCTGGCATATCTGACTTGCGTGAAGCTCTTCATAAGAAAGCCAAAGCGTATGCCAAAGTAGTGAAGATAGGGCGCACTCATCTTATGGATGCTACTCCGCTTACCTTGGGTCAGGAACTGAGTGGTTATGTAGCGATGTTGGATCATGGTATGAATGCTGTTAAACACAGTTTAGCGCATCTTTCAGAGCTGGCACTTGGAGGTACAGCAGTCGGTACCGGGTTAAATACGCCCAAAGGATATGCAAAACGAGTCGCAAAGAATATAGCCAACATATCGGGCTACCCATTTGTCACCGCACCTAATAAATTTGAAGCACTCGGATCCCATGATGCTATAGTTGAGGCGCATGGTGCTTTAAAGACGGTAGCAGTTTCATTATTTAAAATTGCAAATGATATCAGACTACTTGCTTCCGGTCCGCGTAGTGGAATTGGAGAAATTATCATCCCGGACAACGAGCCCGGATCGTCTATCATGCCTGGAAAAGTCAATCCTACTCAGTCTGAAGCCATGACTATGGCTATGGCCCAAGTCATGGGTAACGATGTCACTATCAATATAGGAGGCATGAATGGTCACTTTGAGCTCAATGTATTCAAACCGGTCATTATTTATAATTTCTTGATGTCGGCTCGATTGATCGGTGATGCCTGCGTGAGTTTTGCGGAAAACTGTATAGTCGGTTTGGAGCCCAATCAAGCCCGGATCAAGCATAATCTGGATAATTCATTGATGTTAGTCACTGCACTCAATACCAAAATAGGATACGATAAAGCTGCAGAAATAGCCAAAAAAGCGCATAAAGAACATTGTACTTTAAAACAGGCCGCAGTTGCTTTAGGCTATGTGACTGCTGTACAATTTGATGAGTGGGTCAGGCCGGAAGATATGGTCGGGAAATAACAACCTGGTTGTCAAGATTCTGTTTGCAGAAATTTTGTACCCATTAAACTTGTGCAATCCACGAAACCTTATCTTTTTCTGCTCAATCGTCAATTGTTTGATACACCATTCTAGTGAATACTGCTTCCGAATCATCATTTGATACCCCCCTTGTTTGTTTCATCAGCACGACGACGATTTTTTCTTTAGGATCCGCCCAATAATTGGTATTAAAATAACCACCCCAACCGTATCGACCTTCAGAACCGCTTCCTTTGTATTCACCCGCTTTGTTCAGCACGCTAAAAGCCAGACTAAAATGATCTTCAGCTTTATCACCTCCCCACAGGTCTCCGATTTGATTAGATTCCGTCAATAAATTAACTGTCGTTCGGCTCAAAAATCGAATGCCGTTATAGGTTCCTTTGTTTAATAGCATTTGGAGGAAAATCGCATAATCTAATGCGGTCGAACATAAACCTGCACCGCCTGAATACCAGGTTTTGGAACCAGTGATTGGAAAATCAGGGTCATAGCCTTCGTTTAATTGTGTGGTCCATTTATGGGAACTATCCGGTGAATGAATCTTGACTAATCGGTTCGCTTTGTTTTGGGGTAAATAAAAATAAGTATCCTGCATGCCCAAAGGGGTGAACAAATGCTCAATCAGGTACTGACTAAATGATTGACCGGACACGATCTCAATGAAATAGCCTAGGACATCCAATCCCATCCCATAGGTGAATTTTTCGCCTGGTTGATGATGCAGAGGCATACTACCTAGCTTTTTAATATTGCTAGCTACAGATATCGGATCTGTGGTATATAGGTCTTCAATTCCTGCTTTTGCATAGATTTTTTGGATTCTATCATCTCCATCTATTGCTCCATATCCTACACCCGAAGTATGACTAAGTAACTGACGGATGGTGATTTCTGATTTTGACTCTCGGGTAGTATAGCTACTATCATGCGTATTGAAAGAATGCAAGATTTTAGGGCTTTTAAACTCCGGGATCCAATTGGAGATAGGATCATCTAAGCCAAAATGGCCCTCTTCATACAGCATCATGACAGCGGTGGCAGTAATCGCTTTAGACATCGACGCTATTCTGAAGATATCGTCAGTTTTCATCGCTGTTTTTGTCGTGTAATCTGAATATCCATAAGCCTTATGATACACGATCTCCCCATGTCTGGCCATGATCGCCACTAGACCCGGTATTTTCTGATCATCCACCATGCGTCGCAAAGCGAGATCCAATCGATCCATTCTTTTAGCGGATAAGCCGACTTTTTCGATGTTATTACTTGTCTTTAGGACCGATGCATTTTTGAGTTTCGACCCTGATTTCTGAGCAAAGCTGCCCGTGAGGTGGGTGATAAAAAGGCAAAAGGCTAAGAATATTTTCATATAAAATCAATTGATTATAAGCAATGATATGGATTAATTCTAAATTAATACAAATTACTTAATTATTTGATCTTAGGCATTATAACCATATAGTTTTAAACTAATATGTAACTCACGGGACTTATCCTCCTCGGCTTACCTTAGATCCTATGATATTTGAGCTAACTAGCAGAAAATAAATATTTTATAAAATATTTCCTCATGTCAAAATAATACTTGAAATTTGCACCCTGTTAAAAACAGGAAAAAGAATATTTTTATAATCTATTAAAAACCAGTAACTAATGAGAAAAGCTGATCTAGTTGCCATGATTTCTGAAAAGACCGGAGTTCCTAAAGTGGATGTATTGGTAAGTTTGGAAATGTTTTTCAAAGAGGTGAAATCAACTTTGGCAGAAGGTGAGAATGTATATATCCGGGGATTCGGTTCTTTCATTATAAAGAAAAGGGCTAAAAAGATTGGACGACATATCAAAAAAAATGTAGCTATTGAAATTCCTGAACATTTTATTCCTTCGTTTAAGCCTGCAAAAATATTTGTTGAGCAAGTAAAAACCAAAGTGACTCAATTGCCTGATGCAGAAGAAGAATAAGAATGACTTTCTCTCCAGTTAAGCTTTTTATTGGTTCTGTTCTCTTGTTTTTTATATTCTATTTTGGGCTGAGTAAAGTAGCTCCTGAAGTTCGAAATCCTGAAAAGTCAGGACTTCTTGAAAATATTGACATTAATTTAGATCAGGAAGTAGTACGTTTAAAAGACTCCTTGAGTGGTGCAGAGCGTACTTCGATTGAGCTCATGGAGCATCAGTTGTCCTTAGCGGCAAATGATTCTTCAAAGCTGAGCACCATGCAATCAATATCGGGATTTTGGTATCGTCAAGGTCAAGTAGGCCTATCAGCAAAATATGCACGTAAAATCGCTATGACTTTTCCCAGTGGAGAAAATTGGGCTATTGCAGCGACTAATTTTATTTTGGCTGCCAAACAACCAGAGGTGCCAACTGCAATGCAAGCCGAATATGTGGAACAAGCTCAGATGGGGTTTAAACAAGCTCAAATCTTAGAACCTACGGAAATAAGTCATCAAGTCAATTCTGCACTGATTCACGTAGAGTTTCCACCCCAAGATCAACCGATGACTGGTATCTTGGAGCTTCGAAAACTCAATGAAACGTATCCTGATAACACGTTGGTAATGTACCACTTAGCTCGTTTAGCAATTCAGACCGGACAATGGGCCAAAGCTACTGAACGACTGGATGCATTGATCAAATTGGATCCTGACTACACTAGAGCGTACTGTTTATATTTGGAAATTGCACGGCACGATGGAGATCAAGCAGCAATCACCAAGTGGACTAAAAAATGTGAGCTCAATCAAAATTAAAAATTGGCAGACTTCAAAAGTGAAGGCTCCCTAAGAAAATAAACTATTTTAATTCATTAAAATTATAATTAATCATGCCTTGCGGTAAAAAAAGAAAACGCCATAAAATGGCAACCCACAAACGTAAAAAAAGACTACGTAAAAACAGACACAAAAAGAAATTAAGATAGTGTTTTCACTGGCTTGTTGAATAGTTCTCTGATGGAGTAATTTTATCTTTTGAACATTACTCCATCAGGTTTTTTCTTCTTTATAGTATTCGCTCCTTTCCCATTTCGCTTATGGGATTATTCAATCTAGCCAATCCAAACTAATAACCGTTTATGGAGCGTGAACTCATTATCAACTCTACTCCTAAGGATGTAGAGATAGCCTTGCTTGAAAATAGTAAACTTGTAGAGTTACATCATCAGCTTTCTGATGAAAACTTTCAAGTAGGAGATGTGTTTTTAGGGACAGTCACTAAACTCATGCCAGGCCTGAATGCTGCCTTTGTCGACATAGGCCATTCTAAAGATGCATTTTTACACTACACGGACCTTGGTCCCGGACTGAATTCATTTTTACTTTTTACGGATAAATCAATCCAAGGGAAGTTAAATACGCACCATTTGGACCAATGCGTTATCGAACCTGAAATTAATAAAAACGGAAAGATCAATCAGGTTTTGAGTAAAAAGCAAAACATTTTGGTCCAAATCCTCAAAGAACCTATTTCTACGAAAGGTCCGCGACTATCCGGAGAGATTACGATTCCAGGCCGGTATATGGTGCTCACTCCTTTTATTGATCAAGTGGCAGTGTCTAAAAAAATTGAGGATCAAGAAGAAAGAAAAAGGTTGCAAATTCTAGTCGAATCGATTAAGCCTAAGAATTTTGGGGTAATCGTCCGAACCGCTGCTGAAGGGAAAAAGGTAGCCGATCTCCATGAAGAAATCTCGGAGTTGACTGAAAAATGGGACACAATTCATAAACAATTGCTTAAAGCACGGGCTCCAATGAAACTTTTGAGTGAGTTGGACAAAACTTCGTCCATGCTTCGGGACTTGCTCAATGCCTCGTTTAATAAAATTGTGACAAATGATCGAGAGTTATATCAGAATATAAAATCACTTCTGCAAAATATAGCGCCCGAACAGACCAAAATCGTACAACACTATAAAGGTGACAAGCCACTGATGGATCAGTATGGGATCTCTAGACAGATCAAATCGTCCTTTGGCAAAACTGCCACCATGAACAGTGGAGCCTACTTGGTCATCGAACATACGGAAGCGATGCATGTCATTGATGTCAATAGCGGTCCTAAAATGCAAAAGACTGACCAACAATCTGCTGCGTTGTCTGTCAATCTGGAAGCAGCGGCTGAAATCGCCCGCCAAGTTCGATTACGAGATATAGGTGGACTGATTATTATCGATTTTATCGATATGAAAAGTCAAGAACATAAAAATCATTTGTATAAGATGATTAGAGAGTATATGTCTACCGATCGGGCACAGCACAGTATTTTGCCTCTGAGCAAATTTGGTTTGATGCAGATCACGAGAGAACGGGTCAAACCAGCTGTCCATATCAATACTAATGAAACTTGCCCAACCTGTGCTGGATCAGGCCAGATACAACCCTCTATACTTGTGACGGATGAGATCCAAAGAGACCTTGATTTTATTGTCCAGAATAGTGTCGGCAAAGGCATTGCGATAGAAATGCATCCTTTCCTTGCAGCTTATTTTACGCAAGGCACCTGGAACAAACAATGGAAGTGGTGGTGGAAGTATAAACAATGGATAAAAATAAGATCCAATGAAAATATTGGGCTTACTTCTTATAAAATTTTTGACGGCAACGATGATGAGATTCGCTTAAATTAAAAAAGTAGCCCCTGATATGCCTCACCCAATACCTTTCATAATGAGTTATTCCAGGTGAAAACAAAATTGAACATTGTAGTCTGTCCATTAAATTGGGGTTTGGGTCATGCGACTCGCTGTAGTCCGATCATCGATGCACTGATCCATAGAGGTCATCAAGTTCACTTAGCATCAGATGGTCTTGCATTAGAGTTATTAAAAAAACATTACCCTTTATTACCAATTCATACGCTCGCATCATTAAGCATCAAATACGGTACGTATTTTTGGATTAAAATGGGCATCCAACTCTTCTCCATTTGGAAATGGATGGCTAAGGATCGTAGAAAAATAAAAGCGCTGCATGACATACATCATTTTGACTTAATTATTTCTGATTCCCGGGTGGCGTGTCATATCCCTGGTCTTCCATCCGTATTGGTGATTAGTCAGACAGCGCCCAGGGTCCCTTCATTTATAAATAGAATTTACCAGAAGGTTTTAAATGGATATTTAAAATTGTTTGATCGTATCTGGATACCTGATGTGTCACACGATGTAAATGTTTCTTTAAGTGGTGAACTGATCACACTGCCTTCCAATGTGCAGAGTACATTAGTAGGCCTTTTGACCCGTATAAATCCAAAATCTGCAAAAAGGGCAGGACAAAGTATATCAGCTAAAAAAATATTAGCCATTGTTTCTGGGCCTGAGCCAAGCCGAACTCAATTTGAAGAAAATTTATTTAAAGCATTGGAGCCTACGGAACGATACATTGTGGGGGGGCGGCCCGATCAACAGCACACAGATAAAGGATATAGTGCCTACATGGAGCCAGATGACCTGGCACAGCGAATACACGATGCACAATATATCATATGCAGGGGAGGGTATAGCACCTTAATGGATCTGGCTGGATTTAATAAAAAACTAATCTTAGTCCCTACTCCAGGCCAATCCGAACAAGAATACTTGGCTCATCGACTGCAGGCTAAGGATCAAGCGGTAGTATGGCCTATGGATAACGAATCCTGGACTAGCGTGCGCGCTGCAGCAGATCGATCAAAGGGTTTTTATCTAAACAATGACAAACTTTTATTGCAGCTTGCAATAGATGAAATAGAAGAATACTGCAAAAAAAAATCTAAATTTCGAAGATGATACGTAAACTGTTTTTCACTGGAGTTATGTGTTTATGCTTATGTCCTGCCTTTGCACAAGGTAGTCGATTTGGGCTCAAACTTGGACCTACCATAGGCTTACAAAGATGGAATTACTTTCAAAATGATCCGCTTTTCCGATATCACACTGCCTTATGGATGGAATCGTTTAGTGAAGAGGATCCTTTTTCTTTTTATGGTCAAGTAGGCTATCATGTCAAAGGTAGCGCCACCAGATATTCTACCCCGTTCCAATTTGGCAGTCAACTTTTTCAAATTCCTACGGACAAGTTTGTTTTTAGAAATGCTTCGGTTTCGATAGGCGTCAAAAAAAAATTTCCTAAAGAAAAATTTTCACTTTATTATGGCGTAGGCATTCGAGGAGATTATACGCTATCGACCAACCTTAAAGAGTATGAACAGGTCAATCAATTTTTGCCAATTTATCCTTTTGCTTCTCAAGTCAAACGAGTCATGGCTGGAATTTCATTTAGTGGGGGGGTGGAGCTTCCGTTTAATGAATTTGTAGGGGGTATCCTGGAGATGAGTATCAGTCCGGATGTCACCAAACAATACTTTCAACTCCCAATCAATAACATTATCGATCCTTACAACCCCGGTCAGACGATCTCTGTAGGAGAAAAAAGTATTAAAAATCTGGCGATTGAAATTTCTTTGGGTATTTATTTTACCAGGAAGGTAGTGTACATCGATTAGTTTAACTCATTCTTTTCCTGACAGTTAATCATTCTTTCTGTTAATAGAAAGCTTATAAAACGGCAACGATATAACGTATTAATACGTTATAAAATGCAAATAACAGTTGACAAACGTATTTATTAGATGTATATTTGATTTTTCAAAACATATAATGAATGCAAAAACGATTAACAAAAGCGGAGGAAGAGATCATGCAAATCATCTGGTCTAAAGGCAAAGTACTGGTGAGCGATATTTTGGATGAATTAGGTGAACCTCGAGCCCCGCATAGCACCATTTCTTCTATAGTACGCATCTTAGAGAAAAAAGGGTTTGTGGATCATAAGGCATATGGCAGGACCTATGAATACTATCCGATCATGCCAAAGGAAGAATATAGTAAACATACCGTGAGGGATCTCATCGAAGAATACTTTGGTGGCTCAGCCAATAGTTTGGTTTCTTTTTTGGTCAAAGAAAAGGATCTGAGTATCAAAGAACTTACTCAACTTATGGATGCACTAAAAAAAGATAAAAAATAACACAATGATTACGATTGTACTCCAAAGTAGCCTATGCTGGCTGGTGTTTTTATTGATCTATCAACTTTTTTTACATAAAGAGACCTTTTTTCGGTTCAATCGCTTCTATCTATTAGGTACATTGACTTTGGGTATGAGCATACCATTTGGCAGGATATTCTGGGAATATTTATACCCAGCAGTGGCTCAATTTGAAGGCTCATTGCCTATACAAGGATCGGCAAAATTCTTTGAGCTGCCAGTATTGGCGACAACTCAAAAAGCCTTTGATTGGTTGTCTTGGTGTTACACGTTGTATTGGGCAGGAGTTGTATTGTTTTTACTACTCTTAATCAAACAGATCATAAGTCTACTGTATATGATCCAAAAATATCCGAAACAGAAGCATAACGATTTCACCTTGGTGACTACGGATTATGAGCATTTACCATTTTCATTTATGGGTTACGTGTTTGTAAGTTCATCTATTGAATTTAAGGATGATGAAATGACTCGTATACTTAGACATGAGGGCAGTCATGTCAAAGGCATACACAGTGTAGATGTGCTCTGGCTTGAGCTGATCAAATCTTTCGCATGGTTTAGTCCAATGGTCTATTGGTATAAGCGGAATATGCGCAATACACACGAGTTTTTGGCAGATGCAGTGGTCCTTAAGTATTGCGATACCGGAAGTTATGGCCAATTGTTGATCAATAATTCTCAGAAAAGTCTTCAAATGGCTCTTGCCAATCATTTTATTTATTCACAATTAAAAGACCGCATTCATATGATGATGAAATTACCTTCCAAGCCTAGGAATGTTTGGAAATATACGTTGATCATTCCTATTGTTTTATTTTTAGGAATATTGTTTGCGTATAAGTCTGATCACGCAGGCTCAACCTTAGAGCCATCTAAAAAATGGTATACATGGAATGGTAAACACCTACGCCAAGGAGATAAAATCAAAATATTAAAAACTCAACAAAATGCAGATGGCACCTGGGAGGTAACGAATTTTTTGATAAACCGAGAGGGTAGTGCACTCTTGGATTCGCTTCCAACTTCTGTCCGATATTTAATAAATGGTGAAAAAGCATCAAGATCGGATGTTGAAAATTTGATTCCAGTACAAATTGTAGCCATTGATATCATTAAAGAGGAGCACATTTTAAAGTTGTACGGAGAAGCTACTTCGGAAGGTATCATATCCATCAAGACCAAAGTATTATATTTTATAGACGGAAATGAAGTCGACAAAGATGAAGTGAATCGACTCAATCCGCAAGATATCGCAAGTAAGTCCACGGTGAAATTGATCAACAATCAAGATGGTCTGGTTCGCATCGTTTTAAAAAAGCGACCAGCTTCTATTTTATCAGAAGATAAGATGTTGCAAGTCGGCACTGCATTTACTGGCGCCGTACTTGAACAGGTAGAGCAGATGCCACTTTTTCCGGGATGTGAGGAGATAAAGGATTTTAAATTAAAATCTAAGTGTGCCACTGATAAATTAAATGAGTTTATTTTCACTCATGTCAAATATCCAATCAGAGCTAAGGAAATCGGAATAGAAGGCAAAGCCCTCGTGAGTTTTGTAGTGAATAAAGACGGGTCTATGACTGATGTAGAAGTTGTGAGTGATCCTGGAGGGGGTATAGGAGATGAAGCTTTGCAAGTAATTCACAAAATGCAAGCTGAAAAAATTCGTTGGATTCCAGCTATGAATTTTGGTGAAAAAGTGCCCGTAAAATATGTTTTGCCTATCTTATTTAAATTGAATGAAGCGAAAGTTCCTACTTCGGATGATTTGTTGTACATATTAAATGATAAAAAAGCGACCGCTGATGAAGTCAAAAACATTTTCCCACAACACATTGAGTCTATCGAAGTATTCAAAAGCGATCAAGCAATCAAATTGTATGGCGACGAAGGTAAACACGGCGTCATAAAAGTCAATACCAAGACGCATTATATCGTGGATGATAAAGAGACTACAAAAGATAAGGTAGACCAACTTGACCCGGATGAGATAGCTACTATGGATATAGTGAAATATGGAACTGAAAATGGAATTGTAAAAATCAGATTAAAATCAAAAGTACCTCCGCCACCTCCTCCTTTGATGGTACCCAGTGCGATAGATGGCCTGGAAGCTTTATCGAATGTCGAACCATATAAATTAGTTGAAGTGATGCCAACATTTCCTGGCGGGGAATCCGGTTTATTGAAATATCTTTCTCAAAACATCAAGTATCCTAATTTGGCCAAAGAGGCAGGTATTCAAGGCAGAGTAATTTTACAATTTGTAGTTGAAACAAATGGAACCATCAGCCGGACCAAATTAATCAGAGGTATCGGCGGGGGTTGCGATGAAGAGTCAATACGGGTTATAAATAGTATAAACTACACTCGCCTTCGATGGTCTCCAGGAATGCATGATGGGGTAGCGGTACCTGTATTAATCACCTTCCCTATTTTTTTTAAATTGGACGGTTCTTTAATTCCGTCGAAAGAAAGTGATTTAAATGCTATCGGTGTACATAATCTGGCATCCGAACAACATCAATTAAGCATTGTACCAAATCCTGCGAGCACCCAAATTGAACTTAAATGGGCAATCAAAGGAAAAGTAAATTTTGAAATATTTGACCTCAAAGGTCAAGTGGTCTTAAAACAGGTCATTCAAAATTTTGACGGGATACACCTCATCGATGTCAATAAATTGGTCAAGGGAAGTTACATCGTACGAGTACAACAAGGCGAAATCAGTGATGAGCAAAAACTAATATTGCATTGAGGTCTTCTCTATTGTTGCAATAGTGGTCTGGATCTCACTTTAAGCTGCCAACCAGCGGCTGCTGTGATCCATGACAGCATATCCAGGAGATCTTGACCTTGGGCACTGGCCTCAGCAAGTAAAGTGCTTGCTCCGGCTTTTGTCCTTATAAATTCTTTTGCCTCCGTCTGGATCTGATTATAGTCTGCTTCATCCAAGGATACAAATAGCCCTTCTGTGATATCATAATAGTCCAGGTCATGGTCTATAGATAGTATTTTTGCCTCTGGCATGGCATTGATCCAAATAATTTTTGAAGCAGAGTCCACTTCGAGTGCGAGTTGGTCAAAATCGTAACCTGCAGAAACCTTAGCCTTGACCCTCACCAACACCTTTTTCTGAAATGGAAGAATATCAAAGTACTGGAAGCTTGATTTTTCATAAATTTCAGAGAAAGAACCTTCTACGGTAGTCAATTTAGCTACTTTCTGAATTTTATCGAGTAGTACCGTTGCGTTTTGTTGAGTATGTTCTTTAGATAGATCCTGCCACCACTGATAGGTGAGATATACCGTAAAAGCTAAGGATATCCCCAAAGCGAAGTACAAGATGGTTTTTAATTTCTGCATGATTTATTTGGGTTTTTCAAAAGGGTACTTCAACCCTTTATAGTCGATGAGCACCGCTTTGATCGAGCCGACAGATACCGGCGATTCGATGAGGAGGGGTACCCTGTTTTGATCACTGCTCGACCAGATATTCATTCGGTCATCTTCCTTAAATACCGTGCCTGCTATGGTCTCCGGACTGAGATGATGGGTCTTGTATTTTCCTAGTTTATAGATCTTTTTATCTTCCCGGACCCCATTATAGACGAGATTGAGGTTATAAGCCTTCTTTTCTAAAAATACATTGATAGGCAGGGTATTGCCTTTTTGATATTGATCAAAATTTTGAACCCGTACTGCATAGATCATAGTGAGAATATCTCTCATGCAACCCTTCAGTTGATGAAAGGTTTCTTTAGCCGTTTCTTCTGAACTCCCGGTCCAAGTTCTAATTTGGTCTTGACCAGAACCGCCATATGGAAATTCAACTTTTTCATAATGGCGGTATTTGTTTTCCTGGATACTTCGTTTAAATGTGCGGGGTTGAAGT
>JANOWJ010000009.1:0-4831 GCA_031417835.1 Saprospiraceae bacterium | reverse complement strand
GTTTTTTATTGAATTTTCTTTATCACTGAAACCATATCCTTTTGAAATGACTTTATTCCCGTTTATTTCAACAAGTACAGTTCCAGAAAACCCAACTTTTTCAAGTTCGGTTAGATAGGTGTTAATTCGTTTCGTTTTTTTTGTGCTATTTTTTACTTGTCCAAATGATATTGCATAACATAGCATAATCATTACTGTGAAAATTATTTTCTTTTTCAATTTTTCTTTGTTTTAATGTGATAAGTATTAATCTAAACTAAAAAGGTCATCAACTTTACAATCCAAAATTTTAGCAAGTTGTAAGCCTAATTCTAATGATGGAAAATACTTGTTGTTTTCTATAGCATTAATTGTTTGCCTTGATACTTTCAATTTTTTTGAAAGGTCATCTTGGGTGTAGTTATATTTAACTCGATAGATTTTCAATTTATTATTCATCTTTAACTTTTATAATGTTGGTATAATTTGAATTTAAAAATCAAATTAAAAAATAGAATAATCATAAATAAGTTAAAGACTAAAACATAATAAAAGGTAAGCTCATATATTAAAATATTTGCAAGAATAAGTATGCCATAGTTAAAATAAAGTGATAATGTTAAACTATCAGATCTAAGTTTTGATATCAATTCATCTTCGACAATTTCTTTACAAAAAGAATTGATTAAACCAGAAACAATAATTAAGGTTGTTAGCATTTCATCAAGCAAACCATTTTTAATCCAGTGAAATCCATTTGAACCAATAATATTTTTTGTATGTTCAGTTATAATAGTTTTTTCAAAGGAAAATAGAGCGTAAACCCTTGTAACAAGTAACTTATCATAACTGTCTGTGAAAAGCAAATAAAGGGAAACAGGAATAGAAAGGTAGAATACCCAGCCTGAAATTTTTTTAAATTTGTAATTGAAAAGTAAATTCATATTTATAAGTTTTTACAAATGTAAAATATTTTTTACTAAATGTATAGTATTTTTTACTAAATGTATAATATTTTCTACATTTCTTTTTTTAGCTTAACTATTCGTGCATGTTCGTAAACTACTATTATAATTGCGTTAGATTCCTGAACCTGCGCCTGTTTTGTGAGCAACTATTGTACCTTTTGGCAATTGCCCTTTTAATATGTTTTTGCCTGTTTTTGTCTATCTCATTATTTTCCAAATGAAATCATAACTTTTTTTAGAAAGAAGCTTTTTCTTATTATAATAAAATTTCGGTAATGTTTTCATTAGTTGCCTGTAGTGTTGTCCAATTTTGAAACTGTAAATCCCAATTAGACTGTTGTTCTACTTCATTATGTTTTATTGATACATCTTTTATGTTATTTTCTATAAAAACACTCTGCATTGGATAATGTTTCTCACTATTTATTGAAACTGCATCATTACCATTGTTACCAATTATTGAAACGCCAACATACGGTCCTAAAAATCCATAGTGCCGCATCATTTCAATCTGGCCATCGCTGATCTTTTTCCTTTTTTGAATTTGAAAGGCTGCTTCGCCCAGAGCAATGCTGCTCAAAGAAGAAAGAAAAAAAATCTGCCGTCCCTCTGCATTATTATCACCCCCGAGCAAAGTAAGTCCGAGCGAGGCACCGTAAAGAAGTCCTAATGCTTTGCCAGTGTTGGAGGCACGAATGGTGCTTTGTGTAATGCCATCGTATTTCTTTGGGTTGAGCGCGGGCCCCAATAGCCATAGGCCACCCGTTATTAAAGGGATTCCTACTGCAGCGGCATTGTCAACTTCTGCCAACACAACCAAACTTGTTCCGTAATAGGCCCCATAAAAATAATTTAGGCCACGGTCGCGGTTGCGAAATTCAAATTCTTCGGGCACCGCTGGGGCCGCAGTTACGGCAGGGGTTAGCTCACGGTCCCATTCACTTTTCATTTGTTGATAGCGTATTTTCTCTTCTTCCGAGAGCCGATTGAAATAGGTCTGCAAAAATGCCTCGTAATCTTTTTCATAGGCAAACTCTTCGGCCGATAGTGCCATGCCTTTCTCCTTCTTTTCTTTTATGTCGCGATAGGTTTGCTTGTTGGTTTCTTGCCAATAGCCACGGGCTGTGTAAATGTTTTGTGCAAAAGTTGCGTTTGCTATGAAGAGGATCATCCATGCAAAGGCAAGCAATGTTATTTTTGATTTAAAAGGAAGAAGTGATACGAATCTTGAAGCAGATAATGAGGCATTCATTTCCATGGCATTAGTTTAAAAACAGGAGTACATAAATGTAACATTTTTTTGGAGCTTCAGAATGTCTGGATGAGTGCTGCTGCAAATCAATTAAAAATCAAAATGAAGCATGACCAATATCATAGAATTTCGCTAAAAAGAATGCGAACATAGTATAGGATTTAAACCCCTATTTTATGGCACTAGAAATAAAAAAGAACCCAAATGTTGACTTGAACAACAAGCACGCATTGATTTTTAGTATCGGCCTGCTCATTAGCCTTTCGCTGGCATACCTCGCTTTTGAGTGGAAGCAATTTGACAAACCCATGGTAACATTGACAGCCTCGAACACCAACGTGTTTGAAACAATGGTTGATGTTCCACCTACCGAAATCCCTCCACCGCCCGAGCCCATGGTGCAACAGCCCCAAGTAGTGGCGGTTGCCAATGATGAAGAAATTGAGGAAGATGTAAAGTTTATTTTTGATGTGGAAGTTACGGAAGAAACCAAAATAGAGGAATACGTTCCGGTAGAAATGCCAAAGGATGAAGAAGAATCGGATGAAATTTTTATCGTTGTTGAAGAAACTGCACAACCTAAAGAAGGGATTTCCGAATTTTATAAGTACGTAGTTGAAAACATAAAGTATCCAGCCCAGGCTCGCAGGATGAATATCGAGGGCAGGGTTTATGTAGAATTTGTGGTGGGCAAAGACGGAAAGATTTTCGATGCCGTTGCAATAAAAGGGATTGGTGCCGGCTGCGATGAAGAAGCGGTGAGAATAATCATGGGCTCACCCGCGTGGAACCCCGCCAAGCAGCGAGGCAAGCCCGTGAAGCAACGGATGGTGTTGCCTATTACATTCAGGCTTGCATCGGCATGAACGATTAGTTAACTTTTATCAACTCCAACTCAAAAACCAGCGTAGAAAATGGAGGGATTTGCCTCCCATTTCCGCGCTCTCCATATCCAAGTTCTTGTGGAATGTAGAAAATCCATTTGTCGCCTTCGTGCATCAGTTGCAGGCCTTCGGTCCAGCCGCGTATCACACCGTTCAATGCAAAAGTTGACGGTTGCCCACGTTGCACCGAACTGTCGAACATCGTTCCATCGATCAACGTGCCGGTGTAGTGAACGGTTACTTTATCAGTGGCGATGGGTGCTTTGCCCGCTCCTGATGAAATGATTTTGTATTGCAGCCCGCTGGCTGTTGTTTTCACACCGTCTGCGGTTTTGTTGCGCTCAAGAAAAAGTTGGTTTTCTTTTATCAGCGATTCATTTTTCTTTGCCGAGGCGGCCTGCATATATTCTTGCACAATGGGCATGCATTCCTGTTGGCTTATCTTCAACGGTTTGTTTTCATAAAAATCTTTGATGGCCTGGTTTAGCACCTCTACATCTAATGAATCGCCCCCCTGGCCTTTTACATTGGATGCCATCAGCACACCCAGGCCGTAGCTGGCGCGCTGGTGTTCATTGGTTATCACCACGTCTTTTGGCTTCTTCAGGTCTGCGATTTCGGTCTTTAATTTTTCGGTTTCAGCCTTCAGCTTGGCCACTTCGGTGATCAATTCTTTTTTTGATTGCGCAAACAAGGTTGCACTGATCAGCATGACAAATACAAAAGCAAATAACTTCATGGTTTGATGATTTTATGTGGAGCGCAAAGAAAAGGAAAATAAGTTTACGCCCCCTAAAGCAAAAATAAAAATCAACATCTTGCATAAGAATGAGTGTGAACCGAATAGCAAAAAACGCGTTGCTCCTGCTGATTGTGCTGATGGCAATTGCATCGGCCCTTTATTTCTTTCAGGACAAACTGATTTTCCAAGCGGTGAAGCTTGGCCGTGATCACACCTTTTCATTTGGCCAACCCTACGAGGAACATTTTATTGCTACCCAAGAAGGCAACGAGATAAATGCCTTGTGGTTTAAACCAGCTGACCCCAAAGGACTGGTAATTTATTTTCACGGCAATGCCGATAACCTTCAGCGCTGGGGCCAATATGCTGTTGACATTACAAATCTGAAATACGAAGTGCTCATGATCGATTACCGTGGTTATGGAAAAAGCAACGGTGAGCCCAGCGAAAAAATGTTGTATGAAGATGCCGCACTGGTTTGGGATTGGGCGAAGGGGAGGACAGATCATAAAAAAATTGTGATCTATGGAAGATCGCTGGGCTCTGCTGTTGCCACACACTTGGCTGCTGATGTGCAGCCCAGTTTGCTCCTATTGGAAACCCCTTTTGATGAACTGAAGGGAGGCACATGGTTGCGGTACTTGCTTTCCGTTGTTCCTTTGCGGAGCAGATTTCCCACCAAAGACTATCTCGGCAAAGTGGCTGGCAAGGTGGTGATCTTTCATGGCACGGACGATTGGGTAGTAAACCTAAAATCTGCCGAAAGGCTAAAACCTTTGTTGAAAGAAACAGATGAGTTTGTCATAATCCCTGAGGGCAGGCATCGCAACCTCAGGGACTTTGATTTGTATCACACCAAACTTGCCGCAGCCTTGCAGTAAAGAAATTTCTGT
Source organism: Saprospiraceae bacterium (assembly GCA_031417835.1). GTDB lineage: Bacteria > Bacteroidota > Bacteroidia > Chitinophagales > Saprospiraceae > JADJLQ01. The sequence goes on along the minus strand of JANOWJ010000009.1, from coordinate 113 downwards.
GCGGTATAAATGTATAGGTATGAATTGCAAAATTGTCATACACCCCAGGCAATCAATAACCTTGAAGTCACCTATCATTTATCTATCTTTGCCAGCCTATGAGGGATGGTTTG
>JANOWJ010000008.1:0-44144 GCA_031417835.1 Saprospiraceae bacterium | reverse complement strand
ACCGAGGTCGCGATCGCCGACCTGCGTCAGGACCTCGCCCTCGCCTGAGCGGTGCCGTGGATCCGATCCTCGCCATCGATTTCGGCAGCACCTACACCAAGGCCGCGCTCCTCGATCCGGCGGCCGGCCGCATCCTTGCGGTCGCGCATACGCCGAGCACTGTCGCGACCGACATCACGGTGGGGCTGAAGCGCGTGCTGGCGGAGATCAGCGCGAAGATCGGGCTTGAGGCGGGGGCCATTCCCGCGGTCGCGTGCAAAAAAGATGTCATTGTATGGTACTGAAGATATACAATTGACAATTGACAATTTGACGATTGACGATTTGACAATTTGACAATTGACGATTTGACAATTTGACAATTTGACAATTTGACGATTGACAATTTGACAATTGACGATTGACGATTTGACAATTGACCATTTGACAATTTGACAATTGACCATTTGACGAATGATTCATGACCAATTGTGAATTCAAAATTGTAAATCGTAAAATTGTCAATTGTCAATTGTCAATTATTCCTACATTTTCGATTTTACTTTCACCGATTTTAATGACCTGGCCTATATTCCGATTTTGCCTTAATATTTGGATGCCTTGCCATGCTTTGCCACAGTCATTGTGCAAATGGCCATCATCCAAGATCAATAAAGCCCCTGGATGTACTTTGATGACGGCCCCTGGTGGCATCGAGACTCTACATTTTATATGTAATGTGCCTCCTGGATAGATCTCAATATCCCCTTCCATGTCTCTCGCACCATGCCATACAATACTATCTTTTATTTTGACCGATTTAAAAGCATCGTAACTACACCATGTTTTGATCAACAGATTTCTCGTTGGGTTTTCAGTATTTGATAGATTTTTATGGATTATCCCTACTTGACAAGGCGACAAAGCCGTCTGCCATGCATTATAGTCCATCATATTGTTTGAAGTGTTGTCTTTACAGCCCGGGACTTCGGGTACCCAACATTTATTGTTATGCATCGGGGTATCCTCACATCCATCATAAGTCCAGGCATGATATAGCCCCAATACATGGCCTACTTCATGATTGAAAGTGCCTCGAACATTCCATTCATTTACTCCTTTTTCGTAGATGCCGGAGATCTTGACTGCATTGCCTAGCGCTATACCTACACATCCCGATTGATACGTTTTGGATCTGGCACTATCAGGGTGATGGGGCATGATAAAGATATTGATCACCGAGTCAATCCCTACACCATATTTTTCTATCACATCCCAATCTGCATTGTTGCTTCGGGGGCCTTGATGAATATAATAGTAGAGCTCATCGTCATAATGAAAATAGATACCGTCCCGATGAAGGCTGTCACCCGTAAGTGTATATTTTATATTGACTGGGATCACGGGTATGTTATTGTCTTTGGGCAACCATAATTTGATGTTGGTATCAAATAAGATCTGCATCACATGCATTAACTTATGTACAAATATCCGGCCACTGTCTTCTGCAAAATTTTTCGTCCCATCGGATGAATTCATAAAATGAAAACTAACTCGGAGGAAACGAGTAGGTGTGTGATCCTTATGCAGGGTATCCATCACATACGCACTAGATTCATAACAGTGTCGCCGATCCAGCGTCAATAAATCAACCGCTTTAGGCAAAGCTTTGAGGCTTTCAACATTTACATAGGAAGTATGTATTTTTTTAGTACAAGCCAGACTTGATATCAAACCCAGCACCAGGAGGTATTTCATCTAAAATTACATATTCAAGCCGCCGCAGATGCTGATCACTTGCCCGGTGATATATTTTGAACGATCTGATCCTAGAAAAGCTGCGAGATCAGCCACTTCTTCCCCCGTACCAAATCGTTTTATCGCCAAATTTGCAAAATATTGCTCTTTGGTCTTATCATCAAGTGCGTGCGTCATATCGGTCTCTATAAATCCCGGGGCTATAGCATTACACCGGATGCTGCGACTCCCTATTTCTTTGGCAATAGATTTTGTAAATCCAATCATGCCCGCCTTGGAAGCAGCATAATTGGCTTGACCTGCATTGCCAAAAACACCAACTACGGATGTCATATTGATGATAGAGCCTGACTTTGCAGACAACATGGGCTTCAATACATGTTTGGTAAGATTAAATGCAGATTTTAGATTGACCCGGATCACCTCATCCCATTGTTCCTCAGTCATCCGAAGCATCAGAGTATCCTTTGTGATACCAGCGTTATTGATCAACACATCGATCTTACCGAAGTCAGCGATCACTTGTTTGATCAATTGATCAGCTTGACTAAAAGAAGAAGCATCTGATTGATAAGCGATTACTTTGCCAGGAGCTAATGCGCTGACAAGTGCATTAGCCTTTTCTGCTGATGCAGCATAGGTAAATGCCACTGAAGCTCCTAAGGAAACAAACTTTTTGACTAGTGCTTCTCCTATCCCTCGGCTACCGCCTGTGACCAAGGCTACTTTATTTTCTAATGAAACCATATCCTTTTAATTAACGCAAATATAACCTGTTCATTCGGATTGTTAATATATTGAAAACGCTTAGGTTAAGAGACCGTTAATCTACGTTAAGTACTACTGGCTATGCAACCTCTGTGATTATTTTTAATCTTTAATTGTTTACCTAGTTTTTTTGTAACGAATCGTCCCAACAAAAGTTACCATTGCATGAAAATCATACTCTGTTATGTATTCCTTTTCTTATCCTTTGCACTTTTGGGCAACGATACACCCCGTGAACTCCAAGCCATACGATGTGCATCAGTACCGATCATCGATGGCAACATAGACGATCCCGCTTGGAGGCAAGCCCAAGAGATCAATGGGCTAATTGAATTTCGACCACAAATAGGAGAAACTGAAAAATTTGAAGATCGAACATTGGCATACCTGATGTACAATGATCAGGGGATTTATTTTGGGGGAAGATGTTATGAATCCAATCTGGATCATATCTCTAAAGAATTAAAAGGTAGAGATGGTTTTGGTACCAATGATTATATCGGCATCATCTTCGATACGTATAAAGATAATCTCAATGGATTTGAATACTTTGTCACACCTCTCGGTGAACAGTGGGATGCAAAAATGTCACCTGGCAATAACAACAATAATGGAGGCGAAGATTTTAATTGGAATGCCGTCTGGACCAGTGCAGTCAAAATGCATGATCAGGGGTGGGACTTTGAACTGTTTATTCCTTTTTCTGCTATTCGATTTGGCAGCGATGATGTACAAGATTGGGGGCTTAATATTACTAGACGACGACGCAAAACGGAAGAGCAGTTTACGTGGAACCCGATCGATCCTACTGTCAATGGATTTTTATCTCAGGAAGGTTATTGGAAAGGACTCAAAGATATCAAACCTCCTATTCGTCTACAGTTTTCGCCTTATTTTTCAGTTTATGCCAATCATTTTCCTTCTACTTCTGCTGCTTTAAAACCTTGGACCAGTCAGGTCAACGGAGGACTAGATATAAAATATGGAATTAATAACGCGTTTACCTTAGATGCTATCTTGATTCCTGATTTTGGACAAGTACAAAGCGACAATCAGGTTTTGAATTTATCTCCATTCGAAGTGAGATTTAATGAAAATCGAAATTTTTTTAGTGAAGGCACTGAATTGTTTAATAAAGGTGGATTTTTTTACTCACGACGCATTGGCGGTACTCCGTTGCACAAAGACAGAGTATACGAAAACCTAAACAATGAGGAGGAGGTTCTTAAAAATCCAACAGAAACAAAATTAATTAACGCTTCAAAAATATCAGGGCGCACTCAATCCGGATTGGGTATAGGATTTCTAAATGCCATCACCAAACCCCAATATGCTACCATTGAGAATCTAAACACCCGAGCGTCCAGAGAAGAACTGACTAGTCCATTGACCAACTATAATGTACTAGTATTGGATCAAACGTTCAAAAATAACTCTTCTGTTTCATTTTTCAATTCCAGCGTACTTCGGGCAGGTGGGGATTATGATAGTAATGTTTCAGCCGTATTGTTTGACTTCAATGACAAATCCAATACCTGGAATGCAAATGGAAAAGGGGCTTTAAGCAAATATTTTCAAAATGAAGGACTATCCAAACCCGGCATAAGTTATGGTCTTGGATTGGGCAAGGTCAGTGGTAAAACGGTTATCCGTTTTAATCATGAGTATGCAGATAGCCGATACAGTCACAATGATCTTGGTTTTTTTACAAATAACAATTTTATAAATAATAGCCTTCAGGTAAGTTACCGCATTACAACCCCCAGAGCCTGGTACAATCGTATAAATTTTAATGTCTTTAGTAATGTTTCACATTTGGCTTCCAGGATTGGAGCTATACCTACCAAATTTCAGTCCGCATCATTCAATGCCAATATAAATACCCAAACTAAAAAGATTTTATTTTTCGGAGTTTTTGCCTCTTATCAGCCACATAGAAATGATTTCTACGAGCCACGTAATGTGGGTAATTACCTCCGCAGAGGATCTAGAGGTACCATCGGAATGTGGCATGAATCAAATTCCGCAAAAAAATATTCCTACTATACTGAAATATTTGTGGCCAAGTTTTACAATTTTTATGATCTAAAAGTTTTTGAGGCTTCTCTGGGCCAGAAATATCGTTTTTCATCTAAATTTTCATTGTCTCATAATATAAACTTTGAACCCGTATGGAATGGCATAGGCTATGCCAATACAGAAGGATCCGGGAATATCATCATCGGTAGACGAAATGTACAGACTGTCTCTAATGTACTCAACACCAATTACAATTTTAATAATAAAATGGGACTCAACTTGCGGGTAAGACATTATCAGAGTAGTGTGCTGCATAAAGAGTATTATAATTTAAATTCGAATGGTACATTGACTTCTAATAAAAGCTATACCCCTCAACATGACTTGAATGTCAATTTTTTAAATGTAGACATGGTGTATACTTGGCAGTTTGCCCCAGGTAGTTTCCTAAACTTGGTGTGGAAAGATGCCGCTTTTACGGAGAATGATCGACACGATACTCAATATTTCAAAAATCTAAACAGGATCATGGATGCAGATCACAACAATAATTTTTCTTTAAAAGTGATTTATTTTCTGGATTATTTACAGTTGAAAAAAAAGTGAACCAATTTTAATAGCTGAGAATATTATGAAAGTCACGCCTTTGTTGAAGAGCAATCCCCCACTTTAATGAAGAGTTTTTAGAAATGTAAAACGTGTTTTTGTCCCGATTTCGTCAGGCTTCAATAGTCTGGTTCAGCTATCTTTTTGCATCTTTGCACTTCCATATTCACCCATGTTCGCGCACCTTTTCAAGTTTATACGCAATCCTCAATGTATTGCTGTAGGCATGATGTTTTTAATCATGGGGGCCTTGTTTGGTAACTGGGCAACATTAATACCCATTATCAAAACAAAATTTTTTCTTGATGATGCCCAACTAGGGCTCATTATCTTATGCTTGCCTATAGGTGCTGCTATGGCCAATCCCATTTCTACCTGGTTTATACACCGATATGGAATGCAGCGCATGACCTTAGTCGCTATAGCTGGTATGTGTATTGCATATTTACTACCTGTCGCAGCACCATGGCTTTGGGGCGTAGTCATAGGCCTCTTTGTAGTCGGTATTACCATAGGATTTACAAATGTATCCATGAATACGTGTGCAGCAGCTCTGGAAATTCAATTGAAGGACCACATTATGTCTACATGCCATGGACTCTTCAGCTTTGGCTTGATGATTGGCTCTTTGAGTGCCAGCACGATGATAGGTATAGGGCTAGTGCCATTTATTCAATCGGCAATCCTTTCAGGCTCCTTTTTCTTAATGGCTTGGCTGGTACGCCGCCATATTTTGACTATCCGCGACGACATACATGAGGCTGAATCCGAAGCCCAAATCAAATTTTTTTTACCCAAAGGACCGCTCTTGTTCATGATATCTATAGCGATGTGTACCAATCTCACAGAGGGCTCCATGGCTGACTGGTCTGCCGTATATCTGCGCGATGTGGTGCATTCAGCCCCTTACTTGATCGGTTGGGGATTGGCTTCCTATTCATTTTTTATGGCTATGGGTCGATTTTTTGGTGATTATTTTATACCTCGGTTTGGCGCCAATCGAATCTTAAAATGGGGCGGCATATTAAGCGCTCTAGGCGTAGCACTCGCTGTGGCAGCACCGTATACCTGGATTTGTATCCTTGCTTTTGGAATGGTGGGCCTAGGAGTGTCCTGCGGCGCACCTATACTTTATGGAGCAGCAGCACGACTTCCTAATTTGGCTAAAGGGGTTGGTCTGGCTACATTAAATACCTATTCCGTGATTAGTTTTTTGGGAGGACCTGTGATTATTGGTATTATCTCGACTGCCATCAATCTTCAAGTAGCTTTGGCCTTGATTAGTTTTATTGCATTGTTATGGGTATACCTCTCTTCAAAAATTAGTTTGTAGCTTGGTAGGCCTTAAAAAGATAATATGATCATTACGATGGACATCAGTATCTACCCTATGGATAAAAATTACAGCCCCATTATTAGGGATTTTATTGATAGAATTCAAAAATATCAAGGAATTCACGTAAAAGTGCAGGCAATGAGTACAATCATCACTGGGGAATATAATCTTTGTATGGAGATGATCAAAGATGAATTGGGCTATTACCTTGACAGTGACCAGACCATCGTGTCGGTTATAAAAATTATAAATGCGGACTTGACCGATGTTTAAATATTACCGTCCATGCAACCCACTGTCTTCATAGGCTGTCATTAACCATGATCAAAATCAATAAAACATTATATATTATGAAAACTATTTTTATGAGTTTCCTGGCTTTCGTTTGCGCTTCGGCCGTCATCGGTCAATCAAAAGAACGAATCAAAGGGTCAGGCCCATCCGTCACTCGTACGCTTTCCGTAAGCTCTTTTAGCACCGTAGAATGTAGCTTGAGCGCAGATGTGGAGATTACTCAAGGCCCTACTCAAAAAGTCACTGTAGAAGGCCAGGCTAATATTATAGACTTGATCTCCACAGAAGTAGTAGATCGTAAATGGAAAATAAAATTGCCTAAAAATACTTGGGCTGATTATGAAAATGTAACTATCAAAATTACCGTACCCGAATTGAATGGAATTGGCTTAGCCGGGTCAGGTAGCATGACAACTACGAATACCATCAAAAGTGAGGATTTTCAAATTGGATTAAGCGGCTCTGGAAAAATTGAAGCCTCTGTAGATGCAGCATACATCGACTGTGGATTGAGTGGGTCAGGACATGTATACCTCACAGGCAAAGCAAAAGAACTTAATATTGGGACCTCTGGGTCAGGCGATGTACGGGCTAAAGATTGCCCCGTTGAAAAAGTAAAAATTGGAATTTCAGGTTCTGGAGACTGCGAAGTGAATGCCACCACATCATTAGAGGCAGGTATCGCTGGTAGCGGCCAAGTCAGATACAAAGGTCATCCAAAAGTAAAATCGAGTATCTCTGGAAGTGGTTCGATACATTCTATAGATTAATACAAATATTTAAGGACTATTCTTCCTCAAGAGTAGGTGGACAGGGCCGGATCTCGCAAGTGAGATTCGGCCTATTTTTTTTATGAACTAAATGGAGCTGTGTTTGTTTTTACTTTTCGTCCATTAATAAATTTTAAACTAAATTTGGCCTTATAAATCCATATATGACATTGAAAATCGGAATTTTAGGCTCAGGTCAAGTTGCAAAATCATTAGCTCATGGTTTTAAAGACCTCGGCCACGAAGTCATGTTGGGATCCAGTGACATTTCTAAATTAGAGGAAACAAAAAATAATTTGAAAATCAAAACAGGAAGTTTTCAAAAAGCGTCAGCCTTCGGAGATATCCTCATATTGGCTGTAAAAGGATCTGCGGCTATAAAAGTGTATAGTAATTTGAACGCAGAAGACATCAAAGGCAAAACAGTCATAGACACCACCAATCCCATCTCTGATGTACCTCCGGTCAATGGAGTGCTTCAGTATTTTACGCAACAAAATGCCTCTTTGGCCGCTCAATTGCAAAAAACACAACCTGAAGCAAATCTGGTCAAAGCGTTTAATTCTGTGGGTTCAGGCAATATGTATAAGCCTCATTTTGCAGGCGGTACCCCGACTATGTTTATCTGTGGCAACAACGAAGATGCGAAAAACCAAGTGTCTGAAATATTAACTTCTTTTGGTTGGGATGCTGAGGATATGGGTACTCTGGATGCTGCAGGTAGTATAGAAAGTCTTTGTGTGTTATGGTGTATCCGAGGGTTCAAGAAAAATCAATGGAGTCATGCTTTTAAACTGCTGAATTAGAGAATAATAAATCTAATCTTTGGCTATAGGCATTTGACTTAATTTTGCATTATGAAAGTTTTGTTTTGTATAGCTCTGGTTTTGGTCTTAGCGGGTTGTCAAAAAAAAGATTTGGTGCCGCCTCAGGTTCTAGAATCTATTTCCACGATTCAAAGCAAATATGCACCGGATAAGAGGACTTCCATTTTTAATGTGCAGGTGATTCCGCTAGGTGGAAAATTTATCCTCAAAGGAGAAACGAATCATGCCGAAGCCAAAGCAGAAGTATTAAAAGTATTAAGTACTGACATTTACATAGACAGCGTAGAGATTTTACCTTCGATATCTCTGCAAGGTTCACACTTTGGAATCATCACAATCCCTGTAGCCAACATGCGATCCAATCCGAGTCATAGCAGCGAACTGTCCAATCAATTGCTCAGTGGCACAGTGGTGCGCAATTTTAAAAAAATAAATGGTTGGATCTATTGCCAGACACCAGATGATTACTTAGGATGGATTGATCAAGATGCTATTCAGATGATAGATTCTACTGAACTCTCAGCTTGGTTAAATCGGGCTAAGATCATCATCACCCAGGATCAGACTTATTTATTTAGGTCTCCGTCTAAATCTTCAGAGGTGATGTCTACCATGACGGCTGGATCCATCGTAGCTACCGGTGATGATCATCGGGATTTCTATGAGGTTTTTTTACCAGATGGCAGGACTGGCTATATACCTGGTGCGCATGCAAAAGATTTTAAACTCTGGAAAGTACTACAATCAAAAAACAAAAACAGTGCGGAAATCCTCAAAACAGCTTACAGCTATATGGGAAGGCCTTATCTATGGGGTGGCACTTCCGGTAATGGGATGGATTGCAGTGGATTTACAAAGACCGTATTTTTCCAGCATGGCCTACTTTTACCTCGAGATGCTTCTCAACAAGCCAATGTCGGTATGCCCGTTGAAACCGATACCACTTTAATAAATCTACAACCCGGTGATTTTTTGTTTTTTGGCCGACATGCCACACCTAGTACTCCAGAGAAAGTCACTCATGTGGCCATCTATGCTGGTAATGGTAAAATCATTCATGCCTCTGGCTATATTCGGGAGCAAAGCCTGATCAGAACGGACTCTACATTCACTGAGCAAAGATTAATGTCATTGCTTAAAGCTACGCGACCGCTGGCTTCACCCAAAGAGCACGGTATTCCCCTGTTGAGTGATTTGAAATATTTTAACTAAGCAAATCAAGACTTATTCCATAAAAACATTGCACTACAACTGATAGATGATGAAAGTCAATTATCCAAGTCAGTGAAGAGTTCGTCTAAGTATTTAGACCGTGTAGAGATGTTATAATTATCCTTGCACGCTCCTGTCCCACTGCGCATAATGCTTTCACATACTCCTCTGAAACCGGTACTTTCATCATGAAATCTACCCAGGTAGCAATGACCCAATTCATGAAAAACGACAAATTCTCGGGCAAGTTCTGAGGCGTTATCCCAAAACGGTTTATCGATAGTGACTTTATGTGGATCGATGTTACTGTACGAGCACTGCCCTAGCACATGATTGGTACTGATATCACTTATATATCCGGTGATCACAGCATCCGCCAAATCGATCTTCAATCCTCTCAAGTCTGCTTCTTGTTCGAATTTTTCAAAATGAGGCCATAGTGCTTTATCCACGTTAGGAAAAGTCCCTTCTTCCTGAGAACTGCCGAAAAAATCGGCTAGCTCATCATTACATGAAGATAAAAGGGCTGAGAACAAGGTTAATACCCCGATAAATTTAAATGTACGATTCATAAATTGGTTTCAAAGTCCAACGTAATAAAAGTCGTCTAAAAGTATGATCCAGCCCTACGTTAATTTAATTTTAACGCTCGGGTCGAAAGAGATTGGAAGTTATATTGATAATTCACTTATATAATATAGTATTTATTTTTTTAGCTTTTTCCAAAACTATTTCACTACAAATGTGTTTATACACCAACCAAACCACATAAATGGAAACAACTCAACTCAAATGGAGCATAGATAAAGCTCACTCTGAAATAGGATTTAAAGTCAGACACTTGATGATCTCTAAAGTCAGTGGACATTTTAATGAATATGATGTCAATATCGTGACTACCGGTGAAGATTTTAAAACTGCTGAGGTAGACTTTTGGCTCGACCCAGCTTCCATTGATACCGGTTCAGCAGATAGGGACAAACACATCCGTTCTGCAGATTTTTTTGATATCGAGCATCATAAACAAATTGGATTTAAAGGCAATACCATCGTAGATGTTGATCACGACGGAAGCTATCAACTCCATGGCGACCTTACCATCAATGGCATCTCAAAGCGGATCATACTGGATGTAGAATTTGGAGGCATCGTCAAAGATCCCTGGGGGAATAATAAAGCCATTTTTAACATGAATGGCGATATCAACAGGAAGGATTGGGGACTGGTATGGAATGCCGCTTTGGAGACAGGTGGTGTTTTAGTCAGTGATGTAGTACACATCAATTGTGAAATTCAATTGTTTAGGTCCTAATGATACATTAATTTAGGAAAAGTGGACTAAGGAGATGATTGTGATTTGACTATCGATATTATTCGGTCTATCATCATGGGTCAAAATTTATTTAAAGCGACCTTCCAGTATTTTCCTTGACGGCTTGGTGTGTAATTCCAGTCACTAAACATCCTTGGGGCCCATTGTGGATCAAACACCCAACAAACAAAAGAAATACCTTTGGTTTTACAGTACGCCATCATAGCATCAGCATAGGATTCATCGCTGATCACTGGGATATGGGCACCTACATCATCAGCACCGCAAAACCCGATTTCTGTAAGGATCAATGGATATCTGTCAGCCATAAAACCCCAGTCTGCTGTCCATTTATCTTCCCAAGGTTTGTCTCGCTTTTGGGGATAAGGATGTGACACGTACCCTATACCCTCGGCTAGGATCGGTGATTTCCCGGCATCCGTCAAGTCATAAGCCCAGTTAAATCCTGCAACTAAAGGAATCGATTTGGCTCCATGCGCCCGAATGATGCCGATCAACTCTTCATTTATTTTTTTCCAATCCTCCCAGCTACAAATACCCAACTGTCCATTATAGACTGTAGGCTCATTAAACAATTCGAAGAAAGCGACGGTAGGATTATCTTTATACCGGATGGCCATCGCACGCCAAAATTCAAAGGTCTCTTTCATCGTGGTTTCATAGCCGTCTGCCTGAAAAAGTTCCGACTTGAGATTGCCGATGCTATGCCAATCGATGATGACATATAGACCTACTTCTTTGGCATATTGGATCCCTTGATCTAATAACAATTGATAATTCGATTTACCATGTTTGCGCCATGCTGCTGGATGTACCGGAAAACGGACAATGTTAGCCCCCCAGGCCTTTATCTCTTCAAAATATGGTTTATTCCAATGACCGCTGTATACCAATTTGTCAGGATCGCTGGAACTATACCCTTTTAGTATGATTGACTGATTGGCTTCATTGACAAATTTGTTTCCGGTTACTTTGAGACGGGACATAGGTGACTGGGTTATAGCCAGCGAATAAAACATGATGCAAAAAAATAAATAAAAGATTTTCATGGTAAAGAAGTTGTAGATGTATGGATAATTGCTCCGCTTGTTTTGAAATATCTATTTCATTGAAGGGTTTAAATAGAAGATCAATTCTTTTTTAATGCTTCTAAGTTCCGCTCTTAGTATTAACGAACAAACCTAAACAATTTAGATTTCAAATTTAGATTTTGCTGCATCCAAAGCTTTGGTCAGACCTTCCACTTGCTTACCTCCGGCTGTAGCATAAAAAGGTTGCCCTCCACCACCGCCTTGTATATGGACAGCAAGTTCCTTTATAATTTGAACAGCATCCAAGCGATGTGATTTTACTACATCTGCAGAAATCTGTAACATTAACATCGGCTTTTCATTTGCAATAAAACCAAATAAGATCAAAGCATTGCCTATTTCTTTTTCAAGTTGAAAAGATAATGATTTAGCATCCTTCTCTTCTATAATTCCAAGGTGGCTCACAATATAATGTACCCCAGATTTTAATTTAACATTCGCTTTCAATTTTACCTTGAGATCCGCTATTTCTTTTTCCTGAAATATCGTCAGTTGATGTTTTAACGATTTGTTTTCTACCAACACCTGTTGCAAGGACGCTACTATATCTTTTGGGTTTTTTAAAGCCATTTTGACTTGACGCACCAAAGACTCCTGGGATTCAAGATAATGTTCCACGGCGTCAGCAGTTATAGCTTCCATCCGTCGTACCCCGGCAGCTACGGCACCTTCACTAGATATTTTCAGCATACTGATTTTGCCGGTAGAGCTTACATGGCAACCGCCGCATAATTCTCTGGAAAATGATGGGTCGAACGTGATCATTCTCACCCGATCTCCATATTTTTCACCAAAAAGCATCATTGCTCCAGACTGTTGCGCTTCAGTGATAGGGATACTCCGTGCTTCCTCAAGCTCGATATTTTCGCGAATCTTACTATTGACGATTTGTTCGATTTGCGCTAACTCTGCCTCACTTACTTTTTGAAAATGGGAGAAATCAAAGCGTAGATACTGATCGTTGACCAACGACCCCTTTTGATGTACATGTTCTCCAAGTACTTTTCGTAATGCAGCATGCAAAAGATGTGTGGCGCTATGATTATTCTCTACTTTTTTTCGTCGGTCTTGGTCTATTGCTGCATAAAAACTAGCACTGGGATCTGAAGGGAGTGTATCCACAAAATGCAGTGGCATATCTATTTCTTTCCTGGTATTTAGTACGCGGATTGACTCATTAGCAGTTTGTAAAACCCCGGTGTCACCGATTTGGCCACCACCTTCTGCATAGAATGGGGTGACATCGAGGACCAGTTGGTGCTCGATTTTATCTTTTGATTTTATACTTCGATATTTGATGATACGTACCCCTTCGACTGCAGATTGATCGTAGCCTACAAACTTGGTTTCTTTCCCTTCGCGCACAATCACCCAGTCGCCAGTCTCCGTCACTGCCGCTGCACGCGATCGTGCTCGTTGTTTTTCCAGTTCCACTTGGAACCCAGCCTCATCTACCTTCATATGTAGTTCTCCGCAGATAAGATTCGTAAGATCTATCGGAAATCCAAAGGTGTCATACAATTCAAATGCATCGGACCCCTTCAGAGTCCCACCCTGTTGAGTGAACACTTCTAATCTTTTTAATCCACCTTCCAGCGTCCTTAAAAATGCTTTCTCTTCTTCTTCTATGACTTTGGCTACAAAATCTTTTTGTTGATACAATTCTGGAAATACTTCTTCAAAATAAGATGCAAGGAGCGGTACCAATTTAAAAAAGAATGGTTGTCTGATATTCAAGAAAGAATAATAATAACGAACGGCCCGGCGCAAGATCCTTCTGATCACATATCCGGCACCACCATTGCTAGGAAGTTCGCCATCAGCTATGGTAAAAGAGACTGCTCGGATATGATCAGCCAACACCCGCATAGCAATATCTGTCTTTGCATCGATTTCATAGGATCCTTTATAGACAATACCGCTTTGTTTTTCAATGTATGAGATCATACCTCTGAAAATATCAGTATCGTATGAAGCTGATTTATGTTGCAGTACCATACATAGCCGTTCAAAGCCCATACCAGTATCCACATGCTTGGCAGGTAGCGGCTCTAGGCTTCCATTTGCCTTTCGATTGAATTGAATAAATACAAGGTTCCATATTTCGATTACTTGAGGATGACCTTGATTGACCAGATCTTTACCCGGTATTTCCTTGCGCTCTTCTTCAGTCCGGATATCTACATGGATCTCTGAGCAAGGTCCGCAAGGTCCTGTATCACCCATCTCCCAAAAGTTATCTTTTTTAGATCCCAGGATAATACGATCATCAGGTAAATATTGTTTCCAGTAATCTGATGCTTCCAGATCACGATCTAGGTTTTCATTTGCATCACCAGTGAAAATACTCGCATACATCCGTTCAGGATCAATTCCATACTTTTCAGTCAAAAGCTCCCATGCCCATTCAATTGCTTCTTTTTTGAAATACCCGACTTCTGGATGGGCAGGATCTCCAAACGACCAATTGCCTAACATTTCAAACATCGTATGATGATAACCATCCAACCCTACTTCCTCCAAATCATTGTGTTTACCAGATACCCTAAGACATTTTTGAGTATCCGCAATGCGGGCGTATACGATAGGCTTATTACCTAGAAACAAATCTTTAAACTGATTCATGCCCGCATTGGTAAAAAGCAGAGATGGATCATTTTTCAATACAATAGGTGCTGACCGCTCCAGGTGATGCAATTTTGATTTAAAAAAATCCAGGAATTGCTGCCTTATTTCCTTCGATGTCATATCAATAGTTAAAATAAGCTGCAAAAATAACACGGCTTGGGGAAATCGATGGTAAAGATATTTTTGCAATTATTAACACTAAAACAATTACTTATACATTATATATTATTCTAATATATTAAAGTTTATACCTTACACACCTTGGGCTTGGCTAATTGAGTTAATGTTTTTACATTTAGCGCACAAATTATCCCTCAGAACTTTTTTAGTTGATCATTGTTTAACGGCGTTTGCGCTGGCTAAAATGTAATTGTTCTTTTTAAAAAACGAATCTGACATGGCAAGAAAAACAACTAAGTACACTTTCAATCAACATACTTTACAATTCGAAAAGGCTGTCGAACCGATTAAAGTAAAATTATTTAAGATATTTTCATTTTTTTCGACAGCCTTGGTTAGCGGACTTATTGTGTTTTTTGTATTTCATAAATATTTACCTTCTCCCAATGAAAAGATTCTGGTCAAGGAGTTGGAGTCTGTCAAACAACATTATAATGTAATGTCCGATCAGATGGATCTGATGTCAAAGGCACTCACCAATATCCAACGCCGGGATGCAGATGTACACAGACAACTATTAGGAATGGATCCAATAGATGAAGATGTGTGGAATGGTGGTAAAGGAGGCCATGATCTTTATGATGAATTTAGGAATTTGCCCACTTCAGGTGAAATCGTGGGTAAAGCTTCAGAAAAGATGGAACGTATGGAGCGACAATTGGTTTTACAATCTAAGTCTTTAGATATCCTCCAAGCATCGGCAGCCAAAAAAGAAGATATGTTAGCTTCAATTCCTTCCATCAAGCCGGTGCGTGTGGATCAATTGAACAAAAGCCTTCGATTTCTTTCAGGATTTGGTATGCGATTGCATCCCATTCATAAGATCATGAAGATGCACGCAGGTATAGACTTTTCTGCTCCCAAAGGCACGCCAATTCAGGTCACTGGAAATGGCAAAGTAGTCGAAATCGAAAACAACTACTCAGGTTATGGTAAATCCGTAAGAATAGATCATGGCTTCGGATATGTATCCTTGTATGCACACATGGATAGAGTGGATGTCAAAGTAGGTCAAGAGCTTAAAAAAGGCAATCAAATAGGAGTAATCGGCAGTACCGGAACATCTACAGCTCCTCATTGTCATTATGAAGTACGGTACAAAGGCACTCCGATCAATCCCATCAATTTCTGTCTGGATAATCTAAGTCCATCTGAGTATCAGGAATTGGTCAAATTATCAGAACAGCAAAATCAGTCACTCGACTAGAATAATTTAACCGTATAACTTTTCTAAGTACAGTTAAGCAAACCAAATATTCTTCTAAAAAATACAGGCATACTGTAATTAGACCAGTGCCAACGCATTGTTCTAATTGTCAATTTTTTATTTGCGACCTCTGGGGATTTTATTTATCACAGCAGTAGGAAAATTTAATTCACTCTTTCCTTTGAGTGCTTGGCACGCTTAGCTGAATAAATATCAATAATCCATCCTGAGTCGAACCTCGCCCCGGTAACGAGATACAACAATACTTTACGATCTTTGTACGATCTGCGGTTCAATTTTAACCTCCGCGATCATTAACCATGCAGTGGGAAACAATAATCGGACTGGAAATCCATATCCAACTCAATACCCTCACCAAAGCATTCTGTTCAGATAGTGCCAAATTTTCAAATGATCCTAATACGCAGACCAGTATAGTTTCTTTGGCTCATCCGGGTACATTGCCCAAACTTAATGTCAAACAAATCGAGTCCGCCATCAAACTTGGCCTAGCTATGCATTGCCAGATCAACCACTCCTCTTATTTTGAGCGCAAACAATATTTTTATCCTGATCTTCCTAAAGGCTACCAAATTTCACAGCAAGCTAGTCCCATCTGCATCGGAGGTCATATCGACCTTATTACTTCAGAGGGCATCAAATCTATCCGTCTGCATCATATCCATATGGAAGAAGACGCCGGCAAATCTATACATGATACCGACCCCACTTGGTCAAAGATTGATCTTAATCGCGCCGGTGTACCCCTTTTAGAGATGGTCACGGAGCCCGATTTTCGTTCCGCAGAGGAAGTCACTGTATTTCTTAGTGACTTGCAGCGGCTGGTCCGGTATCTCGATATCTCAGATGCCAATATGGAAGAAGGTTCTATGAGATGTGATATCAATGTATCGGTACGCCCATTAGGCACAAGCGAGCTTCGTGAACGATGTGAAGTAAAAAATGTAAACTCGCGTCGTTTTGCCCGTCGAGCGCTAGAGTTTGAAGCCAACCGACAAATCAAGATTTGGGAATCCGGGGGCGAAGTCAAACGCAATACCATGCAATTCGTGCCTGAAGAGGGCATTACGATCCCCATACGATCTAAAGAAAGTGCACATGACTACAGATATTTTCCGGATCCAGATCTTCCGCCCATCAAAGTCACCCAGGCTCAAATAGATGTCATCAAGTCCTCATCGCCTATGCTACCTCAGGCTTATCTTGATATCTTAATTAAGGAAAAAAATCTGAGTCGTGCGGATGCTATCATCCTCATAGAAGATCAATCCAATGTCCACTACTATTTGGAACTGGTCAAAGATCGTCCTGAGATAAATAAATTCGCCTCTAATTGGATGATACAGACCTTGATCCCTTATTTAAAAGATCATCACCAAACGATCCATAATTTTACTATTCCGTCTACATCCATTATCCAGTTATTGACTGCAGTGTCACGAGAAACTATTACCAACAGCCAAGCCCAAGAGATTTGGAAGGATATCTTGTCAAATCCTACAGGTCCAATCGAACAATTCATTCAAAACAAAGTATCTGCCTCGCCTTCCTTTGACATCAATCACATCGTTGAAGAAATATTCACCACATTCCCCATAGAAGCTGCGGAGTACAAAGGCGGAAAAAAGAAATTATTGGGTTTCTTTTTGGGTGAAATCAAAAAACGATATCCCGGAGTAAATGTAAAAGCTGTACAGGAAAAAATGGGATGACTTCAGTACCGCGTTTATAGGTTGCCACTTCACATCAATCTAAAATGACAAGAGTCCTTATAAAATCGACATCCTATGTTTCGAATTTGAAAAATATTTTCTTCAATCCCTCAAGGTCCAGGTCCCGCCCAACCTCATATTCGTCCTGAATAATGGTTGATCATAGGTCTCATAAAATGTTTTACCGGCTGAGTATAGAAAATACTCCAATCCTTCCATTTTAAAGAATCCTCTGAAATTGGCCATCTGAAAATTTACAAAAAATTCAATGGCAGGGTGTAACGCTACTTCCGGATTCGTAGCATTATAAAAATTACCCAATAATGGAAAATAGGCTTGCGATTTAAATCCCGGCAATACTCTACTATCTAAACCAATTTGCAAAAAAAGATTTCGTTTAAACCAATGATCTTGATAATAAACCAGTTGTTGTGTAAACCAGGTAGGCAATCGCAAAACATCCTGACTGGTATTGAATTGAAAAAATAACCGATGATAGGAGTGAAATTTACCAAAATCTATTGTTTTATCGGCAAAGATAGAGGTGACACTGATCGTGGATTTCTCTTGCTGAGGAATACGGTCATTATTGAGAAATATGGTATTCGTAAGGATGGTTTGATCCAAGCCGGCTTTGAATCCTATCGATGCAATACGGAATGAGCCCCCGATCTGATTAGTCAAAGGCTTTTCAAATGACAAGTTGTAAATCAGCTTATTAAAATTGTACAGTTGGCGATAAATGAATGGTACTGGAGATCGTTGAAGTATAATATGCCCTTCCACGGAACCTAATTTTTTACTCTGGGCCTCCACTTGACCTTTGATATAATATTCACCTAAATTTTCCAAGACCCCCCACTGACCTTCGCCACTGAGTTGGATTTTTTGAGCTATGAGTTGCCTATATTGTGCGATTAGAGATAATAAATTAAGGTTGGAATTGAATGAGAATTGACTCATTTTATAAAACTCTTGTTTCAGACCTGCCATTAAATATGTTGAACCTTTGATCTGACCATCCAGTCTAAACTCGTTGATCAGACCATTCGCGCGGAAGTTTATTTGTTGGGTATCTCGATTGGAAAAGTATGAGGCATAATAAAATGAATCAACTGGCTGCGTTAAGTCCATATAGCTGTTATATTCCTTGCGCAACGCCATACGATGTGATGCACCCAATGTACTTCCTTTCCATTTAAGGTTAAATCCATTCTGTATACTGAACGTATGATCATGTTGCTTCGAGCGACCATTGATCGGAAAGTCTTGTATGGTCAACGGCTCACGCCGGATATCCGCGATTTTTAATAGGGAATCTGCTAACGGAATACCCCCATGCTCTTGTTGTCGCATATCATTATTGAGGTAATGCAGGATGAGGTCATAATTACCCTTGGGCGCATGATACCAGATATTAAAATTGACATTCCTGTTTTTTGTGATTTGCTCTTGAAAATCTCCTTTGTAATTATAAGAAGCTACTTGCATATTAAGGTGTAAACCATTCTGAAATGTTTTGCTAAATCGCCAGTTAAGCTGAATGTCTTCTTGCTTGAAACTTTTTTGCGAAACTCGAGCTATAAAAAATGGCCGCTTAGAATCATACAGTTCGAAGTCTTCATATTGTTGTTTGTATACATCCAATACATGCGATCCAAGGTCCAGTCCTTGTCGCTTAACATTCAAGAAAATCGCGGGCCTGTGCGACGACCCATTATTGCCTAGATGTAGGTAAGGGACAGCCTGTAAGCGAATAGCTTCATACTGATGAAAATTAATCCCGAAGCTGGTGTCACCAAATATTCGTTCTTTTTTTAAGTGATAGGGCGTATAGATCCTGATGGTATCCGGAGGTATATCTTCAAGGACTTCCTGCTCTATCGTGTCCTGGCTTTGCGTGAGCTCGCGGGATTGTGGAAATGTCCTCGCTCCAGGCTGTTGAGCAGAGGTTATATTTAAACCCAGGAAAAGAATCAGAATGGAAATATAAATTTTATACACTGATCAGTACCGGATATTAACTAAATAAAAATACACTCGCAAAGTCACTTTTTTTAAAATTTTGATTCATGCCCGGTCTGAGGCTTTAAGTTCTCACTTAGCAAAAAAAGTTGGGTTAATGCCCATGCTGGAAAATCCCCCGTCATGAAACAAATTTTGCATCGTCACCATCCGGGTAAGGTCAGAAAAAAGCGTTACACAATAATTAGCACAATCCTCCGCTGATGCATTGCCTAGCGGTGACATCGTTTGCGCGTAATCAAAAAACTCTTTAAATCCTTTGACCCCACTACCAGCTGTAGTCCAGGTGGGTGATTGTGAGATCGTATTCACTCTTATTTTTTTATGCACTCCTAGATGATATCCAAAGCTCCTACCTATGGATTCGAGAAGTGCTTTAGCATCTGCCATCTCATTATAATCTGGGAATACACGTTGTGCGGCCATGTACGTAAGTCCTACCACAGACCCCCATTCAGCCATACTATCATTTTTTAATGCCACTTGCATCATCTTGTGAAAAGAAATCGCAGAGATATCCATCGTCTTGAGCATCCACTCGTAATTTAAATCCGTATAATGTTTGCCTTTACGCACATTGATAGACATGCCAATGGAATGCAAGACAAAATCTAATTTACCTCCTAAAATCTCAGTAGATGAAGTAAATAATTTGGTCAGATCATCAGTGGATGTTGCATCCGCTGATATTACTTGGGTTTTGAGCTTTTCTGCCAATTCATTGATTTTACCAAATCGCATCGCCACAGGTGCGTTTGTCAACATTATAGTAGCCCCTTCTTCGACGGCTCGTTCCGCGACTTTCCAAGCAATAGATTGTTCATCCAAAGCTCCAAAGATGATACCTCTTTTTCCTTTTAATAATTGATGTGCCATAATTTAACTTTATTTTTAATCCACTAAAACTCAAATATAATTTCCAATCCTTCACTCGAAAAATTCATTACATTTCAGCTACATTATTCGTCATGCATAATAAGTTCTTTTGCATTCTTCATAGCAGAAGCACTAGGCGGATTGCTGCTCAGCATCGTCGCAATAACCTGGACACGCTCTGATTTGTTCAGTTTTTTCACTTGTGCCAATGTTCTATCCGTACTATCGTCCTTAAATACATAATAATGAACTTCTCCTTTAGCTGCGATTTGAGGAGAATGTGTTATACAAATGACTTGATGATTTGCAGCTAAATTGCGCAAGATCTGACCCATTTTCAAAGCTACATCTCCTGAAATCCCAATATCAATTTCATCAAAGATCAAAGTAGGCAATGGTATCGCCTGAGCCACTAGTGACTTCGTCACTAAATTGAATCGGGCAAGCTCTCCTCCAGATGCAATGTTTTTAATAGGCAAGAAGGTACCACCTTTATTGGTCGCCAATAAAAATTCCATTTCATCATACCCTGTCAGCAATAAATTAGTGGCACGGCTGAGCTGAATCTTGATCCGAGTCTGTTCCATGCCTAGAGGATGCAGAAGAGTGTAAATATCATCTATGAATCCAGGGATCACAAGCTCTCGATTTTGATGCAAGGACTCTGCTATTGCATAAAGTGCCTTTTCCTGCAACAAAATGGATCGCTCTAAATCCTCGATCTTAACCTCCAGATCATCGGTCGAAACTAGTTTGGCCAGGAAAGCCGCTTTTAATGCGATCAATCGATCCGGATGATCCACTTTGTGTTTATGCATCAATCGATATAGGACACTCAGTCGATCTTCAATGTGAGTAAGTCGCTTAGGATCAGCTTCCATCTCATCGTGAATGGTTTCACATTCAGCACTGAGATCCTCTAATTCCAGAATCACTGAGTTGATACGATCTGAAATGTTTTTAAAACTCCGCTGATAAGGTATCAAATGTTGGACTTTTCGATCCAGATCATGGAGTCGAGCTACGATGGCGAGATCCTGCTCTGTCGTCGCCGCTGTAAATAAGGCAGTTATTTCCTTTATTTCTCCTGCATGGGCTAGTTCCTTTTGGGCTTGTTCAAGACTTTGAAGTTCACCGTCAATCAATTGTGCCTCGTCTAGCTCTTTATATTGAAATCTAACAAATTCTTCTTCTTGCTTTTGTTTGTTTAATGCCTCGAGCCATTCCTCTTTAATTTTGCGATCAGCCTTATACTTTTTGTAAGCGGATTGATACTGTTTTAATAAAGCTTGGTTGCCGGCTAAGGCATCTATCATTTTAAGTTGAGTAGATACGTTATAGATGTCCAACGTATCAAATTGCTGATGAATGTCTATCAGAGCATGACTGATCGTCTGAAGGATATCCAAAGTCACAGGAGTGTCATTGATAAATGCCCTGGACTTGCCCTGGGCTGAGATTTCCCGTCTAAGGATGAGTTCAGGATCAAAATCAAGGTCATGTTCCTCAAAAAAAGGCTTTAGCTCTGCATTGTGTAGCACAAATTCAGCTTCGACGACACATTTTTCATCTGGTCGGCCAAGTGATTTTGTATCTGCCCGTTGGCCGAGGACCAAGTTGAGTGCACCCAATAATATAGATTTGCCTGCACCAGTCTCTCCAGTGATTACGATTAACTGTGGAGCAAAATCGATTTCCACATCCTCGATGATCGCATAATTATGTATTTTTAATCGTCGGATCAATGCTGTTCTCTTTTCGCCGACAAAGGTATGTCGAACCATTCATATAATCGATGTGGTTTTTAAAGCGATGATAAATGCCAAATTTAATTCTACAAACCTCCTTTAGTATTTTTTTATGCAACCTTTTCTCCTAATCCCTACCTTTGTCACGAAATGAAAGTCAGTGCCAGGGAGATAGCCGCTTTTTTGAACGCTACGATCGATGGTGATCCTGAGATTGTGGTCACTCAGCCTAGCAAAATAGAAGAAGCTCACCCCGGCAGCATAAGTTTTATTGGAAACCCAAAGTATGAGCCTTATGCCTATACGACTAAAGCTTCTATTCTAGTGGTATCCAATGATTTCAGTCCGGTGCAGCCTGTGCAGGCTACTTTGTTAAGAGTCTCAAATGTGTATCAGAGCCTCAGCACCTTACTGAGCAGATTTGAATCGAATGGTCACCCGACTGGCATTTCTAATTTATCTTTTGTTGATCCAAGCGTTAGCCTGGATCCTTCTATTGCAGTCGCCTCATTTGTCACTATCGATAAAAACTGCTCGATAGGTAAACAAACCATATTATATCCACACGTTTCTGTAGGCCATGATGTGACCATAGGAAAACAGTGTATTATCCATGCCGGTGTAAAGATATATCCCGGTAGTGTAATCGGAGACCAAGTTGTGATCCACTCCAACTCGGTCATTGGTGGTGAAGGATTTGGGTTTGTACCCAATGATCAAGGAATTTATGAAAAGATTCCTCAGTTAGGCAATGTACATATTCATGATCAGGTTGAGATCGGAGCAGGTTGTACCATAGACCGGGCTACCTTGGGTAGTACGATCATTCACCGCGGTTGTAAACTGGACAATCTCATCCAAGTAGCACATAATGTCGAAATTGGAGAAAATACGGTGATAGCGGCTCAAACAGGTATTGCTGGCAGTGCCAAGATTGGCGCTCGATGTATGATCGGCGGTCAAGTAGGCATCAGAGGGCATATCTCTATACCCGATGACACCCAAATCCAGGCTCAAAGTGGTGTCATGTCAGTAAGTCAGGAAAAAGGCCAAAAATTATTTGGCTCGCCGGCGATAGCTTACCACGATTACTTGAGATCCTATGTTTTATTCAAGAAATTACCTGAATTAGAGTCAAGACTTCAAGAATTGGAAAAAAGTCTAATCCAAAATAAGACTAACAACACAATCTAATGGACAAGGAGTAAAAACTTCTTTGATTTCCTTATTTTTTTTAACTTAATTTTGCGGTCATTCTAAGGTCTGATCTAAGTTCGTGTTTCGTTCTATAGATTCAGGCCTTCAAAACCATTGTCTGAAAGAGCATGAAACAGTGTACGTTAGCCAAAGAGTGTGTATTTGAAGGTATCGGATTGCATACGGGCAAAATGGCAACGATGACAGTCAGACCCGCTCCGGTTAATCATGCTATTAGATTCCAACGGATTGATTTAAAAGACAGTCCCGTTTTACCAGCAGAAGTAAGTAGAGTCATCTCAACCAATCGGGGCACCACGATCAGATCAGGTGATGTACAAGTAAGTACTGTAGAGCATATTTTATCTGCACTAGCGGGTATGGGGGTTGATAATGTGCTCATCGAAATAGATGGCCCTGAAGTGCCTATTATGGATGGCAGTGCAAGACCTTTTACAGATGCATTCCAATCCGTAGGCTACCTTACTCAAGATTTGGAGAAAGATTATCTTGAATTGACAGAGCCTGTGGCTTTTAAAGACGAATTGAGTGGGACCGAGCTCATCGCGGTACCCTCTGATAAATTTGAAGTCACAGCTATGATAGACTTCAGATCTCCTTTTTTGGGGCAGCAGTTTGCCAGTTTAAATGACTTGTCTGATTATGAGAAAGAAATCGCTCCATGTCGCACCTTCGTCTTTTTGAGGGAAATCGAAAAACTTGCCAATGAAAATCTGATCAAAGGCGGAGATCTCAATAATGCCATAGTCATCGTAGACCGTATGATGAGCCAGGCCGATTTAGATGATCTTGCTTTCAAACTCAACAAACCTTCCATTCGTGTGGAAAAAGAAGGAATCCTAAATACGGTCGAATTACAATTTGATAATGAAGCAGCAAGGCACAAAGTATTGGATATAATAGGTGATCTTGCTTTGGTAGGCAAGCCCATTAAAGCCAAAATCCTAGCTAATAAACCCGGCCATACTGCCAATGTCGAATTTGCTAAACTTCTAAAGAAAAAGTATCACGAAAACCGGAAGTTAAAAGGAAAGCCTAATTATAATCCTGATGAGACACCTCTGATGGATGTAGAAAAAATACAAACCTTATTGCCTCATCGACATCCCTTTTTATTGATTGATAAAATTATTGAAATCAGTGACCAGCATGTGGTGGGGATTAAAAACATCACATTTACTGAATCCTGTTTTCAAGGCCATTTCCCTGGCAATCCCATCTACCCCGGAGTGCTGCAGATAGAGGCTTTGGCACAGACTGGTGGTATATTGGCGATATCATTGCAGCCCGATCCAGGCAACTGGGATACTTATTTTATCAAAATTGAAAACACAAAGTTTAAATCTAAAGTATTACCGGGCGATACTTTAATATTAAAAATGGAACTGATGTCACCGATTCGCCGAGGTATAGTACAAATGTTAGGTACAGCATACGTAGGCAATAAAATAGTGTCAGAAGGTGAACTTACTGCTCAAATCGTCAGACGAGAATCAAACCCAAACTCATAACATGGAAGTATTAACCCAATACCAATTAAGTATTGTACATCCTGATGCACGCATAGGTAAGAATGTACATATTTCTCCATTTGCTACTATTGAAGGAGATGTAGAGATCGGTGATAATTGTTGGCTAGGACCGAATGTCTGCATCTTAGATGGTACCCGAATGGGGGAGAATTGCAAAGTTTTCCCAGGTGCTGTGATAGGTGCAGTACCACAAGATCTTAAATTTAAAGGAGAACAATCCATCCTGGAGATTGGAAATAATGTAACGATCAGAGAGTATTGTACATTAAATAGAGGTACAAAAGAAAATTGGACTACTACCATCAAAGATAATTGTCTGTTAATGGCTTACGTACATGTAGCACATGACTGCATCTTAGAAGAAAACGTGATTTTGGCTAACAATGTCAATCTTGCCGGGCATATTCACATAGGCAAGTATGCTATATTAGGTGGGTTGACTGCGGTGCACCAATTTGTAAAAATTGGTGAACATGCTATGATCGGAGGAGGATCATTAGTTAGAAAAGATATACCTCCGTATTTAAAGGCTGCACGCGAGCCGATCTCCTATGCCGGAATCAATAGTGTCGGCCTTAAACGCAGAGGCTTTAGTCCTGAAACTATCAAAGCGATCCAAGATACGTATCGACTGCTTTTTGTCAAAGGTTACAATACAACTCAAGCATTGGAATTGATCGAAAAAAACATTCCTGATTCGGTAGAAAAATCTAAGATTCTTACTTTTGTACGATCATCTGAGCGTGGTATCATGAAAGGCTTCCGCCAGATCAATTCGAATGGAAATAAAGATTGACCGTCTCGGCAAACGCTATCAACACGGTTGGGTATTCAAAGATCTTTCATATACCTTTAAAGAGGGTACCGTGTATGGTGTAGCAGGTCGTAATGGAAGCGGGAAATCTACATTTCTAAAAATAATTTCTGGCTTGTTGTCCTCTACCCAAGGCTTGATCCACTATGAACATCTTCACCATTTAATTCATCGGGCATCAATCTACACTCAGGTCAGCGTGGCCGCTCCATATACAGAGCTCATTGAGGAATGCAATTTAGCCGAAATGATCGATTTTCATATTCAGTTCAAACCTTCCAAAACATTGCACTCTGTATCTGATTGGTTGGATATTATGGAGCTTCAACATGCTCGCCAGCGACCACTGTATCAGTTTTCTTCCGGCATGAAGCAACGGGTCAAACTTGCCCTGGCAATGTATTCGGCTTCAAAAATATTGATCTTGGATGAGCCCACTTCCAATCTGGATGATGCAGCCAAGCTTTGGTTTTTTAGTCACCTGGAAAAAAATGTAGAAGAAAAAATAGTCTTAATCGCTTCCAATGAAATTATGGACTTTAAACTGTGCTCTGAGATTCTTCAGATGTAGCCATACTTTCCTTTAGTTTCAGAATATCCGATTTGAGCTGGACTAGTTTATGCAAGACTATTTGTTTCTGTTTGAGGAGATCTTTATTTTGCTTAATCTCATTTTTAGCTCCTTCTATAGTGAAACCTCGGTTTTTGACCAAGTCGAATATGAGTTGAAGTTGATCTATATTTTCTTTGGTAAATCGACGATCCCCTTTACTGTTTTTGTGTGGTTTAAGGATGGTAAATTCTGTCTCCCAATACCGAATCAATGACTTAGAGACACCAAACATATCAGCGATCTCACCGATGCTATAATATAGCTTTTCATCTTTCAGTGCTGATAACATGTTTTGGTAGTAACGGGTTTGGTCTTCAAAATCGTGTAAAGGCCGCCCTAAGATATGAAGAAAATGTCACAAACTAACATGTACGGCTCGTTATTTACATATTACAGATATTTAGTAACTCGTTGGTCCAGAGCCTAAAAACCGGGATTTACCGAACTAAACTGTTGAATACTTCCCTGTAACCCCATTTGACACATATTGAATTGGGGCTCAACCTGCTTGTGGATTAAATTCTTTGTAGGTTTTTACGCAAATAATTGCATGATTGTCAACGTGTGATTGTTTTCAACTCACCACCTGACACCGACGATTCAAAGTTCGTAATTTGGCTTAAATCGATCATCCCGGGCGCCATAAAATGCATTGATATGGTAAACTACCGATTCTACATCGTCGGTGATGTGAAATAAGTCCATGTCTCCGGGACTGATGTATCCATACTCAAGATCTACCGAATCTACCAACCATTTACGCAGCCCTTCCCAATAAGCTGTTCCAAACAAGATGATAGGTACTTTCGATATTTTCTTAGTTTGGACTAAGGTGAGGACCTCAAAAAATTCATCCAAGGTGCCGAAACCACCTGGCATGACCACAAAACCTTGTGCATATTTCACAAACATTACTTTTCGAACAAAAAAATACCGGTGTCGGAGATTTTTATCAGCATCTATATATGGGTTATAGCTTTGTTCAAAGGGAAGATCAATACTCAAACCTACACTGACTCCTTTTGCATCAAAAGCACCTTTATTGCCTGCCTCCATGATGCCAGGTCCACCGCCAGTGATGATCCCATATCCTTCTTCAGTGAGTCTTCTGGCGACTTCTGAAGCTTTTTCGTAATACAATGCTCCGGGCTTGGTTCGAGCTGACCCGAATATAGAGATACAAGGACCTACCCTATTGAGGTTTTCAAATCCATCCACCATCTCAGCGATGACCTTAAACAGGGTCCAGGAGTTTTCACCTTTAAGCTCAGTCCACTGCTTCATTTCCTTGTGAAAGCTTGAAGAAATATTCATATCGGGGGAATCTGGTATCATACGATTTTAATTAGGCCACCACGATTAAACCGCTTCTGCTTTGTACTGTTCATATTCTTTTTCAATGAATACCCGCAGGTCTTTCAGATCCTCAAACTTGGCAAAGATGTCTTTGTATCGACTGCCGTGTAAAATGGTAGGCAGCACATAAGCATAGACTTCTTTATCCGTTATTTTGCCGCTGCTGAGTATGATCAATCGCTCTACGACATTGCGCAACTCTCGGATATTTCCACTCCAATGCACTTTCTGAAGTGCTTTGATAGCCTTTTCACTAAATGATTTGCTGGGTACACCATACTCAAGACAGATCATCTGATTAAAATGATCCACTAATGTAGGTATATCTTCTTCCCGATTATTGAGCGAGGGCACTTCGATGATGATGACCGCGAGTCGATGGTACAAGTCTTCTCTAAATCTGCCCGCCTCGATTTCGGTACGCATATCTTTATTCGTAGCTGCGACGATACGCACATCTACTTTGATTTCTTTATCTCCGCCAACTCGTGTGATTCGATTTTCTTGTAATGCTCTTAGTACCTTTGCCTGAGCAGAGAGGCTCATGTCCCCTATTTCATCGAGGAAAAGTGTGCCACCATGTGCAAGTTCAAACTTTCCGAGCCGCTGTTTTATAGCAGATGTAAATGATCCTTTTTCATGGCCAAACAATTCACTTTCGATAAGCTCGGAGGGAATGGCTGCACAGTTGACTTCGATGATGGGTCCATCTTTTCTGATGCTTTTTTCATGTATCCATCGCGCGACTAATTCTTTTCCCGTACCATTTTCACCAGTTATCAACACCCTGGCCTCTGTGGGACCGACACGTTCGATCGTATCCTTGACTTTGGCTATAGAAGCGGATTCCCCGACGATCTCTTGTACTTTACTTTTGGTAATCCGGTGTTGTAAAACTTTCTTTTCTGTGATCAGACACGACTTATCCATTGCATTGCGGATCGTAATCAGCATCCGGTTGAGATCCGGCGGCTTACTTATAAAATCAAATGCACCCTTTTTGACAGCATCGACTGCAGTATCTATATTGGCATGACCACTGATCATAATCACCGGCAAGTCCGGATTGAGCATTTGTATTCGTTCCAGGGTCTCTAAACCATCCAAATTGGGCATTTTGATATCTAACAATACCACATCATATTCGCTCTGTTTGATTTTACTGAGGCATTCTAAGCCATCGCCAGCTTCGTCCACGATAAATTTTTCAAACTCCAGAATTTCTTTCAGCGTCCGTCTGATACTCCGCTCATCATCTGCAATCAATATTTTAGCCATAAATAATTTGTAATTATGGCACTAATATACATTGTAATTAAATGTAATGTATATTAGTATTAAATATTAATTTTTTAAATATTATAATTATATATATATAATGATCAAACCTCATTTTTCTAACCATTTCCTAGCGATCATGGTCATATAAGCAACACTGATGTGCAATGCATTTTCATCAATATCAAAATCTGGAGTATGCACTTTTTTCTCCCCTTTATGCCCAGGTTTTGCCGTGCCTAGCCGATAAAAGCAAGAAGGTATGACTTGACTATAATAGGCGAAATCTTCTGCAGTCGTTCGCATTGGCAGGTCAATGACTTGATGCTCACCTACTAATTCAATAGCCCAGCGCTTAAGATCTTCAGTGATCGATGGGTCATTGAGCAATACCGGATAGCCGTCTTTGATATCGACTTCTACTGTACCACCCATAGATTGGGCTATCCCTTCACATATCGTACGGATAATGGTCTTTGCTTCTTTTCGCCAAACCTCATCAAAGGTTCTAAACGTACCTTCTATTTTTACTTCTCCAGGTATGATATTGGTCGCTCCACCAGTAGACTGGATTTTACCTAAGGTCAATACAGTCGGTGTCAATGGGTTATTATTTCTACTGACTACTTGCTGGAGTGCAATGATCATATGCGACGCGATGAGGATCGTATCTTTAGTATAATGTGGCATAGCACCATGACCACCTTTACCATGGACGGTGATATATAACTCGTCCGCTGATGCCATAAATGGTCCGGATCTAAAACCAAAACATCCAGACTCTAACTCTGGAAACACATGTTGAGCGAGGATAGCCCCCGGTTTGGGTCGATCCAATATGCCTTCTTGAATAAGGATCGAGGCGCCTCCTGGAAATTTTTCTTCAGCCGGTTGAAATATTATTTTCACTTTCCCGCCCCATTCGGCTCGTGTTTCATGCAATATCCTTGCCACGGTCATCAAAGATGCTGTATGGACATCATGCCCGCAAGCGTGCATGACTCCTTTATGTATTGATCTGTAAGATTGATCAGACGCTTCCTGGATTGGAAGCGCATCGATGTCAGCCCGTAATGCAAGAACCTGATCACCCGGCAAAGCTCCTTCGATCACGGCTACTACACCGGTGATACTTTTTCGCTCTGTGATGATCCCATAATCCTTAAGGGTATGCTCAATAAATGCAGCAGTTTGGTGTTCTTCAAATGAAAGCTCCGGATGCTGATGCAAGTAGCGACGGATTCGTATAGTTTCGATCAGATAAGTCTTGGACTTCTCTAAATAATAGGATGGATTAGTATGCTGAGTAGACATGGTGCAAACTTAATTTTTATTAGCCAAATGGTTCAGTATGATCTGGATATCCACAGAAAGAGTATAATATCTGGCATAATTATAATTGATTTCTTCTGGCGGGCTGTTTGATTTTAAATAATCAGCATTAGGATGCCAAAGTCCAGGCTTTAAGTACGGCAATATAGAATCAGCAGGTACAGCATAACCTACCCAGTTTTTAGCTCCAATCATCAATGACCAATAGTTAGTCCGAATGTCTTTACGGATCCACCCCCAAGGAAGGACTAGAATATTCGTCAGTATATGGATCAGGTTCTTGCCTATTTTATTTTGAATATACCGAATCTGAAGATCACCCCTGATTAAGCCGGGTATAGTATTTCTATGGATCGAAGATTCATCCGCAAGATCTGCAATAAATAGTCCTGTTTTAGGCGCGATCTGCCTACTTAAAGCGAGCACGATGCTCCTTGAGGTCGTAGCACCATTTAAAATCAAATGACTAATGCTTTGATTTTTAATGCAAGCATCAATCGCGTGCAAGCATTTAACATCAGTGATCTGTCTACCATCTACATTAAAATGTGATAGGTACGAAAAATAATCTTGATGGCTTAACCTTCTTAATAATGCATTCAATTGAAGTTCATCTACTCCATCTCCGATCAAAAACCCTCTCAAACCATTTCCTTGAGGCTTCATAAAATACCTCAAAACAGGTAACAAAATGGCAAGCACGAAACCTGATAGTACAATCACAGCTCTTGAGGTCCGCAGCGTATCTGGTAATAAGGAATATATCACCAGTATGATAGCTGTACCTACCCAGATCGCCTTACTCGTCATGATAATTTGACGCTCATGGATAGGGTTGTAAGTTCTAAATAAAAACAAACTCAATAACCAGATTAAGGTATAGCCTGCGCAGTTCCAATAAAAAATGGAATTCCTAAAATGATCTGGATCCTTAAACCAATATACCGCCCAGATATATGGGATCCATGCAAGCATGATGATGATGGTGCACACATCCAATGCAAATAGAAAATTATAGAAAACTTGTCGTTTAATCCACGACATTAAGGTCGCCAGATAAATAAGAGACTGAGTAATGGTACGTTGAAAAAAATTTCGTTGGTATTTCTGTACAAAGATGGCCATCGCTTGATAAAAATTCCGCACATGAGGATACGTGTGACTTCGAGCACTTCTGCCTTTGAGATGGATGATAGAAGCGCCTCCGATATAAACCAGATTTTTCCCAGATTGTCTGATTCTAAACGAAAGGTCTATATCCTCCCCGTACATAAAAAATCGTTCATCAAATCCACCAGCTGCATTAAATACATCTTTCCTGATCATTAAAAAAGCTCCTGACAATACCTCGACCTGATGTGTACCTGCTTCTGACAGATGACCCAAATAATACTTATTGATTCTTGGGACTCTCGGAAATAAAAGATGAAGTCCTAGAAACTTAAATGCAGAGGTCACAAAATCAGGAAATCCCCGTTTAGATTCTTTCAAGTATTTCCCTTGACCATCCACCAATCGAACACCGACTGCGCCTGTGTCTTGATGTAAGTCCAGATAATGACACGATTGAAGTATAGCGTCTGCTTGAACGATAGTATCCGGATTTAGTATAAGCAATTTATCCGCCCGAGCAGACTGAGCTCCAATATTATTCGCTTTTGAAAACCCAACATTAGACGCATTGACTATAAGTTTTACCTGAGGGTACTTTGTCAGAATCATAAGGGCTGATCCATCTGATGAGGCATTGTCTACGACAATTATTTCCGTAGCCATGGATTTAGTGGCTTCCAATACCGAGTCCAAACATGCTTCCAGGAGGTAGCGAACATTATAACTGAGTATGATGACCGAGAGGTCCATAGAAGTCATTAACTGCTGGACTTGATATAATAAGGTGTCCTGGCTAATATGGATCGCCCAAGCGTCATTTCATCTGCATATTCCAGTTCGCTTCCGAAAGACACCCCTCTTGCGATGACGGATATGGGGATTTGGTGGTCCTGAAGTTGTTTGGTCAGATAATAAATAGTGGTTTCCCCCTCTATCGTGGGATTTATAGCAAATATAATTTCACGAGGTTTTTGAATTTGGACCCGTGTTAACAATGAACTTATGTGCAATTGTTGCGGTCCTACGCCGTCTATTGGTGAAATTACCCCCCCAAGCACATGATATGTCCCTTTAAATTGGTGAGTTTCTTCGATAGCCATGATGTCTCTGGTACCCTCTACGACACAAATGGTCTGCTGATCTCGATGTACATCCTTACAGATGGTACAGAAGGATTCATCAGCAAAATTGAAACATTGGGTGCAGGTCTGAATTCCTTCCTTGGCCTTGACTATGGCATCAGACAGTCTATGCGCGTATTCAGCATCTTTTTTCATGAGGTGCAGGGCCATTCGTAAGGCTGATTTTTTGCCTACTCCTGGCAAGGTATTGAATGCCAACATCACATCTTCTAATAACTTGGAGGAAAAACGCATGTATTAAACCCTTGATATGACAAATTTATGCATTAAATAAGACTTAGTTGACATATATAGGTCAACCGAGGATTATAGCTTCGCTATTATTCCCAAAATTGCCGCTCGAAGCCTATCTTTACAGTCAAAATATTCAATAACAGACTATGGCAGAGGTAATCAGAATGCCCCGGATGAGTGATACCATGGAAGAAGGCAATATCCTGGTGTGGCATAAAAAAATAGGTGATGATATCAAAATCGGCGATGTACTCGCAGAGGTAGAGACAGACAAAGCGACCATGGACCTCGAAAGTTTTTATGACGGCAATCTACTTTTTATCGGTGTAGAAAAAGGTATCATCCAGGTCAATGCAGTACTTGCAGTCATCGGCAAAAAGGGTGAAGACTATAAACTCGCGCTCGAAGGATCAGGCGCAACTCCCGAGGCATCGGTGGTCACTGAGGTGGCAGCCAGCGTGCCAAATGCTTCTACTAGTCCCACAACCCCAGCTTCTAATTCGGATACCCACATTAAAGCATCCCCATTGGCCAAAGTCATAGCCAAAGAAGAAGGCATAGATCTAAAGACGATGAGCGGCACCGGTGATCAAGGCAGGATTATAAGACGGGATGTCGAAGTCGCCGTTCAGAATAAATCATCAGCTCCCAAAGGCGCTCCCGTAGCACCAGCGGCGAGTACTCCATCATCTCCTGCGACCCTTTCCGCTTCCTCGACTTATGAAGACAAACCGCTGAGCCAAATGCGTAAGACAATCGCAAGAAGGTTGAGTGAAAGCAAACATACTGCGCCACACTTTTACATCACCATGTCTATCGATATGACCAAATCGGTAGCGGCCCGAGCTGCGATGAATAGTATAGCCGCATCCAAGATTTCATTTAATGATCTAGTGGTTAAAGCGTGTGCATTGGCACTTAGAAAACATCCTGCAATCAATTCTTCCTGGACTGGAGAAGCAATTCGCCAACATCATCAGATCCACATAGGAGTGGCCGTAGCGGTAGCAGATGGCCTATTGGTACCAGTCATCAGACATACTGACATCAAGTCGCTCACCCAAATCAATGCCGAAGTACAATACCTCGCCGGTAAAGCAAAAGAGAAAAAACTTCAACCCGACGAAATGCAAGGCAATACTTTCACGATATCCAATCTGGGCATGTTCGGGGTTGACGAGTTCACCGCGATCATCAATCCTCCGGATGCTTGTATACTTGCCGTAGGTGGCATCACGGAACAACCTATCGTCAGGGATGGTAAGATTGAAATAGGGCATATCATGAAAGTCACCCTATCCAGTGATCATCGGGTAGTAGATGGCGCTAGCGGTGCTCAGTTCTTACAGACCCTTAAATCATTGCTGGAGGAGCCGGTGCGTATGTTAGTTTGATGACTCGCACATTTTTTGATCTTTTATGAAATACTTGCTTGCCTGGTCTAGAATCATCTTGTGCGTACTGCTCGTTTTTTTCATTTTAGCCATGTATTTGGTGACGATACCTTTCTTAGGTAGGAATATTCGACGGGCTTTTAAGTTTAGAAAAGTATGCGTGCGCGGGATGTGTATTGTATTGGGCTATAAAATCTCAACACACGGTTTTATCAAACAACATGATCCTGCCATTTATATTTCAAACCACAGATGTTTTTCCGATCCGATTTTAGCTTTAAAGTATTACTATTTTTATCCAATTGGCAAAGCTGAAGTAGAAAAATATCCGTTGATCGGGCTAGGAGCCAAGGAGACAGGAGTGATCTTTGTGAATCGTGAAAGTAAGGAAAGCAGAAGCCTGGTCAAGGAAGCAATCCGCGATACGTTAAAGGAAGGCCTCAGCATATTTTTATGTCCCGAGGGCACTACTAGCATTACTCAGACGACTAAAGAGTTTAAAAGAGGCGCTTTTGAAGCAGCAGTAGAGCTTAAGATTCCGATCATCCCATTGGCTATGGTGTATAGTCAACCTGAACATGATTTCTGGATACCCGGAGATACTTTGATACAACATTTTATTCGACAATTTGGAAAATGGAGAACTTCAGTAGATATCTATTTTCCTGAGCATGCTTTTTATGGGTCCGACACGATGACCTTATTGACCGAATGTCAACAATGGATTGATGAAAAATTGATTTTAGTCAAAGTTCCTAAACATGTCACTGACTTGGCTAGGCACACCTTAAAAGTATAATTTTACTTTAAACCGTATTTATACTTATATTTTGCAAAAAGTTGGCTGTGCTTATTATCTAGATTCAATAACCTGCCTTGAAGAAACGCATGACTTAGTTTACTGCTTTTCATGTCCAAGAGATCACCTTCGCTGATGACGATATTAGCATCCTTACCAATCTCTATACTGCCGGTGAGATGGTCTATTCCCAATATTTTTGCTGCATTAAGTGTGATGGCGGACAATGCATCTTCTTTACTCAAACCATAAGCTGCCATAGTGCCAGCTTGATATGGCAGGCATCGCTGTTGCCAATGATCTGCTTCGATTGCCATTGAAAATAATACCCCAGCAGCTTGTAGTTGCGCACCCGTTTTGTAGGGTTGATCGACCGCATCATCTGCAGTGGTAGGAAGGCTGTGTGGCTCACTGAGGATCACTGGAATCTGATATTCTTTTAAAATTTCCGGGATCAACCAACTATCGCTGCCCCCTACGATGACAACTTGGATACCAAATTCTTTTTTTAAATCAATCGTCAACATCATTTCCTTGACCAGATCACAGTGTACAAATAACTTTTGAGTTTGATCAAATAACCCTCTTACGGATTCATATTTAAGGTTGATGTCTGCATTATTTTTTTGAGCTGAATATATTTTTGCCTCGCGTAAAAACTTTCTAATCTCTTCCAATCTATTTAATGCTATTTTTATTGCATCTGTAGCAGCATTAGGGCCTTGTTGTGCAGCGAATGGCCCGGGTCTATTGACCAAAGCGGGAAAATTTAATTGAATACCGTTATTCAATTTATAAACGGCATCTTGCCAGTGCCAGGCATCCAATTGGACGACACTGCTTGTACCGCTCCACGTGCCTCCTCTGGGTACTATGTGCGCTATCAACACTCCGTTGCTCCTGAGGGTAGGGATCACTTTACTTTCTGCATTGTAAGCTGTGATTGATTTTATACTTGGATTAATGTCTCCAATCTCGGTATGATCTGAATAAGCTCTCACCGATGAGATTTCTGTCAAGCCCAGATTGGTACTGGATGCAATGATGCCTGGATAAATTTGTTTGCCCACAGCATTGATCTGGATGGCATTAGTAGGGATAGTTATATTTACTCCCACAGCTTCTATTTTCGAATCTTTGATGAGGATTGTACCGTTAGATAAGACACTTCCATTGCCCACGTGAATAGTGCCTCCGATGATCGCGGTCACCCCGATGTGCGGCGGAGTAGGGTAAATATTTTCCTGGGTCAAAGCAATACCTTGAAGGAATAACAATAAAGCTAATAGTCTATATTTCATTTTCGCTTGAACTTAAATGGTCATCGAATGGGGTTATTTCTGTTCAATTATCCGCTGCTCAATTCGATGCCATATACTTTTGGTATGGTTATGATCTTCATCACACATGGCTTCTTCTTGCATGGCAGGCACTGCTATATCAGTGCGATCGCCTCCTTTCTTAGCAGATATCATTTTCTGCACCAATCTGCTTTTCTCAGAGGCAATCGATTTTTGAGATTCAAGGTCTTTGTCACGATCAAAATAGATAATACCATCGACTATGGTTTTTTCTGCTTTGGCATAAATGCTAAGAGGGTGATCACTCCACAGTACTACATCCGCGTCCTTGCCCACCTCAATACTACCTGTACGATCACTGATATGCAACATGGTGGCCGGATTGATCGTAATCATGTTGAGGGCAGCTATTTCATCCATATCAGCATATCGTATACTTTTTGCGGCTTCCTGATTTAGCCGCCGGGCCATTTCTGCATCGTCACTATTGATCGCTACATTTAATCCTAACTTGTCCATGATATAAGGACTTTGAGGTATGGCGTCCTGCACCTCTGCTTTGTATGCCCACCAGTCAGAAAAACTGGAGGCAGCTGCTCCATGCTTTTTCATCAAGTCAGCCACCTTATAACCTTCAAGGATATGGGTAAACGTATTTACTTTTATGTTGTATTTTTCGGCAACTGTCATCAATGCCATAATCTCAGTTGCCACATATGAATGACAGGTAATGAATCTTTTTTGATTCATGACCTCTAAGATCGCATCTAACTCTAGATCGCGTCGTTTAGGAGCTGGTGCCCTTTCATATTGTCGAGCACGCAAAAAAGCATCTTCAAGTAATTGTTCGACCCCCATTCGGGTATCCGGAAATCTATTGTTTTGGCTATTACTGGCGCGTTTAACATTTTCTCCTAGCGCAAATTTTATAAATCCAGGCCAACCGCCAAATTTTAAATCTTCAGCATTTTTACCCCATCTCAGTTTAATCAATTGAGTCTGACCACCTATCGTATTGCAACTACCATGCAGGATGTGGACCGCCGTGACCCCACCACTGAGTTGTCTATACATATTGATATCATCGGGATTGAGCACATCCTGGATCCTTACTTCAGCAGTGACGGATTGACTGCACTCATTTATAGAACCCGTAGCTGCGATGTGGCTGTGTTCATCTATGATACCTGCCGTGAGGTGCTTACCACTTCCATCTATGTTTTTAGCGCCAGTCGAGATAAGACCTTTGCCTATTTTGACAATTTTACCACCTTGGAGAAGTACATCTGCATTATGCAACACGCCATCTTTTGCACTGGTCCATACTGTAGTATTTTTGATTAAAATATCACCGAGTGCCGGAGGTTCTGTCCAGCCATAGCCTTGAAAAGGGTAACGTACCTTCCCCAAATCCAATGATTTTTTATTCGGTTCTCTTCGACCAGGTTCTACTTTTATACTATCCCCTTTTGTTGGCGTGGCCGTCCATCTCACCATTTGCCCTTGAGCTAAAAGCCCTGTTCCATTCCATATATCACCGATCATCACCCCGCTTAATGTATTTATTTTGCCACTATCCTTTTTATGGCTAAAAGTGATCGTGACAAGTCTTTCGTTGAGCTTACATTCCGCCTGTGTGGTATCTTGACCAATGATTTGAGCAGTCAGTTTTAGAGGGTTATCCCCGCGCAGCGATAACCTATACTTTTCTTTGTTGATGATTAAATCATATGTAGAACTATGATCACTCCCCTCATCAGATTTGAGGATATAAGGAGTACCATGGATCCAGTTTTCATAAATCGTAGTTTTCTCTTTAAATAATGCACCTGTTGTTATGATAAAATTGGCTAGTTTGCCAGGATCTAATGTTCCGACTTTGTCACTGATGCCCAAGATCATGGCTGGCGTTTTTGTCAAAGCATCCAATGCTTTAGCCTCACTCAATCCATATTGAATCGCCTTTTTAAGGTTAACCATAAAACTGCTTACATCTCTCAAGCCGTACATGGTCAAAGCCATCCTGATACCTGCTTTTTCAAATGCTGCAGGATTAGATGGAGCCAATTCCCAGTGTTGCATGTCAGACAACGCCACCAGTCGAGCATCATTAGGATCTTCAACATCCAGGGCATTCGGAAAATTTAAGGGTACTATATATGTTGCTCCTGTGTTTTTAATTTCCCCGATTCGTTGGTACTCATTGACACCGGCTACAATAATAAAACTAGCACCAAATTCCTTACCAACTTTGTTCGCTCGTAAATCATTCCATTTGTCGCCGGCTTCAAAGATCAAGGGCAAGGATAATGCCTCGTTAAAAGCCCCTAGTGTCAGATTAGTACCCTCAAGAGGCGGTTTGGTTTTATACCAAAGTCCATCCAAAAATGTCTGGCGCAACAATGCGATCGAACCCATCAATGAAGTCGGATAATCTTGCATCGAGCTACCTTTGGAAAAAGAAAAATGCATGCTGGCTTTATCTTTAAGTATAACTAAATTTTCATTAACATTGGCTAATGTGACGACAGTGCTTGTACCCCGGATGATCCCATCCATCATATGGCTATTCACGATACCAAATCCACTGGCTCTTAATTCCTTTGCTTTTATCTCATTGACTTGGAATAATTTAACCGCATCTTGTTCTGCTTTTATAGCTGCATTCCATCCAGCAGCATATTTTACATCTGTTGTCATTTGTGCAGGTCCAGCTCCAAATCCTCTGCCTGTTGGCCTACTCACACTTGGCATACCATAGTCACTATACGCATCGATAAAGGAGGGATAAATATACTTACCCTTACAATCCACTATCTGCGCATCAGGAGGTATAGGCACTTGTTGCCCTATCGCTTCAATCTTACCACTTCTAATGATAAGAGTACCATTTAATATCGTGGTAAGGCCATCTTTAACCAACGTGGCATTAATGAAAGCATAACATGCTGCTTTATTAAAATCAAGATCGTTTTTGGGGAAAGACGCTTGCGTCCAACAAAAAAAGTTTACAAAGAGTAAGACAATTAGACTGACTAATCTTTTCATGGTTTTTAACTTCTAGAGAAGCTAAAAATAAGAAAACATATTAAATTATAATGAAATGTAACCCCCAATCTCAAATGGCGATTGATCGACAAAAAACGGACAGTAGTATAAACTATTCACTCGCTTTTGGCACAAATCGCATACTCAATGAATTTACACAATGTCTGGTATTTTTTTGTGTTAGGCGTTCACCATAGAAGACATGCCCTAGATGGCCTTCGCAAGCCGCACATAAAATTTCTGTTCGCCTTCCATCTGAATCAATTTTTTTTATCACCGCTCCAGGTACTTCCTCGTCAAAACTAGGCCATCCACAGCCACTGTGAAATTTATCCTTTGATTCATACAGTTTTGTATTACATCTTCGACATAGATAAGCTCCTTCCACAAAAAAATCATCGTATTCCCCGCTAAAGGGTCTTTCAGTTCCTTTATGTACCAGTATATATTCTTCTTCTGGAGTTAATACAGTCAGTGGCTTACTCATGTTTTTTTAATTTGTCTTTAAATGCTTTTCTGAATTTGTCGACTTTTGGATTGACTACATAAATACAATAGGGTTGATTTGGATTCTGATCCAGATAATTTTGGTGGTAGTCTTCCGCTTTAAAAAATTTGACCAAGGGCACGATTTCCGTTGTGATTGGTTTTTGGCCCCAGATCGTAGGTGCAACTTCCTGCACTGCCAGGGTAGCTGCTGCCTGCTGGGCAGCATCATGATAAAAAATGACACTCCGGTACTGTGGTCCTGCATCATTGCCTTGTCTATTGAGCGTGGTCGGATCGTGGGTTGTAAAATGGACCAATAGTATCTCCTCATA
Source organism: Saprospiraceae bacterium (assembly GCA_031417835.1). Lineage (GTDB taxonomy): Bacteria > Bacteroidota > Bacteroidia > Chitinophagales > Saprospiraceae > JADJLQ01. The sequence goes on along the minus strand of JANOWJ010000008.1, from coordinate 3,759 downwards.
CGATATCTTACTCGGGTCAAATGTAATCTGGATCACCTCTGCATGCCCAGTAGTACCAGTACATATTTCTTTGTACGTGGGGTTTTCGATATGCCCTCCGGAATAACCTGATTCGACCTTGACGACACCCTCAAGCTCAAGGAACATTGCTTCGGTACACCAGAAACATCCACCACCAAATGTGGCCACTTCATATTTTATATTGGGATCCATAATCAATTGATTCGGTTTATAATTTTGAGTCATTTGTTTTCCTTCTGCAGGACAAGTTCTTATTGAGAACAGTAAAAGTGAGGCAAAAATAAATTTTATCATAAGTCTATTCTTCATTTTAAACAAATAATGCAGCAGATTGGATCAAATCCAAGTCGTGGATAACAAATATTTAATTTATGAACATTTTTCAATAATCACTGCAGTAGCTCCGCCTCCACCATTACAAATAGCAGCCATTCCATAACGACCATCACTATGTAAAAGAGAGTGTGTCAGGGTGGTGACGATACGTGCACCAGATGCGCCTAATGGGTGCCCAAGGGAGACCGCACCACCCCGAATATTCACTTTTTCAAGCTCAATATCCAACAACTTAATAAAAGCAAGCGGCACCATCGCAAAAGCTTCGTTTACTTCATACAAATCAATATCCGATACTGTCAAACCTGCTTTTTTTAATGCTAGATTAGCAGCTTGGACCGGGCTCGTAGTAAACCATTGCGGCTCTTGCTCAGCATCAGCGTAAGCGACGACCCTGGCCAATGGCTTGAGCCCCAGCTCTTTCATTTTTTTCTCGGACATAATAATCGTAGCAGCCGCACCATCACTGATTTTGGATGCATTGGCTGCTGTTACGGTGCCTTCTTTTGAAAAAGCAGGTTTCAGGTTAGGTATTTTATTAAAATCAACTTTAGAAAATTCTTCATCTTGAAGAATTTCGATGATCTTGCCCTTTCCTAAATCTATCGTGATTGGTGTGACTTCGCCATTAAATCGCAGTCGTGTCCATGCTTCTGCGGCTGCTTTATACGACCGGATGGTGTAATGGTCTTGTTCCTCGCGACTTATTTCATATCTGGTAGCTGCACGATCCGCAAATAAGCCCATCGCTAACTGTTCATAGACATCCTGCAGTCCGTCTTTTTGTAACCCGTCTATTACTTCATGATGGCCGTATTTATTGCCCCATCTAGTTTTGGTCAGGTAATACGGACAATTGGACATACTCTCCATTCCGCCCACCATGACTATATCGCGATCGCCTAGTTGTATAGCTTGTGCACCAACTGTAAGGGATTTCATACCTGAGGCGCAGACCTTATTGATCGTAGTACAACAAACCTCTGCTCTTAGACCTACTTTAATAGCCACTTGGCGAGCCGGAGCCTGTCCGAGATTGGCCGAACAAACATTGCCAAATATCAGCTCTTCGATGAGCTCTTTTGGGATGGAAGATGTCGTAATGCAACCTCCTGCTGCGTGAGCACCGAGCTCAGTCGCAGATAAAGGGGTCAAACTACCTCCAAAGCTCCCAATTGGTGTACGCTGACTGGAGACTATAAATACTTCTTTTTTGGTCATTTTCCAAAATTGTGGCTTTTTAATGAACTCAGGGACAAATATGTCCGATATTAAATAAAAAAGAGCTGTTGGCAACAACAACTCTTTCTTTAAGTAGCGGGAGCAGGACTTGAACCTACGACCTTCGGGTTATGAGCCCGACGAGCTACCAACTGCTCCATCCCGCGATATGGAGTGCAAATATACAGCTAATTCTGTAATACTATTGTTTTTTCTTCATTAATAACCTGGAGTCCCATGCGAATGATTGAAAAACTTCATAGTTAGATTTAAACCAACTTGACGCACTACCATTGTAATCGTCGCTTGTAATGTAATAAAAATCCACCACCTCCAAGGTATCAATCGACTGATGGTAAGGTGGCAGGGTAATTGCATGATTAACTTGGGCTTTTACATAGAAAGTCATCGAGGGTTGAAAAAGCCAGTTACATTTAAAACGAAGTAATTTACTTTGGTCTGTCGCTCGGAATTCTGCCTCCAATAACTGAACTACTTTTTTATTATCCCCGTCATACCACCACTCATAAGATGAGTGCAAATTATACGAGCGGACTATATGGAGCAATGCGAAGCAACTGAAGCTCACAAACAGTAAACTTATAATCCATCGTCGGATGAGGAACGACCACTCGTACCACATGGCGGTGATGCTGATCATAAACAATGGATATAAAAACAAAGAAGTTCGTGCGTTCAAGAAAGGGATATTACCTAGCTCATTTTGAACGATATTATAAAGGATGGTGGTTAAAAACAGAATACTCGCTTTGGTAGCTACTCGGTCTAGTGCTTTCATTTTGAAATGCATAAACGACCTGACGACTCCAACACTGATAACTAATATCCCCACTCCTATTAAAAAATTGAATACTAGGATGTTTTGATTTCCAAAGTATTTTTTACCTTCCAATGATGCCTGTAATAATGACAAATAAGTATCATGATAAAACCCGTTGGAACTCCAAAAATGGAATTGATTGGTTTTAATCATCATATAAACCGGCCCCATCATACACAATACCAATACAACCGTAATCAAACATACACCTCGCCACCAACTCCAACTCTGTTTCTGCCACAAGCCTATAAATCCCACCAGGACCAACAAAGCCATAAAATAATTTAATAGCGTCAGATTTGCATAAACTGCCAGTCCTCCAAAAGCAACAGCCTTAATGATATCCTTCGAATGAATGTCCCTCATAAAAAAATACAAGGAGACCATCATCAGAGCCACCGATAGCCCATAGCCCCGAGCCAATGAAAAAAATTCCATAAGAAATGGATTGGCACAACAAAGAATAAGAAATGGCAACTGCAACCATGAGTCTTTTTTGAAAATCAGACTTGCAATGCTGACAGAAAACCAAAGATAAATTGCTCCGGCTATTATATTTGGCAATCTGCAGACCCACTCTTTAAGTCCGCCAAGCCATACTAAAGCTTTGATCAATAATGTATTTAATAAATGATTGTTGGGGATAGGATCTTTGTATGTAACAATGTCTGATACTGATTGTGAAGCAAAATTTAGAATTGTGCCTGCCTCATCGTGAGTAATCGGTATCCGCACTGCCCTTACTACGATGTATACAAAAACACTAAGGCCAAAAAAGCCTAAAATAATATCTTGTAGTCTTAAATCTTTTTTCATCAGATCTTGATTAAATCACAAAAAAAAAGGGCTTCAATTGAAGCCCTTTCTCAAGACGAATTTCCGAATCTTATTCTCTAACATTCCCACTTATTCATTCATTCTTATATTGCGAAATAAGCAAAAATTTTGAATTAAGGGTTTAGTTTAACGTTTAAAGAGTTTAGAGTACCACATTCCCTCCTCTTGCGAGGAAGGAATGCCCCTCTGTATTCTTTAATTTACACCAGTGATTGATCTTCATCAACAACTGCTTTGGTTTTTATTCAACAACAATCATTTTCTTAGTAGCAGTGTAGTCTTTGGTTTCGATCGTGTAATACAACACCCCGGCTCCACCTACATCTGTACGGTTGATCATCATTTGGTTGTACCCTTTTTGACCGTTTTGGCTATATTCTCTGACCAATTTGCCAGTCACATCGGTGATCTTCAAACTCACTTTGTCACTCTTAGCCAGATCATAACTGATCATCGTAGTTGATTTGAATGGGTTTGGTGTATTCTGATGTAATGCATATCCA
>JANOWJ010000007.1:0-20804 GCA_031417835.1 Saprospiraceae bacterium | reverse complement strand
GATTTCAAATCTTTTTTGGACTGGATGATGACAGGGACACGTTCTTTGATATATTCATAGAGTTCTTTGAGGTCTATGATTTTGTTACCATCCGTATCGGCATGCTGTAACCCTTGCAACGTATTTTCTGAACGGTCAGCTAATGCCTCAAGTATACCTTTAGTAAATGCACTATTGCCCCACGCAGCATCGGTGTACGATACTTCACCGGCACTCGATGATAAAAGGTAATAAAAATCATTGGAAGCTTCACTGAGTTTGATCAATGCGTCGGCCAGGTCGCGGTCAAATGCGGGTGATTCTCCTTTAGTACCTTGATTGGCTGATTTATTCAAGCCGGCAGCACCGCTGTGACAAGCATCAATAAAAAACAATTTTTTACAGGGGATGTCTTTAAGTTTGGCTTGCACATCCCGCAAAAGATTGATGGTTGTCTCCTCTTCATATAGCGGATCGTAATCGGAAGGATGTAAATGAAATTCGTCATTGATCAAGGAGCCATGTGAAGAAAAGTAGATCAGGATCACATCGTCTTTACGAATTCGTTTAAAATCATAATAATCATTGGCGATGGTCTTGATACTTTTACGGATGGATTGAGTCTCTGTGGCCTCCATCGTATTATACACCGTAGTCTGCACGGTGGAAAATAATTTTCCTTGTTGATTTCTAAATGCATCCGCCATATCCCTGGCATCTTTAGCGACATGAGCCAACTCCGGATGGGGGACCCCGTAGGCATACACAAAAAGATTACTCTTGGGAGGCTGATAGTTGATAATCATCATACTGGATGATTTTATGAGTACGCCGCGATACCAAAGTGTGAGCTTGACCTTGTTTTCGCCCTGGTCTAGCCTCAGATCTGACTGGATGTTGTATTGATAGGATCCCAATAATACGCCTTGATCTAATGCTATGACAATAGTATCACTGCGAAAGGTCGAAGGTCGCTCCACGATAAGCTTTGGCTCCAATCCATCTGCTTGTTGATCCTGATTGATGAGCTTGAGCAACAGGGAGTACGTATTGCGCTTAGCATTGAAGTAATTACGGTTGATCACTGGATCCGGGTCGATCCAGATCATAAATAATTTTTCTTTGTCAAAAGTCTTTACATCCTGACTGATCTTACCTTGATTCAAACTCCACGAAGTTTGTTTCATAAAAAAAGAATCTAATGGCAATTTATTATAATCCTCTAGCACCAAAGGCGCGATTTGACCTTGTTGAAGTTTTTCTGCCAATAGTACCGTAGTCTGTTCTTTACGAGCTTTGATCCATGGGCCTAAAAGGGTTTTTAGAGGTAGATTATATGTTTTTTGAAAAACGACGGATTCATGATGGGCAAAAGCTTTGATGATCAAGGTGTCGGTATTGATCATTTCATTTATGCGTAGGGTGATCAAATTAATTTTTTGTTCGGAAGGTTTTAATAACAATAATTGATCTTCGTAAGTGAATCGAATATCATCCAATCCTTGAATACTTGTCGTGAGGGATAAATCGAGTGGTCCCCGGTTGATAAAGGTAACCGGGAGATTTATGACGGCCTGACCACTATCCAGCTTGGCTGATAATACGGCCTGATCAAATAAAATATCCAGCATGACAGCATCTTTAGGCAAAAACTCAATCGTCTTTTCGATAGAGTCCAATCGATGGTGACGCCCATCGAATAATACGATTTTGATCGTATAAATGCCTGATAAATCGAATAAACGATAGTAGGGTATCGTCATTTTATTTTCTTTCAGGTGATCAAACAAGACCGTATAACCTACTTTTTGACTATTTAGATATACTTCACAATACGGCAACCCTGCTATTCGAGTGGAGCTCTTGCTATATTCCAATTGAATAGTAGATGCTTCTGTATAGCCTATTTTGCCATCATTATTTTCATCTAACACCATAAAGTCTTTCAAAGCGATACCTGGCACCATAAAATTGCCATCACCCATTGCATTTGGTAGCTCCTGAACCCACGCATCTGTACCCTCTGCTTCGCCGGATGCCGTCCAACCACCTAATACTAAATGACCCGTTTGGGTGACCAAACTGCTGGTGATCTGATTATTTTGAGTTCCACCCCAGATATAGGGATCAGACTTAAGTTTTAGAGAAATGGGATCTACTTCCAACAACCATGCTTTCGACCTCCGCGCACCGGCTCTCATATGAGAAAAAGTTTTACCCGCTATATAGATCGTGCTATCTTGACCCATGGAGATGGATGAAAGTATATCGTCATAGGTGTCACCGAAATTGTTTTTAACTAGAATACTACCATCCTGAATTTTAATTTTCAATAGGTAGGCATCTTCTCTTTTACGGGAGTCGTAGTATGATCCACCGATCCAAGCTATTTCTTTATTTTCCAAAACTAAAGACTTCCCTTGACCATAATTTTTTATACCTTTTTTCGACCAAATTTGATCTCCATACATATCATATAAAGCGTACCATAACAATTTATCATGGTCTTGGCCAGTTAATAAAAATGTACTGTCAGTGACAGCAATTATTTTTTGTGGTACGATTCCTGTTCCACTGATTTCTTTTTTCCAGATCAGTTTTTGTTTTTGATAAAATGCAAGTATCGCTTTGCCACGATCTTCACCTATGACCATAAAATTCCAGGAACCCACTTCGACTAGGTCCGTGTAAAAACCAACGATGCCGGATTCTATAACTGAAAATTTTGTTTTACCCGCAGGATCCAATAATCTCAGATTGGGTGTTTTATGAAAAACAGTGGCCATTTTCGGATCTGGCACCTGTACATAACCACAATAAATAAAATGACCATCCTGTGTAGTAGTGATGCCCAATCCGCGATCATGCTGCATGGAGCCATAGTTGTGATCGGATATTTTTTTACCGTCTGCATTTAGTATGAGATAATATTGATCTTCTTGTTTATTTGACTTAGAGGTAGTATAGCCTATCGCTGCGATATGGCCAGTAGGGGATTCCGCAATGTCATTGATTTGTTCCTGACCAGATCCACCAGCGAGGGTAGACCAGGCCACTTTGGGCTCTCGCAAATCCTGACTAACAGCCAAGAATGGAACCAAAATCAATAAAATGCAAATTCTTCTCATAGAAATGGGCTACAAAATTAAAAGATTGCCGATAGAAACCGGCAATCTTTTTGTTATTGGCTTGATTTGAGCTTGATGATGAACTTTGGATTTTTCCAATTCCAACAAATGGGCCTTTCGCACGGCTCCATTTGTTCATTAGTGCGTACATAATATCGATTTACTTTGCTGATATTGGCCTGAAGAAATACGAACATGATACAATCCAGCAGACCATGTATGAGTATCGAGTTTAAACTCCTGAAGTCCCTTTGCCAAATCTGATTGTTGCTGAAATAACAATCTGCCATGTTGATCCACAATGTGCAGCTTAACATTGCCGGATAACGGATTATTAAATTGCACATTCAAAAGAGTTGTTACTGGATTGGGCCACGCCTGGACATCGAGAAGAAGGTGTTTTGATTGACTTACTACAGCAGTTGGTCGGGATTCTATAGTTATGTTTAATTTTTTCTCTTCATGATTGATCACTAAGGGTTCGATGATTTGACTTTTTATAGTAAACAAGTCAGCGGAGTTGATTTCTTTGCGGGTATGCACATGAATCAAAAATAATGTATCACTGATAGCTTCTCCAGAGGATAATTCAGCATAGGCAGCATGCCATAGCATTTTCAAATATTGTCCATCAAGGGCATAATGTTGTGTGCTGAACCCTTTTAACGCAGGAGCCACTATTTTTGAAATCGAAATAGAAGCATCCATTTTTAAAGCAAATTGTAATCCTGCTAAGGTTGAAATTTGGTCAGCCAATACTGGAATGATGTAATCCGCATTTGCAACCAGTTTTTGCGAGGGTAATTTAAGTTTATAATAATCCGAAGACAATCTGGACTCCAGAGGCTGTGCATTAGGATCGAGCCAATCCAGGTTTACATCTCCAGTTTTAATTCCTATAAAATCTACATTGATTTTATTTGTTTTCAAATTTTCCAGGGAGTAGGATATGGGATAGTTTTCCGCTAGTGGGTTTAGTGGATTACGAAATTTATATTCTTTTGGAATGAACTGCCAGACCGGTGTTTTGCCAAAGTCAGGAATGAGTCCAAGAATCAGGCTCCGGATCAATACGATGTCTTGCACGCTGATCGTCAGATCACCGTTGACATCTGCAGCTATGATTTCGTAGGGGGATGGCAAAAGTAGTATTTGAAGCAAATGTTTTTTAATCATGAGGATATCCATGACGCTCAATCCACTGGCATAAGCATCGGATTTGTCAGCACTGACTGTATAATTTAATCCCGGATCAAGATCTTTGAAGGTATAGCGTCCAGATGTATTGGTAGTAGTAACCAGATGATTGGCTTTGACGGTTACTTTGTTGATCGGGCTTAGATTGGATAAGGTAACACGCCCGGAGCATTCCACTAGATTGTGCATACAGAGCTTGCCTGATATCGTTTCTATTCTAATGGGCTCTGTAAGCGGAAAAGTACTGATAAACTCAATAGGTAAAAATGAATGATCAAACTGAATAGCTGTACAATCTCCATGGTCACCCGTCAATGTGACATAGATACTAAAAAGTTTCTTTTTGCCCCTAAAAGTCAATCCCTCCGATAATGAACTCAACCAAACTACACCTATCGCATTGTTTGATTTAATTCGGATATCGCTTCTTATGAGTTCCGCTAGTCCAAGACTGCCTACCGAATCGATTTTGAAGAGAGTGGGTTTAGAAAAAGAAATAGAAAACTGAAAGCCTAAAATAGCATTAAAATCAGAAGCATAAATCGGTATTTCTATTTGTTGCCCTTTATACCCTACTAAAGATGGCGCTTCTAACGTAAGCGGAGTCTGTTGAATTTCAATGATAAATACATTATTCAGCTCTGCGCATTCGTTGATTTGGTTAGTAGCGTCTATTTTTACAATAAGGTATTGGTAGCCTGCCGTAGCCAGGGAGTCTCTATGCACTATACTATACACTTCGCCAGCTTTAATAGTGGTGAGCGGGGCTATGCCCAAGGTCATATTTTGAAGCTTTAGATCAGCTGCATCCCATATGATGTCGTATGATAAGTACGATTCTATCACTACGTTATCAGCCAATGAGCTGGTGGGACCATCCAGGCGGGTATGCAAATCTCCAATGTTAGCAATATTTAAGGCATAGCGAATAGAATGTGTATGGAGCTCTAATACTGCGCCATGGGTAATTTTTAAATCAGGGCATTGTGCCTTTAACATACTGAACATCAATCCGCAAACGAGTGTAAAAGTTTTTTTCATCTTGGTTGTTTTAGTTTTTGAACAATTCAATTAACACAGGTATATTGCAGAAAATACCAAATGTTAACAGCGGAGGCTTATAAATATTTTTGCTTCTTTTGATAACATTTCCCATATCCTGCTATCTATGAATAACTATGACACGGATGTTCAAATCATCGATGCAATCAAAACAGGTGATCCTGAAGGCATCAAACAATTGTACCATTTGTATTATAAAATGATAGCAGATATGATCCTAAAAAACAGCGGCCAATTAGAAGATGCTGAAGATATTTTCCAGGACACCCTGATTGCATTGGTTACAGCTATCCGAAAAGATGGATTTACATTAAGTGCCAAATTGAGCTCGTTGATTTATTCCATCAGTAGAAATCAATGGTTGTATAAACTCAGAGGTCATAGACACGGTCCATTCATACCGACTGATGGTTTTGACCCTGCAGCAGAAGTAGGTCAAATTGAAGAAAAAGAGCTATTTGAAGAAAGGCATTCACTCATTGCGCGATTAATAGACAAAATAAGTATCGAATGTCAAAAAATATTAAAGGAGTTTTATTTTGAAGAAAAAGCTTTGAAAGATATTGGCGTGCAAATGAATTATACTGAAGGATCTATTCGCGTAAAAAAGTCCAGATGTATGGATAGCCTTAAAAAATTGGTGGAAGAAGACTCGGATTATCAACAAAATATTAAATCATGAACAATCAAGAGCTACTAGATAACTTTCTCAATAGATCGTTGAACGCAGAGCAAAGAATAGCCTTGGCTGAAGCAATAGATAAAGATCTAAATTTTAAAAACGAATATCATACGTATAATGATTTAATCAAAGGCATTCGATTGTATGGCACTCTCAGCATAGCTGCTGAGGTGAAAGCTATTCATAAAGAGCTTATTCCATCCGTATTGGCTAGTATAGCTTTTGAAGCAGATGTGACCATCGCTCTGCAATTAAAACAAAAGGAATCTATAAAAAATGAAATTCTGGAGATCAGAAAAAGTATGCCCTCTTCAAGCGAGTTTACTGCAAAAAACACTCTCCCTTCAGAGCGGACTAAAACTGTTTCAATGTGGAATTTTAGATCATTAGCTATCGCAGCATCTACATTGGTACTTATAGTGGCTGGCATTCTATGGATTAAAAAGGATACCACTCAACAGGTCATCTGGGCCGAAGCCATGGCTCAGTCTTTTGAAGCTATAGAATTGGATGCACAGCAGCTAGGACTGGCAGATCCAAATCAGCCTTCTCGTCAACATCATCAATTCATTTTTAATTTGTTGACTCAAAACAAAATCGATTCCGCAAAAATGGCGAACGCCAAATACTATTCCCTCCAAAATAAAGACTCTGAATACTATCTACTCGAGGGTTGGATACATTTTATCTCAAAAAACAATACTAAAGCGATGCAATCCTTCGAAAGGGCTATGGAATCTGGCGATCCTTGCCTCAGCAAACTGTTGTATGCCTTCATGAAAGGAAAAGATGATCTCGATTCCAAAAAACAGATCGAACAGGTAAAACAAAATGAGGTGTGCCAATCGTCCGACCTCATAAAAGTCCTAATTCAGAAAATGGCATTATGAGAACCCTTGCAACAGTTTTTGGTTTTCTTGCTATTACTTGTAACCTGCACGGCCAAGACAAACTGGCCTTTGATGTTTTTGATAGATTATGTAAATCCCTGCATTTAAAATCATCAAATAAGCCTCGTCTTGAAATAAAAAATAATTCCACCTCTGGCGCCTCCTATTCAAAATTGACCAATTCAATTTCGATAGATAGGAAACTTATAGAGGGATTTTCAGTACTTAAAGAGTTTCAACCACATGCATTGGCTTTTGTATTAGGCCATGAATTGAGCCATGCATTGGCCAAGGATAAGCACGACACTCATTTTATTGCCTACGATAAAGTAAAAGGATCTACCTATCAAAAAGAACAAAATGCAGATATCCAAGGTGGCTTTATCGCTTATATTGCAGGCTATAATTGTGCCCCGATTCTAGCTGAAACCATAGAGACCATTTACCAAACATATCAACTTAGCAACTCGCTGCAAGGATACCCTGATAAAGCTGATCGAATAGAATCGATCATTTTGGTAGCAGAGCAAGTAGAATCATTAACAACATTATTTAAGGGGGCCAACCTCCTTTTGCTAGCTGATCAATATCCGATGGCAAGGGCATTGTTTTCACAAATTGCTATTTATTATCCATCTCCCGAGTGCGCATCTAATATAGCAGTGACTTTAATGCTCGATGCACTTAATATAGGCAGATTTAATTATTTTAACTACACCCTTCCTGTCGAAATAGCCTGGGACTTGAGGCTTAAAAAGCCGTCTCTGGATCTGGGTCAAAAAGACTTTGAACCTGAAATAATTCGCCAACGGGAATTATGGCTCAAAAAAGCCGAATTAATTCTAAAAGAATCATTAAGTCAGACCCCTGATTATTTTAAAGGTTGGAACAATCTTATCTGCCTCAACCTGATTCAAAATGAAATAATCCAATCTATTGAGTTGATAAAAGCCGCGTCCAATCGCTTTAAATCCAATGATGAGCAGGAACAATTGCGGATGTTACAAGGAACTGCCTATTTAATTCAAGGAAATCGAGGATTGGCATTAAAACAATTTAAAGGTATCAAATCACCTTTGTTAAATTCCTTTATTAATCTCAACCTCAGAAAATCGAACAAAGCTACTCCAGATCAAAATTGTGCTCCGGTAATAAAATCATTGGAAGGAACTAGCTCTACTTTATTGCAAGAAAAAACAGTCAAGATCGATAGCCTTATTATTACTTGGCAGAAAGACAAGTTTAAAATAACAACTCCTTCAAAATCTATCCTTTTTACTCAGGTTCAAGCTCAAAACGCAGAAAAAATAAGTTGTTTACCTCTGAAGCGATACGATGATGAGGGTATTAAATGGAGCAAATCCCTTATTTCTATTTTAAATCAATCTAACAAAAGGCAAGTTTTTTATACCGTAAATTAATTTCAGTGTTTCGTTAAGGAGTTTACCCAATATAATACATTGCGGAATAAACATGAGATATTTCGCTAAATTTGAACTTTATAGTTTAACTCGTGAAACACCGCATACCCTTCATCTTGTTCTTTGCCTTTTGTGAACTGGTGTCAGGACAACAATTGCCCAATCTGGGGTTGTATCGTGAATATCAATCCTTTTTAAACCCTGCTGCTATACCTCACGACTATTTGCGGGAAGATATGAATGCCCACATTGGGTTATCATATCGGAGTCAATGGACACGATTTGGCGAGGGCGCACCCGTCACTGGCATATTCCAGGGGACTTTTATTGGCGATCAATCATCTACTAAGCTCATCTTAGGGGGCAATCTGATTTATGATAAGACAGGTCCAATTAACTTTGTGGGTGTTAATGGAAAATTTGGAGTTATGTTTTCGGATGATCCTCTATATGGAGGGTTTTCCGCCGCATTGACCTTAGGGTATAAACAACAGGGGTTTCAAACACGTAACATCAAAGCTCAAAATGTCTCTGAAATATTAGGGGCCGTAGATGTGTTCAAATCGGCAACTCCTGATATCGGAGTCGGATTATTTTACCATAGTCGGCTACAAAATGAAGATAATTTTTATACGGGAGTGTCCATGCCGCAGTTATTTTCTGTGAATGGCCTTGGGGGTTCGAATAAGGCAGACCTCAAATCTATTCCCCATTTTTACGGACTATTTGGTTACATCAAGTATCTTAATGACTTCAGTTTTATTGAAACGAATGTTTGGGGTCGTTATGTTCAAAACACACCTATCCATATAGATTTGAATCTTAAATATCAATTGGATCAGACTCTTTGGTTAGGTATCGGTGGCTCCTCTTCAAAAGTCATCCACCTTGAAGCAGGTGTAGTCCTTTATTCCAATATTGGCCTTCAAACACCCATACGTGTAGGTTATTCTTTTGAGGACGGATTTAATGAAATAGCCAACCCGTTTGGCAAAACGCATGAGATCAGTATTTCTTATGCTTGGGATACCAGGAGGTAAATCAACATACCATAGACAACGTACTATGTAAGATGTGCTATGTTCATGGTACATCGTACGTTGTACGTTGTACGCTGTCCATCGTCCTTCCTACATCTATTTTCCTATTTACCCAGTGTATCCGCAGGTGCGGTCACTTGACCATTTAAAATCTTCAAGACTTCGACGGTGATATCATCCGCTGGATTACCAAGCAGGATCTGGCCACCTTTGACATAGGACAGGATATAATGGTAACCTCTTTCCTTTTTAATTTTTTCTAAAGAAGCGATCAACACTTTTTGTAATCGGTCATTGATACCGCTCCCTTCCTCCATGATCTCTTTAGCGAGTTTGTCGCGCTCGGCCATCAGTGCCTGTTGACGCCCGCCGAGTCGCTGCTCTTGTTCCTGTATTTCTTTAGGGGTCAGCAGACCGCTTTGGATCTTTTGTTGGATGGTGGCTACTTCATTTTCAAGTGCTCTACCCCGACTGCCTAGTTTAGTGTCTATGTCCAGTTGTTTTTTATCCAGCGCATCTTTTTCTTTTCTGAATTGTGTAAAGTTTTCGAGTACAGAGTCGGCATTGATATAGGCTAGGGTCAGCGGTCCTTGGCCGCTTGTATTCGATGTGGTAGTGGCCATACCACTGGTCGATTTTTTATCGTACACTTTAAAATATAGATTGATGACCGCTAAGGCTAATAATCCGGTGAGGATCCAGGGAAGAGATTTCATTTAAATTTTGTTAAAGAATTAAGCCACAAAGTTAATACAATCAGACTAATGGCCTAATTTAGGACATTTCGTGTACTCGCCGGATGTTTCCTTGAGTTCGATCATGTTGAAAACTCTTTTAATCAATACCTTGCCAGAGGAAAATATGACCGACCTATTAAAGACACCTGCCTTATTAGAATATACTCCCCGGGGTCTGTATTGTCTTATAGCTGATGTATATATTGATCCTCATAAGCCTGTCACTCGTGCTATCATCACTCATGGGCATAGCGACCATGCTATTGTCGGGCATCGCTATTACCTCTGTACGCCAATGACTAGAGCGATCATTAAATTTAGACTTGGCAGCTTGATCCAGGTGCAGGATGTACTTTGGGGAGAGCCTGTATATATCAATCAGGTCCGGTTTAGTTTTCATCCCGCAGGCCATATCCCCGGATCGGCTCAGATCAGAGTCGAGTATAAAGGGGAGATTTGGGTTGTGACTGGAGATTACAAGACTGAAGTCGATCAAGTAAGTGGCACCTACGAGCTGCTCCGATGCAATACGTTGGTCACGGAGACCACATTTGCATTGCCTATCTATCAATGGCAACCGCAGTCGCTGATCGTGTCAGACATTCTCGCCTGGTATCAACAAAATCTGAGTGTCGGTCGCAGCAGCGTCCTTTTGGCTTATGCGCTAGGCAAATCACAACGACTGATAGCCAATATACCCACCGATATCCCGGTATATGTACATGGCTCCATTCACAATACCAATGATGTGATCAAAGCCGCTGGATTAAAAATGCGACCATCGATCAAGGTTGGCTCGAGGGTGGACAAAAAAGACATTCAAAAAGGTATTACGATAGCCCCTTCCTCTGTTTTAAATACCCCATGGATCCGCAGTTTGGTCGATCCGATCACCGCTTATATATCTGGATGGATGACTTTAAACAATAACCGTAAGAAACAACCAGCTGATTTTGGTTTTGCACTTTCGGATCATGTGGATTGGCCCGCGTTGAATGAGGTCGTATTTGGATGCGGTGCTGATCAGATCTGGCTCACCCATGGCTATACCCAAGACTATGCACAATGGTTGACGACCAAAGGCCTGGCTGCCTATTGTCTTCAAGAAGGCAATCGCACCAGCACTATTGAAGCCCTTGAAGAAGAAGATTGACTTGGTATTCTGATGCAGCGATTCAGCACATTATATAAAGATCTATTGACCAATCGGGACACCGGGTCCATGGTTTTAGCTATAGCCACTTTTCTCAAAGATGCTCCTACAGAAGATCGTATACTGGCTTTGAAACTTTTATGTACTCAAAAGCAACCAGCATTGCTAAGTATGAAAAAATTGATGCAATGGGGCATAGCCTATAAAGACCTGCCGGAGTGGATAATTAAAAAATGTCATGCCACCGTAGGCGACTGGGCCGAAACTATGAGTCTAGTCCTTGGCAAACCTCATGTAAGATTACATATGGATGGATTGGCCGAATTTATATCACATTATCATTCTATCGGTAAAGCCGAAGAGCCACTAAAATCATTTTTACATCATCAGTGGGAGACCAGATCTCCGAATGAGTTATTTATCATTCATAAATTATTGACTGGTACTTTGAAACCTATGTATTCAAAGCCTCAATTAAGCAACATCATACATAAAATCTATGGCATAGATGCCAATCTGATCAATCTACGATTAAGCCAGCAGACTGGTGTTGACTTCACGTTTGATCAGTTGATCGATCCGGTATGGTCAGATTTAGAATTGTCTACTAAACCATTTGTTGGCCAAAGACCGGAAACGATCCAGCTGAATCTGTTCCATTTTGCTGACCCAACCGAGTGGGTGGTAGAAGATTTTATCCACGGGGTGCTGTTACAAGTCCATCTGCATGCCGGGGTAGTCACTGTATGGGATCTGCATAACGACGGTATAGCGGAGGAATGGTTTGAAAGGTTAAAAGATCTGAAGTTAATGCCCGACCACAGTGTGGTGGATATCCTGGTGATCTCTGAGGCATCATCTCGTGCTGATAAGATGATCTTAATAGATATCCATCGATGGGCTGGAACGAAAAAGTCCGCGCTAGGCTCATTAGAGCGACGAAAACAGATTCTGCAGGATTGGTCTGCTTCCATAAACGAACCTTCGTATATCCTATTGCCTCATTTACCATATGAGGTATGGTCACAAGATCAGCGACAACTATCCTCAGGTAAAGGCTGGCTAGTGAAACACAAACACTCTGGTCAAACCCGCTACCGCATTAAACCACCCAACCACGCTGCACATCTTCAACTACTGTATGCTGAGTATCTCAATCAAAATAGCGCAATCGAATACAACCTTACCCTGGGAGCACGATCAGGACCCACGGATTTTATACCTGTGTGTAAGGTACACTCTGACCAATTGCCAGCTAGTGATAAGATGGCGCTGTACTATTGGATTCAAAACAATCTTGTGCAACGATTTGGCCCGGTTCGATCGGTCAGAGGTGGCCAGATATTTACCATCACGTATGATCGTGTCGAAATCAATAACCGTGTAAAGGCAGGGCTACAACTCATCCATGTGCAAGTGATCCAAAGATTTGAATCTGGCGCAAAGAGTCAGGAGATCACCTCCCTTGAAAACATTAAACTATTGCTTCAGGACCAGATCTAGCTAATCATTTTATGAATATGCTGATAGAGCGTACTATTGACTTGTAATAATTCAGAGAGTATGCTAAAATGATTGACTTCAGGCAAGACCATCGTGGTGAGCTTAGGTAAGTCGCGCCATCGATCTGCCAGGGTTAAAGTTTGTGCATGATATTCTTCGGACTCTGCACCTCCTACTGCTAATATCAAAGGAACATCCTTGGGTAAAAAGGGCACCGAGCTGCATCGAATAGCGGTAGCCTCATCCATGCCTATGGGCTCGTTGACATGAGATCGTTGGATGGGTATAAGGTCATATAAACCACTCAGGGCCACCACGCCTTTTAATTGGATGTCGTCAGGAGCATAACAATCGGTCATCATCAAACTGGCCAGATGACCTCCGGCACTATGGCCACTGAGGTAAAGTCTGGTAGGATCGCCCCCATATTCGCGAATGTTATGGTGTATCCAGGTCAGAGCTCTGCGTACCGTCTGGATGAGCACATCCATGCTTACAGTGGTAGCCAACGGATAACCTATGATTACGGTATGAATATGATGGGGCACAAAGGCTTGGGCTATAAACGCAAAGTCAGATCTGGCCATCATCTGCCAATAGCCGCCATGGATAAATATCATGGTGGCTACTCCTATACCCGCTGCTGGATAAAAATCTAGTTTTTCATTGTTCCCTGGTCCATAGGGTATATCGTTTATACTCGCGTAATTTGACTTGGTTTCCTTGTTGAGCCTAGCCCAAAGTTCAAAATACTCCTCATAGTTGGGTACAAGCTCTCGATTATTATATTGGTGATTGAGTGATGCTTGGTCATAGTGTTTGTAGACAGGCGTAGACATTTTTTATGATGGATTCGGTGGTGAAAGGTACAGGTGAAGATCCAAATAATGGCAGGTATCACCTCCTACTTATACGACAGGAAAAAATGTCCACCATCAAACCATTGTTTTTAGTGATGGCCATGAAAAATGTAAATCGTGTGGTACTGCTTCAGATTAAGACCTCAAATAATGATATACAATGGACTGGGTCTGGTTTATAAGGATATTTGTCGTGTTATCTCGTACGGCTAATGCCACGAGGAAAGGATGGTGGACGAATTACGAACTACAAAGTAAACACAGATGCTTAAAATTTGTAAACTCGCAATTCATCCATCGTAATCCATTTTAGCCTTTTTTGGCTTTTTTCTCGGCTCTTTTCTCTTTTAAAGATTTAGCCGGAGCTTTTTTAGTTTCCTTTTTAGTGTCTTTTGTTTTTGCCATGATGATTTAAATTTTGAAGGCTAAATATATTAAGGAAATTTAATATTTGAAATACTGATTTAAAAAAATTGGGCTAAATCCTATTTTGAAGCATTGAATACTGTCGTCAACCAGTGAGAGATAGTCTTTAATTTAAACTCCACGTTGAAGAAAAACTACCTTTATTGACTCTCACATTCCACAAATTATATGGTATTTGACTACATAATTTGTCTTGGTATCCTAAATCAGCTTGCAATAAACAGTCACTTAATTTAGCGAGGTCACCTGCTTAGATCATTTCTTGCTCCTTCCAATCAATTTTTTTCGAATAGTACATCACACAAGCCAGGACGGCAAATAGACCTACACTGCCCAACAATAATGCCCAATCTTGTAAATGGATTAATACATAGATGAAGATGTACAACAAAGTCAACACTCCGCTGAAAAGCGCGGCTATCTTGCCGCTGCCAAATACAGATCCTGTATACCATGCCACCATCGTGATGATTGCTACAGCAGCTATCAAGTACGCCAGATCAAAGTTTAAATACTCGGAGATCGATAATAATAAGGTATAAAAAACGCACAGAGCTAAGCCTATCAACACATATTGGAAGGCATGAACTTGTTTTTTCTGAAAGATCTCTATAAAAAAATACATGGCAAAAGTGAGGGAGATGAATAAGAAAGCGTACTTAACCGACCTTGAGGTCTTTGAATATAAATCTGAACCCTGTAAAAAATTAACTCCAAAGGGGGCATTGCTTAAATCATATTTAATGTTCTTAAACTGTTGCGGGAAATTTCTATTCAAGTCCAACACCTTCCAATCAGCAGTAAAACCGGTAGTGGTAATCTTGGCTTGATCAGTGGGCAGAAAAGAACCAGTAAAGGATGGATGTGGCCATGTGGAAACCATATGTACTTTTGTGGTCTTGCCAGTAGGTACAAATGAAAGATTTTCAGATCCTCGGATTTGCAACTTGATGCTAAATTGGTGGCTTGACTTGGCGAGTTCCTGGTATGGGAGATTTACCTTTAACCCATTATCGATAAAATCATTGACTGCTGCTCCGACTTCAAATGGATACACCTGTTTTGTATCATCCCATTGCATCGTGATTTGTTCCTCTATGCCTCTAAAATCAGTCATGCCGAGGCAGAGAAACGCTTCATCCCAAAGTATAAGCTCAGGGGCTACATTCAAAGATTGAAAATTCAAGCTGTCGAATCGTCCGTTGAGCTGCAGCTGAGATTGATAGACTATGATTTCGTAAATACTTCGACGCCTGACTTGGGGTGTGACCTCAACCTCCATATTCAATTCCGCGGGTAAAAAGTAAGCCGATTTTTTTTCCATCGTCTTCAGTGGGGAGAGTTCTAGATAGGGGATGATCAATACGGGACCATTGATCGTCTGATGTGTGGCCCATTTGCTGCTGATCTCCCGACTCACCTCTTGATGGCGACCTTCCCGCTCGCGCACCAGCTCGGAGATCTGCACTATCGGTATCATTAGTAATAAAATAATGAATCCTACCATCATTCCCCGGATGGTCATTCGGTTTTTGTGTAAAAATGAATTTAAAGTTTCCATATAAATTAATAGTTAAAAGTGCTTTGTATTTCAAAGTTTGTTGACAAATTTTTTTATTTCATTTGTTTGATGAGCAATTCCAGTGCCTCCAAATGTTGTTTAAATGCTTTCTCGCCTTGGGCTGTGGCCATATACATGGTATTGGTCTTTCGGCCGATAAATCCTTTTTTTATTTTAATATAATTATTTTGTTCTAGCGTCTTGAGGTGTGATGCTAGATTACCATCCGTGACCTCCGTCAATTCTTTAAGTTGATTAAAATTGACATCCTCGTTGACCAATAAAGCGCCCATGATACCCAGACGAATCCGGCTATCAAACACTTTATTGAGTTGGTGGAGAGGATTTTTAGATCCGGGATTTTTCATTGAGCTACTTTATCGTATTTATTCCACATATACAGTCCATATAAGATGTGCGCTATGCCGAATCCCAGCGCCCAAAAGTATAAACCTTGACCTAAAAACAGTAGATTGATCAACCCTAAAACGATCTCCACATAACCTAGATATCGGATATCATCCAATGTATATTTACTCGCATTGACTAACGCTATTCCATACAAGATCAGGCAACCCGGTGCAATCATCGCGGTATAACCAAGGTCTATCATCTTCAAAAGATAACACCCGCTAGCGATCAATGGCACAAATAGATTGATCAATAATCGACGACTCGAATTATTCCAAATAGGCTGGCTCAGCTTTTTTGATTTTAAATACGTAAAAAGAAAACCCGCCACTAAGGCTAAGCTCAAGGTGCCCAATGCGATATAAAACAATCCTGAACCGACATATAGTGGCAAGGAGTCCGTGATTTGTTCATTGGTATTCATCTCGACATGAGCCATATAAGCCCCTACCAAAGCAATCAAGCCGGCAGCCACTCCGCTCAAGCCACTGAGGCTGATGAAACGACTGCTTTTTTCCATCATGGATTTGATTTCGTGGAGGGTAGCTATGGGATCTTGTTCTTTAGACATAAAAAGTACTTTGAAATGCAAAGTTAATTCAATTTTTGAACTTGTCAAATAAATTCTTTTTATTGTTCTCGGGCCCTTGAATCCTCTTATAAAGGCCAAGAAAACTCAATTCAAAATTCAATAAATGTGTAAGTTTGTAGCATGCAAGACCTTGTTGACATCGAATTTGACGAACTACTTAAAATTGTTAAAAAACTGCCTAAGTCAAAATTGACCAAACTGAAGTTGGAGTTAGATCAGGTCTATCGCATTGGCAAGGAGAATACTTTAGCTAAACTTCTTTTACAAGGTCCGACTTTATCTAAGTCCCAATTAATAAAAATTGCCAAGACCAGAAAATCAATCAATCAATGGAGGCTAAAATAGTTTTGGTTGATACTTTTGGCTTAATCGATTATTTTCGAAAATCTGAAAAATCCAATTCTATTTGGTATAATTTTGGCCCAACAAGGTTCACTTGTTGTATCTCTGCAGTGACCGAGTTCGAAATCTTAACTGGAGCTAGTGAATCTCAATTAAAGTTTTGGAGTAAATATCGATGGTCTTAAGTTAATATAGTTAGATTTAGGTTAATAGAAATAAATGGACCGAATACGTGATTAAAAAAGATATCATTTTTTTTGCTTTACTATTTGCTTTTTCTTTTTACTACTTTGGTGAAAGTGTTTCTGCCCAAACTTCCTGGGACAGCAATATTCCAGGTCTAGGCACGTTTTCCTCAGCTCGGGTAGCTGATCTCAATGGCGATGGTACGGATGACATCGTACTAGGGGCAGGACGACTCGAATTTCAAGCCACCGACTCAGCAGTCATCGCTTTAGATGGTAGGACTGGCCATCTGATGTGGCAGGTATCGGCTATCGATCAAATGTTTGGTTCTGCTATTTTTCAGGATATCGATCGCGACAGTCATCCTGATGTCCTTATTTCGGGCAGATCCAGTGAACTCATCCTAATCAGTGGACGGAGTGGTAAAGTTATTTGGCGATTTAATCCAAAGAGTGCAGTAAACAAAAAGCAAGATTATTTTAATTTTTATAATCCGCAGTGGATCCCGGATGAAGATGGTGATGGTCTGATGGATATCATCGTGTCTAATGGTGGTGATGTCAAGGTGGCAGCATATGATGCAAATCGTAAGGCGGGTTATTTAATGATCATGAGTTCGAAATCTGGTGCAATACTTTACTCCGCAAAAATGCCAGACAATAAAGAAACCTATATGTCTATTACCATAAACCCAACTGTGGATCAAAAAGATTATGAAATCATCTTCGGTACAGGGGGCGAGACTTTGGGTGGATACTTATATCGCGGTTTATTATCTCAGGTGAGAAAAAATGATTTATCGCAAGCTATCATCTTGGATAGTACTGCTTATCGAGGGTACATAGGACCTGCAGCTAGAGCAGATATAACCGGGGATGGCGTCACTGACTTATTCGTAAATGCGGTCAATGGTAGACTGATCGCTTTTGATGGTTTGACCTACCAAAAAATATGGGAGATCAAGCGACCGGATACAGAGACCTATAGTTCTATGGCCATTGGACTGTTTAATGCTGATACGATACCAGATGTGTTTGCCTCTTATGCCATGGGATCCTGGCCTAAACTGGATTGGAGTACTCAGTTTATGAGCGATGGACTTACTGGTAAGATCCAATTTATAGATAGTTTAGGCTTTTATCAAAACAGTACCGCTATCGCAGTGGATTGGGATGGTGACGGTAGAGATGAAGTACTCATGAGTGTCAATATCCAGGAAGTCAAAAATGGCTTTCAAAAGTTTTTTTACAATATGCTAGCCTTAATCGATTTTAAATCCAACGAAGTATTGCAAGTAGGTGATATGTATGAGGGCAACAATGTGTCTTCTACTCCTTGGGCCGGGGACTTGGATCACGATGGCTTCCTCGATATCATATATGTGCACAGTACCAATGTACGGCATACCTATACTTTTGATGGGATGCAAGTCCATCGTATCGCCACACAAGTTCCTATCAAAAAGCCCGTGAAGTGGGGAACTTACCAAGGCAGTCGGTATACTGGCATATACGATTGAATTGTTGCGTTTTGATGTCCACTGCGGCATTGAGTTTAATTCAACTTTCCGGTATCTTTACTTAAATCCGTATAAATTAATTGGGTAATTTGCAAATGAAAAACATTATTCATGCAAAACCTGTTTTTAATTTCTAGGCGGTTTATCTACGCTGCTTTGGGTTGTAATTCAAAAACTTTGTGATCTACCATATTTATGAATGAAGACAAGCTTATCGAATGTGTCCCCAACTTCAGCGAAGGGCGGGACCGCGCGATCATAGATGCGATAGCCCATAGTATCGAGTCTGTACCGGGGGTCAAAGTCCTGCACTTGGATATGGGCTATGATACACACCGCACGGTGATCACGTATGTCGGTCACCCGGAAGCCTGTAAAGAAGCTGCCTATCGAAGCATCTGTACCGCTGCCGAACTCATCGATATGCGCATCCATCATGGTGCTCATCCTCGTATCGGGGCTGTAGATGTCTTTCCTTTCGTGCCAATGCAGGGAGTATCTATGCAAGAGGTGATCGATCTTACGTTTACTCTGGGCCGGCGAGTGGGTTCTGAGCTTATGATTCCGGTTTATTTGTATAATCAATCGGCTAGGCGCGATGAGCGCATCCATTTAGCTGAGGTACGATCCGGTGAATACGAGGGGTTGGCTGACAAATTAAATTCCCCCGATGGTAAACCTGATTTTGGACCAGCCGCTATGAATGAAAAATCCGGAGCTTTGATCCTTGGTGCACGTAAGATGCTTATCGCTTTTAATATTAATCTACAAACTTCTGATGTACAGATTGCTAAAAAAATAGCTTATCAATTAAGAGAAAAAAACGGCGGACTGAAGGCGGTGCGAGCTATCGGCTGGTATATGCCTGAGTTTAAATGTGCACAAGTGTCGATTAATTTGATAGATATCGATATCACGCCGCTGCATCTAGTATATAAAGCATGCACCGAATTGGCAGAAGCACATGGCACAGCTGTATCGGGTAGTGAATTGGTCGGTTTGATCCCTCAAGTTTGTTTGCTTGACACCGTGGATTATTATTTGCCGGCAGCTAAGCTGGACGATGATGCTAAAATTCAAACTGCTATCGATCTATTGGGTCTTAATTCCGTCAAAAAGTTTGAACCGAAAATACAAATACTGGAAAAAGCTTTAATATTTTAAAGCTATTAGGCCGATTATGATTATTATAATATACAAATCAGGCCTGTTTTTAATATTATAATATAAAAAATCGGCGTATTTTGCATAAATTGTGACCTTATACTTGGCACTTTTACTATATTATGCAGATTAACAGAACTTTATATAATTCTATTTTACAAGCCTGCTTTAAAAGTAAAGTCATTGTATTGCTTGGGGCTAGACAGGTAGGGAAGACAACACTCATGAAGCAGCTCCAAAAGGCCATGGACAAACCCACCATCTGGTTAAATGCAGATGAAGCGGATATTAATAAAGAGCTTAGTGATACAACCACGAGTACCAGGTTGCTAGAACTGATAGGTAAAGAAAACAAGGTTGTTTTTATTGACGAAGCCCAACAGATACCCGATATTGGCAGAAAATTAAAACTATTACATGATACACAACCTTCTTTACAGATTATAGTCACCGGCTCTTCAGCATTTGATTTACAAGATGCCACCAACGAGTCATTGACTGGAAGAAAAAGAGAGTTTTATATCTACCCTTTAGCATTTAATGAACTAGCAGAAAATTCTTCTTTGTTAGAAGAGAAGAGGTCATTAAATCGACGATTGGTTTATGGGTCTTATCCCGAAATAATAAATAATTCGGGGCATGAGAAAGAAGCGTTATTAGAAATTGCCAACAGCTATTTATATAAGGATGTACTAAAATATGAAGGTGTAAGGAAGTCTTCATTACTACAAAAAATAGTGCAAGCTATTGCTTTTCAATTGGGGCGAGAAGTAAGATATCATGAAATAGCGCGAAGCATCGGAGGGGTCAGCCCTGTCACGGTGGAAAAATATCTCGATATCTTGGAAAAAGCGTTTATAATCTATAAACTCCCGGCTTTCAATCGTAATATGCGTACAGAAATCAAAAAAGGGAATCAAGAACACACCATTGAAGATGGGGACATCGTAA
>JANOWJ010000006.1:0-9721 GCA_031417835.1 Saprospiraceae bacterium | reverse complement strand
GCTTGTGTACTCCGTCACTGTCATTTTACTCTGAACTGGTGCCATGACTCCAGCAAAATGGAGTCCAGCGTAAAGTCCTGTCATTACAATTAGTAGATAAAGTGTCACCTGTCTAAAGGTTGTAAGAATGTCAGTTTTCATGCTTTTTAGTTTCGTTTTTTACTTTAATGAAAAACGTGTCCTTCGTTCGTCTGCTGGTCGTCAATTTATGGCTGGCAACGTTGAAGCATTGGCGATGTGGCCGTATTTTGTGTTCCGTCTGCCCGTAACTGATGCTAAATTTATAAATAAAAGTTCATTGTTTATTCTATTGCTCGGCGTTATTCGTCGGATGGAACTGAAGTTCAATAGTGAACCTGCCTACCGGCAGGCAGACAAAAAGTTGAGAATATATTCGTCGCCCCGCCATATTGCCAAATGCGCTGTTGTGTGCAGTTTGTAGGTTAATTTTTTCAGTTAGTCCCATGTCTATCCCGTATTAATCTTTGATTAGCTGGCACTTGATAATTGTTCTAGTCCGGAAGCGGCCCTACAAACTCAACACCATATTCTTGACACGCTTTACCAATGACCGCATCATCTACAGTTTCTTCTGACGAAGGCAAGGTTATAGCCCGGTAGAACTCTGCATGATGTGGGGTTGTCAGAATAAGGTAGCGTACTATCTCTGACTCGATGCGGAAACCGTGTACTGTACCTTTTGGAATGTGGACGAATGCACCCGTAATGGCTCGTACTCCGGGCTTGCCGTCAAGAAAGAATGTCACTTCACCTTCGAGTATGTAGAAAGACTCCACATCGTTATCGTGTTTATGCAGTGGAACGCTTATACCACGTATTGACCGCTCTTCAACAAGGGCAAAGCCTCCGCCAGTGAGTGCTCCTGTGGCCAGAAAGTTAGTTGATGTCTTCCCCATCCAACGCAACTCGCTCTCATGAGGTTGGTATATATATGCCTTGGTAATCTTATTCATAATCCCGATGTATTTGTTAAAAACTGTAAAATGATTTGCGCTTAACTTCCTCAAAAGTATTGAAGCTTTGTTGAGTACTTTAATTTGAATTTTAGAATCTGCAATAACTATTTTTTTTAATTGCACACAACTCGTGAATATATGAAAGTTATGTCGTACTTTTTGTATTGTTGGTTAAAAAACTACTAAACATACAAAAGTACGACAAAACTACTTTTCTTTTTTAGATACAGAATGTCAAACGGGCTTTTATTTGTTCAAGTGTCAAATAACTTGCATTGGTGTATCAAAGAGTTGTTTTCAAATCATTATGCCCCAATGCCAATGAATATTTTTTTGGCTGTCTGTTATTTTTAGGATTTTTAGGATTTATTTTTTTGAGATCTGTTAAGCCGCAGCGGACCTTACCTGGGAGTCCGCATACTGATCTGTTCACTTTGGGGTCAATGTCATTCGATGCGGAGACCCGTAAGCTCATGATAAATGGAAAGAGTATAGACTTGACCAGAACCGAAACCCGTGTGCTGCGCATTTTTGCGTTGTCTCCTAACGAGGCTATAGAACGAAGCCGGCTACAAAAAGAGATATGGGAAGATGAAGGTGTTATAGTAGGCCGCAGTCTCGATATGTTCAAATCAAAACTTAGAAAAAAACTGGAACTTGACCCCAATATCAAAATTGTTGTTATACGCGGCAAAGGATATAAGCATGAAATCAGCTCTTATGAAGATCTTCCCGCTCCAAACTGATGTTACCTGCCTGCCGGCAGGCAGGTTTGAATTCAATTTGGCATTTGTAAAACTCTATAGTAATTGTAAATTTACACAGACAGTTCGTTTTTTATAATGGCATATAACGTTTGGGCTTTCTCCTGTGCTGATATTCAGTGTTCCTTCAGCCCAGTACACAAGCCTAAATGAAATATTGATGTTGAAGTTAAATTCTTTTTATTGAGATTTATTCGTTCAGGCCGGACTGCAGATGATAGCGATATATTAATGAGTTTATTCTTCAGCCAGCATAGCAGAAAACCCCATGTTGTGGTACGTTTTCATTTTGTCTTTCATTTTGCTTCTTATAATTACATATAGTCAAGACTACTTTTTTGAAAAAAAGAAGCGATTTCATTATTTCTATTAATTATCAAAAGACAAATTTCCTCTAAGGGGAGCAATTGTCATTATTCTTATTTCTTAAAAGGGATATTGTATCCTTCCTTTTTCGTCTCAATGGTATAAATACTCTTGCCCCCGGCTATGAATAAAGTTTTACTGAAGCGCCCTCTTCCAAAACATAAATTTGTTGCCTGCGGTGTTTTGATCTCCGTGATCTTTATAACATCGGATGAAAACACTTCGACTTTTTCTCCTGTTGCAATGTATAAATTTCCCTCAATGTCAATCGTCATTCCATCGCCTCTCATATTCTCAAATTTACTTTTGAACCGAAGGCTGCCATCGGGCATCATGTCATAAACCATCAATGAACCTTCGGGTGTTGGTTTCACAGCAGAGAAATCATCGGGCAAGAACCGTAAATTGCCATTACCCGGATAATCAGCGTTGACTACATACAAAGTCTTTTGATCGGGTGAAATGATTATACCATTGGGCCTAGTTACATTGGCCGCCACCAAATGAATGGTGCTGTCTTTATCAATCCGGTAAACTCCCATAACAAATTGTTCCACCGATTCCTGTCCAATATAGCGGGGATCGGTAAAATAGATTCTGCCCTGTTCATCAATAGCCAAATCATTGGGAGCATTAAACGGCCTTCCCTGATACAAGCCTGCTATAATCACACTTTTACCAGTCTTCATATCGGTTTTGGTGACCCTCCGCCCACCAAAATCCGCTCCTTCACAAACAATTAAATCCCCATTTGCATCGAACATGAGTCCATTGGACATTCCGCTGGGTGAACGAAATACTTTACTTTCTGCCGTCACCGGATTTAAACTCCAAATAATTCCGGCCTTACCGGGAATACCATTTGTTAAAGCAATATCAGAAAAGAATAAAAGCTCATCCCGCGACATGGTGGGTCCTTCTAAAAAGGTTTCTCCTCCGGAAAAAATTTCCTTCAATTTGGCATTCGCTGTCAAAATATTTGAGGTATCTGTCCTTTGCGCACATACTTTGTCTTGCATTAATAACAGAGAAACAAGTGTCGCGAGAATTATATATAAAGGGGCTGGCTGCATAAAGCAATCTATAAATGATGTTAATAAAATAAGCTGTTAGAAGTTACACAAATTTTCTTTTCGTAAATCTAAATAGGATATTAAATGTGCCACAACGTGTAAATATACACAAGTTTTAAAATTATTTAAAAAAGGAACAATTTCAACCAGTTGATATGTAATTTCTGTCTTTGTCAGGCGTTTGAATTTGGTAAGGCACTCTGTTTTTATTCTGCTCAGAAAGGGTTTCATAAAACCAAGGCAAATCGCCATGTAAAAATGTGGCACCGTATTTTAATGCTGACGCAAAACCTCGCCTTTATGCAGAGTCATTTTAAACTGTCTTAAGCTGATTTGCAATTTCAAGAACATGTTCCTCATCAGTGCCGCAACATCCGCCAAATACATTTAGTAGATTAAATGTATGTTTTAGTCTTCTATGTTCATCACCTAATTCTCGCGGATTACCTCTGTCTAATTCTGTAGCTTCGTCCAACTCAGCATGGCTTTTGCAAGACGCATTTGCCCTAATCCCTTTTATCCGCTTTGTCCATTGCTCATTATGCCCACCTAGTAATTCATTTTTAAAGTGTGTTGGGTGTGCACAGTTAATCATAAAATAAAGCGGAGGTTCTTTTACGCTTTTATCAACTTGCTCAATAGCTTCCTTTAAACTCATTCCTGTAGGCAATTTGCCATTGGTTTCAACAGTAAAAGAAATTACGACAGGAAGGTTAGCAGCACCCGCTGCGCGAGCAATGCCAACCGCTTCTTCTACATAATTCATAGTAATTGCCGAAATCATGTCAACGGGTGTATGACTAAAAGCTACTATTTGCTCTGAATGATACTTTTGTGCTTCGTCAACAGACATTGTATTTTCAGATCTATACCCATCACCACGAGGGCCTACACAACCACTGATAATAATCGTATTTAATTCATTTTCAAATTCACTTTTCAAGGAATAATAAGATCTAATCATCAATGATACGAATACAAATAAAATTACTTCCTGAGCATTGGGAACTGATCATCCAATCAAAATAGAATACAAAGGGTGGTATCAAAAATGAAGTAATCGATATCGCATTCTCCATAGAAAAACTTTAGCGATAGACCTTGATCACCGGTTCCGTATAAGAGCGAAGCGTGGATTTCATCGTTGGTGCTACACACCCAACGAACCCCTAGCTGTTGGGCGTAGTTTTTCTTCATTTGTATTGCTTTTTATAAAATATTGAACAAAACCACTTAGTGTCCCTATAATTGCTCCTATAATTAACGTGTAACCTAAATCAGGTTGTAATGTAGGCATTGATAACAAAGGCAATTCAGCAAAATAAGGAACGGAAAACAACCAACTGAAAGCCCAAAAAACACTAATGAATAGCCCAAAAATATCTTTTTTATTATTCGAATACCTAAACACAAATTTTTGTTTTCGCCACTTGTTTAAACGAATTAAAAATTCTGTAAAACTCCACAAAAATAATCCTAAAATTGCATATCGAAAATATATTTCGTAAGGAATATAGGCAACTTTTTCTTGCTTATTTAATCTAATAATTACGCCATCCATTAAATTACGAACTGCATAAAAACTATTTATGTTAGTTAAAATTACTATTCCGTAATTTTGATTAGGCAAAAGGTTGATAGCACTACTGTAATTTCTTGTAAGTCCAGAATGTCTGATAGAATGTAAACCATTCCAATTACCAATAGAAAACCCCATTCCATACCGGTTTGAAAAAGGTGTTTGCATTTGCTTCAAGGTATTTTCTGCAAGCAAACTGTCATTTTCTGTTTTTCCCTGTTTAAGTAAGATTTGCAAAAACTTAGATAAATCTTCTGTATTTGAGGCTATATCACCTGCTGCAATTCCATTGTCATTATAGACAAAAGCATTTTTCATAGGATAGCCAAAAACGTATTGATAGCCATTTTTTAATCCAAAATTTTGCGTTTCTTGATAAGTTGCAAAAGTATTTTTCATATCACAAGGGCTGAAAATATACTTCTTTGCATAATCTGCATATTTTAATCCACTTGCCTTTTGAATGATTTGTCCTAATAATTGATAGTTCAAATTACAATAAATATGTTCTTTTCCTATTGCTATTTCATCTGGATTTAACGATAAAAGATAGTTTTTGTATTCCCTTTCAATTTCTACTTGATTTTGACTTTGAGGTGTAAAAAAACCTGCTTTTTTGGGCAACCCACTTGTTTGATTTAGTAAATGTCTGACAGTAATTTTATCAGATATATTTTTATTGTTGGTTTCAAACCAAATAAGGTGTTTTTTTACAAGGTCATCTAAGTTTATTTTGTCCTGCTCAACCAATTGCATTACTGCAATGGCAGTAAGGGGTTTACTTACCGAGCCTATTAAATAGTTTCCTTTGCTGTTGTTTGTATCATTGCCAAATTCTTTTATATATAAAATGCTATCTTTATTTGTGATAGCAATACTAATATTAGGAATATGCCAAGTTTGCATCTGTTTCTCTAAAAAAATATCAATTTCTTTAAAGGTGTTTTGAGCAAAGAGGTTACAAATACGAAATAAAAAGAGGATGATTAGTATTTTTCGTTTCATTTTCTTTGTTATATAATTATGCCCAAGGTTTTACGGCTTGGCGATGTGGTGGATTTTCAGCACTAGAGTTCATTAGAATCCCAAATGTTTGTTTTAGTGCAAATGTTTCATAGAAGCACTTCAGCCGCCATATTGCCAAACCGCCGTTATAGGCTTGCGTTCTTGTCTGTCGTGGATTACAACTATTTTTATGTCGTCTATTACGGTCATTTATCGATTGCTTTTTGTCTGGCTTGTGTGTCGGGTTTTTTATTTTTTTTGAAGCGTTGGAAATTTTTTAAAACAATTTTTATTTGGGGTTGGTTTTGCAAGCTCTATTAAAAACCTTGGCAGTGCGTTAGCTCATGCGATTCTTAAAAGTGCTTGCAAATGGTGCCAGCCTTCCTGCATTAAATTTATTATAAATAAAGAATATTAGAATATATCCAAATTCATTACCTTATTCCATGCAGCAACAAAATCTTTTACAAATTTCTCTTTTGCATCTGCGCTTCCATATACTTCTGCAATGGCTCTTAATTCAGCGTTAGAACCAAATACAAGGTCGGCACGGGTGGCCGTATAAGTAGGTTTTTTTGTTATCCGATCATAGCCCTGGAACAGTTCCCTGTCTTCCTGCGCAGGCTTCCATGCTATGTTCATGTCAAGAAGATTTACAAAGAAATCATTGCTCAGTTTACAGGGTGTTTTAGTGAACACGCCGTGTGCCGAGGCATCAAAGTTGGTATTCAATACACGCATACCGCCAACCAATACGGTTAGTTCAGGTGCAGTAAGTGTAAGCAACTGCGCTTTATCAATCAACAATGCTTCAGTTGAAACATCACTCTTTACTCTTAGATAATTACGAAAGCCATCTGCACGAGGTTCTAAATAATCGAATGATTCAACATCCGTCTGTTCCTGAGAAGCATCCATGCGGCCCGGTTTAAATGGAACTTGAATATCATGACCGGCATCTTTCCCTGCTTTTTCAATAGCCGCACATCCACCCAATACAATCAAATCGGCAAGAGATATCTTTTTACCACCACTTGCACTGTCGTTAAATTCTTTTTGAATCGCTGTCAATACATCCAAAACGTTGTCTAGTTGAGCAGGATTGTTTACCCTCCAATCCTTTTGAGGCGCCAGACGAATTCTTGCACCATTGGCCCCGCCACGTTTATCTGAGCCACGGAAGGTAGAAGCAGTAGCCCATGCTGTTGAAACTAAGTTTGAAACACTCAATCCTGATCCTAAAATTTTTCCTTTCAATGCGGTGATATCATTGTCATCAACCAATGCATGATCAACGGCGGGAATTGGGTCTTGCCAGATCAAATCTTCCTTTGGAACATCAGCACCTAAGTAACGGTCTTTCGGACCCATATCTCTGTGTGTTAACTTAAACCATGCACGGGCAAAAGCATCTGCAAAGGAATTCGGGTTATCCATGAAATGCCTGGAGATCTTTTCATACGCCGGGTCCATTCTTAAAGAAAGGTCGGTGGTCAGCATCGTGGGTTTGCGGCGTTTGGACGCATCAAATGCATCTGGAATAATTTCTTCCGCATCCTTTGCTACCCATTGATGGGCACCGCCTGGACTTTTCGTTAGTTCCCATTCAAAACCAAAAAGGTTTTCAAAAAAGTTATTGCTCCATTCAATGGGCGTTTTTGTCCAGGTGACTTCAATGCCACTGGTAATGGTATCGGCTCCTTTGCCCGAACCAAAACTATTGCTCCATCCAAAACCCTGCGATTCAACACCAGCCGCTTCGGGTTCTTTGCCTACATGCTGCGATGACGCAGCTCCATGCGTTTTACCAAAACTATGTCCGCCCGCAATCAGCGCAACGGTTTCTTCATCATTCATTGCCATGCGCCCAAACGTTACACGAATATCTTTTGCCGCAGCTATAGGGTCGGGGTTGCCATCAGGACCTTCAGGGTTTACATAAATTAATCCCATGTGCGCAGCCGCCAGCGGAGTTTCCAATTTTTGAGAATCATGATGATTGCCATTAGCGTCTTCGTCCGACACCAACACACCATGCTCGTCTAATCCGGGTTTGCCTTTAGCATACCGTTCATCGTTACCGAGCCAGGTTGTTTCGGCACCCCAATACACATTTTCTTCAGGCTCCCATGTATCGGCACGGCCACCACCAAAACCAAATGTTTTAAAGCCCATTGATTCCAACGCTACGTTGCCTGCCAGGATCATCAAATCGGCCCAGGATATTTTACGACCATATTTCTGTTTGATGGGCCATAAAAGTCTTCGTGCCTTATCAAGGCTTACATTATCAGGCCAGCTATTGAGTGGCGCAAAGCGCTGCTGTCCGCCACCGCCGCCACCGCGGCCATCATATACACGATAGGTGCCCGCGCTATGCCATGCCATGCGAATAAACAAGGGACCATAGTGGCCAAAATCGGCGGGCCACCAATCCTGCGAATCCGTCATAAGGTGGTGCAAATCTTTTTTTACGGCTTCGAGGTCAAGGGTATTAAATTCTTCGGCATAATCAAAAGCCTCCTCCATGGGGTTGGACAAAGAAGAATGCTGGCGAAGAATTCCTACATTTAATCTATTTGGCCACCAATCTTTATTTGAAGTACCAGCGCCTGTCGTTTGTTTCATTTTTCCATGTGGAAAAGGACATTCGCTTTCGTTTGAATTGCTCATGTTTATTTTGATTTAATGTTATTTTTGAATTTACCAGTTATTTGAAGTTTGATGTCTTGGACTTTGAAATTTTTTATTTTAATCTTTTTAAAATATTCATTGATGAGTATGTTGAGTTTTTCATCTTCATAATCTTCTATTCTATCCGTATCGGCACAATACAAATGATGATGTTTAGATAAAACAGCATCATAACGCATGATCTCCTTTTCAGTTTTTACTTTTTTCAAAAGTTTGTTTTCAACTAAAGAATCTAAAACTTTATAAACAGTTCCAACAGAAATATTTGGATTATTTGATTTAATGTATTCAATCACATTTTCAGCCGTTGGATGATTTTTCAACTTAACAATTGCCTCATATATCGCTATGCGTTGTGGTGTTACTTTCAGTCCTTTTTCCTGTAATTTTTCCCTAAAAAAATTGTTCATTTTACTATTTTACAAACTGATAATTATTCCGCGAAGATAATCATTCTTATTTAGGAATAGATATTTATATAAAAATCTTTAGATAGTTACAAAAATATTCGTTGTTGTATTTGGTGCGTTGGCAAAACTGGCTCTTTTGGTTTTGCCTGTGGGGTCGGCTTGAGTGGTTGGAGCAAAACCAAATGTACCAATGTGCGGTTAGGGAAAAGCTAATTAAAAAAAGTGCGGTGGAAAAAAATAAAAAATATAAAAAGGTCGGGCTGGCGGGTGGGCAAAAAGTCCACCGAAAGTCTTGGTTAAATTGCCAGTATATATGTTTGTCCTCTGTGTGAATTTTGGCTGGTCGGTCTTTTTTACGCTTGCCACTAACATTCAGGGCGCGGCGATGTGGCGGTATTTGAAAATCGTCAACCCGTAACTGATGAACGCCCGCTTTCGCTAAGCCCATCTTATGTGTTCGTGCTACTCTGTCAATGCAGCCTGACTTAATCGGTTCTTCATAAAGTTGTTTGAATAATTGATTCACTATTTTAGAACGAAGCATTGTGGTCTTTAAGCGACTTTACATTAGGTTTGGTAAATAATCTTCTCGATATGCTCACTCCTGAGATACTTCTTGACTGTAGTCTTGGATATGCCTGCTTCTCTGGCAATCCGCTTTATAGCATAGCCTTGTTGATGTAATCTGAGAATCTGCTTTAATTGTTCCATCTTTATTGATTTAGCTGCCATACCTCTTTTTGAAGGCAAATGACAGTATAAATCAATCATCAGTTCTTTAAACTATTAGGGGGTCAGTATGTGCCGGAATGTCAGCATTCACAAGCATCTTAGGGGGTCAGCATGTGCCGGA
>JANOWJ010000005.1:0-31176 GCA_031417835.1 Saprospiraceae bacterium | reverse complement strand
GACTCAAACTCGCTCAACTATAGCGCAGATTACTTTAAAAAACAAATGACTCTTTTTTCACCTAACCCAGCTTCTGAGAAGCTTAATATTTGTAAGTCCGCATCCATCCATTGTCAAGACTTCGGAGAAGTCTACCTGATTATTCAAGCATGAGGAAAACAACTAGCTCTAAACTCTATTTTACAAATGGAACTTTAAATAAAAGTATACCCCGATATGTTTCCTAGCTTCGAAGAAGCTTAACGTTTGTAGGATGTATATCCATTCGTCATGACTTCGGAGAAGTCTAGCTAGACTCAAACTCGCACAACAATAGTGGCAGCCTACTCTAAAAACACCTTGATCTTAATTCACCTTCCACAAGTTGGGAGAAGCTTACTGTTTGATCGAGAAACCATGCAGTCACGCAAGCGAAAGGAACTAACTAAATAGTAGTCAATTAATTAAAAAACTCAAACATTGATTTACGATCAAATTCAATATTAAAATCATCACAAATTTTGAGAAATTCTTCTTTAAAATTCTTCTTTAAAATTCTTTTTTTTGTGATGTTCTTTTTGGCCTAGAATATATTTGCAAACGGTATGCAGCTGTGATCGACTATGAGAAAAAGCACCATAACCATTCTGCCAATTGAATGAATACTTTGATAATTTTTCTGACTTAATAAATTCATTAGATGAAACTTTGATTGCTTTAACTAATTCAGAAATAGATTCAGAAGGTTTTAAACCAACAAAGAGATGTATGTGATCTGGCATGCCGCCTATAGCAAGCATCTTATGATTTCGAGTCTCAACTATGCCAGTAATGTATTTATATAATCTTTCCTCCCATTCTGGATTTATAAGTGCCATCCTTTGTGCTGGAGCGAATACAAGATGAATGTACAATTGTGAAAATACATCTGCCATAGTTTTTTAACTTTTAATTAAAAATATGAAATGTTAGACTTTCGAAGCCTTAGACTTCTGGCATTTCCGATTCCGCTCACAGGCCTAAGCATCTTACCCTTGGTTTTTTTTTCGGACTCTTGCAGTTTCTGTTAGGCTTTTTCCAAACTCAAGGGCTTCAGAGAAGCCCGACATTGCCTGCTAAAGTCCTTAAAGAGAAGTATTTAAAAAGTCACATCCCTCATTTGCCCCAAAGAATACTGATACCGGCTCTAGCTGATAGTCTGTCGATGGATGCCGGTTGGAATAATGCAGTCACCTGATCTACACTCAGATACATATTGAGGAATCCCAATCGCAAAGCACCCATCACCCCGATATTGAAGGATTGATGCACATCATAAGATAGCTGACTCCCTACTTGCAAGATGGGGAAAGGTTTGAACACGATACCTCCCGACAACATCCAAAAGGATCGAACATTATTTTTGTTGTAATACCAGGATCCTCCCACAGACCAATGATCTGAAATGTGATATTGGCCATCCAAAATTATTTTACCGGTCAAGGCACTGGTATACTTCTGAGCAGAGCGAGTGACATTGGCTATTGCTCGAAGGGTATCACTGATTTGATTAAATACATTTTGATTGACATCCAAAAAGTCATCTATCAGTACACCTGAATAATTGGTAGCCGCTTTTCTGGAATAACTAATGCCCTTCCATTGGATGCTGCCGAGATCCCGCACTTGAATACCTAGTTGAAATGCCGGAACGGAATACGATACTCCTGCATTAAATGCTATCCCGGGATGAGTTCCTAGCGCTCTCCTGTCGGTATCTAACACCAAACTATCTATAGAAAATTGATCGACCAGATCTGCCGTATGTAAGGTCCAGTCTTCATTTGCTTTGAGTGTGAGTGGATCTCTAATGTCTACCTCCAATACCTTTACATCAGAGGTAAAATTGTATAATCCGGCTAAATATTGTACGCCCGCACCTACTGATAGTCTATCATTGATAAAAAAACCACCTTCTAACCCGATAGCTTCATATACCGTGATAGAGATCTCCGGTCTGATGTCTAAAGCTTGCGTCTTGGCCAAAGGCTCTTGTTGCAAAAAACCATAATTGCCGTAACCCAATAAGCCTACAAGGTCTTTTGGGTATTTAAAATCCAAATCACCCTGAAAAGTATGATACACTCCTAATTGAAATCGTTTAAACTTCTTACCAAAATATAGTGATCGAATGACCCATCCTGCTTCTGACCGATATTGTTTGCGATCCAAAGTCTGCCAAATGTTTTGCAAGGACACACTCCGTTTACCATCAGCAGTAGTAAGCCACCAATCATCCAGAGATCCCGCTTCATTGTATAATCGACCACTGCCCTCCGGCAAACCAATGGCATAGTTTTTTGGCAATGGCATCGCAGGATTGCGGCCATGGAAGATCTGGTCTTTGGACAATAACTGCATGCCGGGATCCTGTGCATAACTTAAGCAGGTATAGCCGCAGATCCATAAAAAAGTAATCAGTCTCAAGAGCATTAGGATTTAAATTTTCCAACGAATCCCATCCTTAAGGTAAGAATGTCTTTATTAGAAATCTGAATGATGTTTTTATCCGCAGGTGTATTAAAGACGGTCTCGACTCGGATCTGGCGAGTAGCTGACCAGGCATTGATTTTGGGACCAGGCACCGGTATCTTCAGTGTATTGAATGCAGCCACTGTGGCTACTCCGTTGGCATCCGTAGGGGCAGCTTTAAAAATAACTTGTGGTGTAACAAATATCGAATCGATCAGTGCACCGCTACCATTATACAAATAAAACTGTGCATTGGCAGTGATGGGCATACCATTGGTAGTCTCCAGCAACAAAAATCCCGACTCCAGTGATGATAACTTAGATGCATCGGCCTCAAATATTTGTGTTGCTGGATATTGAGTAATTCTTCCGCGTAGGGGTAGATCTACCGTCACTGCAATTGTAAACTTACCGTCTTCAGTGACAAAATGGGTACTGTCCGCTATAAGTAGAGGATTGGATAATGCGTCGATATCATAGATCACTCGTTTAGCTTGAGCATTGAATACATCGCGCACATTCGAATTGTCCTTATTAAATACAAAGGTGGTCGTTTTGGATTGACCTATTTCATTGATTTTTGGGTAGTTAAAAAATAGTCCTTCATCCAATAATTTACTTTTAAAAGGGATGATGTTATTGTCTTTGGTCTGTAGATCAAAGGTATTGATCACCGCTTTGGTAGGAAATCCAAATGAACTGGTGACGGAGAGTATGATTCGCGGATCATCTATATAGATACCACCTTGCACAAATCCATCGTATAAATCAATCTCTAAACTGTCTTTTTTTAAATCGTAGGTATTTTGTCCAAAAAAACCTTCTATGTAGCTGAAATCTATTTGGTCAAATATAAAAAACACACTCGACATCTTAAATGCTTCACCGGACAATGTCCTCGCTTTGTAATTGAGACTTATTTTATTATTGACCGGGATCATGATAATGTCATTAAAAGAAAACTTGCTGGTATTGCCTACTACCGGGGTTCCCAAATATGGAACATCGATCAAATGTCTGAGGATGTTTGTATTCAACTTCATTTCAGGCACGAAAAGCTCCAATCGGATAGCCTCTTGTCTATTGTGGGCATAATTAAAAAAGTAATTTCCATTGGTCAAGGTTGCTTTTTTGATGATGACATTATTTACGACGGGCAGGGTGATCTGATTGTTGGTATCGATCATTGGTATTGGAAAACTTCCGGGCAAGGGAGTAAAGATTTCCTTTTTGGTTTTTTGCAGCACATCACCGGTATACCGTATGATCAAAGTGCCATCTGCCTGGATCAGAAGTTGGGCCTCCGTGGCAACTTTTAATATCAACTCGGAAGGTTTGATTTGACCCTGGATCAAGGGTAAGGCCCACTCTGCACCAGTCTGATCGATTGTAATGTCTTGGGTATTGCATGCTGCTATAGGCAACAGGGCACACATCCACCATCGTCGTATCATCTTGATCATTCGTTGAGATCTATTTCCTGGCCCAATGAGGGTACAGTAATGTTTTTAAATCCTTTGTCACTGAGAAAGTTATTCCATTCCGGCAAAACCCGCTCATCTCCATGTACTAAAAATGTTTTCTCCACGGTGGGCAATTGATTTTTGATAAAATTAAACATCTCTTGTTGATCGCCATGCGCAGAAAAACTGTCCATGATCTCCACATTGGCTTTCACCGGGATCATTTCACCAAATAATTTTATCACTTCTATTCCATTGCGCAACATACCGCCCGGAGTATTAGGACTACAATAACCTACGATCAATACCGTATTTTTAGGATTGGCCAGATTGTTAGCCAAGTGATGTTTGACCCGGCCGGCATTGGCCATTCCTGAACTACTGATGATGATGCAGGGTTCATCACGAAAATTGAGTTGTTTTGATTCATCCACTGACTTGACATAATTCAAACCATTAAAACCAAAAGGATTTTTGTCAAACAGCATATATTCATGTAAGTCGTGATCAAAACACTCTGGATGAGCCTGGAATACATTGGTCGCATTGATCGCTAGTGGGCTATCCACATACACTTGGATCGGAGGTAGTTTTTTGGCATTAGCTGCTTGATCCAACATGTACACTATCTCTTGAGTCCGCCCTATACTGAATGCCGGAATGATAAGTTTACCTCTTTTACGCACACACGTATCCCGGATGATATCCAAAAACCGATCATCGCTGCCCGGCACTCCCTCATGCAGTCGATCCCCGTACGTACTCTCTGTGATTAAAAAATCGACTGGTAGCATGGGATCGGGGTCTTTTAAGATCGGTCTGCCCGGACGGCCTATATCTGCAGTGAATCCCAGCATCCGTATTTTTTTCCCTTCCCGGATCCGCATTGTGACGCTGGCACTGCCCAAGATGTGACCGGCGTCTTTGTATAATACCTCCACATGATCATGGATCCTAAACCATCGATTATAATTGAAACTTACAAATTGCCGCATGACTCGCCCCGCATCTTTGATGGTATAAAGTGGCTGAACTACTTCGCCGGGATTGCGCTTTGAGATTCGTTTGGTTTCGAACTCAGCATCATTTTCCTGGATCTTAGCACTGTCCATCAGCATGATAGCCGCCAGATCCCGCGTAGCGGGTGTACAATAGATATTACCTTCAAAACCATCTTTGGCCAGCTTAGGTATTCTGCCGCAATGATCGATATGCGCATGAGATAAGACGAGGGCATCGATTTCACCTGGCTTGAATAGCCATTGCCTGTTCAGCTCTTCATTATTCTCCCCTTGAAACATACCACAGTCCAGCAGTATTTTATACCCATCATCCAGTATGAGTAAATGACTGGACCCGGTCACTTCTTTGGCGGCCCCACAAAATCGTATTTTCATATTCGTTCAGTTTCTTTTAGCCTATAAAGATACTTCATATTGTTTGGTAGCCCAACTGGGCTTATTTTCACACCTATGTTGCGGAATTCATTCGTATTTATGTTGGTGATGGTTTTACAATTTGCATGCCGTCAAGATCAGGCCACCTCCACAGCTTTAGATCTGGTGCAAGGGCTGGCTTCAAAAAAATTAAATAAGGACCCGGGATTCGCGCTATTAATTCAGTCCTGGGATAGCACTGTATTAGAAGCGTATAGTGGTGTAGAAGACATAAGCTTAAAAAAAGCTATTTCGGACACCTCCTTATTTAATATAGGATCTATTTCAAAAACCTTCGTAGCATATGGTATACTCAATCTGGCAGCCGAAGGCAAGTTATCCTTGCAAGATAGCCTGATCAAATTTTTCCCGGATTTTAAAAACCCGGCTCTAGGTCAACAAGTGCGGATCTACCATTTATTGACCCATACTTCAGGCCTCCCTGATAATAGACCAGTACAGCAGGACAGTATATATTATCTCACCGCTGATGATGAGCAAAACTGGGCCCCTATCTTGCAAAACGATAGCTTACATTTCAAACCAGGTACTCAATATAAGTATTCCAATCCGGCGTTTAATGCATTGGCCCTAATCATACAGCAGGTGACCCATTTTAAGTGGCAAGATTATATCCGGATCAAAATTTTCTCACCTGCCAGGATGAAAAACAGCACTATCACGGATGGCCCGATACCAGATACCGGTGTGACGCATGCGTATCTGCCTATGGGAAATAGCTGGCAGGAGCGAGATTATGGCGAAGAACCAACCTTCAATGCTGCCGGCAATGGTGGGGTATGGAGCAGCGTAAAGGAATTGGCACAATATGAAAAGGCAATTCGAAAAAATGATTTCGTCGAAGCAGAAGTCAATCTACAAGCACGAACTATCTATCCGATGCCCGAATGGAAAGGAGATACCCCTAGTCAGCTCGGACTTTCCTGGTTTATCAGTACGCACAAGGGTAAGGACATGTATTCCCATACCGGATCGCAAGGTGGATTTACAGCAGATTATGTCAGTATCCCTGAAGCTGGATTTTTCTATTGTATTCTAAGCAATACTCCAATCGAAGTACTCAAGACCCGAGAGAAGATCTTGGCATATGCGATAGAGCAGGGATGGCTTAAATAAGTATATCCTATTTGGGTGCTGCTGGTTCTAGATTTATGGTGATTCAGGCACGTATTTTACACATGAATTAGCATAATTCATGTATGAATAAGGAGTAAGGCAAAATCAATTTATTTGGCCTTTACCATGTATTAGACTCTAAATGGGGTCGTGTTACATTAATAGGACTAATGCGGCTTACTTGAAAAGCGAAGCCCCAAATTATTTTTGTGTCTTGTCGTTATAAAATATTTCAAGACGAATATTTAGGACCCGACGAATCAGCAACATATCAAGCAATTCACTATATCTCAAGATAAATGCGGTTCAGAATGAACTCTGGCGTGTTCCAAAAAACTCCCGCCAGAATGCCACAGGCGGGCAGGGATCGAGCCCGCCTCCCGGAGGGCAGGCACGATGCGGATTATCTGATGATACAATCAATTGTCGGCGATACCGTTAGGAAAAGCTGTGAACACCGAGCGAGTTTTTTTTGGAACGAGTTTTTTGTTACTTTTTTGCCTGACCTCCGGTAGGCGGGCGGAAAAAAAGTAAAAATGCCAGAAAAAGTTCTATATTTTTTCAAAAATTAAATTCAGATCAACTTTGCCTCAAGAAATTATTTGTTTTTGATCTAAGCCATTTCATGTTGTCCCGGTGCGGAAAACAGGAAAAAATGCCAAAATCAATTTATTTCAATCTACCCATCATCGATCTCACAATCAACCTCTATTAACACTCGGTATCAAATCAGTA
This sequence comes from Saprospiraceae bacterium, assembly GCA_031417835.1. Classification (GTDB taxonomy): domain Bacteria; phylum Bacteroidota; class Bacteroidia; order Chitinophagales; family Saprospiraceae; genus JADJLQ01. The sequence continues at coordinate 23,915 of JANOWJ010000005.1, read as the reverse complement.
AGCTCAGAGATTTTCACACTACGATTAAGCGCAATACTTTTGCGGGCCGCTATGCCGACCAGGCATGAAAAAGCTCCATCTCTCGTGCCGGCCATGATCTTGTACGGGTTTTCATTGGTTGGGTTTTTAAAGATTAAATCTTGAAGTCGCCCATCACCGCCTCCGTGGCCTCCTTTGTATTTAGGCACATAGATCGTCTCACCGGCTTTTGCAAAATTGTCCATCACAAAAATTTCATCGAATGAATCCGGTTTTTCATTCTTGTTTTGAGTCATTTCTGAGGCATGTTTATTCGCTTGATCCATAGCGACGGCGGTATCCGTTTTTTGAAATGGAATATCCTCCCAACTGTCAATACGACCATCCATGCCATTGAAGGATAACTTCCAACCTTCGTAGGGTGAATAAGTCGTCAATGAATAGTTGACAGACACTCCATTGGCGTAGACGATCTGCGCAGACATCTTATCCCAGATATCGATCTCCGGTCTGAAGACACAACTGTCCCTATAATATTGATCGTGATGTTCATTTTTGACATATAGATTCACATTCTCTTGGCTCCTATTGATGTCATAATAAAACTTGCAGGTAGTCTTATAATCGCAGGATCTACAGGTTTTGCCTCGGACTGCTCCATTTTTACCATAATGATTGAGCTGGCCATAGGCCATGACCTCTACAGGATCAGAGTCGATCAACCAATTGAGCATATCAAAATGGTGGGATGCTTTATGTACCCAGAGGGAACCGCCTTTGTTTACAAATCCATGCCAGCGTCTGAAATAATCCGCACCATGATATACATTGAGATACCAATGAAAGTCGACCGAAGTGACTTTGCCTATTCTGTTTTTAGAAAGTAATTCTTTGAGTTTGGTGATATGAGGATTGTGCCGGTAGTTAAAGCCAACGATCACCTTTTTACCGGATTTTTTCTCCGCATCCAGGATAGACTGACATTTCATTTCATCAGTCGTCATCGGTTTTTCAGTGATCACATCACTGCCATATTGCAGGGCTTTGATGATAAACTCATGGTGGGTCGCATCTACCGTGGTGACGATTACGATATCCGGCTTGACTTCTTTCATCATCACATCAAAGTCAGTAAAGGTCTTACAACTTACGCCCATGGAGGATTTAGCGTACTCCACTCGACCTGGATTGATATCACAAAGTCCTACGAACTCGACTTGATCTTTGTAATTCGTGTTGACAGTCCTACCCCAAAATCCGGTACCTCTGCTCCCGGTGCCGACCAGAACCAATCTTTTTTTGGCCATGAAGGGTCTTGATGATACCATCGGGCTGACCAGCATGCTGCCGGCTGCTAAGGAGGACTGTTCTAAAAATTCTCTTCTATCAATATCCATACAAGTTGTGATTTAAGTCTGCTAACCTAACAAAAAAACTGATGATATCCGATAATCCGATTAACGTTTTAAGGATATATTTTCCATTATGGATCAATCCTGTCTTTATTTACCTGATTTTTATCAAAGAGTAGTAGGATTTAATCAATCGATTGCATGCTATGGGGTAAACCCTTATATTTAATGCAATTAATTTTAAAAAACTGAGGTCACATGATCAAGAAAATTTTAATGCTTTGTATCCTTATTGCCAGCAGAGTAGGATTTGCGGCTGAAGAAGTCAAACCATTGGCTATTGGTGCTGCAGCGCCTGATTTTCTATTGAAAGATATAGATGGCAAAATGCGGAATCTTAAAAGTTTTGCAGCGGCAGAAATTTTGGTGGTGTTATTCACCTGCAATCATTGCCCCACTGCACAAGCTTATGAAGATCGCATCATATCCTTTGTCAATGACTATAAATCTAAAAATGTCAAATTGATAGCCATCAGCCCCAATTCAGATAAATCGGTCCGATTTGATGAGATGGGGTATACCGACCTGAGTGACAGTTATGCAGAGATGGTGATCAGAGCCAAAGATAAAAAGTATAACTTCTCGTATTTGTACGATGGGGCTACACAAGTCACATCGCGTCTCTACGGAGCTATCGCCACACCACACGTATTTGTTTTCGATAAGTCCCGCAAACTAAAGTATCAAGGCAGGATCGATGATGATGAACACATCGGACGGGAGAAAGTACATAATCTACGCGACGCTGTCGATGCGATCTTAGCGAATAAACCGGTGGATCCTGCCACCACTAAAGTATTTGGCTGTAGTGTAAAATGGGCTGAGAAAGCCGCCAGCAAAGTTACGGAAGTGCAAAAATGGGCTACTGAGCCGGTCTCCTTGGAAAAAGCCGATATCGCAACCATCAAAGCGGTCGTAAAAAACGAAGGCACCGGCAAATACCGACTGATCAATGTATGGGCTACCTGGTGCGGTCCTTGTGTGCGCGAGTTCACGAGTCTGGTGGAGTCCAATCATATGTATCGAAGCAGAGATTTTGAGTTTATCAGCATATCTATGGACGCACCTAAAAATGCCGACAAAGCCCTGGCATTCCTCAAAGGAAAATATGCGTCTAATAAAAACCTGATCTATGATGGCACTGATAAATATGCGCTGATCGAGGCTATAGATCCGGCATGGCAAGGCGCACTACCTTACACGCTTTTAGTCTCACCGGAAGGTAAGATCGTGCACCAACAGATGGGCTTGATCGATGTGCTCAAAATGCGCCGGGCAATAGCGGATCATGTGGGTCGATATTATGATTGAGGTTGCGGGGGGACGGATATAAAATGTTTTTATTTTCGGCGTTCTACCGATCTCAAATGAAACTCAAAAAGTGGGTATTCATCCATTTTCATTTTTGCGTAATTTACATTGAGCAGTAAATAGTGCCAAATAATTACGCATTGCGCAATTCTACTAAATTATTTTGCAAGCTTCTATAAATCAGAAGAATAATTCAATTTACAGCCTCGCTGCAATATTTTAAAAGTTATGTATATTTACGTGTTAGCTGCAAGCATAAAAAGGACCTCACATAATCTAAGATAAAAGGTATGTTCAAAGTTAAAAAATATTTTGAAACGATTGGTTTTGCAGGTGATGACTTGAAAAAAATATTAAATGCTTTTGAGTTACAGAAATTCAAAAAAAATGATTTTGTTGTAGAAGAGGGTAAGACAAGCAGATATATGGGATTTGTAGAAACTGGTATGTTTCAATACTATGTTATTCAAGATGGGGAAGAAAGAACCAACTATGTATCTATCGAAAACACTTTCTTTGCTTCGGTGTTAAGTTTTATTAGCGAATCACCTTCAGTAGAGAATGTAAAAGCACTAGTAGATGGCAGCATAAGTATGATTAGTAAAACAAATCTAAAAATGTTGTTGAATGAAATTCCTGCTTTTAAGGACTTTTATATTGGCTTACTTGAAGCCACTCTTTGTGGAATTGATGCTAGTCGCTATGACCTAATTGTATTAACAGCAGAACAGCGGTACGAAAAAATGCTAAAAAACGAACCACATCTTTTACAGCAAATACCACTTCAACATTTAGCATCTATGCTTGCCGTTACACCACGCCACTTGAGTAGAATAAGAAGTAAAATACGCTAATTTTCTTTTTTAGACATTTGTCTAGTAGATAGATTTTACATTGAATGACCTTTGTATCGTAAACTAAAACAAATTACGATATGAAAAAAAATCTTCTATTGGCTTCAATGCTTGTTTTAACAAGTGTCGCCTTCGCACAGGACAAATTTCCTAAGAACACCTTAAGTGTCAATGCTTTTAGAAACCCTTCAATTGGTTTGGAATACCAGCGTAAGCAAATTTCTGTTCACGCAGGGTATTATATTACTGCATTTGAAAGTGGCGTGACCACTAAATTTTTGAAAGCAGGTTTAACCTATTGGTTTCTTCCTCTTGGCAAAAAAGAAATTCCTTCCTCATTTTATGCAGGCGCATCGTATTTAAAAGGAATAAATCTTGACTACAAAAATGAAAATGCTGTGGCAATGGAGGCCGGTTTTCGTTGGATGGTTTGGAAAGGGATTAATTTAAGGATTGGTGCAATTGGTGTTGCCGCCAAAGGACATAGTTTAAAAATCAATCCAACACCAAGCATTGGTTACTCATTCAAATTTTAAATAAAATTGTATGACGACAATATTAGGAACTGGGCAGCTGGGACTGACTATTATGCAATTGCTGCTTGATAAAAACCCGGACGAAAAAATTTTATTGGTAAACAGAACCGGAAAACTGAACAGACCAATTCCTCAAAACGTACAGGTAACAGCCGCAGATGTAACATCCAAAACGGATATGGTAGCTATTGCCAGAAGGTCTGAATTAATGTTTAGTTGTACAGATATGCCTTATGATAAATGGGCAGATTTTTATCCGGCAACGGCCAATGCACTGGCGTATGCCTTAAGCGAAACCAATACAAAGCTGGTTTTTGCAGATAACCTATATTCATACGGCAATGTTTCAGGAAAAGAAATGAATGAACAAATGCCGCATTCAGCCAAAACAAAAAAGGGCAAAATAAGAGCAGGGGTTGTAAATACTCTGCTCTACGCTGGCGAACCGTTTAACAACAGGGTGGCTTTTGTAAAAGCCGCAGATTTTATTGGCCCACGCATTCACAAAGGTATTTTCGGAACAGATTTTCTGCATAGTGTTTACCATGGAAAAACGGTAAGACTGTTTGGTAATATAGCGTTGCCGCACACATTCACGTATATAAATGACTTTGCAGCAGCGATGATAAACATTGGTGCCGCCAATGACACATTTGGACAAATATGGCATGTGCCCAATGCACCTGCATTGAGCTTGGATAAATGGGTACACTTATTTGAAGTGGTTACCAACAAAAAAATAAAAAAATCTGTTACGCCAAAGTTTATAATCAAAATCACTGGACTTTTTAATTCATTTATCAAAGAACTCTATGAAATGGCTTACCAGTTTGAATATCCATACTTGGTAAACCATAACAAATATCTAAACCGCTTTGGGAACCATATTACTTATCCATCGGACATTGTAAAAGAAACGGTTGAATGGTACTTATCAACAAAAATAAATAATTAATGAAATAAGCTTTGTTGCATTTATGGACAAATTTCCTTGAACAGAAATTTTTCTTGATACATCTTTGTATTGGCAAACAAAAAAAATAAAACAACATGAAAAGTAACAGCAAAACAATTGGAATCTTACTACTTGCAGGTGCAATTGCATTGCTCATCCCCTACACTATGTTAACCATCACTTTTGAGTATCCCGGTATTTTAAGGCAGGACACCGGAACAATTCTCACCAAGTTTTACCAAGGTGGAAATTCACTGGTATGGACATGGTTTGCTTTCGCTATAACCGGTATTCCTTTAATACCTGCCTATATCATGATTGGGCAAAAATTTGAAAACAAAGCACTATTGGTACGCATGGCTACAACCATCGGAGTGATTGGATTAATTGTTCAGATGATTGGCTTATTAAGATGGACATTTGTTGTACCGGTACTTGCAGATTCATTTGTGCATGCAACAGACGAAGCAACAAAAGCCGCTGCCATCGTTTCCTTTAAAACCATTCACCAGTTTGGCGGTGTGATTCTGGGCGAACACTTAGGCCAACTTTTTACCATTGCGTGGACAGTGATGATGACCATTTCATTTGCCAAAATAAATCTGATGCCAAAATGGGTAAACGGACTGGGTATTACCAGTGCTATTATTTACCTGCTGGCACAGGTTGAATTATTTGCTACGGTCATCAAAGGTTTTCCTGTGTGGGATATGGCTGGCTTTATTGGAAGTACACTCTGGCTGGTTTGGCTGATTGTAATTGGAGTTTTGTTTCTTAAAAATAAAGAAAATTTAATTGGATAATAATATTTATAAAAAATTAAACTATAAAACTATGCGTATCTTCTTATCAAATTTTAAATGGGTTATGCTTGCTTCGGGTCTTTTAACTTGTACCATGCTACAAGCGTTGATATCGCCTCAAGCTTCGCTTCTATCAAATTTTGGCCAAACAATAGATGTACCTCTGGCCGAAATCATCGTTCGGAACTGGGGAGCATTGATTGGCCTTGTTGGCATTATGCTAATTTACGGAGCGTTTACGGAATCGGTGAGACGATTCGTTCTTGTAATAGCCGGAACCAGCAAAATTATCTTCATTCTACTTATACTTTCTTCAAATGAAAGTTACATGGGATTTGGTGCAGGAACAGCGGTGGTTGTGGATGCTATCATGGTCGTTTTATATATCGCATATCTTCTTCTCACAATTAAGCGTAATATTAAAGTGAAGATGGTTTGACTTGCTTTCGTGGATCTTATGTTTATCAAAAAAGAAATCAAAATTAATAACCCCAAAAATAATTTAGTTATGACAACCAAAATACTTTTTGCAATTACGCTGCTGGCATACGCAATGATTGCAAGTCAGGCTTTCATGTACATGCTTTCATTAAAACAGGTGCAGCTTAAGTTGGGTGCTAATTCTTATACCGAAATAAGAAAGCTGATAGACATCAGTATGAGAGCCAGTTTTAAATATGTAATCTACGCAGCATTACTTGCAAATGTGTTACTTGTAATCTTAGCCGCCAAAACTCCCTCAAGCCTTGTATTTATTACTGCAACAATTGCGTTGCTTGCACTGGTAGCTGAAATAGTGTTTACATTAAAAGGTAATTTACCGATCAATGATGTTATCAATACATGGTCGGCAGATAATGTTCCTGCAAACTGGACTTCTTTCAGAGAGAAATGGTTTACTATTTTTCAATACAGGCAAATTGCCAGCATAACCGGCTTTATAAGTTTACTTATTGGCGCTGTGTTTGGTACAAAATAATTTTTTACGATTTGTCAAATTACGAACATGAGACTTTTTATCAAAACAATATTTTTACTTTATTAACAATTCCACTTATGGCACAAAACAATATTTTATTTATGTCTGCTACAGAAATAGCAGCTAAAATCAGGAACAAGGAAGTTACTTCCTATGAAGTAGTAACTGCTTATTTTGAGCAAATAGGCAAGTATAATCACACCTATAATGCGGTGGTGACACTTAATAAAACGGAAGCATTAAAAAGAGCTAAAGAAGCGGATATTGCAATAGCAAAAGGCGAAATCTGGGGAAAACTTCACGGTGTTCCGATTACAATAAAGGACAATTACAGAACAAAAGGACTACGTACAACTTCAGGTTATAAACCATTGACAAATAATGTACCTGATACTGATGCGGAAATTGTGAAATTGTTGATTTCAGAAGGTGCAATTATTATCGGAAAAACCAACTTGTCTGTTCTGGCAATGGATATGCAATCCGACAATCCAATTTTTGGAAAAACGAATAATCCATGGGATACCACTAAAACCAGTGGAGGAAGCAGCGGAGGTTGTGCAACAGCTTTAGCAACTGGTATGACTCCCCTAAGTTTTGGCAACGATGTTGCGGGCTCAATTAGACTACCAGCAGCATATTGCGGAATTTACGGATTCAAACCATCGTTTGGATCGGTTTCTCTTCATGGAATACAGACTGATCCTAAAGAAAAAGTGAACGGCTTAAAAACCTTAGCAGTTGCAGGACCCCTAGCAAGAAATATTGACGATCTTGAATTGGCAATGAGTATCATTGCAAAAACGACAAGTGAGGACAGAAGACTTACCCCATTAGTTAAAAACACAGATACTATTGATATTAAGAATTTAAAAATTGCATGGACTGATGAATTTGGTGGTGTGCCTGTTGATAATGAAATTAAACTAAAAATACAGGAATATATTTCAAAATTAGAAAAAGCTGGTGCTACAGTTGTAAAAGTAACTCCTGAAATAGATTTTAATTTGGCATGGAAAACTTGGGGTAGTTTTATTGGTATGCAAGGCGGCTATAACACCTCTAATTTTGTAAAAGGGATGGGTTTACCTTTCATAAAAGGTGTACTGAAAGATGTTCCCATGCACCAAAATGTAGTTAAACCAACTTCCGTTGAAAAATATATGATAGCTATGAATATTCAAGATTCCATGATTAACACTATGGAAAATTTCATGAATGTATATGATTCTTTTATTTGCCCAGTGAGCGCTGTAACAGCCTTTAATCACCATGCACCAAGCAAATCATACGGAAGTTTTAGTATCTATAATACTCCTTTAAAAGCAAATAATGATGACATACATTATTATATGGCAACCCAAGCATATACTACACCATTTACACTTACTGAAAATCCTGTTTTGTCTATGCCAATTTCAATCAGTAAAGAATCCTTGCCTATCGGTATTCAAGTAATTGGTAAACGCTATTCCGATTTCAAACTTCTGAAAATTGGAATGGTATTAGTCGACTATTCTGAAAAGTTTAAATATCCATTAGAATAATTTAATTTTGTAACTGACGAACAATGCCAGCAGCTAACAGCAGCTACAAGAAATTGGCGGTTCAGAGGTTAAATGAAGCTTTGTGCTTCTTTTCAAGTTCAGTGGTGGCAGACAGTTTAGTACTTCGAAATCGCCAACTTCTTGTAGCTGCCAAACGTTAATCGGCAGCTTCAAAAAAGGAAATTCTAAAATCAATAACTTGAATCTAAATATTTTAAAAAATGAAAAAAATAATTCTATTCCTCGCCCTTAGCATTTTAACCGCCCTTGTTTTTGCTCAAGGAAAAGTGGAAAAAGAAAGCATCGTCATCGGCAAAATAGACAGCGTTCAATCCAATATTTTGGGCGAAAACAGAAAAATTTGGGTTCATGTACCTGATGGAGCCGCCAATAGCAAAGAGCGTTTTCCTGTGGTGTATGTATTGGACGGTGATGGACATTTTTCATCAGTAGTAGGCATGATTCAACAATTGAGTACTGTCAACGGCAATATAATGTGTCCAAAACTGATTGTGGTAGGCATACCGAATACGGATCGAACAAGAGATTTGACCCCTACACACATGGATGTGGACCCAATGATAAACGATAGTGCCTTTGTAAGAACATCGGGCGGTGGCGAAAACTTTATTGCTTTTATTGAGAAGGAACTAATGCCACATATCGAAGCAAAATACCCAACAGCACCCTATAAAATGCTCATAGGGCATTCATTCGGAGGTTTGGCGGTGATGCAAACTTTTGTTTACCACAACGATTTGTTTAATTCCTATATCTGCATTGACCCGAGTATGTGGTGGGACAAAGAAAGGCTTTTGAAACAAACGCAAAATGTTTTATTGGAAAAGAAGTTTGAAGGGAAATCTCTGTATCTGGGTATTGCTAATACACTGGAGGACGGTATGGATATAAAAACAGTGCAAATAGATACTTCCAACAACTCTATACATATCCGCTCCATCTTAAAATTGCAAGCCGCTTTTGAAAAGAACAAGCAAAATGGATTGATGTATCGTGGTAAATACTATCCTGAAGATACACACGGCTCCGTTCCGCTTATAACCGAATATGATGCTTTACGTTTTTTCTTTGATTTTTTTCCTTTAAAACTCGGTATGAAGGATTTTACAGATTCTACGGGCACTTTGGCAACTAAATATCAAAACCACTTTGCTAATCTATCCAAAAAAATGGGCTATCAAATGAAGCCTGATGAAATGGAAATCAATTACATGGGCTATGATTTTTTAGGTAGAAAGATGTATAGAACGGCAGAAAGTCTTTTCAAAATCAACGTGGACAATCACCCTGAAAGTTTTAATGTTTACGATTCTTATGGCGATTATTTTATTGCGATTGGGGATAAGGTAAATGCGATTATTCAGTTGAAAAAAGCTTTGGCTATAAAGGAAAATGAAGGGTCGAGGAATAAATTAAGTGGCCTCGAAAATAAAAAAAAATAGGATGAAAAACCGTAGATTTAGTTTACTTAATAAAAATGAAATAGCCGGGTTTCCCGATGAAAAATCGGGCTAGGCTGGGCACCGCGACTGTTTCGATACCTTTCAGGATGGGGTAAGGCAAAGCTATTAAAGAAATGATGTAAGGCTAGTCCGACAGCATCATATCTGGTTAATCATAGTGAAAAATATCTTCAATGGCTAATCCAAATAATCTGGAAATCTTAAAAGCAAGCGGTAAACTGGGATCGAATTTCTCTTTTTCAATAGCGTTTATAGTCTGCCTGGAGACCTGAACTTCAATCGCCAACTCCTCTTGGGTCATGTTTCGTTCTGCACGAAGTACCTTGATTCGATTCTTCATTTGTATCTGATACTACCGACAATAAATGCGATCATATAAGTAATCGAAATGAGCATGACCATATGACCTATTTCCGCATTGAAGGGTATGACATTGGCTATATCTAACATAGAATAACTCAAGCCACTGACCACGCCAACTCCTAAGGCGATGGCCATTGCCTCCATGGTAACTTTTCTTTGCATTTCGTCTAATCCATTGGCATACTTCCTGTTCATCAGAATCATAACCGCGCCAATTATAGTATTAACCAATATAGCCAAGATGGAAATACTGGAATTTTGATCCCAAAGAAATTTTGGGCCAAAAGTAGCGACAGCCATTGTTAATACCCAGGCTATCGTCCAATAAGCAAGGTGCATGACATTCTCTCTTTGTGTAGCTTCCCATTCGTTTGATTTTGTTTCCATAAGTAAAGTGTATTTGCTATTATGTAAAGTTATATTGACACAAATATAATTGAAATTTACTAAATGTCAAGTTTTATTTACATAAATTTTTAAAAAGCCTAGATTTAGGCTGTCCTGATGTGAGATCGTACACCAACAGATGGGCTTGATCGATGTGCTCAAAATGCGACGAGCTATAGCGGATCATGTGGGTCGATACTATGATTGAAGGCTGGGTGGGGACAGGTGAGGATGGTCTTATTTTATCCTTATCCCTTTAGACGCCTGACTATAAGCTCCCAGCACTATTATCCCATCCTTGCTGGAATTAGATATTACGGTAGGATCAAAAAACGAATCTCCACTCCCCGGCTCTGGAGTATTTAAAGATAGGAAAAGATCATACATAGGTCTCGAAACATTAAAAAGTGTAACCTTTAGACTATCAGCGATCACATTATTTCGATCAATGTTCGTCTCCAGCGGATAGTTTTCAATGCGCAACGTATGCTTCGTATTATTAAACGCTCGATCATTTTGAAGGCCGGGGTAAAATGGAACATAAAGCGAATCAAATCTATAATCTTCATTCATGGCCGTATCATTTTTAAATCGTTGTATAAAATAACCGTAGGCATTAAATCCCAAGGGGTCTTCAAACTCTATGAATAAGTCTATTCCAGAAACAGAATTATTGAGCTTTCTATATTTTAATTGTACAATGGGAATTGTAGCGGGTATCGAGGTAAAATCCGATATTAGCTCAAAAGCATACTTATCATTTGCAGATTTAATTAAATATTCGTTGTTGGGAATAGGTTGAAACCTCTGCCTTGTAGTAAAAACATTTCTTCCCTGATGGGTAAGTGATTCAATGAAACCACTTTTGTCATACAATGTAATTCTGGAGTTTTCTAAAGGACTAGCATCCTTCTCCAGAATATTAGCTGTCTTGCCACACCAAACTCGGATACCCCATATACTATCCAAAAAACCTAAGGTAATCGGCTTTTCGGTGTACGGAAAGGTGTAATCTATATCAGTCTCAATACAGGAAGAATATAGAAAGATACAAACAATCCATCCCATGATATGTCTATTCATTTCAGGCAACTTTAAAATTTTAATGAATAATTGATAGAAGGGAAAATAGGAAGTAAGTTAACAGCTTTTATGCGAGTTGGGTATACAACAGGAGGGTTGGGAGGGTTAGGAAAAGTATAGCCTTTCTGAATGTAAATATATAAGGGGTTGACTCGATTATAGGTATTGTATATATTAAAGCTCCAGGTCCTCACTTTTCCATTTTTAAGCTTTAATTCGTGGCTCGCAGAAAGATCTAATCTATGGTAGTCTGGCATTATTCCTTTATTGACATTCAGATAAAGATATTGCTCAGGATTATTCAGACCACTAAAAAAAGGAACATCTTTAATCTTTCCTTCCGGCAAGGTGAATTTGAATCCACTGGCATAATTAAATAGGCCGCCTAACTTCCATCTTGTGGTCAAATGATAAGATAAAAATAAATTAATATTGTGCCTGCGATCATACTTAAAGGAAAAATCTTTTCCTCCATTAAAATTTGGAAAATGCCTGGTTGTCTTTGATAAAGTATAACTTATTAAACCATTCAACCTGCCTTCGCTTCGATTAGCTAAAAACTCCAACCCATATGATTTGCCTTTTCCCTCTCTTAATAAATTGTTTTCCCAATTTTGATAAAGATTATCACCAAGATCATAATAATAAATGAACTGACTTAAATTTTTCATTTGCTTAAGATAACCCTCCATCGAAAGATCAAGCCCCCAACTCTTTATTGTCTTAGCTATGCCCGCTGAAAAAGTCTGTGAAGATTGAGGTTTTAGATCTATTCCACTGGGCACCCAAATCAACCTTTCCAATCCCGACTCATTACTCAATAAAGCCTGGTTATATTGATAATTTTTAGCATATGTTACATGGATGCCTAGGACATTCGGAATGGTATACCTCAACGTTCCCCGGGGTTCCAACCCACGAAAATCAGTATTTCCTATACGAAAATAAGTGGCCCGTAAACCAATGTTTCCACCAAAATTATTTTTAATGACAAATTCATTTTCCACATATGCTCCTAACTCCAAAGCCTGGAGATGAGGGCTAGAAAAAACCTGTTTAAAATCAAATATAGAAGAATCCTTTTTTTGATACTCTTGAATGGATAGACTGCTTTCGTTTGGTTGATATTGATGAATCGTATTCTGAAGTCCAAATCTTATAAAATTGCTGTTATTCAATGCATAGTCGAATTGAAAAAACAGTGAATAGTCTTTTAAACTGTTAGTACGATTGTTATTTTGTTTGGAAAAAATGGGACCACCGTTCCCTAGCAAGTTCTCCTTATTTTCGCTATATAAATTACTACCACTGTTCGTAGTATAGTTAAGTATCGTGTTAAAAGAAAATTTATTTGAAAGCAAGTGAAGATATTTTAAGGTGGCCGATTTGTTTTTAATTGCAATTTTTCGATCAATCAATTCCAGGAAATTAAAATTGCTTTCCATGACTCTAAGTTGATCAGATCCTTCAAAATAGGAAAAATACATCTTTTGCCTTTGATTCCATTCATGGTTCACTTTAAAGTTAAGATCGTAAAAATTGTAACCAGTGAAATCTGCTAATTGATATTTTTGGACCTTTTTAGGAGTCCTGCCAGCAAGAGCAAAAAGTAAATTTAAATAGGTGGTTCTAGCGGCCACGAAATAAGAAGTTTTTTTCAACTTGCCTAAAGGTCCTTCGAAGGAGATTTTTGAGTTAATCAAGCCCAGGTCTATTAGCCCGCTTGGTTTTACCTTATTGCCTTCTTTGAAGGTCACATCCATTACGGATGATAGCCTACCACCAAATCTGGCTGGCATGCCACCCTTATAAAAATCTACTTTCTTTAATGCGTCCGGATTGAATACGGAAATAAAATTGAGTAAATGCCCTGTATTGTATACCGGAGCACCGTCCAAAACAAACAAATTTTGATCCTGGCCACCTCCTCGGACTAATAGCGTTGAAGTTCCTTCGCCTCCATTGGACACTCCGGGCATGATAGCAATAGCTTTGATGATATCACGCTCCCCACCCACACTGGGTATACTTTTAAGCCGATCTACCGGCAATGAAAAGACACCAGCTAATTTGTATTCTATAGAAATATGATCAGCCTGAATGGTAACTTCACTTATTCTTGAATTGGGAGAAAGAAAAAATTCCATGACTTCTGCCGAAATAAATTCCCTAACATAGATTGTGCTATAGCCCGTATAGGATATCTTAAGATGAGAGTTTTGCTTTGGTTTTATCCTGAATAATCCAAATTCGTTAGTGACTACTCCGATATTAGATAATGAATCATATATAATGGCCCCGACTAAAGGCTCTTTTGAAGTACTATCATAGACATATCCGGTAATAACGTTTTGCGACCCAATGGAATATATCATGAGTAAATTTAAAATTGCCACTATTATTACTCTTGACATCATTGTAATGGATTGTTACAACTATAATAGCTTTCATTTAATAATGGAATACGTGGCTCCGATAGCAAATATCCTCCAATATTCTTTGTCATATATCGTAGGAGAAGATATTAAATGTACATATGGGGTTATAAAAGGTTGATAAATTAATTCCAATTTGATGTTTTTATGAATACTCAAGCCCGTAGCTATTTCAAAAGAAAGTAAATTTCGTTGCAGTCCAATACCAAATTTATTAGTGTTCACTAAATAGTCGTAATTTAGTGATGATCTTAAGGACCAGATTTTACTGAGGTTAGTCCCTAATCCTACCGAAGGACCTATTCCGTGCCATATAAGTCTATTGCCCTTAAGGGGTCCAGCGGTGTATTTTCCACCCAACTGCGAGTAATTCAGATTAAATAATAGAGCTAAAGGAAGTTTTAATTTCTTAATGTTCTGTGAAAAACCAAAAGAAAAATTTGGTGTAAAAACATTTTCAAAAGGTACTAGACCACCTGGGCCAGGGCGGACAACGTAATTATGGTTGTAGTTATACGTTAAAGAAAAACTGATTAAACTATTTTGCCCATTAACATTTATGGAATTGAAGCAAAATAAAGCAATGGCACCAAGAGTTATAATTAATTTCATTTAGTTTATTTAAAAATGGTCAACCAATAGACTTGGTTGACCTTGATATATTCTTTCTATTATTTATCTATTTAATTACAGGTAAAATTAATGCTAACTCCTCCTTGGTTGCTATATGTAATATTATTGGACTGATTGCCGAGAGGAATAATTGTTGGTCCGTAGGCAATTGAGGGCCAAGTCGTCAAATAGGCACCAAAATTTATCTCAGGAATATTATCTGAATCAAGATTTGTTTCATTAATATTATAAGTACCAATTGTATTATTAGAAGGAGTAGTGTAACATCTGGCAACACAACTAAGACTCATATTATGGTCAGTTGAGTAATCGAACCAAATACCCAAATTCTTCTTCTGCGCCCTGCCTCTAAAAGTTGAGAAAAAATGATAGTCGTAAAGTCCTAGGCCTAAAAAAGCCGTATTGTATCCTTGAGTATTATAGACTTTGCCTCTTCTATTTCCTGTGGAATTATTGGTCCATGCTGATTCCACACTAGTTGCACAATCTCTAAATGCACCATTCGAGCCAAATTTATTAGTAGTCTTGTGAACACCTTCAATTTTAGAGAGTCTATTTTGAACTGTATGTTTTAATAGAGTTCTGCTCCCAGATTCAACGACTATTTGGCCAAGTTCGTCATAATAATTTACTGAATTTCCTATATATATTATCCTTTCTCTCGGTAGAAATTTGAGCATAAATTCTGCTTGGAGCTTAAAGTCGTATGTATCCTCATTATACTCGAAGAGGTCATGATTGGCTTTAAATAAGTGATGAAATTTTTGTTCATCACCATCATTTCCAAAAACTTCAGCAGCTAAAAGTATTTTGCGCTTCAGTAACCATAAGGACTCGAAATTATTAATGTCACAGAATTTTTGATATTCTGCTTCACTCTCGATACTAATGAGTTTAAAGGCAGAAACAAACGAAATGGGATCCTTAAAATACATCACACCATCTACGATACTCAGTCCATGTAATTGTTTACCTCCAATCGATAAAATCCGCTCGCGTTCCGCTTCAGAAGAAGAAGCTTTTTCTTCATACGAAGTAGTAGCCTGATCATACTTATTACAGGAGCTCCAAAATACCAGTAGTGCAATAGCCATTAGACCTATAACGGCTTTAAAATTAAAATTTTTCATGTTGAAAAGTTTTTAATAAGTTAAAAAATGGAGTGGTCGGTCCGGGGGAGGACAATGGCGCCTACTGCCGCCCAGGGGCCTACTTTATCAAAGTACTTTTACTTTGATGCCTCTGGTACGCGGGTCGGTCTGAAGACTAAAGGGATAATTGACCTGTAAAATTGTATAACCTAAAAACTTCAACTTGGCAAATATAATGTGCTACTGGGTAATATTGTAGTATATTATGTTAAAAAAGATGATGTTTTAGTGGGTTTGGTAGCTACATTGTTTTTTGAAATTATTTGATGCAATTTGTATTAGCTCAGGTGGTTAGATATCGTCATTGTTTGGAGTCAGGCTTGCAACTGCTTATGGTATAATTACTTTTATGAACCTCCATAGACTTGAATGGACTTTCAAATAAAAATTTCTACCTAATTAAGTCATTTCTTCCTTCAAAATAAGTTGTTTTATCTGGTCGCTAAACGTAGGAATAATTTGATTTATAGTGTTCCACAACATAGGAATGTCTACATCAAAATAACCATGAATAAGTCTGTTTCGCATGCCGATAATTTTAGACCACTGCATTTCGGGATACTTCAAGTAGTACGAGTTAGGCAGCTTATTACAAGCTTCACCGATTATTTCAATGTTTCGGGCAACGGCATCTTTTACCAATTCATTTGTTGAAAAATTCGCAAAGTCTAATTTTGCAGTGTATCTAATAATTTTAGTGGCCGCATCCTGCATATCATATAAGTACATGATTGAAGGACGGTCAGACATATCTTAATTGGTTTTCAAGATATTGAAGTTGTCTAGGCTTAAGCGATCTTTTTGTAACTAAATCAACTTTGTGATTTAATAATTGTTCCAGATCCTCAGCTAATTTAAGAAATAACATCACATCGGAAGATTGATAATCTACGAGTATATCTATGTCACTTATTGCTGCATTAAAATCTGATCTATTCACTGACCCAAATAATGCCATGCTTTCGAATGGATACTTGTAGCGTAAATTATTTATATTTTTTTTCAGTATCTCGTGAATGGACTCAACCATACAATTAATTCAGGAATAAAGGACAAAGATATAAGGTTTGCATTATTAAAATAATGATCTCGACGCCAAGATAATATCCGTTTCAGACCATAAAAATCTACTACACCGCAAAACTCTCCCCACACCCACAAGTCCGCGATGCATTAGGATTTTCAAAATGAAATCCTTTACCATCCAGTCCACCGGAAAACTCCAGAACGGTATCAAATAAGTATAGAAAACTTTTTAGATCGGTGACTACCTTAAGGCCTTTATCTTGAAAGACCTGATCATTAGGACGATTTTCATTGTCAAAGTCCATATTGTACGATAGACCGGAACAGCCACCACTGGTCACGCTGACGCGAACAAAATAATCATTGGTCAAGTGTTCCGTGGATATGATCTCACGGATGCGCTTTTCGGCGGTATCTGAGATATGAATCATAGGATAAAATTCAAGTTATATATTGAACGCAAGTCTGGGAAGAGTACCTTGCCAGTCTTATCAAAATAATTAAAAATTATGCAGTTGCCGTTTCTACCAACTCAGTTGCAACTATGGCATTTTTAGATTGATAATCTTTGATCGCCGCTTTGATCGCATCTTCTGCTAAGACAGAACAGTGGATTTTCACCGGCGGTAAAGCCAATTCTTCTACAATATCCATATTATCGATCTTCATCGCTGCATCAAGAGACTTACCTT
Organism: Saprospiraceae bacterium; assembly: GCA_031417835.1. Lineage (GTDB taxonomy): Bacteria > Bacteroidota > Bacteroidia > Chitinophagales > Saprospiraceae > JADJLQ01. The sequence goes on along the minus strand of JANOWJ010000005.1, from coordinate 6,285 downwards.
TGAGCCATTCTGTAGCCAAAGAGGATGAGGCAATCGCGGAGCCGCAACCAAAAGTCTTAAACTTGGCATCTTTAATCATACCGGTGATCTCATCGACTTCGATCTGAAGGCGCATCACATCACCACACTCGGGTGCTCCTACAAGGCCGGTGCCTACATTTTTTTTACTTTTATCGAGAGTACCCACATTTTTTGGATGTTGGAAGTGGTCTAATACTTTTTCTGAATATGCCATATTGAAAGATTTACTGAGTTTATAACAAATAAGTGAGTCTAAAAGTTTATGTCCTTTATTTAATGGGCAGCCCAAGACACCTGAGTCAAGTCTACCCCTTCTTTATACATCTCCCAGATCGGGCTGAGATCCCGCATATGATTGACACCGTCATGGATCATTTTGATCGCTATATCTACATCTTCATCGGTACTGAACCTGCCTAAGCTGAATCGTAAAGAGGAATGTGCCAGATCATCACCTAAGCCAAGAGCAACCAATACATACGATGGTTCCAAAGAAGCAGAGGTACAAGCCGAGCCGGAGGAAAGAGAGATCTGTTGATTAAAAGTCATCATCAGGCCTTCGCCTTCTACATGTTTAAAAGACATATTGGTCACATGGGGCATCCTGTGAGCAGGATCGCCATTGATATACACTTCTTCCATAGCGCCTTTAAGAGAAGTTTCCAATCGATCCCTCAAGGCCTGGATCCGTACAGTATCAGTAGCCATCTCTAGTCTACAAAGTTCTGCTGCTTTACCAAAACCTACTATGCCGGGTACATTGAGAGTGCCGGATCGCATACCTCGCTCATGGCCGCCGCCATCCATTTGTGCAGTGACTTTAACCCTGGGGTTTTTGCGACTGACATATAGTGCGCCTACTCCTTTTGGACCATACATTTTATGTGCGGTGAAAGTCAAGAGATGTACCCCCATCTCGCGAGGATTGACATCGATCTTGCCTACAGCTTGAGTAGCATCACTCATAAAAAGGATGCCGTGTTTGGCGCAGATTTCTCCGATTTCTTTCATAGGTTGGATGACACCCGTTTCATTATTTGCCCACATGACAGATACCATGATCGTCGTAGGTCTGATGGCTGCCTCCAGCTCTGCTAAATCGATGAGTCCTTTATCATTGACTTGCAGATAGGTGATTTCCCCACCGATCTCACTCAGATGTTTACAGGTGTCGAGTACTGCTTTATGCTCTGTAGTGACGGTGATGATATGATTCCCTTTTTTGCGATACATATCAAATACTCCTTTGAGCGCAAGATTGTCAGCTTCAGTAGCTCCAGAAGTGAAAATGATTTCTTTAGAATCGGCATGGATCAATGCGGCTACTTGCTCTCGGGCATAGTCCACGGCTTCTTCAGCTTCCCAGCCATAGGGATGGCTTCGGCTGGCGGCGTTACCAAATTTTTCGAAAAAATAAGGCACCATCGTCTCGACGACCCGCGGATCACAAGGGGTAGTCGCATTATTATCAAGGTATACTCGTTTCATTACTAGCTCTTTATGAATTAAAAAGATTCTTTATCTTATTTGGATTTGGTCTAAGTAACTACAAATTTACATCCAAATGGAATAAAAAGTGGATAAATTTTGAAGGAAAGTGCGACGCAGGAATGGGCATGGATCCCTATCCGATGGTTGGTTGTGAGCTATTTAAGTGAAGATAAGGGGCAGCTATCCTATTTCCCTTCGACTAATATTGATTTCATTTTTTCGATCATCGGATATGCGCCGCTTCCATTCGTAAATAAAACATAGCCCATCTTCAAATCTTTATAGACTTCAAACTCGCATCGGAAGTCGCCATTATTACCTCCATGGCCAAATACCAATCCAAATGGAGTCTCACGGATATTGAGACTCAAACCCATGTACTCATGATGCTGCGGTTTATCCTCCGGTTTGTCGTATTTATATTCGGAGTGTACTCGCAACATATCCTTATAGGTATCCGGTAGCAGGCCTCGCTCATTCAATAGGTGGATCATAAATCGGGTGAAAACATGGGCTTCGGTATGCATGCTGTACGCCATGCCTGGGGCTCCTGGCAAACCATCTCCGGAAGGCATATTATCGAAATGACCGGTGCAAACCAATTTTTCCAAGGTATCATTTTTAGAAAAATAAGTATGATATAATCCAATGGGCGCTAATACTTCTTCTTGTAAGATTTGTTCAACCTTTTTGCCGGTGATTTTTTCGACTACCATTTTTAGATACTCAAATCCCTCACCTGAATAATTGTAATCCGAACCGGGGATAAATTTTAGATTCAGTTTATTATCCGCATTCATAGATCGCCAATTGGGGAATCCTGTACGATGCGTAAGTACATGTCGGGCCGTGATGAGTTTATAGCGCTCGTCATGGGCTACATCATCGTACGGCAGATATTCATACAAAGGTTTGTCCAGATCAATGATACCTTTTTCCATCAATCTCAACACGGCATAGGCAAATACAGGTTTGGTGACGGAAGCTGCTTCAAACAGGGTATTCGCATCCACCGGGATATTGGTAAAAGTATTTTTTACACCATAAGTCTTGTGATACACTACTTTGCCATCTTTGATTAGAGCCAATGACACGCCAGGTATTTGATAATGAGCCTGGTGTTCTGCGATGAAAGCGTCAAGTTGTTTTGCCCTGGCCGGATTAAAATCATGTAAAATGCCTTTCGCCGCTAGACCATCTGGTGCAGGCCTGGGAGGGGTAGCTAAGCTGGCGAGGTATATAGTGGGCGCCGAATTGGCTAAATGACTGGAGGTAATCGTTGTGGTTTTATTGACTATCCAGATGCGCTGGTCCTTAGGCATCTCATACCCGGGCAGAGAGGCCCGATAAGTGCCCAATGGCAATAGCACAGTATAGCAGCCATTGGAGTCTACATTGGCTTCTACCCAGCAGAGTTTATTCACCGTCGATGTCAGGCTTATTTGACTGGGTCTTTTATCTTTAGAAGGTTTAGACCAATGTATATTGCCAAAGACAGAGCCAAGTTTGGCTTCGCTTTTCATAAAGATAATATCCCCTAGCGAGAGAGGATTTCGAAATTTATAATCTCCTTCGCCCCAGGGATTGATCGTAAAATCGGATGAATCTTTATCAAACGCTTGTACATCAAAACCAATTGATTTGCCAGGCACCAGTTGATCGCCAATAACAATGCGACATTCATATATGGTTTTATGCCCTTGTCGGCGCACGATATATTCTACTTGATCCCAACTGGCAGTTTTGGCTACTGGATCCCACGCAGTATTGTTGATGTTTTTAAAATCTTTTGAAATCAAGTAGGAAGCCAAACCTGAACCTACAGGGGAATGGCGCAAATCCAAGTAAAACTCAAGCGCATCTTGGGTATTCCAGCGCACATTTTTGGAACTGTCACGAATGTAGTCATCATCCGTGATTTCGAAGGCTAGGTAAATCGATTTGTTAACCAGATTGTAGCCAAACTGAAAAAAAGCTGAAAAATCGTTTTCCCCGGAGTGTTTTTCGTCAGACAAACCAAGTGTAACCTTTTTGACATCCGTCCAGTCCCGAAGGTCACCATCGATGACGATCGGCCCGATAGGATATGCATATCCTACGGATCCATTGTGGGCTATGCTTAGAGTCGTAGTACCCGCTAAAAGGAGCACGCAGATCACGGCTTTTTTTGACAAGAAATTTAGAAATTGGAACATCTGGATTATGGTTTGATTATCATTAAGCACCCAAAATAGTTTACAATAGAATAAACTATCCGTTGAGTGAGATTTAATAAGGTTTTTCGCATTTTTGAGTACTTGAATCCATCATTCAACACATAGGCACATTAGAATTTGTAAGGCATCACATAGAAAGCCTATTAAAGGGTACATAGCTGATTTACTAAAGTAAATCTCAGAATTGCGAAGCAATTTTCCCTATGTGCTCTTGTGTATTACACTTATATTTATTTTTCTATGTGGCACCTAACTATATCTATGTCCCTATGTGTTTAACAATGAAGTATTTACAGAAAAAAACACTAAAAGTTTTGTTTTTAATTTTGGTAAAATCCTTAAAAAGTACTCATTTACGCGATGAACCTTTAATAAAGACCAGCTTGGGATGATGGGGTTGCATCTTGATGATCCATTATGTAGAAACTATGCATGTAGGAAAAGGTAACATAAACTTCAAAAAAAATAAAAAAGCTTTCAAAGCCGAATACCCATTTTTTATAAAAATTTATCATGTAAATTGGAACACCTTCATATTTGAGCTATCTTTGTAAACAGCTTAAAACAAAGTTTATGAGTACGGCTCAAGTTTATTATGAATTATACAAATCATTACCTCCCAAAACAAAGTTGAAGGTACGGGCATTAATTCAGGAAGATGAAATGACGGTTGACATTTCATTAAAACATTTAAAAGCTGGTTTGAAAGAATTGAAATTACTAAAAGCTGGCAAAATTAAAGGTCGCCCCATTGAGCAACTTCTCCACGAATAAGAGCTATTTGTATTATTTATTAAAAATCATCTATAAAAACTTTAGCAATGTTCTATTCATTTATTTTGCTTTATTAAATATTTGCCATTGTTATAGACATTAAAAATTGTTCGAATTCATATACTTTATAGTCATTATCATGGATAATTTCAAGTTTACTATTAAACATGTCGTAGAAAAAGGCATTGTAAAAATCTGGATTTGTAATGCCTTCATCGGGCAATAAAAGACCTGGAAATTTTACCTCACCAAATTTTAATGGCAGATAGGTTAATTCATTAAATATTTCCAATAATATTTTCTCGACTCTCATCAACTCAGGATTTTCTCCAATATTAAAGTTAATAATCTTCTGATTATTCTCTTCTTTATATAAATAAAGGGAATATAACGGTAACACGTATGATTTTAAAATTTCTATAGTCTCCGGTAAGTACTTTCCGGGCTGCTGGTCATTTTTTTTAAACATACTTATACCATCATAATGAATATGCGTATCGACTATTTCTACTCTGTAATCGGGAAATTCATTTCGTAGTGTTTCATTTAATAATTCCCATTTTTGGCGATTTTCTGATTCAGGATCTACTCTCTTTAATTGCAGACCTTCGTTTACTTCCTTGATAAATGGATGATTGAGATAGTCACTCGAATTTCTCTTTACTCCCATGGGGTAAAATAAAGTGACTAATTTTAAAAGCACAATATTTGTCATTTTTGTAGTAAATATTAATTCGGACACATAAAGAACACCCAAGTCCAATCTGGTGTGATACTTTTGGATCCTGAACAAGCTTGTTTACTTACTGTAACCAATTGAGGTGAAACAAGGTGCCTTTAGACACTATCCTCATATACGTACAAATATAATCAATAAATTTAAAAACGTTCCACTTTTTGGAACAACCTTTTGTTTGAAATACTCATCTGATCTATGAGAGCCCAAGGTCATATGAATTCAAGCTATTTAGTCATTTTTGGTACCTTTACCTATTCTAAACCAAATTCAAAATCGAACCTTGAATCCAACGATATTAGCCCTTACGCCGCCATTTACTCAGCTTAATACTCCATACCCGGCCACGGCTTATATCAAAGGCTTCCTCAATACTAAAAACATTAGTTGTTTACAAGCAGACTTGGGCATAGAGGTCATATTAGCTCTCTATTCCAAAGCAGGATTTGAGAATCTATTTACATACATTGAAAAGCACCCTGGGCAGCCATCGGAAAACGCTCAACGGATCATAGGCCTCAAAGATCAATACATTAATACCATTGACTCCGTCATTTCTTTTTTGCAAGGAAAAAATCCAACATTGGTACACCTGATTTGTCAAAAAGGATTTTTGCCAGAGGCTTCTCGATTTGACCAACTTGACACGTACTCCTCGTTATATCCACAGCAGACTTTCGGGTCGATGCACTCTCCGGATGAAGCAAAGCATTTGGCCACACTCTACATCGAGGATATAGCAGATCTGATCAAAGAGTGTGTCGATGTGCATTTTGGATTCAGCCGTTATGCGGAGCGACTGGGCCGATCTGCTAATAGTTTCGATGAGATCTATGATTTATTGCATCAGGATTATTCCTACATCGATAAACTTTTGATTGCCGTACTTGAGCAAAAACTAGCAGGTATACACCCTAAACTTGTAGCCATCTCTGTGCCATTTCCAGGCAATTTATTCAGCGCCTTTCGATGCGCACAATGGTTTAAAACCCATCATCCTGATCTAAAAATAGCAATGGGCGGTGGTTTTGCCAATACAGAATTAAG
>JANOWJ010000004.1:0-9173 GCA_031417835.1 Saprospiraceae bacterium | reverse complement strand
CTCTTGTGCTGAGCGAAGCCACGGTAATTCTGGCGAGCAAAGCCTCAGCATTCGGTCAACGCAAAGTATACCGACAGCCAGTTTAACAGCCAATCCAAAGCCAAAATTTTTTAATGGCTGTCGGATACTTTCATAAATGTTGGCTACCATTGCAGTAAAGAGAATGTTAAAAAGGAATAAATGACTTCAATTTTTATAAAACACATAGCGACAATCGGACTAATTCTACTTTTCACAAGGAGTTTCAGTCAGGACTTTGTTAAAATAAATGGAAATCAAATCAATTATGAAAAGAAAGGGAATGGTTCTCCAACTATCGTCATGGTTTCAGGTTATGGTGGATCATTAAACTCTTTTGACTCCGTTTTTAATAAACTATCAAAGTTGACAACTGTTGTTCGCTATTCGAGGGCAGGACTTGGCAAAAGTAGTTATGAAAATGTAGGTAAGGATTTTGATACTATGGTTTTAGAATTAGAGTCATTAATTCAAAGTCTTAGTATAGATGAGCGGATGGTCCTGATTGGACATAGTTATGGCGGACTAATTATTCGTTCGTATGCAAAAAGACATCCTGAAAAGGTTTGTGGTCTACTATTTGACGACTCAACATTTGAGGACTACTTTGACAGGTTAACACCTATCGAGAAAGATGCAGAAAAAATTGAAATGAAGGAACATGAAGACTTGAATTTCCGCAAACCAATGGATGATGAATTTAGGTCTCTGTGGAAAGTTTGGCATTCATCAGACAATTGGACGAAATGGTTTGATCCAATGCCTCAAGTTCCAACGGTTGTGCTGACTTCTATGAAAATAACCAAGAGTGGACTCAGAGCTAATGACAAATTAATGGACGCGCGCTATTCAGCTCACAGTATCTGGACAAAGAATAAACCGTTCTCTGTTCAGATTGGGTTGACAAATGCTGGACATTTTATTCACAAAGACAACCCTAAAGTATTTGTTGAATCAGTTAATATGCTACTATCAGCAATTCGGAATTAATAGTAAGAGATAGCAACGGCAGCCAACAAAATGTTTCTCCAATGGTGCGGTGAGGTGTAATCCAAAGTCTATATCTTCGTTCAACGTTTGGTGTCGGGGACAGGACGCGGCTTCGGAAGCGCACCACTGAAGAAACACAAACGTTAGCGGTACCTCTATGACGACACTACAAACATCAAACTGACGACAATGAAATTAAACATACTTTTATTTCTGACCATTTTACCTCTATTGACATCGTGCAATGGGCAGCCCTCTAATCAGAAAAAAAACACAGCGCAATTTGGTGAACAATTTGCAAAAGGCGACACAGTAAAAGAACTAGGTAGCAGTATAATGGTTGTTTATCAAGACCAGAAGAACGTATATTGGTTTGGAGGCTGGGAAAAAGGGGTGTATAGATATGATAGCAAGTCATTAATTAATTATACCACAAAACACGGTTTGCAAAACAATAGAATTGATGAAATTAAAGAAGATAAATTTGGCAACATTTTTTTCATTGGTGCTTATCCCCATTCTACAGTCACTAAATTTGACGGACAATCATTTGCTACAATAACAGCAACTCCAAGTAATGACTGGAAACTTCAATCCAATGATTTGTGGTTTAGACATTCTTATCCATCCGAAAAAGTGTATCGGTATGACGGCATCACTTTATATGAGTTGCAGCTTCCTAAGCCACCTAAAATTTCCAATCCTTTCGAAATTTACAGCATCTATCAGGACAGAAAAGGTAGCGTTTGGTTCGGCACTAATCCATCAGGTGTATGTCGCTATAATGGAAAATCATTTGAATGGATTACGGAAGATGATGTAACTGAATTTCGAAATGAAGGGGCAAACGGAGTGCGTTCAATTAGCGAAGATAGAAATGGCGACTTTTGGTTCAATACCGAATATCGTTATAGTGTTTACGACAGCGTAACACTAAATAGCACGAAATTTTACAGACGGCTTGAGAGCATAGGCAGCTTAGACGGGAAAAAGGACGGTAATCTGGACGAGTATCTATCAAGCGTAAAAGACGACAATAATAATTTGTGGTTTGTAACGTATCGAAATGGCGTTTGGAAATATGATGGGATCAAAGTTACGCACTATGTCGTGCAGCATAATTCAATAGACATTACATTATTCAGCATTTACAAAGACAACCATGGTGACCTTTGGCTTGGAACGCACGAAAACGGGGCATATAAATTTAACGGGACAACATTTGAAAAATTCACACAATGAAGAAACGACAGAGCTCAACCGCTAACAGCACATATGCAATTGGCGGGGGTTTCCCGCTAAAGCTGGGACAAGCAGTGCTCCGCACTTGTCCCGACCATAGCGTCGGGAGACAGTCCTGCCTGCCGGCAGGCAGGTTAGTGGTTGCTGAAAGTTTTGTGCTCCTTATTAACATCTGTCTGCCGGCAGGGTTGTGCTGAAAAACCCGCCCATCGCAAATCAGCAAAACGTTGTATGCAAAGCGTTGGCGGACTGAAAAAGTGAAATGATTAACTCACTATATTTCGGACAATACTATTACCATAAAGAAAAAATAGAATCAAATAATGAAAACAATCTTGTTCACTATCTTTATTATATCATTTCAATCCGCAACCTCGCAAAATCTAAGCGATGAAGAATTAATTCGTCAGGCCCGACAAAGCTCCAATGAAGCCATTGCAAAGCAAGATGTAGACGAAATTTCAAAATTCTGGCTGGATGATTACGTAGTCATTCGTGGAAGTGGCTCAATGGAACGTGGAAAAAAAGCCAATAAAACAAATTGGAAGAAACTTTTTAAGGAAACACCACAAACTTATTTTGAACGTTTTCCATCAGAAATTATAATCAGCAAAAACAATCCTGACTTGGCCTGGGAAAGTGGCTCATGGAAAGGGTATCATACCTACAGCAAGGGGGGTCGCTACAGTGCTCAGTGGAAGAAAAAAGACGGCGAATGGAAATTGCAGGCAGAGCTATTTGTTGCTTTAGAGAAGTGATTCAACCAATGACTTTTCAATTGTATTGGAAATTCATTCATTGGCGACTAGCCGGAAGGCGTTTGCAATTAGTCCAGATATCAATTATTTAACGCAATAGGTCGTATCGGGATGCAGCTTTAGTTGATAATAAGTTCGAAATAATTAGAAATCTCACTGACAATGCTGGGCACGAAACGTTTGCAGATATCTATGGCTAAAAGGATGGTGAGAAGTATACCGTTAGAGTAAAAGCTAGCAATAAATTTCAAAAAAATGACAACCTCATTTCGTTTACATAAAAAATTATAAACCAAATTCAGTTATAATTGTTGATGGTTCACAGGCGACTGTAAACTGGAAACGAAATTCATTTTATAGATATAATTATTGTATTGATGGACGCAAAAGATATAGACAGAGTCATCGAAATGGCATGGGAAGATCGTACACCCTTTGAAGCTATTATGGCCCAGTTCGCACTTACTGAGGGTAATGTAATTGCGTTGATGAGAAGAGAATTAAAAAGAAGCAGTTTTAATCTATGGCGAAAACGTGTGCACAGTGGTGTTAGCCAAAAACACGCGAAAAAGCGAAATCAGGAAATAGACCGCTTTAAATGTAGCCGCCAGAAATCCATTTCGATGAATAAAATAAGTAAACGATAGCTAAAAATGCAATTTTCAACAGATCTTGAAACGATACTTAATAAAATTGATAATATAGATCCTTTTAAGTATGGAAAAACTAGAAACTATGTAAATGGCCATGTCACGTATTTATCACCCTATATTTCAAGAGGGGTAATCAGCACCAAACAAGTGTTGGAACGAGTATTGGCAAACGGAGCTAAAATTTCGCAAATAGAATCCTTTGTAAAAGAATTATTCTGGCGAGATTATTTTCAACGTGTGGGTCAGACCAGAGATTTGAATCAAGATATCAAGCAACCGCAACAGCCTGTTACAAATGTTGAAATCCCAAGTGAAATTGTACATGCCAATACCGGAATTATAGAAATTGACAAAGCCATTGAACAACTTTACAGTGATGGTTACATGCACAATCATTGCCGTATGTACACTGCTTCCATAGTATGTAATATTGCAAAATCGCATTGGTTGCATCCTGCACGATGGATGTATTACCATTTACTGGATGGTGACTGGGCAAGTAATGCATGCAGTTGGCAATGGGTTTCAGCTGCCAATAGCAATAAAAAATATTTCGCGAATCAGGAAAACATAAACAAGTATACCAATAGCAATCAGGCCCATACCTTTTTAGATAAAACGTATGAAGACTTAGAGCAAATGGAAACACCAAACCAATTGTTAGCCACTCTAAAAGTATCGTTAGAAACTGTTTTACTCCAAAGTGAATTATTGGATCTTGATCATAGCTTACCTACGTACATTTATAACTACTATAACTTAGATCCGCAGTGGCATGCTTTAGAAACAGGGAACAGAATACTAGTTTTGGAGCCCGACTTTTTTAAATTATATCCCGTAAGTAAAAAGTGTATGGATTTTATACTCGCTTTGAGTAAAAACATTCCGGGCCTGCAAGTGTATGTTGGTTCCTTTGAATCACTTACTACGTTTTATCGATTGAAAAATATGTATTACAAAGAACATCCGCTCAACTTGGGCTATTCAGGTATAGAAGAACCGAGAGATTGGATTGTGGATACTGTAAGCGGCTATTACCCTTCCTTTTTTTCGTACTGGAAAAAAGTAGAAAAACAATTATTACTCCAATACCCTTAACATGATCATTGATAAGACAACATTAAACAGTTTTGAAAGCCGATACCGAGCGATATTGATAAATTCGCTAGCGGGAGTTAAGCAGGCTGTATTAATAGGCACGAAATCCAAAGATCTACATAGTAATCTGGCTATTTTTAATTCGCTGATTCATATTGGAGCCAAGCCTCCTCTTTGGGGTTTTATTTTCCGACCTGATACTGTCAAACGAGATACCCTGGAAAATATTTTAGAAACCAATGAGTACACCCTAAACTATGTAGCCCTTAACGATTTTGAAAAGGCACATCAAACTTCTGCTAAGTATGATACAGCAGTTTCTGAGTTTGAAGCATGTGGATTTTCTGAAATGTATCATACTGATTTTTTTGCTCCATTTGTTGCCGAAGCACCCATAAAAGTGGCTATGAACCTAGAACAAAAAATAGACATCCATATCAATAACACGATCCTGATTATTGGCAGTATTGATCATATTGAAATAGACGAAAATATGATTTCTGCCGATGGTTTTGTTGATTTAGCACAAGCAACCACGCTTGCTTGTGCCGGATTAGACGCCTATTACAAAACTACCTTAATCGAACGACTACATTATGCTAGACCCGATCAACCGATTAAAAACCTATAGTACTGATGAAACTTATATAAATTTATAAGGAAAGCTTTAAAATAATTATACTTATGATTATTAACTTCGCAAACAGTTATAATCACGTTATTGAAATGGCGTTTTACTGAAGAAAAGTATCACGTTTTGCCTGAGTTACATCTTAACCAGATAAAGCCTTTGAGCAAAGGAGCTGGAAACTTTTTAGATCAATACATCAGAAATACTGAGCTGCATGCTGATGAACCATTCAAAAAAAAACCTTTTCCCTACAATAGAACACATTCATGTTTCAGACACCAATGAAAAAGAAGTAAAAAAATGGTTTTACCAAAGAGGTCTTCCATTCGGTAAAAATGTATTTGTTTCCTGGGACAGTGAAAACGGAGCCATCGTACCATGGAAAATATTGGTCAAGTATTTTGATTCCTTTTATTATGCAGGTAGTGATGATTTGACTGTAATAGATGAAAGTTTAAATTGGGCGCTACTATTTGCTCATTGGGATGTCATCTATTTTGGAACTAAACAGAAATTTGAAAGAACAGAAAACATGGTTGATTAATAGAAATTTTAAAACGATTTCTAATATGATTCAAAAGGCGCCTGAATATAGCACGTGTTTGACCGAAAAGGGGGCTTATTAGTTAATTGAGACTTCGATCTTATCTCACCAATGCCTGATTGTTGAAAACTATGTAAAGTCCTCGCCTCCGCCCCACTTTGCACCAGTATCGTATACATACCATGGATCCGATCCCGTAGATCAAATGCCTCCAGATACTTCGTTTGATCGTTTGATCTTAGCTTCACCAAATAAAATGACTAAATTTGAACATGTCTAAAAGTCTTCCGTCCGACATAAAGAAAATTAAACTAGACAGTTCCCTGCATAAAATTCATAACGTTAGCGGCAAGGCTTTGGAAATGTATTAATTTTGTTAGACACTAAATAAAGCATAAATATATCAGCACTCAATAAGAAATATTTTAACAACTAAAAATATAAACTATGAATCCAAACAAAGCATTATGGGAAAAAGGCGATTTCACACGCATTGCTGAAACGATGCGTCAAAGTGGTAAAGAACTTGTGGCTAAACTTAACGTAGTCAAAGGAATGAAAATCCTTGACCTCGGCTGTGGTGATGGCACTACAGCTATCCCCGAAGCCCAACTTGGTGCTGAAGTACTAGGTGTTGACATTGCAAAAAACCTTGTTGAAGCTGGAAATATCAGGGTAAAGGCAGCAGGTATATCCAATTGCGTGTTTCAAGAGGGAGATGCTTGCAACCTGAGTGAATTGAAGGATAAATCCTTTGATATGGTAGTGAGTATTTTCGGTGCGATGTTTGCCCCTAAGCCATTTGATGTAGCTAAAGAAATGGTTCGGGTTACAAAACCTGGAGGAAAAATTATAATGGGTAACTGGATACCGGGTGACCCAACTGTTGTTGCTCAAATACTGAAAATAAGTTCTGCATACACACCACCGCCACCTGAAGGTTTCATTAGCCCAATGACCTGGGGAGTTGAAGATAAAGTTATTGAGCGCTTCAGTCAAGCTGGAATTGCAAAGGAGAATATCGCATGCGTAAAGGACACTTTTACTTTTATTGCACCTTGTTCCCCGACAGAATATGTCAGCATATTTAAAAATTTCTATGGACCTACCATGAATGCTTTTGACGCTGCCGAAAAGAATGGTAAGACTGCAGAGTTGGAGCAAGAATTAATTACACTTTTTAATAGCCAAAATAAAGCTGAATTATCGGGTACAACTTCAATTCCTGCAACTTATTTGAGAGTTTCTGTGAGTTGCTAAAAATTCCATATGAATAGCCCAGACACTAACATTAGCCGTATAGAAAAAAGCCCTCCCCACTGCCGGAGCCAAAAACATTAACTTAAAAGTCCACTGCCGAGCTGATGTGGCTTTTTGGCTATACGGTGTTCAGCGACAAGCTAAATACACCAGTAACCAGAAAAATGCTTTTTACTAATCATGACTGGGTGTCCGCATTTTTTACCGATGTGACTCAACAAAAGAAGTCTTTACTCAACCTCAGCGACTAAGTAAGTAATTTCGTTTTTTTGTATGCCTTTTAACCTCTTCCTGTGTGTAGTATTCTGATTTTGAATTCATTTAGTTAGAAGGTTTTCCGCGGCTTCTTATTTCAAAGACTGATCTTAATTCTCCTTTCCACAAGATCTGTGAATCGAGTAGTATCAATTTTCCAATATTGCATTTTTTGCAAACGGTGATATCTACTCCGGTACTGATCAATACTCTCATTCCGGTATCTATTTTTATCCTTTGCATAGGAGCCGGCAATTTTAATTGTTGATAGATATTTTTTATCCTATCGTCTTTACCACTATGCGACATAAAGCCCGCATGCCGTATTTTTACTTATTTGTAGAATAAAATATGTATTTCAAATCTTCTTACAAATTCCATTTGGGAGTTGTTTATGATTGTTGAATGTTTTCATATTTTCATGCTATCAGAAGTTTACTTTCAATTAGATCAATTTGGAGAGAATCCATTCAGGTATTGGATATCAATCACCTCAAGAATATCTTAAATCAAAGAATATAGAAATGAATGGATTGTGGAAAAATTGTCAAGGGTAGCCACTGGGCAGCCATTGAGCGGCAGCTGGCTATTCACTTGCCCTTGACCATTTTGGAACAATCTATTACCTGTGTTTATGACTGTTGAATGGTGATTTTTGCAGAGTGAATTTTGTACAGTTTATTGGGGGTTAGACCAAAAAGTGGCGGTTTAGTGCTTCGTATGACAGTTTTTCGTAAATTTGAAGCGCGTGCTTCGTATAAGCATTTGTGGTAAAATCGCCACCTTCGCCAAGCCGCAAAACGGTAGCGGCAATGCTACAAAAGACATCATCATTAAAATAACAAACATGAAAAGAAGAGACTTTTTTATTAACACTGGACTTTCAGTTGTAGCAATTTCTGCCTCAAGTTTTATAAAATTTGATGGCAAACATTTTATTGGTGATTGTGAGACAACATCTGACATCCTTGGCCCTTATTATAGACCAAACAGTCCTGTCCGTAATAACCTTGTGATAAAGGGAGAAAAAGGCACTTTAATTGAATTAAGTGGCCTAATCAAACACAACGATTGTAAAACACCATACAAAAATGCAAAAGTTGAATTGTGGCATTGCGACCATGAAGGACAATATGATAATACCTCAAATGAATTTCGTTTTAGGGGTACAACGTATTCAGACAACAACGGTAATTATTCCTTCAATACACTTGTGCCCCCATCTTATGGCAGTGGAAATGACATTAGACCGGCACATTTTCATTTGATGATTACAGCCGAGGGCTATCAGCCTTTGGTTACACAATTATATTTTGCAGGTGACAAACATATTGCAAAAGACCCTGCTGCATCTTCACAAACATCGAAAAGAAGAATACTAAAAGCTCAAAATTTAAATGATGGCACTCAAAAAATAGTCTATGACATAACTATGTCTCTTACTTTGGCGGCAGAAGCAGTAGCAATTGATAAATTAACAGGCGCTTACACAAATATCAATGACCCAAAAAGTAAAAAGGAATTCTTTAAAAAAGACAATGACTTATGGCTAAAAAATGAAGTGTTTGGTGAGAACTATGTTTACGTTGGCAACAATACCTTTGAATATCCGGGCATGCCAGAAGGAAGCCATGATTCGTTACAATTTGAATTAATGCCCTCTGGTGATATTAGACTAACAGTAAAAGAGGTTGTGTGGGGTGCGACAGTAATTCCTGCTGCGG
>JANOWJ010000003.1:0-50003 GCA_031417835.1 Saprospiraceae bacterium | reverse complement strand
TATGTACGGATCTGGGCAGATAATATAAGTCCTAATGTTTTACATTTGGCAGAGGTAAGGGTCATGGGCTGCACAAGTACTACCACGTGCACCAATAATCAAGCTCCTACCAACGTAACGATATCTTCTACCTCTAATAGTTATCCTCGAAACAGTAGCTTTGTGGTTAATGCTTCGGCCACTGACGCCGATGGATCTATAAATAGGATTGAATTTTACAATGGTCCCACTTTATTAGGCTCTGATAATTCTAATCCATACTCCTATACCGTCAATCCTGCATCTGCTGCCTCGTACGCGCTGACAGCCAAAGCCGTTGATAATTGTGGAGCGGAGACATCCAGTACCGTCCTGAACATCACCACTACAGTTAGTTGTGTAGATGGATTTAAAAATGGAAATGAAACCGGTATTGACTGCGGGAGTGGAGAATTAAATTGTCCGTCATGCCCTCCAGGTTGCACGACTTCCACACTGATCAGTCAAGGCAAGCCGACAAGCCAATCCTCCAATTTTGATGCAGTCAATTCTTATCCGGCGGGCAGAGCCGTCGATGGGAACAATTCAAATTTTCAACATACAGGATCTCAAAATCAGCCATGGTTGGAAATAGACCTTGGCGTGACTCATACGGTGACCAGCATCGAGATTCGCCATCGGGCCGACTGTCCTCAATGTAATGGAAGAACAAAAAAATTCAAAGTGTTTGTGAGCAATAGTCAAGTAGTGAATTATTCTGATAATGGATTTGTCTATGAATACAATAATGCTACAGGACTGGTCAATGGCCAAATAATCAATATAACAGCACTTACCGCCCAAGGAAGATATGTCAGAATCTGGGCTGATAACGTGAGTCCTAATTTTCTGCATTTAGCCGAAGTAAAGGTGATGGGATGCGCGAGTTCAGCTCCCGCCGCCGCCGCTTCAATAAATTTTTCTTTGAGGAACATGGCCCATTTACCGCTGGTGGTAGAACTATATCCAAATCCAGTATCGGATATACTGAATTTTAAAACAAATAAAAATCTAGCTTCATATCGCGTAACTATTCTTGATCTTTTTGGAAAACAAATTCCACTGCCCCTACTTCAGAATAATAATGGGTTGCATATCAACCATCTGGTACCGGGTACGTATATATTTAAATTGGAAAGTAATAGCGAAGTAGTGTTTAAGAAATTTATCAAAATTTAAACACTTCGTTAGCCATCCAAAGGAGAAGGGGGCTTTTAATCACTTTTATTTTAACGACTACTTTTACAACGTTGATTTTAGGAAAAGGCTGTTGGTTTCAACTACCTTTATATCCATGGAAAAACTTAAACATATCCGCCGAAATTATAATCAATCCACATTGCTAGAAAAGAACATAAAGTTAGATCCTTATGCCCAATTCAAGCTTTGGTTTAATCAAAACCTAAAAACAGATATAATTGAACCTACTGCAGTGACTCTGGCCTCCGCTACCTCCAAAGGTAGACCTTCAGCAAGAGTGGTATTATTAAAAAGTTTTGCCCCGGATCTTGGATTTATGTTTTTTACCAATTATGAAAGTAAAAAAGCGCAAGACCTCAAAGAAAATCCTCACGCAGCCCTCTTATTTTATTGGCCTTCCCTCGAGCGACAGGTTCGTGTCGAAGGAAAAATAAAAAAAGTATCGCGAGCCATCTCTGAACAATACTTTAAGTCTCGCCCCAGAGCTTCGCAACTAGGGGCTTGGACTTCCGAACAAAGTAAAGTAATACCCGATAGAACCTTCCTGGAGGGCGTCTTAAAACAATTAGAATCTTATTTCAAAGATGAAGCGACTTTGCCTTTACCACCTTTTTGGGGTGGCTATACATTGGTACCTACCTATCTTGAATTCTGGCAGGGGCGGAAAGATCGATTGCATGATAGGATAACGTATAGACTTTTCAAAGGCCAGTGGGTTATAGAGCGACTGGCACCATAAGGTGATACTTCCTCGTTAAAACTATAGATGGGAGGCAGCAATAAGTTTGCAGTGATATTTAAGAATGTCCAATGTCGGCCTTAGTTTAGAAAATAAGTTTGGCCCAATTCAGCCTCACCTACTTTGGAAATTCTCCCTTTTGCAATCCGGGTATCAATCGCAACGCATTTTGAAAATACACTTTTTTCAACACATCATCACTCAGGTCTAGCCCATACATTCGCCAAAAAGCGTGATACCGCTTATGATATGGAAAGTATTCATCAGCGGTCTCGAGTACTCTAAAATAGGTGGGGTATTCATCCACTACATAGGAGTCCTTGCCAAATAAAATCCGATCCTGATATTTAGTAAAAAAGGCTTTGGCGGCTCTTGGTTGACGACCTAATTCTGCTATCACT
Source organism: Saprospiraceae bacterium (assembly GCA_031417835.1). Taxonomy (GTDB): domain Bacteria; phylum Bacteroidota; class Bacteroidia; order Chitinophagales; family Saprospiraceae; genus JADJLQ01. The sequence goes on along the minus strand of JANOWJ010000003.1, from coordinate 47,645 downwards.
GCCCCGATCTCCACATTCATATTGGGCAATGCTTCCATCAGTTCTGCGAGTTTAGTCAGATTGTTTGGATACCACCCCATATGGGCATTGATGAAAGTGGTCTTAGGATGATTTTTAAAAAGTGCAAGTTGTTCAGACAAGATCTGCTCCCAGCTGGCTTCAAAGTTTTGTCGATTGCGCCCTCCTCTGGTCCGTAGTTCAAGCCATCGCTCATTTTTTTCGTCAGCAGGCTGCCAGAAGGCTGCTGGATCACCGGAATGTATCAATATGGGTATCCCGAGTCTGCCACATGCTTCCCAGACAGGGCCGATTCGAGGATCATTGATTTTAATTCGATTGCCTTTACTGTCTTTGTCATCCATACCTTGACTTTTGTAGATTTTCAGACCACGAGCACCATTTTTGACATCGTTTTCCAAAGCTTTCACGGTATTGACAGCCCAATCGGCATCATCGATACTTCGGATGTTTATATTGGCAAATACTATAAATCGTCCAGGTAAATATTTAGCAGCGCTATCGACTTGGTTTTTTAAATTTTCTCCGGTCCCTCCACTAAGATTGACGATGATTTGCATGTTCATCGCATCCATTTCCTTCCCTAGTTTTTCCAGATAGGTTTTATTGACTCCCCGGAAGTGGTGACTGTGTACATCGATGAATGGCAATTTAGCTTTGGTAAGTTTATGTTCTGGCACCACCAAGCTAGACGGGGGGTCATATTTTTCAAAATCCATGATCACCTTACCGGTATCTTGAGCATTGCCAACGTGTGCGATCATCAGAATGCCGGAGAGTAAAAGTATAGCTCGATTCATCAATATGATTTATTTTGCTGCGAAGATAGCGGATAATATAGTATGACCAAAGAACTTCGTAGCCTGGTATTGCAGGTGCATAGCAAGGCTCAAATGTTGCGCATCGTGCAGTGGATAGGCACTGATCCAATGCGAGTACACGAACTAGTCCAATTGTTTTTATCTGAAGAGGTCATCATCACACAGCGATCAGGGTATCCTTCGGCCACCATTGCTATTCAACATCCTGAGCTCATACGTAAATACTTAAAAAAAATAATTAGTTTGGCTCAAAAGCCCGGGCTCCACCATTCCGTAAGAAGACATACCACCAAAATACTGGAGCAGATCCAAATTCCAAATTCATTGAAAGGCAAGGTAATGACGATGTGTTTTGATTTTTTAACAGACCCTCACGAACAAGTGGGAGTGAAGGCGTATTCTTTGGCGATTTTAGGGCACATGTTAGATGATCATCCTGATATCGGTCAGGAATTAATATTAATCATTGAAGACCAATGGCACCGGCAGTCACCTGCCTTTAAGTATCGTGCCAGGAAAATATTACACAAAATGAATTCACCTTTACCCTAAATAGATTGATCTTTCGTTTTATTATTACACGATTATGCAACCTATATCAGAATTAATCCGGATCCGGAGGGCTTATTTTCCAAAAACATATATTGATAAACCTATTGCCGAAGAGATAGTATTAGAGATCCTGGAAAATGCGATTTGGGCACCTACCCATAAACGTACCGAGCCTTGGCGATTTAAAGTCTTCCATACCATCGCATCAAGGCAACGATTGTCGGATTACATTGCAAAAGATTTTAAAGAAAACACACCTGAGGAATTGTTTTCGGATATCAAACTCAGAGAGGCTGCTGATAAACCCAATTTGGCAGCTTGTACGATTGCAATTTGTATGCAACGAGACCCAATGCAATCACTTCCGGAATGGGAAGAGATAGCTGCAGTGGCCGCCGCAGTTCAAAATATGTGGTTGACTTGTACGGCATACCAGATCGGATCTTATTGGGCTACCCCAGGATTCATCACCCGACTTGGCCCCTTCCTGGAATTGAATGAAGGTGAGCGATGTTTAGGATTGTTTTATATGGGCTATTTAAAAGAAGACCTCATAGCACCTCCTGCACTGCGAAAACCGATGTTAGAAAAAGTAAGATTTGTGGAATAATAAGTCCAATGCGGTGGGTCTAAATATCTGATTATAAACATTTTATGTTTAGATATTATAATACCTGTATATATTTGTGCACATAACATTCTAATTTTGAAAAATGTGACTCTATCCATTCCAGATGAACTTTTAGCGAAAAGTAGAAAGTATGCTCATCAGCATGGCACTACGTTTAATGATATGGTACGCGATCTACTAAAAAAATATGTAGCTCAGAATGCTAATCCGTTAGATCGATTTTTAGAACATACTGAGGAGATAAAAATAGAAACTGAACATATTAAATGGGCAAGAAATGAATTATACGACTAGAAAGTTTTTTCTTGATGCCAATTTTTTACAAGTTGAAGTTCGACTATAAAAAGTAAAAGGGGTCCACTATGGTGTACCCCTTTTATTTATACAATCATCTTGAAAAGAATGTCAGAATTTTAATTTATTGATTCGTGTGAAATTAGCTTTGATCGCATCCAAAGATGTCGTTCGATAAGCCTCTTGCTCTACCAGGTAGTACGTCGCTCCGATCTTTTTAGTTTCCTTAAAGATCTTATTGAAGTCGATGGTGCCGTCGCCGATTTCTATACTTTCACGTTTCTCCGATTTAGCCATATCTTTTATATGATAAAGCGAGAATCGTCCAGGGTTTTGTTTGATCAGTTGGATCGGGTCTACATTTGCAAAAGCTACCCAGTAGATATCTAGCTCCATAGTGACTAGCTTAGGATCTGTCTGGGTGAGGAAGATATTCATCATTGTGGTATCACCGATTTTATCAAATTCAAATTGATGATTGTGATAGCCAAACATTAGACCGCGTTCTTTGGAGGCTGTTCCTGCTTTATTCATGAACTCTGCAATCCGCATAGCGTTATCTTTATCATTGCGAAAGGCTGGGGCCAAAAACGGCATGATGATAAATTTTTGCCCCATATAGGCTGCATCGTCCATAGCCTGTAGGTATTCTTTGGGCAGCATATTGTCTTTAAAATAATCACCTAGATTGGGCGCTACGTGACTACTCGGTATAGCTAGACCCAGACCAGTAGCCAGACTTTTCATTTCAGCAGCAGGTAATCCATAAAATTTACCGGCATTATATCCAGCCAATTCGATTTGTTTATAACCCGCAGCAGCAATGGCTTTGATGCCGCCGGTAGCATCTTTCTGTAAGATGTCGCGTATAGTATAGATTTGTATGCCGATATTCCTTTTTTTCTTCGCTTCAAGGCCTAAGAGGTCAAGTGAAGAGGATGGATCCAGAGCGCAGAGGAAAGACGATGCTGTGGCAAGTGTAAGTCCATTTTTTACAAAGTTTCTTCTATTTATACTCATTGATTCTATGGTTTTTATTAAAAATGAAAAGCTAAGTTAATCGAATTATAGAAAAGTCCGCAATCGATTGTGCTCCAGGTGTCTAGCCCTATAACATGGGGACACCAGGAGAAATGATGAGGTCGGTAAATAGGTTTTATCGAAACCCCAACATTTTAAAATGAAGGATTTCCTTCTATCATAACTTTTCTCATTCTTACATGTTCATCCAATAGTTATCGGATCGTCTGACCAATCATAGGGATTCACTTAACTGTAGTGTAAAAACAAAAAAGCCCTGCGAGTGTCCTCACAAGGCTAAATGAATATGAATAAAAAAACCTTAAATGTTCTGATAGTATGTTCGACAAAGGTCATTCATCATTTGATAGGAGTTGTTCTTATAGTACGATGACCCTTTATCTTTACGCCACCTGCTTTTTGCTTTATTGTTTCTTTAAAACAATGATGATTATGCCTTAGCAGCACAGCGGTTCCTTAAAAAGTTATAAAAAAATGACGCCGCGACAGTTAGTTATCTTTTAATATAATGACACCGCGTCATATTAGATATTTTATAATATTATGACGCTATTTTTCTCAGTACCATAGCCATTAAATTCCTGACGGTCAGCTTGGGTTTCATTTTCCCAAAGTTTACCATCTATCACATATTTGAATTGATATTCATTTGGGGAATTTAGATCAAGTGTAATGGTAAATGATCCATCTTTCAATTTTTTCATTGAAGTTTCCTTTGATGGTTTCCATTCATTGAAGCTGCCCAATAGTTCAACTTTTTTGGCTTTAAGTACTTTTTCTGCTTCGACTTTGAATGTCACTTTACAGATTTTGTTTGATTTGAGATATTTTTTTGTGATTGGCATAGACGAATATTAATTTGATTTCTGGTACAAAAATACAGTATATCGTAATTAAGATTGGTAAACGACATGTTAACGAATTATAAAGATTGTATTTATTATTTTTTTATATTGTACTCTTTATGTAAACAAGTCTTGTTTTAATAGGTTGATTTTTAAATCATTAGTAGCTTTGAAATGGGTTATTCCTAAAGATAAAATCCTTCATTTGGTCATCTGGCTGTGCTCTCTATTTGAACTATTAGTGAGTGAATGCGCTTTGGAAAGCGGTTAATATATGGTTAAGCTCATAAAAAACAATAATTAAAATCAACATGAAGACCTAATTTTACTCTTTTAGATTCAACCAATTCTATGTCAAAATTTGCCTTGTTTATCAGTGGGTTTGTAGTTTTTCTTGTGTGTGCTTGTAAGCAGCAAAATAGTCAGCGAGGTGCTTGGCACCACCTTAAAACTTATCCTTTGTCCAACGTAAACCCGATTAGTATCACCGGCGATGCTGCTCATCTATATGTCTCGAGCGGATTGAAAACAGAAGTTCATAAAATGAACTATGACGGTGGGTTGGTTGAGGCTATTAAAAACATTAGAAAACCTAAATACATCAACTCTCTCGAAGTCGGTGTGTTTTTGGTGGCCGAGAGTGAAGCTCATGTCGCGAGTAGGGTGGCTGGTCAAGAATATATTACTACAGTGCCTACCAACGAAATGCTCCAAATACCGTATGGCATCAGTGTCGAGGGTAATAATATTGTGATCTCAGATTATGCTCAACATAAGATATATTTTAATCGCGCTGGCAAAGTATCTAATATTGGTACTCCGGGTATCGGCGATGGCCAATTTAACGGCCCTACTGACATTCAGATAAAAAATGGGTTGATCTATGTCGCGGATGCTAAAAATAACCGAATCCAAATATTTGATATGGATGGTAAATTTAAAACGACCATTGGTGAACAAGATAATTTCAAGATGGTAGGTGGGCTATATGTCAGTACCGAGGAAATCGTAGTAACAGATTACAATGGCAACCGTGTATTGATATATGATTTGAATGGTAAACTAAAACAGACTCTTACTGAACCTTTTTCTCAACCTTCTGATGTATTTGTCTCCGGTCGAGAAATGTACGTAGTCAACTACAATGCAAATACAATCGAAGTATTTAATCGCTACTAAAAGCGAAAAGACTCGAGGGCGTACGCTAATCTTTTGGTCTTTATCAATGTATCGTTATTTCATTGGCTATAGCTTTTACTTTCTTTCTTAAAGCATCCATATCTGTTTCGATTTTATCATATGCTAGAGCTACTCCCATACGACGATATGGCCTTATGGAAGGTTTGCCAAAAAGCCTGACATCAGCATTGTGATACAAAAGAGCTCTGTCCAGTCCAGCGAAGTCAAATTGCTCCGCAGTATGGTGGGCTAAAATCACCGCGCTGGCTCCAGCTCGCTCCAGTTGAATGTCGGAGATGGGTAATCCAAGTATGGCTCTGGCATGAAGTTCAAATTCAGAAAGATTTTGAGTACCTGCCAGTGTGACCATGCCGGTATCATGGGGACGAGGGCTCAATTCAGAAAAATAAACACCGTGATCGGTCAAAAAAAATTCAACACCCCATATTCCACTTCCAGTTAAAGCATCGGTTACCCGACGCGCCATTTGACAGGCATCTTGGTAATCCAGATCTGAAATAGCTACTGGCTGCCAGCTTTCCTGATAATCACCTCGCTCTTGCCGATGTCCGATAGGCGGACAAAACAAAGTCTTGCCATTCTGCTGGGTAACTGTCAAAAGTGTGATCTCCGTATGAAAGGAAATAAACTCTTCTATGATAACTTCCTTTAGATCTCCCCTGGAATTTTGTATCGCATAATCCCAGACTTGTAGATAATCTGCCTCGACACGCAGTATACTTTGACCTTTACCGGATGATGACATCAAGGGCTTGACCACACAAGGCAGACCAATGTCTCCAACAGCTATTTTAAATTGCTCAAAAGTAGTCGCATAAAAGTATCGAGCAGTTTTTAAACCAAGCTCTTGACTCGCGAGATCCCTGATGAGTTTTCGATTCATCGTAAAATTTGCTGCTCTGGCACTGGGAATAACTTGAATGTGTTGTTTTTCATATTCGTAAAAACGCTCGGTGCGTATAGCCTCAATCTCCGGCACGATGAGATCAGGTTGATGTTTGACCACCAGAGCATCAAGTAGCGCGCCATCCAGCATGTCTATGACTTCATATGCATCTGCCACTTGCATAGCTGGCGCATCTGGGTAACTATCTACTGCGATAACTGTCTGACCCAATCGTTTTAAGGAAATGACCAATTCTTTTCCGAGTTCGCCACTCCCTAGCAAGAGTATTTTCTTATTCATCTATTCCTGAACAGCAAAGGTAAAAATGGCAATTTACTTTTTAGGTGCCATAGTAGCTTTTGCTTCAGCATATCGTTTAGATACTTCATCCCAGTTGATCACATTCCAGATCGCTACGAGGTAGTCAGCTCGTTTGTTTTGATATTTGAGATAATAGGCATGCTCCCACACATCAATACCAAGGATCGGATAGCCTTTGATCTCTGAGATATTCATCAATGGGTTATCCTGATTAGCTGTAGAGCCTATCGACAGTTTGCCTTTTTCATCGGAGACTAACCAAGACCATCCTGAACCAAATCTAGCTGCTCCGGCTTTATTCATTTGGTCTTTTAAGCCACTTAAGTCTTTAAATGATACGGTGATCGCTTTGGCGAGATCTCCTGAAGGTTGGGAGCCGGTATTTGCACTTAGCAATTTCCAAAACATCGTATGATTGTAATGACCACCGCCATTATTACGGATAGCCGGAGTCTGCTTATCTATGGAAGCAAAAAGTTGCTCGAGCGTAAGTTTAGCCGCTGCTACATTTGTACTCATCTCTTTATTGAGATTGGTCACGTAGGTATTATGATGTCTATCATGATGGATCTCCATGGTCTTAGCATCGATATGGGGCTCCAGCGCACTAAATCCGTAGTCCAGTGCAGGCAGGGTATACTGATCTGTAGGCAAAAACATAGGGTTAAGTAAGTGAGGAATGTTTGTTTCAGATCGTAAAGGATTATTCCGGATGATGGAGAAAAGTCCAAAAGCACTTACGCTTTTGAGAAAATGTCTTTTTTGCATGGCGAATGATTTTTTTTCAAAGGTAAGGATTTTATCACTCTGCCATTTATATCAGATCTCGCACCATTCTATCATGGTAAGACTTAACTTTATGGCATTGAGTTTTTATGTACTTTACCAGTCCTTTAAATTCCTTGGAGTATGAAACGATTGATTTGCTATTTGCTGATACCAATATGGATCTGTGATGTTTGGGCTCAACCAATCGATCCTTGGCGCATGACTGCTCCTAACATAGATCCTGCCAATTATTACGGTATCACATCAGCCAATGGTATGATCGGTATTGTATCTTCTCCGGACCCTTTTAAAGTCAAAGAGGTGGTATTGTCAGGTGCGTACGATTTATACGGTCGCGGAAGAGTAAGCAATTTTTTGAAAAGTTTTAACCTTCTCAATATGTATCTCGAAGTCGATGGGCAGAGGATGGATTCAAAAAACATTAAGTCTTTGAAACAAACGATGAATTTTCAAAGTGGAATCTTCAGTTGTACATTCGATTACCTTGATAAAGCAAGCATCTCCTATTCTTATATGGCATTACGGCATTTGCCATATAGTGTGTTGATGGAAGTCAACGTGGCTGCTTACCAAAGCTTGAAGATGACAGCTGCCTCGGTGATGGAAGCCCCGGATGCTCTACGCGATGTAGAAAATTATTATAATGAAATCGATCGCCCTCATGTCACTATCAGTTTATTGACATCTTCTGCCAAAAGCCCAACTGATAAGCTACAACTATGCGCGTCCAATACTTTTTTGTTTGACGAAGATCATGGTCAGGAGCCTCGGGTAATCCATGAAATGTGGGATAACAATATGCATTTGCTCAAATTTTCAAAAACATTGACTGCAGGGCAAAAATATACCTATGCAGTCGTGGGGTCCTCCATCACCTCTGCCCATCATGATGATCCACTCAATGAAGCAGAGCGGCTCACTATCTACGCGAAGCTTGAAGGGAAAAACAGACTCTTGCAATTTCATAATAAAGCGTGGGCAGAATTATGGAAAAGCAATATCATTATCGAGGGCGATCCTCAGGCCCAGCAGGATGTAAACAGTATGTTGTACCACTTGTATGCTTTTACACGAGAGGGTACAGCTTTATCGCCTTCGCCAATGGGCTTGAGCGGCCTGGGTTACAATGGTCATGTGTTTTGGGATACTGAGTTATGGATGTATCCTGCTTTGTTGGTTTTGCAGCCTGATTTGGCTAAAAGTATGATGGAGTACCGATTTCAGCGACTAGATGCTGCCAAACGAAATGCATTCTCAAAAGGATTTAAAGGGGCCATGTATCCTTGGGAAAGTGCAGCCACAGGAGTGGAAGAAACTCCGGTGTGGGCATTGAGTGGGCCTTTTGAGCATCATATCACCGCTTGCGTAGGTCTTGCTGCCTGGAATTATTATGCTGTCACCCAAGATAAGACCTGGCTTCGAGAAAAAGGTTATCCGATCCTTAAAGAAACTGCTGACTTTTGGGCTAGTAGAGTAGAGCGCAATGGCCTCGGCAAGTATGATATTAAAAATGTCGTTGCAGCTGATGAATGGGCTGAGAATGTAGACAATAATGCATTTACCAATGCCGCAGCTAAAGCCAATCTCCTGCTGGCTACCGAAGCCGCTAAAATATTGATGCTCGATGGCAATCCTGATTGGGTGCATGTAGCACAAAATATACCCATTCTTAAATTCCCCGATGGCACTACTCGCGAACACGCTACCTACCATGGCGAGGGCATCAAACAAGCGGATGTCAATCTATTGGCCTATCCATTAAAAGAGATTAAAGACACTGCCATGATAAAAAAAGATCTACTTTATTATGGTACCCGGATTCCAGACTCTGGCACACCGGCTATGACTCAAGCGGTTTTCACCACGTTGTACTCAAGATTGGGCGATGGTGCGAATGCTCACAAATGGTTTAAAGACTCGTATCTACCTAATCTATTGCCCCCGTTCAGAGTTATTGCCGAAACCAAAGGCGGTACTAATCCTTATTTCGCCACAGGAGCAGGTGGAATTTTGCAAAGTGTGCTTATGGGATTCGGCGGCTTGGAGATCACACCAGTCGGGATTACTCAGATCAAAACTGCGCTGCCGTTACAATGGAAGAAGGTGACGATCAATGGGGTCGGAGTGGGGAAAAAGGTATTTATTAATGAAAAGTAAGACTGGTTTCGGTGGAATTGGATTCAAAACGGGCATATCGTCGCACACATAATATATTGACAGTCAATTTCATAAATTCATATTCGTAAAAATGGCAATGCAAATGCCATTTTTACGGTAAGTCTGGCAGCTCTAACGCCATTTTTACGAAATGGAAAATTACAATCGTCGATATCTATCTTTACAACATTACAGCAGCTTCATATTTGGACCCAAAGGCTCTGGTAAATCAAAGTTCTTAAGGCATCAATTTAGTGGTGCAATTACGTTGATTTAAGGACATCCCAGCATTATAGACTCCTAAATGCTAATCCGGATTGGTTAATAGAAATTGCAAAGGGCCTGATACAAAATAAAACGATATTAATAAATGAATTCAAAGAATTCCCGATCTATTGCCGGAACAATTCTTTATCGATGAATTCATTATGCTCTAAATAGTCTCAGTTAAACTTTTCACTGTTGCTGTTGTTGCATTTCCAAAAACTTGCGATACGAATTATCTTTAATTTCTGGTTGATGTGCTTGATAAGAAAATACCGGTTCAATGGTTGGAGAGGTTTTACTAAACTCACTTTCGATGTGTACAGCTACCTCCAAAGTATGGCCGGCAGACCCCTTATAGGTTCCTTTGACGGGGGTACAGTCACTAAAATTTCTGCCTATGGCCAGTCGGATATGACGATCTGAGGTCAAACAATTATTAGTAGGATCTATCCCGATCCAACCTTCAAAAGGAATATAAGCCTCCACCCAGGCATGTGTAGCTCCTTCACCCCTCATTTCATTGTTTTTAGGACAGATGTAGCCACTGACATATCGGGCTGGTATACCGGACATCCTTAACATGGACAGTAAAATATGTGCAAAATCCTGACAGACGCCGGCTTTCATATTCCAAATATCATTCACTTTGGTCTCAATATCGGTCACCCCCTTTTTATATTCAAAAGTAGTATATACGAAGGTCGACATCTTTTGAGCGATCACATAAGGTGACAGAGTATGATCCATTAGTTGATCTACGCATTCCTTTAATTCACTCAGGGTTTCGAATTTTTCCTGATATAAAAAATCTATAAATGGAAATTGGTTTTTTACAATGGTTAAGTCTGCCCATTGGGCTTTGGCCGGTGTAGTATCTGTGGGAAGTACAGAGGGTAGTAGTATGACTTCCATCTTGGATTGGATGACCAATTCAGCAATAGACTTGGTAATAGAAAATACACCTACTTTATTACCAAAATAATCAGTAAAAGTTTCGACTAAGGGATGATTTGAAATGATGAGCTCGTGCTTTCTCACCTCCTGAAAATTATCTTCAAATGGAAACAACATGATATGATTCATGCTTTCTGTGATGGACGCAGGATACGTGTATTTGGTGATATGATTTATTTTATATTTAGTCATTGTTATTTTTTTAAAGTGAAATTAAAAGTGTCCAAAATAAAATCGATTTAGGGCATTGGTTATTTCAAACAATCCATTCCGGGTATCCTCTAACAGTTTTTCTAATTCTGGACCTTTTTGTATTTCTATAGAAGTATACTTTATATTGTTTATGAGTTTGCCAATTAGAAAATCTAATTGCTCAAAAGCTTCCGGAAGACTTTCAGGCCTGAGGCGTTGAATGTATCTCGATATCCGGGTAAGGCAATACAGGATAGAATGGGGAAAGTCCGGATTTAATATAATTTGATCAAAAACAAGTTCAGATTTAAAGTTGCCTTTATTGGTTTTAAGAAACAACTCATATCCGGACAGAGCGTATAAAAGATATCGTAGAGATGGGGTTTCAAGCGATGGATCTGTATACAATTTGATTTCTTCCAATTTTATAGAGAGGCTATCCGTAGATAATAACGCTCTTTCCATGAATTTACCGAGGGATAAAAAAGAAAACCCATTCCCTCTGGCCATCGTTGTATCCACTACGCCGTAATATAACCACCCCTGAGCGATCAGTGCATCGAGTGCGCCTTGTATATCCTCATGGTAGATTAATCGAGCGGTGTTTTCATTTCTGATCAAATGATAAAAATCGTTTAAACATTGCCAGACTTCTTTGGTGATATGATCTTGGACAGCACGCGCATTTTCTCTCGCTCGCGTGATATTGTTTAATACGGAAGAGTCATTTTCTTTATCCAATAACAAGTGATGAATAATGTTGATGGAGTCATTGTGATCATTTTTGAACTGTACATGTTCATCGCCATAATGGTTTAATATGGGTCGCCAACTATAATCTTTGATCTCATCCTGGGAGGAAATATAGCTGGTACGTAAGAGTCGCAGCATGCCATTGGTGCGTTCCATATAGCGTGCAACCCAGAATATCGAATCAGCTACCCTACTCAGCATATTGATATTATTATTGATTTAATTTCATTCATTTCTTTTTTCATGACATGGTCGTATATATATTTCTTATTCATCTAACACCCAAGTGTCTTTACTGCCACCACCTTGAGATGAATTGACGACGAGTGATCCTTCTTTCAAAGCTACGCGAGTGAGGCCACCTGGTATGATGTCGATACCCTCAGGTCCATATAGTGCATACGGTCTCAAGTCCACTCGACGGGCTTGCAACTTTTCATCGATATAGCAGGGCACTGAAGAAAGGTTAATAATAGGTTGAGCTATAAAACTTCTAGGATCCTCTTCGATTGCTTTTTTAAAATCTTTCAACTGCTGTTCGGTGGCCGAGTTACCGATCAACATGCCATAACCACCGGATTCATTTGTTTTTTTAATTACCATGGACCGCATGTTTTGGAATACATGTTCCCGATGTTCGATCTGATCTAAAGGGTAAGTTGGCACATTTTTGAGGATTGGAGTTTCATTTAGATAGTATTTTATCATCTCCGGTACGTAGGTATATATGGCTTTATCATCAGCCACTCCATTGCCCAAGGCATTTACAATAGCTACATTCCCTAGTCGATAGGCGCCATATAGCCCTGCTACCCCCAACATACTGTCTTTGCGGAATACTAATGGATCCAGATACTCATCATCGACCCGTCTATATATTACATCTATGAGTTTCAACCCATGCACCGTCTTCATATAGACATGATGATTGTCCACTATGAGATCATTGCTTTCCACGAGCTCTATACCCATGAGGCGAGCTAGAGTGGTATGTTCAAAATATGCAGAGTTATATATGCCCGGTGTCAATAATACCACAGTCGGATCACTAGTCTGGCGATTGGACAGTGAAATCAGGTTTCGCAACAAAACATCAGGATAGTCCTTCACCGATTTCACCCTTATTTTAGGCAATAGATCAGGAAATATGCGATACGTAATACTCCTATTCTCCAGCATATACGAGACTCCGGAGGGTGTACGAAGATTATCTTCTAACACATAAAATTCGCCATATGGATCTCGGATAAGATCTATACCTGAGATGTGCGTATAGATGTCGTGGGGTACTTTGACATGCATCATAGCACGGATGAAGCCTGGACAGGAATAGATTAAATTTAAAGGAATGATGCCATCTTTTATAATATACTGATCGTGATAGATATCATTTAAAAACACATTGAGTGCTTTGAGCCTTTGTTTTATACCTGACTCGATCAATTGCCATTCAGATGCCTCTACTAATCGGGGAATGATATCAAAGGGAAATATTTTTTCGATGCCTTCACCACTGCTATATACAGTAAAAGTCACTCCCTGACTCATAAAAATTTTTTTGGCCAGTTCCACTTTATGGCTCAGCTCTTCTTTTGAAAGGCTTTCAAGAAAGGTCACTAATTTTTGATACCCTGGCCTGATGCCTTTTAGGTCAAACATCTCATCCCACACACCCGGATAGGTCATATATTTTGAAAGCATGGAAGCGTCATTCATCATGTCATGGAATAATTAAAGTCACTAGTTAACCAAATTGTAAATTTATTTTTAGACAGAAATTTACTGATTTTGTTTTTTTGAAAATCAAATCTTGAGCACGAAATATAAAAAGTAATCTTAGCATCACGGGCATTTTTCTTTTTTCGACTTTTTATTTGTAGGCAAGTGTCCTTGTGTTATGATATGTTTGTAATTGATTGTCCCATAGGGTATGATCCTTACGGGAATGAAGGAAAGATCAACCGCTTAAAGAGTACAAAATCACATTTTGTTATTACCTGGCTAAATTATAAAACGGGTATATTGGCTCTCTACCAACATCCTTGAGTATGGCAGTACGTGTAGCTATAAGACATAAAACCAGTTATTCCTATGATAGGGCTGTTTCATTGACACCCCACATCTTTAGATTACGGCCTGCAGTGCATTCTCGTACCCCGATTGAAGCCTATTCGTTTAAGCTTACCCCGGAAGGTCATTTTATAAACTGGCAGCAGGACCCCTATGGCAATTATCAGGCTAGGGTCGTATTTCAGGAACTAACCAAGGAGTTAGTAATCGAAGTAGAAGTCATAGCTAGGCTGCAAGTAATTAATCCCTTTGATTTTTTCGTCGAAGAATATGCCGAAAATTATCCATTCGACTATGACCAAGTTTTAAAGCAAGAGTTAGCTCCCTATCTCGAGTGTACTGAAAATGGACCACTGCTCCTGGAATGGGTAAAGCGAAATGTAGACCGTGGAAGGAAAGAGCGTATAGTGGATTTCCTGGTCCGGACCAACCAACAATTAAATAAAGACATCGCATATTCTATTCGGATGGAACCCGGTGTACAAGCACCAGACGAAACTCTTTCGCGGGGTATTGGATCTTGCCGGGATTCTGCATGGTTATTAGTCCACATTTTGCGCCATGTCGGCTTAGCAGCCAGATTTGTCTCCGGCTATTTGATTCAATTGAGTGCAGATGAAAAATCGTTGGATGGGCCATCAGGTCCAGAAAATGATTTTACAGACCTTCACGCCTGGACGGAAGTCTATATCCCTGGAGCTGGCTGGATTGGCTTAGATCCTACTTCAGGATTATTTGCAGGGGAGGGGCATATCCCACTTGCTTGCACCCCACATTTTGCAAGTGCTGCACCCGTGACGGGTGCTACAGACCGTTGTGAGGTCAGTTTTGCGTACGAAAATACAGTCGTCCGCATTCATGAAGATCCTAGGGTTACAAAACCTTTTTCAGGTCAACAGTGGGCGGAGATCAATGCTTTAGGTGCACAGGTGGATGAGTACTTACATGCTGCAGATGTGCGATTGACGATGGGTGGGGAGCCTACTTTTGTATCCATCGATGATATGGAATCCGCCCAGTGGAATACTGCAGCGGATGGCTTTGAAAAAAGGGTATTATCGCATGATTTGATCTATCGGCTTAGAGATAAATTTGGGCCCGGAGGCTTGATACATTATGGCCAGGGTAAATGGTACCCCGGTGAACAGCTCCCTCGATGGCAATATGGTCTTTATTGGAGAAAAGATGGTTTCCCCGTTTGGAATGATCTAAATCTCATAGCACATGAAGGGTCTAATCATCAATTGACCTACCGTGATGGTGAAGTCTTTATGAATGAGTTGGCAAAACATTTAGCAGTAGACCCTGCATATGTAAGTCCTGCATATGAAGATGTATTTTATTTTTTGTGGACAGAAGGGAAAAACCCTGTGAATGTCGATCCCTTGAAATCTAATCTCAACGACCCATTAGAGCGTCGTATGCTAGCTCAATTGCTTAATAATGGCCTTGGCGATCCGGCAGGTTATGTATTGCCCTTACAATGGAACCATTGGAGTAAAAATTGGATGAGTAGTAAATGGATTTTCAACAGGGACTACCTTTTTTTGATTCCGGGTAATTCACCGATCGGTTTACGTTTGCCACTGGAGTCCTTACCTGTAGTCGCCAAATCAAAAAAACCAGAACAATTCGAACGCAGTTTGTTTCAGGAACTGCCTGCATTGGATCACTTTCATGATCAAATAAGAGCAAGGTATGGCACGATCACGCTGCACGATCAGCCATACAAGATCGACGGCATAAAAATTATTCCGGAATCGAGCGGGGGAAAAAAAACGGAGGCAGAGCCTGAAATCACCTTTGAAATCCACACGATAAAAACGGCGATCAATGTGGAAGTAAGAAACGGCATCTTGTATATTTTTATTCCACCGATGCAATATCTGGAGCATTATCTTGATCTCGTAGCTTCAGTAGAACAGGTCGCTACAAAATTGAAGCTGCAGGTGCGCATTGAAGGTTACGAACCTCCCAGAGATAATCGGTTACAACGGCTCATCGTCTCTCCTGATCCCGGTGTCATAGAAGTCAATATTCATCCTTCCAGGAGTTGGGCAGAACTAGTACATCACACCGATATCCTGTATGAGCAGGCCAGGCTGACCCGACTGGGTACAGAAAAGTTTATGCTTGATGGTAGGCATACTGGTACCGGTGGGGGTAATCACATTACGATCGGCGGGTCAATTCCTTCCGACAGCCCTCTATTGCGTCGACCAGACTTATTGAGGAGCCTCATTACTTTTTGGCAACATCACCCGGCATTATCGTATTTATTTTCAGGATCTTTTGTTGGCCCTACGAGTCAAGCGCCTCGCATCGATGAAGGATTAGAAGATAATTTGTATGAAATGGAGATTGCATTTAGCCAGGTACCGGAAAAAGGGTTTATTCCTTTTTGGCAAACTGATAGAATATTCCGTCATTTATTGACTGATATCACTGGCAATACTCACCGGTCAGAGTTTTGTATCGATAAATTATACTCTCCTGATTCCTCTACTGGCCAATTGGGAATATTGGAGTTCAGAGGCTTTGATATGCCACCCCATAAGCATATGAGCCTAGTACAATCCTTGCTTATTCGAGCACTCGTCGCTGTATTTTGGAAAAATCCTTACAAACATAAATTAGTACGATGGGGCACAGGATTATACGATAAATACTTGTTACCTCATTATGTAAGACAAGATATGGTCGAAGTGATGGAATATTTAAATAAAGCAGGATATCCATTTAACATCCAATGGTTTGATTCTTTTTTTGAATTCCGATTTCCTCATTACGGATCCGTGACTATTCGAGATATAGAAATGGAATTGCGGATGGGGATAGAACCCTGGCATGTATTAGGTGAAGAAATGTCAAGTGCAGGTACTTCGAGATTTGTGGATTCTTCGGTAGAACGAGTTCAAGTAAAGATTAAGGGGATTCAGGATCATCGATATATTTTACTTTGCAATGGAGCCAGAGCGCCATTGACCCCCACTGGTATCAAAGAAGAGTTTGTCTGTGGTATCCGGTATAGAGCCTGGCAACCACCCAGTGCATTACATCCCACGATCGGGGTAGATACTCCTCTGACTTTTGATATTGTGGACACATGGAACAATCATTCCATTGGAGGTTGTACGTATTATGTGTCCCATCCCGGAGGCAGAAGTTATGATACTTTTCCGATCAATAGCTTTGAGGCGGAATCACGACGCATTAGTCGATTTGGTAATACAAGTCATACCCAAGACAAATTGTTTGTAAAATCAGGACTATCGGTAGCACAACATTATGTGGAACAAGACAGACAATCCTTCGTATACGATGCTCCGGTACCTGAAATCAATAGTGAATTCCCATGTACTTTGGATTTGAGAATGAAAAAAAAGATTTCGTAAAGCTATACTGAATTTATTTATTGCATGCGCATGACCTCCACCGAGATATCAAGTTGATGCTGATTGCTGCTCATGATCACTCCTCGGAGGGGGATAATGTCAAAATAATTTCTACCCCACGCAATTGTAATGTGCTGTTCATCCGGTAGTTTATTATTGGTTGGATCAAAATCGACCCAGCCCATCTCGGGAATATATACTGAAAACCATGCATGAGATGCATCAGCTCCTTTAAGCTTTTGTTCGTTGGGTATGGGTGTTGTTTCTAAATATCCACTTACATATTTCGCTGCCAATCCCATGGCTTGCACACAGGCGATACCTAGATGAGCAAAATCCTGGCAAACTCCTTTCCGCTCGGTCATGACTTCTGATAATGGTGTAGAGACCGTAGTGAAACCGGCCGTGTAGGTAAAATCTTTATAAATTCGATTCATCAGATCATATACCGAATCAAATAAGGAGCGTCCTGGGGGAAAAGACAGTACTGCGTATTGTTTGATGGAGTCTGACGGTGTCGTAACCTCTGTAGGAATCAAATATTGTTTTTCTTCCATGAGGTCGCCTTTGGATATACTAAAAGCATCTCGTACACTCTCCCAACTTTGATGATTGAGCTGGGTTAATGTCAACATGGCCGGTCTTTTTTCCACTATGGATGTGGTAGTGACTACGAGCTTTTCGTGTTCATTCTCTATGATAAAATAGATAATTTTATTTCCAAAAAAATCAAAATATTCTTCTACAATATCTGGAGTTGGTGAGACATCAAATTCGAAAATTTGACAATTTTGCAACGGTGTATTCCTTGGTGTTAAAATAGCCAAGTTATGGCAAAGTGGCACCGACTCATGATAGGTATAAGTCGTCGTATGCTTTATAGTATAGAGCATCATAAGGGCATTTACACCATATTCGAAACAAACAATTGTTGCTGCGAAAGGGTATGTTTAAAATATTTTTTTGAAATGATTAAATGAATCTCCAGCAAAATCTGATTGAGCTGGTTCAATAGGTTTTTTAAGTTTAGATGCTCGTATTTATATGCATCAAATTTTGCAAGTGAGTTGCTGTCTGACCATTGGATCAGTGTACTAGCTTCTTGGATCAATCGTTCTGGATCACTGTTTGCTGAACCGGCTTTAGGCATAGCCTCGATGTGCATTTTTATTTTTTCTATGAGATAAGCAAGAGATTTAGGGTAATTCATGTCCAATACCATCAAATCTAAAAGTAACGGGAATTGCAGATGATTTCGATAGGTGTAGCGATAGGTTACGATGCTCTGTGTAGCAGTCAATACGAATTGGATAAGCTCATATTCAGTTCTATCGTCTGTTTTTTTAGCAAAGATGTTTTGTAGAAATCGAATGATAAAAAAAACCTGTTCAAATTTTCTACCTAAGTCTAGGATAGCCCATTCTTGCTCGCGTCTTGCATTTTCCCGATTCATGCCCAGGATTGAAAACATGGAGGCATTCAACTTATCGATATCACTTATCATTAGTATTCGATTGTTTTGAGAGGTATGTTCCACATCACTCCAGATTTCATCCAGTTGTCTTATGATATGCCAGGTATCCGGAGATAAAAAATTTCTAACGTGATATACTGATTTTTTAAATAATGCAAGATTCTGACTCAGGCTACCGCTTTTGTGCTCGTCATAGACATGTAATGTCAGTTCAGGCCAAGGATTAAGGATTAATTCTTCTTCCTTTTTTGGATCATCTGTAATCACAAAACCTGGATAACTAAATGTACAATGGGTAAGAGTATGAAGTAATTTTATTTTGGTATTAAAATAAAATGGATTGTCCGATTGATTATGTTGCGACATATATTCCATAGTGGTTCGCAATAGTCGTGCATTATTTATCAATCGTTCAGTATATCTACCTACCCAAAAGAGATTTTCAGCAGTATGACTGGGTAAAGAGTCTTTTTGAGAGACCGATGCTGTCGGTTTGTTTATAATTTGAAACGTTGAGGGTTGTTTATCGTTTTTTTCCGGCGAAATCACCCAAGTATCTTTACTGATGCCACCTGTTTGATTGGATATGATAAAGCTGTCTTTTATAAAACTGGTGCGAGTGAGTCCACCAGGCATCACATGATAACTATCCTGATTTCGAACCAAAAAACTTCTGATCAACGCATGACTCGGATGTATTTCACCATCGACCCAGGAAGGGGTAGATGAAAAACCAATCTTTTCTTGACCTGCAAATAAATGTGGATAGGCACTGATTTCATCTATTAACTCGCTTCTTTTTGCTTGAGATAAAGAAGCACCGTCAATGGCTGATCGGGTACCTGCTTTACGACGATTTATTCTTCGAATGACAAGATGTTGTAAATTTTCTATCACATATTTCATTTCAGTAGGCTGGCCACACCACCAAGTCGCTATAGAAGGTATGATCAACTCTTCATCCAATAGCCTCCTGGCAGCTAGATGTAAAAAGGGCATTAAGGCTGCATTTTCTATCACGCTGCTTCCCAATGGATTAGCAATGGCTACATTTCCTTTTCGCACCACTTGTAATAGCCCCGGCACTCCCAATAATGAATCACTTTTTAATTCTAGCGGATCACAATACGCATCGTCCATACGCCGCAGGATCACATCGACTTTCTCCAGTCCTTCAATAGTCTTTAGCCACAAAAAATTATCCTTGACCATAAGATCATTGCCCTCTACAAGGGTAAGACCCAGATAAGCTGCCAAATAGGAATGTTCAAAATATGTTTCATTTTCAGGTCCTGGAGTCAATATGACCACCCTGGGCGAGTGCGATGCATAAGGAGCAATCATTTGCAGCGACAGTTGAAAAGCATCAAAATAGGAAGTCAGTTTACTTACATTGAGATTGTTGAATAATTCAGGTAGCACACTCGACATGGCCAGCCTGTTTTCCAATGCGTATCCATATCCTGAAGGTGCCTGCGTTCGATCACTGATGATCCAATTCTGACCATCACTGCCCCTGCCTATATCAGCAGCATAGACGATCAAGTGCTGTTGATGAGGTAAATTAATGTTTACACAGGAGCGAAGGAATCCCGGATGCATATAGATCAACTCCTGGGGAATCACTCCTTCTTTTATCAATCGTTGAGGTCCATATATATCTTGCAACATCAGATTGAATAAATTGGCTCTTTGGGTGAGTCCCTTATTCATGACTTCCCATTCAGCGGCCGTTATGAGTTGTGGTATAGGGTCCAACTCCCATGCTCGACTCCCCCCTGATGGGTCCGTGTAAATGTTATAAGCTACACCATTCTCTTTTAATAAGCGATGGATATTTCTGATGCGATGCTCTATGTCACTGCTTCCTAAATCTTTAAACGTTGAAATAACTAATTTCCATAGTTCTTGAATGTCCTGCGGATTGTTTGTTGAATTTTGTGGTACTGTATACGGGCTAATATATTGAGAGCGAAATTCAGAAAAAGAAAATGGGTCGGGCATCCCTCGTGGCTTATCTATAAAATAAATAAAAGTACTTAATTAATTCTACAGTGCTCAAAGAACTTCATTCATGACTCATAGCGGGATTTGTGGCTGCGACCATGCGCGCCGGACCGTAATGGCTGTCGATTTAGGGCCTTTCAGGTTAATCTAAACTAGCGGTTAAAATCTAAGCTGATAAAAGATTTTAGGTTTTAATTTTTAGTAAAATGGTCAGGATTTGTAAAACATCCACCTAAACAACTCCTTGAAACTAGCTTTTTTGCCGTACATCAGAATACCGGTACGATAAATTCTCGCGGCAAGAAAGGCAAAGAAATAACTCGATAGTCCGAGCACAACCAATGAAGTCAAGGTCTGCCAAACCGGTGGGTCAAATGCGAGGCGGGTAGGCATCACCATAGGTGCAAAAAAGGGTATAAAAGAGGATATAACCGCAAGCTGACTATGGGGAGCACGGATAGCACCCATAGCAATGTATAGCCCGATGATGATGAGTAGGGTGATGGGCAATAAGAGTTGTTGTCCCTCTGCCTGATCATCGCCGACTGCACTCCCGATAGCTGCACATAATGAGGCGTATAAAAAATAACCGAAAATAAAAAACAATAGAAATATTGGCACTATAAACATCCAATTGACCTGGCTCAACTCCATCATAATGTTTTGGAAACCCATGTCACCGGCTTGAGCCATAGCTTCATCCATGCCGGCGGCTCCCGCCATTTGAGGTTTAAAAATGTTTTTTCCAAAAAACAAACTCGTTACAATGCCAGCCAAAGGCATAAATATGATCCATATCAACAGTTGGGTGAGACCTACCGCTCCTACACCTATGATTTTGCCCATCATGAGCTCCATAGGTTTGACCGTAGATAGCATCACCTCAACGATACGACTCATTTTTTCTTCCATCACGCTGCGCATCACCATCATGCCCTGACCCAAGACAAAAATGTACATTAAGAGACCCATAAGTCCCCCCAAGATGGCACCAACTATATTGGATGCACTAGTTTGTTTTTTATCTTGCTTGAATACCGATTGACGATCGAGATCTACATCTACATCGAGATTGTTGATATCAGATTCATTGAGTTGAAGTTTTTTGATTTTGTATTCTCTATAGATGCGTGACACGTGTGACTCTATACTTGCAGTGGTATTGATATCGAGACGCTCATCGGTGTGTATCTTGATTTTAAAATCAACTTTTTTCAGATCTGCAGGGGGGCTGATCTCCACGACCGCTTGATACTTTCCGGCTTCAAGTTCAGACTTAAGGGCTTCGAATTCCAATGGACTTACGCTATATTGGAGGTCTGTGTTTTTATTGATGATCGAGTCCGAGATCATGCTTTGGGGATCGGATATCACGACATTAATTTTCTGTACAGTATTCCTGCTCATGATATATCCAACGAAGAAACTAAAAGCCACGATAGCCAAAGGCACCAACAGAGTCAACAGTATAAAAGATTTTTTAAATACCCGGGTAGTATATTCCCGTTTTATAATTAACCAAAGTTTGCTCATGCCAGATTAGAATTTTCTACGGTTTGGATAAATATGTCATTGATGCTGGGAAATATCTCTTGAAAAGAGCTCACCTGAATGTTTTGATTCAAAAAATATTGAAGTAATTCACTGGATACTATCGACCGGCTAGGTTGGAATCTTGTTTTCCGACCGGTCCTTTGGATTTCGTTAAAAGCAACAGGAAAAGTCAAAGGGAGATCATCGTCCGATATCAATTCAAATAGATGTTGCCGATTGGTTTTTCGGATTTCTTCGACATTTCCTTCTAATACGTTTTTGCCTTTGTTGATCAGCACCATACGCTCACAGATTTCTTCGACTTGTTCCATCCGATGTGTAGAAAAAATGATGGTGGTGCCCATTGATTGAAGCCGCATGATCTCATCCTTGATCATATTTGTACTGATCGGATCCAATCCTGAAAAAGGTTCATCCAGGATCAGCAATTCCGGTTTATGAATGACAGTGGCTATAAATTGGGCCTTTTGGGTCATGCCCTTAGAAAGTTCTTCTATTTTTTTAGTATACCAGGTCTTCATGTCCAGCCGCTCTATCCAGAATTTGAGCTCTTGTCGTGCGTCTTTTTCAGCCATACCTCGTAGTTGAGCGAGATACATCAGGTGATCCCAGATAGTCATCTTTTTATACAACCCCCGCTCTTCGGGCATATAGCCGATCTGTGATGGAATCGTATCATTTACTCTTTTTTTATTTAAATAGATGTCTCCGGTGTCTGGATGGGTGATGCCAGTGATCATGCGAATAGTAGTCGTTTTGCCCGCACCATTGGGTCCAAGCATACCATAGATACAACCCCGCGGTACAGAAAAACTGACCTGATCGACCGCTTTATAGGTTTGGTAAGTCTTAGAGACTAGAGAAAGAGCTAGGATGGGCATAAATGAATATTAAAATTCGCCACAAATATGGACTTGCTATGATTAAAATCAAGTGAATTTAGACCAAAATATCAAATCCATCCGTGTGAGATCAGGTTCCCGGCATTAATTTTTTTCAAATCCCCGGTCCACATTTAAGTCGCAATACTTATTTTTACTTTCTTTCAAAACTTAAATTTTACGGTATGAGGTTCATTTTCATTTTTTTGTGCTTTGTTTTTACAGTCAATTTAGTGGGGCAAGTCAAAGCGTTGGTCGGAGGTACCTTAATCGATGGCTTTGGAGGTAAACCTCTGCAAAATTCTGTGATCATAATCGAAGGTGAGCGTATAAAAGCTATCGGGACAATTGGAACCCTACCGATTCCAGCCGATGCAGTGATTATATCTACAGAAGGCATGAGCGTATTACCAGGACTCTGGGATATGCATGTACATCTTATGATCAATGGGCACAGCAATTATACTCATTGGGATAAGACTTATATAAATTTATTTAAGGATGTGATCATGCCATCTTCTGCCCATCAACTGTTGTTAGCCGGAGTCACCAGCGCTAGAGACCTTGGCGCTCCGCTCGAGGCCAGCATCGAGGTCCGCAATCGCATCAATCGGGGCGAAATTCCAGGGCCTACCATGTACATGTCGGGTCCTTTTTTGCAGCATGAGCCTTATCCTGGGACAGAAGCTTTTAGATGGGGGATTAAAGGAGTCGAGGATGCCAAATCCAAAGTCAATAAACTTGCCAAAGCCGGTGTGGATTGTATTAAGTTGATAGACCAGGATTGGATGACTATGGATGAGGTCAAAGCAATAGTAGATGAGGCTCATCGCTTAAAGCTGCCGGTAGTAGCCCATTCGCATCGACCTGAGGAGATCCGCAGAGGGCTCAAAGTCGGCGTAGATTGTTTTGAACATACTGGCCTGGCTGCAGCGCCGGAATATCCGGAAGACATTATACAAGCTATTAAGGAACGCACAGCTCAGATGGCACTCGGCCCTATGTTCTGGACTCCGACGGTAGAAGGACTCTTTAATTATGAATATATGCGGGATAATCCCGAAGCCCTCGATAATACCTCTTGGCAGTTGGGTCTGCCCGACTCTATAGTCCAAGATATTAAACAATCGATTCAAAATCCTGGTCGTTTGGCTTATTTTCAGATCAATCCTATCCGTAAGCCAACGCTGGAAAAAAAGATCAATCAATTAAAAAATGCTGGGCTGGTGCTGCTCATCGGGACCGATAGTGGTATCCCTATGAAATTTCACAGTCAAAGTACCTGGAATGAACTAGATGTATGGGTCAATAAATTTGGATTTGATCCGATGTATACCATCCGAGCAGCTACATACTGGCCTGCGGTAGCGATGAAGGTCGAAAAAGATTTTGGGTCTATATCAGAAGGTAAATATGCAGATATCATAGCCGTACATGGGGATGTACTCCGACATATCGGACTGTTACAAGATGTGAAGTTGGTTATGAAAAAGGGAAAGCGGGTAAAGTGAGTTGAAGGGCGATAAAAAGGATATTCTAAAGCTAACCCATATTTAAAAAAGATTTTTTTGTGGCATGTCGATCCACTTACAAATCACTCCTTACAAATCACTGGTAAAGTTCAATTTAAATTTTTAAGGAGCAACCTAACCATCTGTTTTGGAGTGATTACGGGCAATGTAGAATTCGCCATGGATGTAAAGTCTTTAATATTTCCAGTCACGAAATATTGGATCTGGTTGTTTTCTTTGGCTGTGTAATATTGAAAAGCATCTTCAATGTCTTTAAAATTGCCGGCGCAAGCCTTTAAATATTGTTCTTTATTTCCATCCATTACATTTAGAATATTTAAAATTTTTATCATTATGGCATTAGGGTTAATAATAAATTTATCTTTCTGTAATAAATACGCCAAAGTGTAAACCGTGCCCGCAGAAATATAAGATTCAAGTCGAAGAGCAATGGTGGATTCAATGATTAGTGTGGCTTCCTCTGCAAAAGCATGGCTTCTATTCTGAATCCAATCCAGCACCACATTAGTATCTAAGAAAACCTTCATATACCATATTTGTCTTTAAAGTGCATCGCCCTCAATTCTTTATAACTCTTTTGAGCAAGCAATGAATTTTTTGCAATTCCTCTTAAAAGCTGAGCGTCGCTGATAGGCAGCGTATTGGAGTTTTGGTCCGTCAGTTTTTTCAGATAATTTTCTACCAAGTTGGACAACGATGTTTTTCTTTGAATCGCTTTGATTTTGGCAGTTTCTACGATATTTTTGTCGACGGAAAGCGTCAATTTAACTTTTGCCATACGTATGTTTTTACTAAATGTTTTACAATTATACGTATATTTTATTAAAACTGGACTAATCAAATCCTAAAAGGATCCTGTAAAAATGGTATGGTTGAATTTTGAAATTATGTTGCCTTATTCATTTTCCAACCCAATCCGTGATAAAGCTACAGTGCTAATCAAGCTTCTTAATGCGGACTTAAAGATCAAGCCAAGGTATTTGGCAACTCATATTGAACCGTAAAATTAGGTAGTGAAATTCCGGGATAGCTCAGTTCTAAACCCCAATCCCATTAAAACCTTGGGCAAAAGATCACTGGCTTGATCACCGGCTTCTTATAGATCTTGGCGATATAGGATACGCCTAGCTCATAACCCCCGATGCCAGAAGTGCTGGAGGTAGCTCCAGACAGATTAAAGTCGTAGGCCAAACCCACTTTGAGATCTTTATATCTAGCACCAAATATTGCAAAAGCAGCGTCGCCCAGCCTATATCCTGCTCCGCCGATGACGGCAATGTCTTTTTCTCGATTGATCAATAATTCTCCTTTGAGTTGGCCGGCCAATTCAAAATTGCCCCCTAATACATGGATTATAGCTCCTGGTGTAAACTTGAGCAAATCACCTCTCGGTATGATCATCATGGCATGCGCATTGATCAAAACATCCTGTTTGTCAGAGCCTGGATTACCACCTGGGGTTCCGCCACTGCCTCCCAGTGAACCGTTGGGCTTGGTAAGGTGATACATAGCGACCCCCATATTGAGGGCTGAGGTTCGTTCTTTATTGAGGGCACCATTATATACTAGGCCGACATTCAGATCAGAGTAGGTTTTTTTCATTGGATCACTACCACTACTGCTCGGAAATGCAGGATCCGTAGGGTCCTGGAATCTTGGATTACCGACCAAACTGCGGGTAGTAGCCCCGCTCTGGACACCAAGAGAGAGCGTAGAGGACCCATCTTTCTTGAGGACGGCGTGATAGGATCCACCGAGCCAGCCTGCTGTTTTTTTCAATTTGAATGCATCACCTGCCTGATCCTGTACCATAGCAATACCAAAACTTATCCAGTCATTTTTACGCAAACCCCTTAGGAGAGGCACATCGACACCCAAAGATGGCGTCGAATATTTTGCGATGGTAGGCCACTGAATTCGATAATTGCCAGTCACTCGGAATGTGCCACTAAAATCACCTATCAATCCTGGATTGAGGGTCAGTGGGGATAAGTCGAACATCGTAAAATGGATGTCCTGCGCACGGGAAATGCACGTACTCCCAAGAAATACAATTAAAATGCAAGCAGATTTTAACGATGTCATCATGGCATTAAAGATCGAAAGATAAGCAGATTTAAAGATTCTTGTTCAATTTCCAGTTGTTAAATACACCTCAAGCTTATAAATAACGCGGTCAAGATGATTTAGCTGTTTCAGATAGGATATCAATGATCGTGATCAATGTGACGAATAAAGGGATCTGACCTGATTTAGTGACTGGATGATCAGGATCTTCTTCATCCATTTGCAATGCATCTTCTAGATAAAATAGGAGCTCTTGCTCGGGGTAGTCAGGCATCCATCGGTCTACGATATTCTTTAACGCTGCTGGTCGCAACATATCTATCCTATTCCAGTTTTGCTCCTCTCTCATCGTCAGGGCTTCTTCCTCTATCTCATCCAGTGTGTCATAAGATCGTTGAAAACACAACCAACACAGGAGGGCGAGGTAGTAAAGATATTGTGTCTCTTCCTGTGTAAAAGCCTGATGATCTTCAGCCGCCAGATAAGCTGCTAGAAGAGGCTGGTCATCAGCCATTTGCTGAAACAGGTCTTCATCTGCATCCGCTAAGTTCTGGATCACTTCATCAATGGTTTGCTCTGAGATCATACGCATAAAGGTAGGAAATCCTGATGGCAAAAATTTGACCATCGCTAAGTTTTGACAGGCTCTTTTTTAAAATGATTTTCGTTTTTAGAAAATAAAGCCATACTCAAAATGATAGAATATAGAATAGCAATCCTGGAGGAACCAAAATTATCTTCCATAATCGATTGGCCACAAATACTTATAAAGGCAGCTGAAGCTATTAATACGTAAATCAACTCTTGTTTCCATGATTTGTACCATAGGATTAGTGCTGCAAAACAAGAGAGGTGAATAAAAACAGCGGCCAGAAAATCTTCAAGGTCTACTCGATGATGGATATAAGAATTCCATGAGTCGATAGTGCCCACAAATGGAAAACTATAATTATTGGTAATAATTGAACCACTTGAGCCCAGCTGGAGATAAATGTAATATTGCCATAAAATCGCCGGTATGATACTGATCAACAAAGGCAGCACCCTGGCTAACACGTTCAATTTATCAATTAATACAGTATAAGACACCAATATTCCTATCATAAATACTGAAAACTCCCTGGTTAAGCATGCCAAAGCAAAAATGAAGGCACAGATCCAGGTTTGTCGCCTCACCCAATAAGACCAAGCTAACAAAACTAAACCACTTGCCAATGCATCGGACATTGGATGTACCGACGCAATCACCATGCCAGGGCTGAAGATAAAAAAGGCAATAGGGCCTATTGAATAAATATTAAAGTATTTGCATAATCTAATCACACCGATTGCTCCTAGGATTATACCGACGAATGACCAGAACCATAGTCCGAATAAAATATGTGAAGGATCGCGAATAATGCACCAAGTCAGGAAAGGCAATAAAATGCGTTGACTTCTATATGCTGCAGATGCACCCATGCCTGCTATGACTGTACTATCCCTGAGACTTGGATCTAAGGACAAAGCCCAAAAATATTGGCTATCATACCCAACCGGTGAGTTTAAAGGAATTTCTGGGTCTATTGTCATACTTAGACTGCCTATCACATTTTGCCCAATCATGAGATTGTTTTTGATGGGCAAATATGGAAATCGAACAATCTCTCGCCAAGAACACGCATACCAAAAAATCAATAACAAAATGATAATCAGTCGCCTGGTATCCGTAAAAAAGAGAGTGAACTCGTCACGAATTTTTCCTATCAGGTACATCATTTTCATGCCATTCACGATGAGTCTTATCTTGCTGGAATAATGTCAAGATACACAAGACGATCAACAAAATGGAAACACGGGTATAGGCCCAATCACTTTCCATAATGGCCTCACCACTGACACACATCAACAGAGCACTGCTCCATGTCATAAATCCCAAAAATTGTTTTTTCATTTTAAAACAGTTGAAAATTAGAAGAATGCAAAGGGTATGTAAACATAAAGCACCTACCACATCCAGATCCATGAGACCCTGGGACAAAACGGCTTTAACGGTGCCCAGAAATGGCCAATCAAAATTTCGTAATGATCCTTCGGTGGCCCATGATCCAAAATTGAGCTTTATAAAATATTGCCAAAGTAATATTGGAATTATGGCTAATCCCAAGGGGAGATTCGTTTTTAGCCGTATTTTTTCTGTAGTCCATAGATTGTGCACAACTATAAAAAAAATATAAATCGCCATAAATTCTCTGGTCAAACAAGCTAGTGCAAAAAATAGGGCAGCAACCCATTTTTGATCTTTTACCCAAAAGGCCAGGCCCATCAAAAATAGCCCAGAGGCCAAAGTGTCTGACATTGGATGGACCAAGGCCAGGACAACGCCAGGATTAAAAACAAAAAAGATCAACGGTATCAAGGAGGGTATTTGAAAAAATCTACATAGCCGGATGACCGCAGCTATTCCTAATACTAAACCAATACATATCCATGCCCATAGTCCATAGATAATGTAAGCAGGGTCACGCACTACGCACCAGGTAAGAAATGGTAATAATATTCGTTGACTTCTATACCCTGGTGAATCAATACTTTTTCTAATGGCTGTATCCCTGAGCAAAGGATCTACCGCTAAAGCCCAAAAAAATTGACTATCGTATCCCCAAGTGGACAGCAAAGGGATCTCTGGATCAATCTGAGGACTTACTCGGCCTACGAGCTGCTCACCGATCAATACGTTTTTTTTTAAAGGCAAATAATTTTTTATAAATCCTTTCCAAGTAATGATATAAATGATACAAATGAGTATCAATACTAGCCATTTCCACCTTGTTGACGCCAACCGGCGTAGGTCATTTTGGAGTGTAAATACTAATTTAAACATGTAAATAGATGATCCTCGGGTTCATAGAACAAATTTAATTAACTCCAGATCTTGTCATTGGTTTTAATAAAAAATTTATTCCTTTGCAACACCATGATCAAAATAAAAAGCTTTGCGTTTAATGCTTTTAGCGAAAACACGTATGTTGTATATGATGATTCTCGCTGTGCCCTGCTCATAGATCCTGGATGCAACGATGGCAATGAAAAAAAAATGTTATCGGATTTCATCAAAAAAGAAAGCCTTATAGTAAGCCATATCATCAATACACACTGCCATATAGACCATGTACTTGGCAATAAGTACTGTAAAGATCTTTATCAGGTGCCTTTATGGATTCCCGAAGGGGAGGAAGCGCTATTGGCCAAAATGCCCCAAGTGGCATCGCTGTACGCAGTCTATGCAGAAGCATCTCCTCCTCCAGATCATTTGATGACAGAGGGTGAAGAACTGATCTGTGGGCTGACGAAATGGCTTTTTATATCTACTCCGGGTCATTCTCCTGCCAGTATCTGCTTATATGCTGTACTTGAACATACGATCATCGGTGGTGATGTTTTGTTTTACGAATCAATAGGTCGTACAGATCTGCCAGGAGGCAACCATCAGCAACTCCTTCAAAATATCCGTCAAAAACTGTTTACTTTGCCGGACGAGACTATAGTATATCCCGGTCATGGACCTACTACCACTATCGGGCATGAAAAAAAGCACAATCCATTTTTAAACGGACAAATATGAGTCGAATTGTCATGATTGAATCGGAAGATCAACCTTATCGTTGCTCTTGCTCCAATGGATTGCATACTTGGTATGCTGATGAACCGTTGGTCCACGAAGGACTAGATACAGCACCCTCACCCGGTGAATTGCTGCTCAGCGCAATAGGTACCTGTGCTACCATTACACTCCGAATGTATGCTAAACGCAAAATGTGGCCTGTGGAAAAAATCCGGTTGGAGCTGCGCATGGAAGAAGTCAAAACAGAAACCGGTGGCTATCATAAAATTTATGAATCATTGTCCATTGATGGTCCGATTGATGAAGATCAATACGCTCGACTGAAGTCCCTGTTGCCAAAGTGCCCGGTCACAAAAATAGTCACTGGTACAGTGGAGATCGTCTACCAATAATAAGTATACTTTATACCACCAGTCTTTAGTATATTAGTCTTCTTAAAAATTCTAACCCTATCCTATGAAAAAATTGTTTACACTTCTCCTGGCCTTATCCACTTTTCATGTTATGTATAGCCAACAACGAGAGTCCAAAGCGGAGCGAGACCGGCGCATGGAATGGTGGCGAGATGCTGGATTTGGCCTGTTTATTCATTGGGGCGCATATGCAGTACCCGCTGGCATCCACAATGGCACTGAAAGCAAAGAAGTCGGTGAGTGGATCATGCACAGTCTTAATATCTCGATTCCAGAATATGAAGAATATGTCAAACAATTTAATCCAACCAAGTTTGATGCAAAAAAATGGGTGGATATCGCCAAAAAAGCTGGAATTAAGTATATCGTCATTACAAGCAAACACCATGATGGCTTTAGTCTTTGGGACTCGAAAGTGAGCAATTATGATATCATGGAGGCCTCACCATTCAAACGGGACATTTTACGAGAATTGACCGATGCATGTAAAGCGGCTGGCATAAGGATGTGTTTTTATCATTCGATCATGGACTGGCACCATCCCGATGCTGAATCCAAAAAAAGCTATACTCACCAGAACACTGAAAATCCGGATTGGAATAGTTACCGCGAAAATTATCTTAAACCTCAGATAAAAGAGTTGCTTACATCTTATGATCCCGGGGTAATGTGGTTTGATGGAGAGTGGATTCCAGAATGGACCGAGGACCAGGGTAAAGAACTTTACCAATTTATCAGGGAGATCAAGCCAGACATCATCATCAATAACCGAGTAGGTAAAGGTCGCAAAGGAATGCAAGGCATGAATGAAACCGCTGATGCTGCAGGAGACTTTGGGACGCCGGAACAAGAAATTCTTGAAGGAACATCTGACTACGATTGGGAGTCGTGTATGACCATGAATGATACGTGGGGTTTTAAAAAGAATGATCAAAACTGGAAATCATCAGATAAACTTATAACTAATCTCATCGATGTCGCTGCTAAGGGTGGCAATTATTTACTCAATGTAGGTCCCACCGCAGAAGGGCTCATACCTGGAGAAAGTGTAAAACGACTCGAGGATATGGGTAAATGGCTAAAGATAAATGGTGAGTCGATCTACAAAACTAAAAGTCGAAAAAATTATAAGGAAGGAGATCATTACAAATTTACAGTCAGCAAGGATGACCGATACACCTATGTCATAGCTGATATGCTCTCCGGTCCAACCGCTACGATCAAAGATATAACGCCCAAATCGGGTTCTAATCTTTATATGTTAGGCGTCAAAAAACCGTTGTCCTGGACTCAACTATCCAATGGAGATTATCTAATTACACTACCTAAAAAGTTGCCAGGTAAGACCGCTTGGGTCTTCAAAACAGTCAACAAATAAAACGCTGGATTCCAAGGGTACCGCTGATAGTACAAATCTTATATCAACCTAGATCTTGCTTAATAAGATTGACACGGCTGGCATGAAAAGCGAAGTTTAAATTATTTTTTTGTATGCTTCATTGCTTCATAAAACATTTAAAGATGTTTAGTCTTGCTGAATCAGCAATATCATTGATTAATTAACAATTAATGAATCTCAAGAATAATGCAGTCCAGCATAAACTCTCACTTGTTCCAAAAACTCCCGCCTGAATGCCGAAGTGAAGGAGGTGTGATCATTCATGTTTAAATGTTCACCTATGATAATCCCAGAATTATTCCCAATATTACTATAAGTCCTAACAATCCTTCCAGTCCATGAATAATGACTGCCATCCAATTTGATTGAAATATTTTTGACGGAAAGGCAAATACAAATCCGAAATAGAGCGCAGTCGATAGTATTATCTGGGGTTTATGGAGATGATAAACTCCAAATAATATACCGTTAAAAAACCAATCCCATTTTCCAAAAACGCCATTCATTTTAGGTAAAAGTATTCCCCTATACATGAACTCTTCACCAAAAAAATAATTGAATATGCTTGTTACTATAAATAATCCAAGCATCCACCAAGCACCCTTGTATTCGACTGTGGTCAAACTTGATAAATCATATTTTGGCAAATGCTGAATAAGTGGGGTCATCCAGCTATCAACATTAGGCAAGCTGATTACACCGGACTGTATCACGGCACTTAATAAAATAAACGGTATTGTCCATAAAAGCAGCCAATAGCTTGACTTACCAGTTTTGGGACTTACTGGTCTTTGGTATTTCATTCTCTTCGCTACCGTCTGCCAATTTAGTTGGTGCCCATCACCTTTAAGAATGATTAACGAAAGGACAAATTGCCATATTAGTCCAATAATGACGGATATCCAGTATATGATTAGAGGGGGCCAATTTGTAATTGCCACTACTCTTGGAGTAATAACAAATGCCAAAACACTCATTGGCATTGCTGACAAAGCCCAAATTATCAGAATCTTTTTCAGGCTATATTGATTATCCAGTTGCCTCGAATGCTGTGATGACATCGATATAATAACCTAGATCCGATCTTCATTCATCTTGATCTTCCTGCCTTTGTACATTTTACCGTCTAGAGATTTGATCATTTTGCTTGCAGCATGAGCCTCAATCTCAAAGACACTGTTCATGGTCTTCATATCAATGCGGCCAAGTACTTCTTTTTTCAGATTGCTGGTATCTAGAATAAACTGTAAAAAAGAAGCTTTGTAAAAACCATCTTTTTGACCAAGGTTGATGAACAATTGTTTATAGGTTACGTTTTTGTTTTCTTCATGCCTACTTGCTCCTCGGCTGGCAGTACCGTAAGCTCTTGGCTGATCACGATCGGACCGACCACGCTCATTGCCCCCGGCTCTTCGGTCAGTATTAGATCTGCGCTCTTCTCGCTTGATGTTTAAATCTGCCGAGTTTTCATAATACTGCAGGAAACGATTAAACTCAAAAGAGATCATCTTTTTAAGAATCTCTTCTTTGGACATATGTTCAAATTTTTCTCTTAGATCCGGTAGATAGGTTTCATAATCACCATGGGTCGTATCAGCTGCCATCATTTTATCCATAAAATGAAAAAACTGTTTACGGCACACTTCTTTACCTGATGGGATATCGAATTTGTGAAACTTAGCCTTGACAAAACGCTCGATTTGATCTATTCTAGTACGCTCTTTGGGAGACACGATACTCATACAGATGCCCTTGAGCCCGGCTCGACCTGTCCTGCCGGAGCGATGGGTATATATTTCAGGATCATCAGGTAGTTCAAAGTTGATGACATGTGTGATTCCTTTGACATCGATACCGCGTGCTGCCACATCAGTGGCTATCACTAATTGTAATTGTTTGGCTCTGAATTTCGCCATAACTTTATCCCGCTGGGGTTGACTCAAATCCCCGTGCAAGGCTTCGATATCATAGCCTTCGCGCACCAACATTTCTGACACATTCTGAGCATCTATCCTGGTCCTTGTAAAAACTATACCGTAAATGCCAGGATTATAATCGATCAATCGCTTGAGTGCTTCATATCGATTAGAATGCATCACCATAAAATACTCGTGATCTATAGATGCATTGGCCGTATTCATTTTACCGATCGTAATCTCATGCGGTGTGGTCATAAACCGTTTGGAGACTTGGCGCACCTCTGATGGCATCGTGGCACTGAATAACCAGATTCTTTCCCGTTGCGGGGTATGGCCTAATACAAACTCAATATCTTCACGGAAGCCCATATTGAGCATTTCATCCGCTTCGTCCAAGACGATATACTTGATATGGTTAAGGTCAATCGCTTTACGCTCTATCACATCGATCAATCTGCCAGGAGTAGCGATTACGATCTGCACGCCTCGCTTTATCTCTTTGAGCTGATCTACGATGGAGGAACCCCCGTAAACAGCACAGGTGTGGATACCTGTTTTATATTTTTTGAAACCCACTAGATCTCTGCTGATCTGCATACAAAGCTCTCGGGTCGGGCATATGATCAATGCCTGAGGTTGCCTTTTTGTGGCATCAATCAACTGTAATAAGGGTAAGCCGAATGCGGCAGTTTTACCCGTACCAGTCTGCGCTAGACCGATAAAATCTGCTGTACCACCTAATAAATAGGGTATGGCCTTTTCCTGAATTTCTGTCGGTGTCTCAAATCCCAGATCTGTGATGGCTTTGACGAGTTGGGTTTCTATACCCAAGGATTCAAATAGATTCACTAGTAGTAGTTAATACGAAAGCAACATGCTCACACTGACAAAGGTACGACATGCTGTACTAATAACCGCTATTAAAGCCTTAGCAGTCAAAAGGGTAGATCATAAATGAACCGCAATTAGAGCCCACAAAACACCACTCCACTATCATTTTTGGCGCCAGATAGCCCGTCTTTTAGACCTATCTTTGTACTTCGGATGGAATCGAATTCAAAATCAATAGATATCAGATCAATGAGCCTGGCCCAACTTGAAGAGTGGGTTATCAGCATCGGTGAAACAAAATACCGTGCTAAACAAATCTATCAGTGGTTGTGGAAAAAGCAAACTTCAGACATTCAAGAGATGAGTGATCTCTCCAAATCATTTCGTCAAAAAGTAATGGAGCTCACGGCAATCAAACCTATCACGTTAGACAAAGCTCAAGTCAGTACTGATGGTACGATTAAATCCAGATTTACATTGCACGACGGTCACAAGATAGAGTCCGTCCTGATTCCAGTAGCAGCTAAAAATCGATTTACAGTATGTGTATCTACTCAAGTTGGATGTAGTCTTACCTGTAGTTTCTGCGCAACTGGCAAAATGAAACGAATCCGCAATCTGGATGCTGCAGAGATTGTAGATCAATACATCCTTGTGAACAAACAATGTATAGAGCATCACGGCACCTCCCTCTCCAATGTAGTCTATATGGGCATGGGCGAGCCCCTGCTCAACTATCGTGAAGTGCTGCGTAGTACAGAGTTGCTCACAAGCCCAAATGCTATCGGTCTGGGTAGCAAACGCATCACAGTAAGTACGGCAGGAATAGCCAAAATGATCAAACAACTCGGAGATGATCAAGTAAAATTTAATCTGGCGCTTTCATTACATGCATCAGATGATACCAAACGAAACGAAATCATGCCCATTAACGAACAAAACAATCTTGAAAACCTGGTAGAGGCCCTGGAATACTTCTATTCAAAAACCCAGAATGAAATCACGTACGAATACATCGCCTTTAATCAATTTAATGATCACAGTATCGATGCTCAGCACTTAGTACAACTTTGCAAACGAAACTTTCCGGTCAAAGTAAACATCATAGAATACAACCCCATAGAAGGTGTCGAATTTATAAAGACACCTCAAGATAGACTGAATCAATTTGCAGAATATCTTTATACCAGGGGAGTGCATGTCACCGTGCGCAAAAGCAGAGGCAAGGATATCGACGCTGCCTGCGGCCAATTGGCTAATAAAGACTAAAATGAAATGCTGATTATAGCGAAGTAAATAAGTTGCGAGACTCATTCAATCGTAATGCCACAAAGTCTTTGCAAGGCATCCGAATAGTCACGCCATTCTTAGGAACCGACGGACCATTTGACTTTTTACTAGCCAATACCACGGATCTATTTTTTCACCCCCACAAAACTCGTAACGGTATTGGGTTCTATGAGTGTAAAGGACAAAACTTTTTGATCACCCAACCCGGCTATGTTTTTCCAAGATCCAACCGGTTGACCTTGATAGAGCAGTTGATAACCTAATCCATCAGGCATCACGTGCACAGATTTAAACGCTATCGCTGTGGTTTTAGGTAAAAAATGAGTGATCGTGAAAATATATGTGGACTCGCTTGACTTTTTTATATGTAAGGTAGGCAATTGGTCGTCTCGCAAGTAGACACAACTAATGTCAAATAATCTATTGGTAATATAATTTCCCTCCAACACCTCATCATCAATCAGATCTGATTTTTGACAAGATAAGAAAGCAAAAGCGATCACTAATCCGATGCAATATTTCATGAAGCAATGGGTTTAGTTTAGAGACGCATCGCAAGCCTTCAAGGTTGGGGGGAACAGGTAAAATCTACGGTATAGAGCTCATACTGGCTCACGCTTTTAAAAACCCTCCGTTGGTCAGCCACTGCTTCCATCCTAAGGGCTCTTGTTTTAATCGTTCCACCTCTTCTTTGACTTTTTGTTCAATTAATTGTTTTTCACCACTGATGATGGCTTGAGTGCTGTAGGTATTGATTTCGTTTTCAAGTGCGATTTTATTTTGTGTAGCATTGGCTAGAATTGTGGTCAACTGTTTGTGATTCATTTCAAAGACATGCTCATGTTTGTGCAATATGAAGTCATAAGGACTTCGAGATGAAATCAACTTGACAAATATCGGTGCAGTCTCTATCACTATAAAAAGAAGCATAATAAACAAGCTTGCTAGCCATATAGCGTGACTTTTGGAAGACAGCCTGGCTAGAGCGTCGATTCTGGATGCAAATCCACCTAGACCGGCTCTATTTAATCCTTGGATATCGCTGTTCACAGTGCCTTGAATGGTTTTTATCCTTGATTCCTTTTCTTGGATCAGGGGTAGATATAGTGCCATTAAGTCTTTCAACTCCATATCAGATTTATCTGCATCTGCTTTTTTTGTTTTGTAGATGGGGCCCAGATTTTTTAATTTAGAACCACCGGTACCATCAGCCTCTTGCTGCGCAATGGTGGCCAATGCATCTCGTTTACTTTGATGATCTTGAATTTCTTTTTTCATCTGGATAATTTCCGTTTGAAAGGTCTGAATCTGGCCTTGATATCGATCTTGAACTTTGGTTTCTTGAGTTTTGAACACTTCTTGCTCCATACTGATGAGCTCTGCATTGATTTCTTTTTCAAAGATCTTTAACTCCAGAGGTTTTGAAATGACGATAGAGATGATCACAGCCAGAATCAATCGTGGTAAGGCGGTAAAAAAATCCCGACCAAATGTTCCTTGTCGTTTCATAGATGCTACGATATATCGATCAAGATTAAAAATCATGAGCCCCCAGACTATGCCAAATGCAATGGCGGCTAGCCAAATATCAAATACCGTAAAAATGGCATAACTCGCTGAGATCATAGCGAAAACTCCCGTAAAAAAAATGGTTGCGCCGATACCTACATATTTATTGATATCGGATGGACTTTTTTTAAGGATAGTGGCATTAGCACTGGAGCACATTAAAAAAAATTGTTCAATAGAATTCATATTTGGGATTTGAGATATTTCAAACTTCAAGGTATCTGTCTAAATTGTGAGCTGAATCAATTATTCGACAGAATCTAACTATTGGTCTACTACTTTATGATTTTATTAGGGAATAGATCTCTGTATCCATATGGCATAATGCCTTTACTTTGATCCAGAGGTTTTAGGATAGGTACGAGGTGGCAGTATATAATTATTTTTTAGTATGATCTAAAACTTGTTAGTTTTGAAAACTATTAGATCAAAACAAATCAAATGAAATACATATTTAGTACAATTCTATTGCTTATGACTGGAATTACGTTAGAGGGGCAATCCTCGATGGCCAAACTACTTCGTCACGCAGTTTATTTTAAATATAAGGATTCGAGTAGCGTCACCGCTGTAAAACAAGTCGAAACAGCCTTCAGATTATTACCCTCCAAAATCAAAGAAATAAAATCTTTTGAATGGGGCCAAAACAATAGCCCTGAAAAATTAAATCAAGGGTTTACGCATTGTTTTTTCCTCACATTTGGCTCAGAAGCAGATAGGGATATCTACCTGAAGCACCCTGATCACAAAGCATTTGGCAAGGTGCTTGGACCACATCTGGACAAGGTATTTGTCTTCGATTATTGGGCTGAGCAATAGCCGAAAGAGGCCTTATACACATAAAAAAGGCTATTTGACCTAGGTCAAATAGCCATACTGTATATCTAAAGTCTGATCTTACAGACTAATCACTATCTCGATTGAAGTCTCGGTCGCCACCTCTGCTGTAGCCACCACGGTCATTGCCACCCCGGCCGCCACGATCGCTGCTACCGCCACCGCTACCGCCACGATAACCGCCGCGATCTCCGCCACCGCTACCGCCGCTACCGCCTGAGCGATACCCGCCACCATAACCACCTTCACGGCGTGGACGGAATCCTCCGCCACCACCACTACTACCACCTGGTCTTGGTCCTCTGTCCTCTTTAGGGCGTGCTTCGTTTACACTTAATACTTTTTCCATCCAAGTCTGACCATTAAGGGCTGCGATGGCATTTTTAGCGTCCTCGTCGCTTTCCATTTCGACGAAGCCAAATCCGCGACTTCGGCCGCTCATACGATCCATAATGATCTTGGCAGATTTTACAGCTCCGTATTGGGCGAAAAGAGCCTCGAGCTGATCATCAGACGCACTGTAGCTGATGTTTGCAACATAAATATTCATTCTAAAAAAAATTTAAATAAGAAAAAAAAATTGATTACTGAATTAAAAAATTGTGGGTAATGGTTATAATATAACAGAAACTATGCCATAAAAAACGATCTAAACGGAATATTCATGCGACTCAGAAAAGGCTTGTTTCAATTTTTGGAAAGTAAAATTTAATCAAATGTAAGACAAATTAATAAAATGATCAAGCAGAAAGCAATTTTTTTACAAACTCAGCTATAGCCTTGCCATCTGCTTTGCCGCTCAGTGCCTTACTAGCCAGCCCCATGATTTTGCCCATGTCCTTTATTCCACTCGCTCCGTGAGTCTGGATGAGGTCTTTGATCAGTGTCTCTAACTCCTCATTGGAAAGTTGTTGTGGAAGATATTTTTGGATGACCGCAATCTCCTCTTTTTCTATTTGAGCCAAGTCTGGTCTGTTCTGAGTTTCGTAGATTGTTAGCGACTCCTGACGCTGTTTGACAAGTTTTTGTAAGATTTTGATCTCCCGATCTTGGTCCAACACTTGTCCCGATCCATCGGTTTTTGCCATTAAAATCGCAGCTTTAACGGCTCTGACGCCTCGTAACCAAGCCTGATCTCTAGCCTTCATGGCATCTTTGATATCATTATTTATTTGCTCTTCCAGTCTCATGAGATTTGACTTGTGCTTTTTTTAGTTCAAAACGGATTACCTCTAAAGGCTAGTGACTAGCTTTGATTTGTATCCTTTCTAACCGAAAATAATAATTTTTTATTGCTTTTTTGCAGGGTCAACTTTAGGAGTAGTGGTGTTAGAAGTGGCTGTAGGGACAGCCAAACCGAGTTTCGTACGTACTAGAGAGCTGACATCAGAAGACTCATCTGCATATAATAACATTCCTGCACTGGAGTCGAAGATATAGCTATAGCTTTGTTCCTTAGCTATTTCCTGAATCGCTTTATTGATTTTATCCAAGATGGGTTGAAGGAGCGCTTCTCGTTTCTGCGCCATTTGGTTTTGCATGTCTTGTTCCAGCTTAGCCAAGTCTTCTTCTTCCAACTTTAATTTATCTGCTTGCTCCTGAAGAGCCTTAGGGGCAATCTCGCCTTGCTTTTCTTTGCGAGCTAATTCTTGGTATTTGTTCTGCAGAGCCTCTACTTTTTGCTGACCTTGCTTAGAAAGTTGCTCTTGATAGGCTTTGAGATTAGACTCTGCCTGCTTTACTTCAGGCACTTCACTCATGATGGCTGAAGAATTGAGGTAGCCAAATTTTTGTGCTTGCACATTTAAGGTACACACCAACATCAAGGCTATACCGAATATCGACTTTAATGATTTCATTTTTTGCTAGACTTTATTGTTTAAAGATTGAGTTTTTTTGGCTCGGGCGGCAAAGATATTACTGAATTCCCAGTTTTTTGAGAATATCTGGGGTTTTGTCCAATGCAGCACTAGAGAAAATGACCCCGGCTGAGCTGCCTTTATCCAGGATCAAATCAAGCCCTCGGGTAGTGGCGTATTCTTGGATAGCCTTATAGACTTTATCTTGAATAGGTTGTACTAGTTCTTGTCTTTTCATAAATAGGGCACCTTCTGGACCAAACTTAGACTTTTGCATTTCCATGACTTCTTTCTCTTTAGTCATAATGTCATCTTCTTTTGATTTTCGTTGGTCATCATTGAGTAGTACTTGCTCGGCCTGATATTTATTATACATGACTTTAATCTTCTCCCGGGATTCGGCGATTTCTTGTTTCCAGGTAGCAGTGATTTTATCCAGCTGTTCTTGTGCTTTTTTGTAATCATCCAGATTCTCCAGTACCTGGGTGATATCCACGATGGCTATTTTTTGAGCAGACGCAAAAGCCCAGCTGCTGCTAAGAATAAGTATTAATACTATATGTTTCATAAATTAACGGTTTAAAAATTCAAAGGTATAATAATTACGTTTTACTACTGAAAATGTAACTGGATATCCGTTGGAAAAGTTACAATCACGTTAATTTAATAATTATTGATTTGATGATTAAAAATCTGATTATAAAACAATTATACATGTAAAGTAATTCGCTGTATTAAAAAGAATAACATAAAATGGGAGAATTATTAATAGATTTAACAATCGATAAGCAGCCTTATTTTTTCATATGTACACATCTTATTTATGACTCAGACTATCCAAGGCCAGATTGTAGATTTGGAAGCTCGCAAAATCTATAGCGGTGCTATCACGAGCTCAAATGGCAGTATCGTCGCTATTGAAAAAAACAAATCCAAAAAAGGCCCTTTTATTTTGCCGGGATTTGTAGATGCCCATATTCACATTGAAAGCTCTATGCTGGTCCCATCAGAGTTTGCGCGATTGGCCTTGCCATTTGGCACCCTTGCCACCGTATCGGATCCACACGAAATCGCGAATGTACTCGGCGTCGATGGGGTCTATTATATGATCGATCAAGCAGAAGACCTACCTATGGAAATCCTGTGGGGGGCACCTTCGTGTGTGCCAGCTAGTGCATTCGAAACGGCCGGTGCAGTACTGGATGCCCAGATGGTAGCCAGGCTGTTATCTGACCCAAGGATAGGATACCTCTCAGAAGTCATGAATTATCCGGGAGTACTGCTCCGTGACCCATGCCTGATGGCAATGATCCGCTCGGCGATGTTGAATCGTAAACCTATTGATGGGCATGCTCCAGGGTTGAGGGGTGATGATCTAAAACAATATATTTCTGCGGGTATTGATACGGATCATGAGTGTTTTACCTATGAGGAAGCTAAAGAAAAACTTCAACTGGGACTTAAGATTTTAATCAGAGAGGGCAGTGCTGCTAAAAATTATCAGGCTCTGGCTCCCTTGA
The DNA here is from genome assembly GCA_031417835.1 of Saprospiraceae bacterium. Lineage (GTDB taxonomy): Bacteria > Bacteroidota > Bacteroidia > Chitinophagales > Saprospiraceae > JADJLQ01. The sequence goes on along the minus strand of JANOWJ010000003.1, from coordinate 5,703 downwards.
TCTTGGAATACCCCGATCGGCTTATGTTTTGCTCTGACGATAAGCATCCCGATGATCTGATGAAAGGGCATATCAACCAGATCGTCGCCCGTGCAGTCCTTGATGGCCATGATCTCTATGATGTGTTACGCATAGCCTGTATCAATCCTCGACTTCATTATGGATTAAAGTCAGGAAGGCTGCGATTGCATGATCCTGCGGATTTTATACTCGTAGATAATCTACAGGAATTTAATGTGCTTCAATCGTATAGTCAGGGTACGTTAGTAGCCCAGGATGGCAAATCATTGTTGGATGCAAAACCTATTAAGATTATAAATCAATTTAATGCACAGCCCATACAAATAGAAGATCTAAAACTAAGTGCAATCAGTGAAAATTTATCCATAATCGAAGCAATAGATGGCCAGCTGATCACCAATCATATTCATCATCCTGCTTTTATTCAGGACGGCTATGCATTATCAGACCCTCGCCATGACATTCTCAAAATCGTGGTAGTCAATCGGTACCATCCTGCTAAGCCAGCGATCGGATTTATTAAAGGCATTGGGCTCAAAGCTGGAGCTATGGCGTCGTGTGTAGCACATGATTCCCATAATATAGTAGCAGTAGGTGTCGATGACGCATCCATAGCCAGAGTGATCAATAAAGTCATAGAGCAAAAGGGCGGTATTGCAGCTTGTTTGCATTCCTTTGTACTCGGACTAGAATTACCGGTAGCCGGCATTATGAGCAATAAAGATGGTCCATCTGTAGCAAAAATGTATAGTTTGATTGATCATTTTGTACGGACGGATCTTAAGTCACCACTTCGTGCACCATTCATGACTTTATCATTTATGGCTCTGCCGGTAATCCCTTCGTTGAAGATGACGGATAAAGGATTATTTGATGGGAATAGATTTGAGTGGACGAGTGTGTGGAATTAAAAATTATTACTTTTATAGTTACAAAACAATTTTCACATGACCTCAGCCGCAAAATCAATTTACTACTTTGGGATATACTTATATATCACGGGTATCACTTTAATCTTTATGCCTAATCTTTTTCTAGGCACATTAGGAATGCCCGAAACCTATGAAGTATGGATTAGAGTGGTGGGTATAGTCGCATTTGTGTTGGGCTTTTATTATCATCAATCTGGGCTAAAAAACAATATTGATTTTTTCAAACTTACTATACCTGCTAGGATCTTTGTCTTACTAGCCTTCATAGCTTTGGTCATATTAAAATTAGCTGCCCCGATGTTGGTTGGCATTGGAGTGATCGATGGGTTAGGTGCTTTGTGGACCTGGAGTGCCTTGAAAAAACCATAGTTGTTGGACCTGTTGTCGTGATGTGGTAGCGATACCTTGACTGGAGTCTGCCGGTGAGCGACTGATCGTATCATAGTGCAATTGGCTTTTATATTCCGCTTATTCTGTTTTAATATATTTTATAATCAGAAAAAACATGAGCACAAATAAGCTCAATGTAAAGACCAACCCTATTCTTAGATCATATATATCAGCCAGATAGCCAATCACTGGCGGACCAATAAAAAAACCAGTATAGCCTATGCTAGTAGCCATAGCGATACCTACACTAGGGCTTACTCCCGGCGTATTGCCGGCTACTGAAAACACAATTGGCACAATGGTGGCCAATCCAATACCCACTAAAAAAAAGCCTATAAGGGTACTCCATTCGGCTTGAATGCCAAGGACTAGACCTAGCCCAACGATAGCAAGAATGGCGTCACTGATTAATATTTTGCGTCGGCCATATCGCATTGTCACAGAGTCACCAAATAGTCTACCTAGGGTCATGCCAGTGGCAAATATGCCGAACGCGAGCGCACTAAAGGCCAAGTTTTTTCCTATGATTTTATTCATGTATATCGCTGACCAATCCGAAATCGATCCCTCCCCCGTCATGCAACAAAACGCCAATAACCCCAAGACGACGATCGTCTTAGGGGGGAGGCTAAATCTTATGGCGTGTTTTTTAACTTTATCCCGGATCACTGGTATATCCTTATATAGGCCAAATGAAGCACATAAAACCAAGCCCAGAGAAACCATAGCCATACTCCAAAGATGCACGGTCAATGAAATGTCAAACTTTGAAAACAAGGCTCCACATCCAGCCCCACAGGCCATGCCGATGCTGAAGACGGCATGAAAGGAAGACATGATCGGCCGAAGGTAGGATCGCTCGATATAGACTGCCTGCCCATTCATACAGACATCCAATGAACCCAAACTTGATCCCATCACAAAAAAAAGAACAGCGGCAAAATAGACGGAACTGACCAACGGGATCAGTGGCAAGAAAAGACAAAACAATATACCTGTGCAGATCGTCATTTTATCTGTACCGTACCGATCTGTCAATAAACCGGCGATAGGCATACCAATCAAAGCTCCAAGCGCAGTCGAAAAAAGTAAAGATCCTAATACACTATTATTTATTCCCAGATCGGATTGATAAGCTGGCAAACGGGCCAATAAATTGGAATGTAGAAAACCACTTACAAAAAAATAAGTAGCCACCGCTACACGATGTGTGGTGAGGTTCAATGCCGATAATTTATAATTACGCTCATGCGATAAGGATCATGGGTGCCATCAGATCATATTCAACATTTTCTGCGTCGCTTTGATAGCTGACACGGTCTGATCGCTGTCTAGTCCATGCGTTTTAAATTGGCGACCATTATTCTTCCACGTGATGATCGTTTCACACAAGGCATCAGACTTGCCACCAGGAGGTATGTGTACATTGTAATCTGCCAAGGTCGGGAGCTCCTTATTTAAGATCGCATAGATTTTTTTTAATGCGTTCATAAAGGCATCGTATTGGCCATCTCCAAAGGATTGCTCCTCAAATTCTTGCCCGTCTATAGTGATCTTGAGGGATACGGACGGTTTAAGATCTTTGGCGTGTGTGAGTACATAATTATTGATACACACTTTCTCTTCGATGTCTATACTATCGAGTACATCGGAGATGATATAAGGCAGATCGGCTTGAGTGACTGTTTCTTTTCGATCTCCTAATTCAATTATTCGTTGAGTTACTTTTTTCAGATCTTCGTCTGGCAAGAATATGCCGAGCTCTTTGAGATTGTTTTCGATATTCGCTTTGCCGCTCATTTTACCCAGCGCGTACATGCGTTGACGACCGAATCTTTCAGGAAGAAGGGCATTAAAATATAAGCTATTTTTTTTATCGCCATCTGCGTGAATACCTGCGGTCTGAGTAAAGACATTGTCACCGACGATCGGTTTATTAGCAGGCACTCTGAATCCGGAAAAAGTCTCTACCATTTTGCTTACAGTATACAACGACATTTCATCTACCGAGGTCAAGACCTCGGGCACATAATCATTCAATACGGCTATCACACTAGCCAACGAAGCATTGCCCGCCCGCTCCCCCATACCATTGACTGTGAGATGAAGGCCCTGCACACCCGCATTGACTGCTGCCAATGCATTTGCAGTGCCTAAGTCATAATCATTATGCCCATGAAAATCAAAATGAATGCCTGGATATCTACTGATAAGGGCTGATACAAATTCATAGGTTTCAGAAGGGATCAATACCCCCAAAGTATCTGGCAGAAGGATGCGCTTTATCGGCAAATCTTTGAGAAAATCTAAATATTGGATCACATAGTCCCTGGAGTGTTTCATCCCGTTGCTCCAGTCTTCAAGATATATATTGCATTGGAGGTCGGCCGCCTCAGCAGCGATGAGTAATGTAGCGATATCTTCGAAATGTTGCGTCGGGGTTTTCTTGAGTTGGTGAGTGAGATGGTTCAAGGACCCTTTTGTCAGGAGATTCATGACTTTCGCACCAGCTTTTTTCATCCAATCTATAGAGGCTGTACCATCTACAAAAGTCAATACTTCAATGCGATCTAAGTAGTCATTTTCTTTTGCCCAATGCGTAATTTTTTTTACTGCTTCCAGCTCACCTTCCGAAACTCTGGCGGAGGCTATTTCGATACGATCTACGCAGACTTCTGTGAGCAAGATTTGTGCTATCGTAAGCTTCTCAGAAGCGGAAAAAGAAACCCCACTGGTCTGCTCACCATCCCGCAGCGTGGTGTCCATGATCTCGATGTGTCGCTGTATCACTGTCATAATCTTAAGCCGACTGGCTTTGAGCAAATGACACGATATCTTCCTTCATAGCCTGTAGGTAGTCGATATCGTCGTAGCCATGGATCATATTGTGCTTTTTATAACTATTGATATCAAAAAATTCTTGCTCTCCCGTGGAGCAAATTGTCACCGTCTGGGCTGGTAGATCTACTTCGATCTCATGTCTGGGATTTTCCTCGATACTTTTAAATATTTTATCTAAAAAAGAATCACTTACGGTCACAGGCAACAAACCAATATTCATAGAATTGCTTTTAAAAATATCAGCAAAAAAACTTGAAATCACTGCTCTAAACCCAAAGTCATAGATAGCCCAAGCGGCATGTTCGCGGCTACTTCCACTGCCAAAGTTTTTTCCCCCGATCAGAATCTTACCGGAATACATAGGGTTATTTAAAATAAAATCTGATTTGGGACTCTGGTCAGGATGATATCGCCAATCCCTAAAAAGATTATCTCCAAATCCTTTACGCTCTGTAGCTTTTAAAAAACGTGCGGGAATGATCTGATCGGTATCGACATTTTCAATCGGCATAGGCACTGCTGAACTGCGGATCACTGTAAATTTATCGTAAGCCATGGAGTAGAAATTATGAGTTTAATTGGATCTGGAAAAGGCTGGATTTAATTAGTCAAAAAAGATATGATTTGTAGGCATTTGTATCATGATATAATTAATTCAAATGAGTCAACAACTCGTAGGTTCAATTTAATTCATCAATGTGCGTGGGTCTGTCACTACACCCATGACGGCTGCGGCTGCGGCGACAAGTGGGCTCGCTAACATGGTACGGGCTCCAGGTCCTTGACGACCTTCAAAATTTCGGTTGCTCGTACTTACAGCATATTTGCCAGTAGGGATTTTGTCGTCATTCATCGCCAGACAGGCTGAACATCCGGGCTGGCGTAGGCTAAATCCAGCTTCAGTGAGGATATCCAAAATGCCTTCATCGCGTATTTGTTGCTCTACTACATGGGATCCCGGTACTACCCATGCGGTCACATGGGGGGCTTTTTTACGCCCTTTGACGATAGAGGCAAAAGCTCTAAAGTCTTCGATGCGACCATTTGTACAACTGCCTATAAATACATAATCTACGGTCTTTCCGATCATATTTTGACCTTCTTCAAAACCCATATAGGCCAACGATTTATCATAAGAGGCTTTGGCCCCATCGACTGAGGCTGCAAGAGGGACAGATGCAGAGATCCCTACTCCCATACCTGGATTGGTACCGTAGGTGATCATAGGTTCTATATCCGAGCCTTCAAAATGAAATTCTTTATCAAAAACTGATCCTGGATCAGTTTTTAAGGTTCGCCATTTAGCTATAGCTTTATCCCAGTCAGCACCTTTTGGTGACATCTCGCGACCATTGAGATAGTCAAATGTGGTATCATCCGGCGCGATCATACCTCCTCGGGCGCCCATCTCTATGCTCATATTGCAGACGGTCATGCGACCTTCCATGCTCATGTTTTCAAATACTTCGCCGGCAAATTCTACAAAATATCCGGTGGCACCCGAAGCAGAAAGTTGGGA
>JANOWJ010000002.1:0-3669 GCA_031417835.1 Saprospiraceae bacterium | reverse complement strand
TTTTTTTTTTTTTTTTTTTTTTTTTTTTTTTTTTTTTTTGTCGCGGCTTTTTTTGTCTTTTTTTTTTTCTGCGTGTTTTTTCTTTTTTACCCACCCCCGCGCCTGCCGCCCCCGCTACAGGATTAGCGTTATTGATTTCTTTCATTTTTGCGAGTGCTTTTTTGTAGCGGCGACTTCAGTCGCTGTTTATTTCGAGCGGGATGTTCGATGATATCGAACCAGCGACTGAAGTCGCCGCTACAGGATAGCGTTACATTCTCTTCAATTTTATCAATCCCCAGATACCCAGGCCCATCCCGCCATCCATGCTGTCCATATCAAGCGTCAGATACTTGCCATCATTTCCTATTATAGGTACACGATGTTTATGTGCGACATTTTTTTGAGCCCAGTACGTAAGGGTCCGGCAGTCATCAGTCAGTTCGTAAGCATAGCCATCATTTCCGCCAAAGCTCATCTGGCCATTGTCATAAAATCGAAATTCTGAGCCCAGGATTTCGGCTTTGCCAGCTTCTTTTTCTGACCAGCGGTATATACCTGAGATAGAGCAGGTGTTTGGTTCCTTTTGGCAAGAGATACAAGTGATGAGGGTGAGACTTAGGAGTAAAAATTGTTTCATGTTTGTTTGATTTGAAGATATATTGCAGGAATGGTGAGATGTTAACAGGGAAATGGGACTTAAATTTGGGGTTTCGTAGTGGCACCTAGATCAGTTTTAGAATAATCGCGGCACCACTACGAGAACAAACCAATATTCACCCCAAATATTTACTAGTAATCGAATAGACAGGGGGTGTCTTAGAAAACACCCCCTGTCTTAGGACAATTCTTTTTATCTAAATCTAAAGCAACTTGTAGCTCCACTTTTCTTATTGGTGGTACATCGCACGATGGAAGATCGAGAGGTGCGTTTTCTTTTATGATCGGAAGTAAACTTATAGGTGACACCCAGATCTACTGCGCCATAATTATATGCACCTTCGGCCACGTTGGCATGGCCATAGTGGATGGTCTTTTTATACTCTATTTGTAATGTAAAGGCTCCTGATAGGGCGATCTGAGATCCAATAGCCGGAGCGATTTGAGCACTTATAAAATTTGCGGCAGACTGTTTGCCTGTAGAGTATCGAGCCTCCAGCCCAGGGGCCGTATTGGCATACGCAGCACCCAATTCTATTTTTAGATAGGGTTTTACTCTTGGAGTTTTTAATAATGGATAGGAAGCAAAGCCATTTAATGAAGTAATCTGTGCCGCCGCAAAAGAGGAGTGTTTCTCGCCAAAGCGGGAATATTGCATCGCCACTCCATAGCTCATGTCGTGCATAGTGACCATATTGTACTGTAATGCTGTATGTTTGCCAGACACATTATTTGCAATTCGAGAAGGGGGATGTATACCCATAAGGATGGATAGTTCGCCTTGTGCACTCAGTAAAGAACCGGTCAATGTGATCATATAAAGTGCCGCTAAAAATCGTAAAGTTTTCATGTTTATTTTTGGTTTGTATACAGATATATTGCAGGTTTGGAGCGATGTTAACAGAGATATATGGATTTTTTTAGCGGGATCTAGTAGTAGGCAGATTTTATACCTTAAATTCCAAAGACATTGTAGACCTCAGCCACTCAGAATCTGGCTGGTTGGAAAACAATGAAAAAAATCCTTGATTAATTATCAGGAATATGCATTTGATTTGAAAGCGATATGATCATTTACAGAGCGTCCCGCTAAAGCCACTTCGACACCCCACCATGATGTGAGCATGTCCCTCTTCTGTTTTGTGAAAAACTGTACGTGCCATCTCTGCAAAGTGCCGTCGCTCCTTCGGGAGCTTTATTGTATTTAGTAGGAGCTTGAACCGTTTGACCGTATGTGTTTTCGTAATAGCGTATGGATTCAAGTGCCCTGGCTGGAGCCAAATCGATTGTTTTGGACGGGAGGTCAGTGCGAAAAGAAATCACTCTACCTTTCTTGGATATGGTATCTAATACGACTTGATGAGATTGGCTAAAAGCGGCTGGTCCGAACAATGTAAGGATCAACACGGTGGAGCAAATAATAAATGATTTCATAGAGGTTTGTTTGAAGGTAGATTGCAGAAAATCAAGATTGTTAACAAGAAAACTAGTTAATAATGCAATCATGAAAAAACAATTTGTTTACAACTTAGAACCCGGTGCGGTTTTGTGCCTACGACACAAGTAAACACTCCAAAAGAGTGTTTACCAAGATGAAATGCCTAGCGGCATATGAAGAACGATAACACCTCAGAGCTTTGGTGAAAACGAAACGCTTTGTTAAATCTGTTAGGATTTTGATGTCGGAAATGACCAAAAAGGTTATGGGCCATTGTGCCGGATGACACAAAATAAATGCAAACTCAGAGTTTTTGGAATAAGCCGAAGTTTACTCTGAACCACATTTATCTAGAGAGCTACCAATTCTTTTAGATATTGCTTAATCATAGGGCCTTATGTAAGCAATATAATTTTCCGTGCTTTTGATGTGTTTAAAAAAAACAAAACAAAGTTGTACCGAACTGTCATTAATTCGTTAATTCCACCAAGGAGGATTCACTCAATAAATTTATTGCATCCTGCAACTTTGACACAATCAAATGTTTTAGTTTTTCATTAGAGCAATTGCCAATCGTAACCCAAATAATTCTAGGGGGTGGCCCAAATTTATCAACTAATGAAGCAAAATCCTGATCCTTTGTCAAAATGATTACATCTTTTCTGGCGAGTGCAGCATTAAATAATGTGAGGTCAGTTGAAGTAAGTGCTTCAAGATAAAAAACAGAAAATGCGCGATGACCTAAAGATTGGGTGATCCATTTTGCGAGACTCGGAGGTAGGTTCGCGTCTATCCAAATCTCAGGCTGCATGCACAACAGGATGGCTTATCTTGATGGCTGCATATTTTAGACAAGCCTTGATATCCTCTTTGTCTAAATATGGATATTCTGCAAGGATAACTTGTTCCGTATCCCCATTTGCTAACATATCCAGAACATCTTGTACCCGGATACGCATACCCCTAATGATAGGCCTTCCATTATATATTTCAGGATTGAATGTGATTCTATCTGGTATTTCCATTACATTGGTCAATAATATCCAAAAATAAGGTTTTTTTCAATCCGTGTCATTGATTAACCACATATATCGAAATATTTTTAAGCGCTTTGACATCAGGTGTGTAAGGCGTCTGTGAGGACTTCAAATCCTTTTTGGACTGGATAATGACAGGGACGCGCTCTTTGATGTAGTCATAGAGTTCTTTGAGGTCGATGATTTTGTTACCATCGGTATCTGCATGTCTGATACCATCAAGCGTAGCCTCAGACCGGTCAGCTAATGCCTCTAGGATACCTTTTGTAAATGCACTATTGCCCCAGGCAGCATCGGTGTACGATACCTCTCCGGCACTGGATGAAAGTAGATAATAAAAATCATTGGAGGCTTCACTGAGTTTGATCAGTGCATCGGCCAGGTCGCGGTCGAATGCTGGGGATTCTCCGTTGGTACCTTGGTTGGCTGATTTATTCAAGCCGGCAGCACCGCTGTGACAAGCATCAATAAAAAACAATTTTTTACAAGGGATGTCTTTCAGTTTGGCTTGCACATCCCGCAATAGATTGATCGTAGTCTCTTCTTCATACAGCG
>JANOWJ010000001.1:0-7482 GCA_031417835.1 Saprospiraceae bacterium | reverse complement strand
TCATGTTTTGAAAATGAGCGTCCACATGAAACGCAGGAGCTGGATAACCAAACTTTGGGACAGTATCGATACCATGAATTCGCCTTTCATTACAATATCTCCTTAGCATCTATGTGTTCTAATGAACTTTCCGGGTTAAATTGCACGGAATTATGGAAAATTTCAAGAAGCTTTTCAGCCACAACTTTCTTTTTACATACTGACGACCAGGTTAAACAATACGAAAATAGCGAAATGAGAAAAATATGGGCTGACAAATATTTTGACCTCCTAGAACCTTATAATGAGTTCGGCTATTTCAAACGAGAAAAATTCAATATCTACCTTGACAGCAAAGAGAATTTTGACAACAATTATCAAAGCAATTGGTATTATTATTACAAATGACAAGAAAGGTGACAGCCAAACATTAAGAAAAGTAGGCGAAAAGCAGCTTTTTAGCCTGTGCCGATCGTACATCGCCATTGTGGCATATTGATGTGAAAAAAACTTTTTGATACCCCCAAGTGAGTAACTGGACACTTGAAAAAATAGCCTATTTGACAATCTGTATCTAAAAAAAGAATAGTAGTTTTGTCTTGCTTTTTGTATTGTTTAGGAGTTTTTTAACCAACAATACAATGTTTACAACAAAACTTTCACATATTCACGAGTTATAGCCATTGGTAGTACGACCGTTCCAAAGACAACTGACCGACCATAATTTAAACCTTTAAACAAAGACAAATCACTTAGACAGTTGACAAAAGACATACAGACAATGGAAAAAAAATAATTATGGCAAAAGAAATTCAATATTACTGTGTAGGGTTTTTCTGGTATGGTAGTGAACCTGAAAATCAATTACCACGATTTCAAAAAGACGGAATTTGGGAAAACGGTTTTGACGATAAATATCTTGACAAAGTAAAGAGCGTTCAAATAGGCAGCCAAATAGCAGCTAAGACAAGTTACACAAGAAAGAAAGACGGCAAAACTATTTCGGTGCTTGAAGTGCATGGTATTGGAACTGTAACAGCAAATCAAGGTGACGGCAAAATATTGAAAGTGGAATGGAAGAAAGATTTCAAACAGTTTACGATTGATGGTCGTGGAGCTTACAGGTCAACAATAAGTAAAGTAAACTATCCTGAAAATATTGATTTAATTTTTGGAAATAAGAAAAAAAACGAAAATGATGCACTTGCTTTTGATGAAAAGGATATACAGTCAGAATTTGCCTTGAATCAAATTTTGTTTGGCCCACCAGGAACAGGAAAAACATATAATACAATCAATAAAGCTGTAGCCATTGTTGATAACTTGAAAGAATCTGCTTTGAAAGTTTACTATGAAGAACGCAGCGATTTGAAAGAAAGATTTGATGAATTACTAATTGACGATTGGGAAAACCCAAACGGACAAATTGGATTTGTAACATTTCATCAAAGCATGAGCTACGAAGATTTTATTGAAGGAATAAAACCTGGACTTAATGACGAACAAAATGTTATTTATGACATTGAGCCGGGTGTTTTCAAAATGATGACATCCATTGCAAGGGATAACTGGCTTGATGCGAATAAAGGAACAAAGGAGCAGCTATCATTTGAAGAAGCATTCACTAAGTTCAAAGAGGAATGGCAAGAACATCAGGAAATGAAATTCCCTTTGAAACGGGAAGGAAGTGAATACACCATTCTTGGGTTCACCAAATCATCCATCAAATTTAAAAAAGCAAGCGGAGGCACAGGACACACACTAAGCATTTCAACATTACGAGATTATTTTTACAAAAGAAGAGAAGTAAGACAAACAGGAGTTGGGATTTATTACCCTGCAATTTTGTATAAACTTAAATCTTATCAACCTTCATTGATTGTTGAAAAGGAAGAAAAAAATTATGTGCTAATCATTGATGAAATAAATCGTGGAAATGTTTCTCAAATATTTGGTGAACTGATAACCTTAATTGAAGAAGATAAACGCTTGGGAAAAGTTGAAGCATTGGAAGTTACACTTCCATATAGCAAAGAAAAGTTTGGCGTTCCGCCAAACCTTCACATCATCGGCACTATGAATACCGCAGATAGAAGCGTTGAAGCTTTGGATGCTGCATTACGCAGACGATTTAATTTTGAAGAAATGCCACCAAGACCTTTGTTGATTGCAACAGAAGGAAAACTGAAAGAACAAAAGGGAATTTTGGACACAGTTGATTTACCGCTTTTACTCAACACGATTAACAAAAGAATTGAAAAACTCCTTGATAAAGACCATCAAATCGGACACAGTTATTTTATGTCGGTTGCCAAGGTGAGTGAACTAAAAGAAGCATTTCAAAATAAAATCATTCCACTACTGCAAGAATATTTTTTCGGTGATTTCGGCAAAATTGGTTTAGTAGTTGGTAAAAGATTTTTTGAAACGGCAGAAACCGTTCAAGAAAATTTCTTTGCAGAATTTAACGATTATGATTCATCAGAATTTGCAGAGAGAACAATTTATAAAATCAGAGACATCGCTAAAATGACTGAGTATGATTTCAAAATAGCCCTTAATGATTTACTGAAAAAATAAATTGAAGCAGCACAGAAAATATATCACAGTTTTTGAACACGAATCCATTAGGACTGACAGAGGTGGGCAGAGACTATCTGACATTCAATTGAAATCACTTCAAACATATTTTGGTGAAAACGGTGTTCCTTACTTTTCTCTAATCCATAAAGGTGTTCGCTTCAACGAATTTGTTGGAGTGATTCAGGTCGGTGAATTAGTAATTGAAGTTTTACCAAAAGCAGATGCTGCATTTGCTGGAGATAATGAGAAAAAGCAATGGCGCGATATTTTAATTGATATGCTTTTTGCTGTTGGAGTTTTTGACATTCATGCACCAAGTAGCAGTTCATTAAAACTAAAATCAAACTCAATTCTTGATTTATATTTTGCAATTTTCATCAATGAACTTGAATCACTTCTTCACAGAGGTTTGATAAAACAATACAGAAAAAAGGAAGGAAATGTAACCTCCTTAAAAGGCAGTTTACATTTTGCTAAACACATTCAGCAAAACCTAACGCATCAAGAAAGGTTTTATGTGAGGCATACGACTTATGATGTAGAACATCAACTGCATTTTATTTTTTACAAAACTATTTACTTGCTAAGACAGATAAACACGAATGTGAATTTGCACAGTCGTATTGGTGCATTGATGCTTCACTTTCCAGAAATGCCTGACATAAAAGTTACGGAAGCAACATTTGAAAAAATTGTTTTCTCACGAAAAACCGAATCATATAAAAAGGCAATTGAAATTTCTAAACTTTTGCTGTTGCAATATCATCCCGATGTAAGCAGAGGAAGAAATAACGTTTTGGCTTTAATGTTTGATATGAATAAACTTTGGGAGCAGTTTGTTTATGTGAGTTTAAGACAGCACAAAAAAGAAAACATAACAATAACAGGACAGACATCTAAATTCTTTTGGATGCCGCAAAGCGGCTACCGAGTAAAAATGCGTCCTGACATTGTGGTAAACAAAGACAGAAATGATTGCGTTGTGTTGGACACAAAATGGAAAAACTTAAATGGTTACAATCCATCGCCTGACGACTTGCGACAGATGTATGTATATCACGAATATTACGGAGCAAATAAAGTTGCGTTGATATATCCCGGGAAAGAAACTTCCAACTCAAATGGAAACTATTTAGACCCAATGACAAGACAAGAAACAGAGAAAGAATGCAGTGTTATTTCTTTTAAAGTTGAACCGAAAATTAAACAATGGCAAAAGAAAATTTACACTGAACTTGAAAGTTGGTGGAGTTTGCAAAAACAAAATACACTAAAAACGTAAAGCAAAACTGACACTCAATGACACAGATACTCAATACTGACAATGGATTACAAGGACGGTGGAAAAGAACCACTAGCTATAACAGCGGGTTTAAGAAATTGGCGGTTCAGTGCTTAAATGAAGCTTTGTGCTTCGTATCAAGTTTAGTGCTGGCACACCCGCCTTCGCTGCACTACGGACGGGCAGGCAGTTTAGTGCCTCGAAATCGCCAACTTCTTGTAGCTGCAAAACGTTGTAGGCAAGCTGGAAATAGTTCACTTTGACACATTATGAAGAATTGGAATTTATATGAAATAATATGGCTATCTGTTTTTAGTATAGCGGCTTTTATCTTGGCTTTGATACAAAAAGACACTTTACTTGGATTGTCAACTTTTATCACTGGAATATTTTGTGTTTTACTAGCCGCAAAAGGAAACATTATGACATATGCGTTTGGAATGTACAACACTTTTGCCTATGCTTATATATCATACACCAACGGATTGTTTGGAGAAATGGGATTAAACCTTTTATTCTTTATTCCAATGAATGTCGTCGGATTTATATTTTGGAAAAGGCGACTTCAGAATAACATTGTCGAAATGAGACGCTTAAAAATAAAAGAGATTGGCTATTTGGTGTTGATTTGTATTTTATCTATAGCGGTTTTGGGTTGGATGTTAGCTCTAATTAAAAATCAAAATACGCCATACATTGACGCAACAACAAACATATTATCTATTGCCGCAACATTACTGATGATTTGGAGATATCGAGAACAATGGATGCTTTACATCATATTGAATGTATTTACAATTATTATGTGGATAATCCGAACCATGCAAGGAAGTTCCGACGGAATAATGATGATAGTTATGTGGATTGCTTTCCTTACAAATTCGGTATATGGATATTATCTATGGTCAAAACGGACAAACCAACAAACGCCTGCTACGGCATGAAAAAAACAGGGTTGACATTAGGGAAATTTGCTCCACTCCATAAAGGACATCAATATCTCATTGAAACAGCGCTAAAGGAAGTTGATGAACTGATTGTTATTATATATAATACATCGGCTACAACAATCCCCCTTCCTATACGAGCAAATTGGATTCGTAGTTTGTATCCTAATGTTACAGTTATTGAAGCGTGGGATGGGCCAGATGGTTATTCGAATGAACGGGCACATGAAATCAAGGAAGAAGTGTATGTCCAAACCCTTTTGAAAGGGGAAAAGATTACTCATTTCTATTCAAGCGAATCTTACGGTGCACATATGAGTCTGTCGCTGGGAGCAATAGACCGCAGAGTAGATGAGAAAAGAGTGCAAGTGGCAATATCTGGAACAAAAATTCGGAAAAATCCATATCAATACAGAGAATTTATCTCTGATGTTGTTTATAAAGACCTAATCACAAAAATTGTTTTTGTTGGTGCCATGTCTACAGGAAAGTCAACTATCGCTCAAGCTCTTGCAAAAAGATTCAATACTTCTTTTGTTCCTGAATATGGCCGTGAATATTGGGAAAAGAATCAGGTAGACAGGCGTATCTCTTTTGAAGCCTTTGATGAAATTACTACCGGACATATCGAAAGCGAGGAAGCCATCATATTGAACGCTAATAAGTATCTCTTTGTTGATACTAATGCGATAACAACGTATATGTATGCATTGGAGTATCATGGGAAAGCTTCTATACTACTTACGGAAAGAGCGCTAGAAAATGGAGGCAGGTACGACTTTTTTTTTCTATACGATGACGATATTCCGTATGATGACACCTGGGACAGAAGCGGAGCACAAAAAAGGAATATATTTCATAAACAAATTATAGCCGACTTAAATAAACGAAAAATCCCTTTCATAGTTTTACAGGGAAGCCTGGAAGCACGTATGTCAAAAGTTAGCAGAGTACTTTCTAGCTTTCAGAAGTATTCCAATTTTTATGGAAGTAGCTATCAATAAGCCTGCTTACAACATTTAGCCGTATAGAAAAAAGCTAGCCCCAAAACCGGAACTTAAAACATTTAACTTAAAAGCCCCACTGCCGAGCAGATGGGGCTTTTTGCTATACGGTGTTCAGCGACAAGCCCCGTCGCTTCGGACGGGACAGGCTAGGTGCACCAGTGGCCAGAAGCAGGTTTTTTAATCTCAATGAAAGGTGTCAATACTTTTTACTGATGTGAGCCAACAATAGAAGTCTTTACTCAACCTCAGCGGTTCCGGGCAGACGGAATTCTATTTTCCAACCTGCACAAAGCTATGTTAGTTGTGCTCATTTTTCCTAAACTAAACGCTCAAAACCGAATTTGCATCATCCAAATGTTTTATGTAATTTTGTATCCGAATGAATACAATCTGACAAATGTACTTTATTGAAAAGTCGACAGAATTTGATAAGTGGTATAGGAAACTGAAAGACTTAAGAGCAAAAGCTAAAATATTGGTCAGGCTTCAGAAATTAGAAAACGAGGAACACTTTGGAGAGTACAAACTTGTTGGAAATGGAATATGCGAATTGAAAAATTAACTATGCAAAAGGTTACAGAGTTTATTTCAAAGAAACAAATGGCAAAATTATTATCCTGCTTATTGGAGGAGATAAATCGAGACAACAAGAAGACATCGAAAAGGCAAAGGAAATCTGGGACAAACTAAAAAAGTAAAAAATGGAAACATCAAAATTTGACATAGCTGATTATTTGGACAGCAATGAAATGATTGCTG
The DNA here is from genome assembly GCA_031417835.1 of Saprospiraceae bacterium. Lineage (GTDB taxonomy): Bacteria > Bacteroidota > Bacteroidia > Chitinophagales > Saprospiraceae > JADJLQ01. The sequence goes on along the minus strand of JANOWJ010000001.1, from coordinate 925 downwards.
AATATCTAAATGCGGTTTTAGAAGAAGGAAACGACACTGAAATTGTGACTGCAATTGGACATATTGCTAAAGCGATAGGAATGACCAAAATAGCGGAAGAGACCGGAATGAGCAGACCAAGTTTATACAAAGCATTATCTGACGGAGCTAAACCGCAGTTTTCAACCATTATGAAAGTTTTAAAGGCAGTTGGCGGACAAATAAGAATAAATCCAATATCTTCTTAAAAAATGAACCGCCAACATTTAGCCGTATAGAAAAAATCTCTCCCCAAATCCGGAACTTAAAACATTAACTTAAAAGCCCCACAGCCGAGCTGATGGGGCTTTTTGCTATACGGTGTTCAGCGACAAGCCCCGTCGCTTCGGACGGGACAGGCTAGGTGTATCAGAAGCCAGAATTAGGCTTTTTTAATGTCTATGAAAGGTGGCCATATTATTTATTGATGTGAGCCACCAAAAGAAGTCTTTACTCAACCTCAGCGACTAAGTAATAAACGCTTTTTAGCCTTTGCCTATCGTACTTTAGAATTCAGCGCCGCCTGAGTCAAGGCCGTAGCGTATGATGCTATAGTGCATACTCTCCGGCATTCCTACGCTCCCTGGCAAATCCAGATTCCCTATGGTCACAATTCATTGAAGACAACTAAAATTTATACCTACCATCGGTAGGCAGGCTCACCTACGAACACCAATAAATTTCGATTTTGTGGTCCGATAGATAATATGGATATTCGTATTTAATGCTGATATTTGATATTTAACGCAATATTGCGTAAAAAAGATGTTGAACCAACATTGCTTCGCAACGGGTTTTCCTCTCCGATTTATCCACTATCTTCCATGACTAAAACAATAAAATCATGGAAAAAAAACTTTATCACAGTATGCTAACAATGCATTACAACGCACACAAGATCTGCTCA